>JACRCZ010000042.1 GCA_016218765.1 Deltaproteobacteria bacterium | reverse complement strand
GAGGTCGCGGAAGTCGGGCACGGTGTCGTTGTCGGAGTCGTACGGCTCCGTCTCGCAGTCCAGGTCGCCCGCCTCGGCCGAGTCATCGATCGAGTCGGCGTCGGAGTCGTCGTCCTGGGAGTCGGGGGTGGTGTCGCCGTCGGTGTCCACCGCGCCGGCGCCCTCGTCGACGTTGAGGATGTAGTCGCGGTCGCGGTCGTTGCTGCCGTCGCAGTTGCGCGGGCGGGGCACATCGACCGCGCCGTCGCCGTCGGTGGAGACGTCGGCGTCGCCGCCGTCGCCTTCGAGGTTCGGGTCGGGGTCGGTGCAGGCCGTGAGGGTTCCCAGCGCCAGGATCGCAGCCAGGGCCGTTCGGTTCATCGCTCGGGTCATGTGGTACCTCCCGCTCAGCCGGTGGAGTTTACGGGCGGTCCGGCACCTTGTCCAGCGCCGCCGGTTTCCGGGCCTTTCGCTGCGACCGCACCACCGCTCCGCCGCTCCACCGCTCAATTCCTGTTGCCCTTGGGTCCGGCTTTTGGCACAAGGCGGCTGGAGGCGGGCGATGACGGCACGGGGAAGGAAGGACAAGGAGGACGCCGGGGCGAACCCGGCGGTCGCGGTCGCGGGCGGGGCGGGCGGCGACGCGGCGCCGAACGGCTGCGAGGCGCCCGCGCCCGGTCCGATTCTGGCGCCGGTGGCGACGCCGCCGCGTTCGATGCCGCTGCCGATGGTTCCGCGTTTCGTCTTCTTCACCAAGGGTTGCGGCGTGCACCGGCAGCGGCTGCAGTCGTTCGAGCTGTCGTTGCGTCGTGCCGGCATTGCGCCGCTGAACCTGGTGCGCGTGTCGAGCATCTTCCCGCCGGGCTGCGCGGTGATCAGCCGCGAGCGCGGGCTGCAGCATCTGCACCACGGCGAGATCACGTTCGTGGTCATCGCGCAGGCCGAGACCAACGAGCCGAACCGCCTGGTCAGCGCCTCGATCGGCCTGGCGACGCCGGCGGACCCGACGATGTACGGCTACCTTTCCGAACACCACGGGTTCGGGCAGACGGCGAAGAAGGCCGGCGACTACGCCGAGGACCTCGCCGCCACCATGCTGGCCTCGACCCTCGGCATCGAGTTCGACCCCGACAAGGACTACGACCAGCGGCGCGAGATCTACCGCATGAGCGGCCGCATCGTGCGCACGCGCAGCATCACCCAGAGCGCCGAGGGCGACAAGGACGGCCTGTGGACCACGGTGGTTGCGGCGGCGGTCCTCCTGTTCTAGGCCCGCGACGAATCGCGACGGTCGGCCGCCTCGCCGGCTGAGAACCGAGAACCGAGAACCGATGACGGATTGCTTCCTCACAGCCGAGAATCCGGAGGACGCCGCGCACGCGTGGGCCGTCGTGCTTCCCGTCCCGTTCGATCGCTGCGCCGCGAAGGCGCCCGGCGCGCGGCTCGCTCCCGCCGCCGTCATCGCCGCCTCGCAACAGGTGGAGACGCACGACCTGGAGGCGGGGTGCGATCCCACCGTTCGCGGGCTCTTCACCGCTCCGCCGCCGGAGCTGGACTACGTGACGGAGGACGCCGCGCTGGAACCGATCGGCGGCGCGGTCGAGGCGCACGTCGGCGCCGGACGTTTCGCGCTCCTGCTCGGCGGCGAATCGGCGGTCCTGGCCGGCAGCGCGCGCGGGCTGGCGCGGCTCGGAGGCTGCGGCGTCGTGCGCCTGGAAGGCGTGCTCGGCTGCGAGGACGTCCGCCACGGGCTGCGGGCCGTCCCGCGCACGGCCACCCGTCGCGCCGCGGAGCTCCTGCCCGTGCGCTCCTCGGGCTGGCGGCTCGCCGCGGAAGGCGCGCGCGCCTTCGCCGGTGCGAAGGACCTGGCCGGGCCGGACGCGCGGCGTCTGGCCGCGCGGCCCGGCGCGACGCTCGCGACCGCGGACGAGGTGGTCGCCGGTCTGCCGCAGGACGTCTGGCTGGCTATCGACCTCGGGGTCCTGGATCCCTCCGTGCTGCCGATGCCGGGCAACCTCGAGCCGGGCGGCCTGGCCTACGCGGACCTGACGGCGCTGCTGGCGGCCGTGTTCGCCTCGCGCCGGGTGCTGGGCGCCGAGCTGACGGGCCTGTGCGTCCCGGCGGGCGACGTGCTGCCGGCGTTCGTCGCCGCGCGGCTGGGACTGCGCGTGCTGGCGCTCGCGCACCGGCAGCGGTATCCGGCGGGCGCGGATGGCTAGGGCCCGCGAGAAGATCGAATCGCCGGCCCCGGGCGCCGGGGCGAGGTTGCCGCCGCGGGCGTGCGGGATCGTCGCATCGCCCTACGAGGCGACGGCCTCGTTCGTGGCGGGCTGCGCGTTCGGGCCGGAGGCCATCGCGGCGGAGCTGGAGGCGGCGGCGCGGACCGCGCTGCGGCCCGGGTTCGCGCAGGTCGACGGCTGGACCTGGGTCGAGGCGCACCACCGCTCGGTCGTCGTTCCGGACGTCATGCGGCGCGACGTCGGGAAGTGGACGCGCGAGCTGCTGGGCGCCGGCCGGCTGCCGATCCTCGTGGGCGGCGAGCACACGGTGACCGCGGGAGCGCTCGCCGCGTTCGACGACGCTTCCTCGCTCACGGTTGTGCAGTTCGACGCCCACGCCGACCTGCGGCAAGCCTACGAGGGGACGCCGTGGAACCACGCCTGCGCCATGCGCCGCGCGCTGGATCGGGGCCACCCGCTCCTCCAGGTCGGCATTCGTTCCGCCGTGCGGGAGGAGATCGACGAGGTGTACGGCCGCGGCGCGGACGGCTCGCGGGGGCTGCTGGTGCGCCGGGGTCCGCCGCCGGCGCGCCTGCTCACGCGCAGCGGGCTGCGGGAGGGCGGGCTGGACGACGCGCTCCGGGGCGTGGGCGAGCGGATCTACGTGACGATCGATCTCGACGTGCTGGATCCCGGCTGCGCGCCGGGCGTCGGCACGCCGGAGCCGGACGGCCTTTCGTTCTGGGAGCTGCTCGACGCGCTGGAGCGGGTCCTGGCCGGCCGCACGCTCGCCGGCGCCGACGTCGTGGAGCTGTGTCCCGCGCGGGACGACGGGCGCACGGCGCGGCTGGCCGCGCGGCTTGCCGCCTGGCTGGGGACCGCAGCCAGTGCGGTGGAGCGGTAGAGCGGTAGAGCGGCAGATCAGCCCCGGGTCCGCCGGAAGCGCTGGAGCCGCGCGGTGAAGCCGCCCATGTCCACCTCGCGGTCCAGGTCCACGGAGAGTCCGTGCTCTTCCGCGAGGCGCCGGGAGACGTCGGGCCGGGGCGAGATCCAAACCATGCGCCCGCCCGGAGCGAGGACGCGGGCGGCGTGGACGACGAAGCGCTCGAGGGTTTGGCCCAGATCGCGGTGCTCGGCGGTGCGGCGGCCCATCGGCGGGTTGGTCATGATCAGCGTCGGAGGAGCGGGCGGGACGAACGTCGTGCCGTCGGCGCGCTCGAGCCGGATCGCGACGCCCGCGGCGGCGGCGTTGCGCTCGGCGGCGTCGAGGGCGCGGGCGTCGGTGTCGGTGCCGAGGAGTGCGGCCGAGCGTCCGAGCAGGGCGCGCTCGATCAGCTCGGCGCCCGAGCCGGCGACGGGATCCCAGACGACGTCGTCGTCGCGGAGGCCGCCCAGGCGGGCGAGGGCGGCGGCGAGAGTCGGGTGCGAGGCGGCGGGGACGTCGGCGACGCGCCAGGCGAAGCGCGGGTCGGCGAGTCCGCGCGGGAAGAGGTCGACGTACGCGGCGCCGCGGCGCTCGAGCACGACGGCTTCCCAGGTGCTGTTGGTCGGGTCGTTGCGCAGCTCGGGCCGGCGCTCGGCGACGCGACGCGCGCACTCCCAGACCAGGGCGCGGCGGTGGCCGCCGCGGGCGAAGGCGAGGCGCCAGCGGATGGCGCCGGCGGTGAAGCGGCGCAGGAGCGCGAATGCCGCATCGCCGGTCAGCGCGCGGACGACGCCGTCGGCGGGCGCGTCGGGGGCGGCGCCCAGGGGCTGGGGCTCGAGCGGGAAGGCGAAGGAGAGCGCGGTGCGCGCGCGCCACGCGGACTCGAGCGTCCCGTGGAGCACCGCTTCGACCCGTCCGCGGGCGACGATCCGCGGCTGCCAGGCCGCGCCCAGCTCCTCGGCCAGGACCTCTTCCAGGCCGGCGCGGCAGAAGAAGGCGATGGGCAGGGGGCGTTCCGGGGCGACCGAGGCATCGATGCGCGAGGGCTCGGCGCGGCCGGCGGTCCGTTCGAGCATCAGGCGGGCGCGGGCGGCGACCTTTTGCGACAGCGCATCGTCGTCCGGGGCGTCGCGGAGGGCTTCGAGCGCCCTTGGGCCGCCGATCTTGCCCAGCGCGTCGGCGAGGGTGCGGCGGAGCTCGGGAGCGGCGGCGGTGTTCCAGGCCCGCAGGAGGGCTTCCTCGGCGCGGGGGCCCGGGCGCTTGCCCAGGGCCCGTGCGGCGCGGCGGCGCGTGGCCGGGTCCCGGTCGTCCAGGGCGTCTTCGAGGGTGCGCAGGGTCTGTTCGGACTCCCGTCCGACGCGATGGACGAGCCAGAGCAGGCGGGCGCGGGCCGGGGGCGTCGCTGCCGGGAACCGTTCGAGCGCGGCGGGCAGGACGGCGAGCTGGAGGCGGACGAGGGCGTTCAGCGCGCCGTCCGCGACATCTTCGTCCGCGTCGGCCAGCAGGTCGAACAGGGCGGGGACGTCGCGCACGCCCGGGGTGAACCCCCGATCGAGCACCATCGTTCGCAGTTCCGCCGGATCTCGTCGCGTCATCGCGCCTCGCTGCCGGCGCCGCGTACCATGACGGGCCCGCAGAGTCGACGGGGACCGGTTGACGCCGCGGTGTCGCGTGACTAGGGTCCGGCGCCGTGCAGAGGAAGACCACGAGCAGTGAATGGCGGAGCACGACCGTGCTTGCGGTGCGGCGCGGTGGCGAGATCGTCGTCATCGGCGACGGCCAGGTATCGGTCGGGAACATGATCGTCAAGCACGGCGCGAGGAAGGTGCGGCGGCTGGGCGAGGAGGGTGCGATCGTGGCGGGGTTCGCCGGTGCGAGCGCGGACGCGATCACGCTGTTCGAGCGGTTGGAGAGCCAGCTCAAGTCGCACGCGGGGAACCTGACGCGGGCGGCGGTGGAGCTGGCCAAGGAGTGGCGTTCCGACCGGGTGCTGCGGCGGCTGGACGCGATGATGCTGGCGGCCGACGGCCGCCGGATGTTCGTGCTTTCGGGGACGGGGGACGTCCTGGAGCCGGACGGCGACTCGACGGCGATCGGCTCCGGCGGCGGGTACGCGCAGGCTGCGGCGCGGGCGCTGCTGGAGAACACGAGTTTCGGGGCGCGCGAGATCGCGGAGAAGGCGATGGGCATCGCCGCGGAGCTGTGCGTGTTCACCAACCGCAACGTCACCGTCGAGGCCGTGGCGGCCAAGGGCTGACGCGGGTCTCGCGCCGGAAAGGACCTTTCATGGCATCGCCCGACGAGCCCGTCGAACCCAGGGCCTCGATGTTCACGCCGCGCGAGATCGTGTCCGAGCTGGACCGCTACGTCATCGGCCAGGACAAGGCGAAGCGTGCGGTGGCGGTCGCGCTGCGGAACCGCTGGCGCCGGCGGCGCGTGGCGCAGGAGCTGCGCGACGAGATTGCGCCGAAGAACATCCTGATGATGGGCCCCACGGGGGTGGGCAAGACGGAGATCGCGCGGCGGCTGGCGAAGCTGGCGCAGGCGCCGTTCCTCAAGGTCGAGGCGACGAAGTTCACCGAGGTCGGGTACGTGGGCCGCGACGTGGATTCGATGATCCGCGACCTGGTCGAGCTGGCGATCCGGGAGGTCAAGGGCGAGCTCGAGCAGGGGGTGCGGCACAAGGCGGCCGAGGCCGCGGAGGAGCGGATGCTGGCGCACCTGCTCAAGTCGCGTCCCCGCGGCAGCTTCGAGGAGAGCCCGGCGGCGGACCGCGAGGCGAGGGACGCGCTGCGCGCGCGGCTGCGCGGCGGCGAGTTGGACGGCGAACCGGTGGAGATCGAGGTCCAGGAACGGGGCGGGCCCGCGGTCGAGGTGTTCAGCGCCTCGGGCATGGAGGAGCTGGAGTTCAAGTTCCAGGACATGTTCGCCAACCTTCCCGGTGTCGGGCAGCGCAAGCGGCAGCGCAAGGTGAAGGTCAAGGAGGCGCTGCGGGTCTTCGCCGACCAGGAGGCGGGCAAGCTCATCGACATGGAGTCGGTGGTCGGCGAGGCCAAGTCGCGCGTCGAGCAATCGGGGATCGTGTTCCTGGACGAGCTGGACAAGGTGGCGGTGCGCGAGCGCGGGGGGCACGGCCCGGACGTCTCGCGCGAGGGCGTGCAGCGGGATCTGCTGCCCCTGGTCGAGGGCACGACGGTGACGACGAAGCACGGGCCGGTGCACACCGATCACATCCTGTTCATCGCCGCCGGCGCGTTCCATGTCACCCGGCCGTCCGATCTCATCCCCGAGCTGCAGGGGCGTTTTCCGATCCGCGTCGAGCTGGGTCCGCTGGGCAAGGACGAGTTCGTGCGCATCCTGCGCGAGCCGCAGAACGCGCTGCTCAAGCAGCAGACCGCGCTCCTGGCGACCGAGGACGTCGCGCTCTCGTTCACGGACGACGCGGTCGATGCGATCGCCGAGATCGCGGCCGACGTCAATCGCCGGGCCGAGAACATCGGCGCGCGCCGCCTGCACACCGTGCTCGAGGCGCTCCTGGAGGAGGTCTCGTTCACCGCGCCGGAGAAGCCGGGGAGCGAGGTGCGGATCGACGGCGCGGAGGTGCGGCGAAGGCTGGCGCATCTGGTGCAGGACGTGGATCTGGCGCGGTACATCTTGTAGTGCGGTGGGGGGGTGGAGCGGTGGAGCGGTAGGGCGTTCGGGGGAGGGGCGGGGTGGCGGCCCGCGGGAGGCAGGATCATGACGCGGCATTTCTTGTCCATGTTCGATTTCACGCCCGGGGAGATCGTGGCGTTGGTGGGGCGCGCGAAGGAGCTGCGGGCCGGGCGTGGGAAGCCGGGGGCGCCGGCGCCGTTGGCCGGGAAGACGGTGGCGTTGATTTTCGAGAAGGCATCGACGCGCACGCGGGTCTCCTTCGAGGTCGGCGTGCACGAGCTGGGCGGCCACCCGATGTTCGTCTCGGCCAAGGACTCGCAGCTCGGCCGCGGCGAGCCGATCCGCGACACGGCCCGCGTGCTCTCGCGCTACGTGCACCTCATCATGCTGCGCACCTTCTCGCAGGACACGCTGATCGAGCTGGCGAGGCACGGGACGGTGCCGGTGATCAACGGTCTCTCGGACCTCCTGCACCCCTGCCAGGTCATGAGCGATCTGCAGACGGTGGCCGAGCAGAGGGGCGAGCCGCTCGACCGCTGGCGCTACGCCTGGATCGGCGACGGCAACAACATGGCCAACTCGTGGATCGAGGCTGCCGGCCAGCTCAAGCTCGACCTGCGCCTGGCCTGCCCGCCCGGGTACCGGCCGGACGAGGGGATCCTGGCCGAGGCGCGGCGGCGGGGCGGGAAGATCCGGGTGGTCGATCGTCCCGCGGACGCGATCGCGGGCGCCGACGTGGTGAACACGGACGTGTGGGCGAGCATGGGGCAGGAGGCCGAGGCGGAGAAGCGGCGGAAGGCGTTTGCCGGTTTCCTGGTCGATGACGCGCTTCTGGCCGCGGCGGCGCCCGGCTCGATCTTCCTGCACTGCCTTCCCGCGCACCGCGGCGAGGAGGTTTCCGACGCGGTCATCGAGGGGCCGCACTCGCGGGTCTGGGACCAGGCCGAGAACCGCCTGCACATGCAGAAGGCCATCATGGAGTTCCTGGTCCGCTGAGCCACCGCTCCACGGCTCCATTTGAGGCGCGCCGTCTCTCTTTGGTACTCTCGGCGGCTCGATGGGAACGGATCGCCATCGCTCCGAGGTCCCGCGCCGGGTTGCGGCCCCGTCGCTCGCCGACCTGCCGTTGTCGTCGGGGGAGGGCTTCGTGCTCTCGCAGATCGACGGGAAGACGTCGGTGGGCGATCTCGAGCTGATCACGGGGCTGGACGGGGAGTCGCTGGCGACGGCGCTGGAGCGGCTGCTTTCGCTGGGGCTGATCGAGACGGGTCCGGTGGTTCGACCGGGTCGGGGCGTGGCGCGGCCGGCGATCCTGCCGGATCGGCCTCCGACGGAGCCGCCGGCGGAGGCGCGGCCGGTTCGGCCGCCGG
>JACRCZ010000041.1 GCA_016218765.1 Deltaproteobacteria bacterium | reverse complement strand
TGGCTGCGATCCTGGCGCTGGGAACCCTCACGGCCTGCACCGACCCCGACCCGAACCTCGAAGGCGACGGCGGCGACGCCGACGTCTCCACCGACGGCGACGGCGCGGTCGATGTGCCCCGCCCGCGCAACTGCGACGGCGGGGACGACCGCGACCGCGACTACATCCTCAACGTCGACGAGGGCGCCGGCGCGGTGGACACCGACGGCTACACCACCCCCGACTCCCAGGACGACGACTCCGACGCCGACTCGATCGATGACTCGGCCGAGGCGGGCGACCTGGACTGCGAGACGGAGCCGTACGACTCCGACAACGACACCGTGCCCGACTTCCGCGACCTCGACGCCGACGGAAACACGATCAGCGACACGGAAGAGGGCGACGTGGACCCGGACGGCGACGGCGCCGGCAACTTCCGCGACGTCGATGACGACGGGGACACCGTCCTGGACATCCAGGAGGTCGGCGACGACCCGCTCCACCCGATCGACACCGACGACGACGCCATCCCCGACTACCGCGACTCCGACTCGGACGGCGACACCATCTTCGACCGCGCCGAAGGCTCGACCGACCGCGACGGGGACACGGTCCCGAACTTCCGCGACGACGACAGCGACGGCGACGGGTACCTGGACTCGGAGGAGGCCGGCGACGATGACCCGACGACGCCGCCGCGAAGCACCGACGACGACGGGACGCCCGACTTCCTGGACATGGACAGCGACGGCGAAGGCCTGCCGGATTCGCAGGAACGCGACGCGGGGACGGACCCGCTCGACCCCGACAGCGACGACGACGGCTGGGACGACCTGGCGGAGTGGGCGCACCCGACCGCGGATCCGACCGACCCCGGCAGCGGCATCCCGGACGACGACTACTACCTCATCCTGCCCCCCGGCGACCCGCCCGTGGAGCGCGACCTCGACTTCGGCACGAACATCTCCGTCGCCGACGTCTTCTTCCTCGTCGACACCACCGGCTCGATGTACGAGGAAGCGGACAACATCCAGCGCAACCTGTCGTCGCTGATCATCCCCGAGATCCGGGCCCGCATCGCCGACGCCGCGTTCGGCGTGGGCCAGCACGCCGACTTCCCCACCGGCTCCTACGGCGGCGGCAGCGACGTCGCGTTCGAGCTCCTGCAGACCATGACCCTCGACGTCGCCGTCGCACAGGCCGCCGTGGACCGCATCCCGTCCAACGGCGGCGCCGACGGGCCGGAAAGCCAGACCGAGGCGCTGTACCAGACCGCCACCGGCGAGGGACTCGGCTCCTGGGTCCCCGCCTACGCCGGCCCCGACTGCCGCGGCGCCCCCTGCTTCCGGTCCGGCGCCCTCCCCATCATCCTCCTCTTCACCGACGCGCCGGTCCACAACGGACCCCCCGGCACCTCCGCCGACGCCTACACCGGCATCACCCCGCTGCCGCACACCTGGAGCGACGCCATCGATGCCATCAACCGCATCCACGGCAAGGTGCTCGGCCTGTCCTCCGACTCCATGCACTCCCCCACCTACAGCGCCTGGGAGGACATGCAGGCCACCGTCGTCGCCACCGGCGCCGTCGACCTGGAGGGCATCCCCCTCATCTACGACATCGGCTCCAACGGCGCCGGCCTGGGCACCGGCGTCGTCGACGCCATCGAGATGCTCGCGACCCGCGTGCCGTTCGACGTCGACACCTTCAGCGAAGACGACCCGGGCGACCCGCTGGGCATCGATGCCACCTGCTTCATCCGCCGCATCACCCCCCTGCGCTGGATCGGACCGACCGGGATCGAGAACGACCCGGCCTCCGCCGCGGGGAAGGACGAATCCACGTTCTACGAGGTGCTGCCGGGCGCGACCGTCGAGTTCACGGTCCAGTTCCAGAACGTCGACTGCTTCGCCGGCGACGAATACGCCCGCGTGTTCCTGGCGACCATCGTCGTCCAGGGCGACCACGTCACCCGCCTCGACGAGCGCGTCGTCCTCATCATCGTCCCCGCCGTCGAGCTGCCCTTCGGCTGAGAACGACGGTCAGTTGCCTGCGTCGGCGGCCCCGAGCGCCGCCTCGTCGGGAGTCTGGAGCGTGACGGTCATGTACGCCTGCCGCGCGCCCTGGAAACGCTGCAGCCCGATGACCTGGATCCGGTTCAGCTCGTCCTGCACGCAGTTGACGCCGTCGTAGCACTCCTTCGGCAGGTCGTTCTTGTTCGGCACGATGCGCGTGTCGCGGATGAACCCCTCGCTGGTGATCATCAACATCGCGTCGAACTGCGCCGGCAAGCCGCCCGTACGGCACCCGCGCTTCAGTACCGGCTGCTCGAAGCACTCCTTGATCTGCCGCTTCCGCATCTCCACCGCCGCCTTGACCATCTCGGTCTCCTGCGGCACCAGGTTGTGCGCCTCGCCGATCCCCACGCCGACCGTGGTCGCCGCCCACAGGGCCTTGAGCCGCTCCTGCGCCGCGGGATCCGACGACGTTCCCCCCTCCTTCTTCACGTTGCCGGCGGTGGGCGTGGTGCACGCCGCGGACAGGAGCACGGCGACCGCAAGCGACCGGATTCCCTTCGTCATGGCTCGACCTCGCGAAGCGCGCCGGGAAACGCCCCCGGGCCGGCGCACCCGCCGCGAGTCTGCGTGCCCACCCCCGCCGAAGTCAACCCGTTCCCCCTCCCATCGGTGTCTATCGGTGTCCGTCGGTGGTTTCATTCTTCCCCTCCCCTCCTCCTTCCCTATCTGTGTCCATCTGTGCCCATCTGTGGTTTCCCTTTTCCCCTCCCCCCCGTCTCCCACCGCAGCAGCTCGCACCGCAACGCGCCGTTGCGCAAGGCAAGCCGCCCCGTCGGACGGCCGCCGAACAGCCGCGGCAAGGACGGGTGGCCGGAGAGCAGGATCGTCACCCAGCCCGGCGGCCGCAACGAACGCCCCAGCGCGCGGTACAACTCCGCCAGCGCGCGCACCCCCGGCGACATCCGCTCGCCGTACGGCGGATTCGCCAAGACCATCCCCGACGGCCCCGGCGGGTCGAAACGCCGCGCGTCGGCGACCGAGAGGTGCAACAGCGGCGCCACGCCCGCCGCCTCGGCGTTCGCCCGCGCCGCCTCGACCGCGTCGCGATCGACATCCGAGGCCCAGACGGGGACGGGCGCGTCGCCCGCCGCCGCTTCCTGGCGCGCTTCCTCCACCATCGCCCGCCACGCCCGTGCCTCGACCTCCCCGAACGCCGGCCAGCGCTGGAAGCCGAAGCGCCGCCCCAGGCCCGGCGCGCGGCCCCGCGCCAAGAGCGCCGCCTCGATCGCGATCGTGCCCGAGCCGCACAGCGGGTCGCACAACGGCCGGCGGCGGTCCCAGCCCGACCACAGCACGAGCGCCGCCGCCAGCGTCTCGCGCAGCGGCGCCTCCGTCTGCGCCACCCGGTAGCCGCGGCGATGCAGCGAATCGCCGGAGGTGTCGAGGAACAGCGACGCCGCGCGCGACGCGAGGTGCACGACCACCCGCACCGCCGGATCCCGCGGGTCGACGTCGGGACGCTCGCCCTTCCGCCCGCGGATCCGATCCGCGAGCGCGTCCTTCACCCGCAGCGCCGCGAAACCCGTGTGCCCGATCCCCTCCGAGCGCCCGTGCGCGAAGACCGCGAAGGTCGAGCGCACCGTGAGGTGCTCCTCCCACGGAATGTCGGAGGCGCCCGCGTACAGCTCGTCGGGCCCGGCGATCGGGAACGAGGCCAGGCGCAAGAGCACGTGGTTCGCGGTGCGCAGCCGCAGGTTGCAGCGCAGCGCCAGGTCGAACCTGCCGGCGAACGCGACGCCCCCGGACTCCTCGCGCACGTCCTCGGCCCCCAGCGCCCGCAGCTCGCGCGCCAGGATCGGCTCCGTCCCCCGCGCCGCCGTCGCCAGCCACGTGGGTCGCTCGCCCATCGCCCCTCAGCCGCCCCCGCCCGCGGCGGTCGGCTTCCCGGCCGCGTCCGCCGCCGGCGCCCCCGCGAACGGCACCTTGGGCTGCGGGACGAAGGTCCCGGTGCCGTACGCGACGAGGAGCTGCCCCTCGTCCAGGATGCGCATCTCGCAGACATCGATCGCGCGCCCCGGACGCAGCACGCGCCCGATGCCGTGAAGCGCCCGCCGCTCGACGTGCTCCAGCGTGTGCACCCGGAACTCGGCCGTCGCGACCCAGCCCGACTCGCGCCGCGCGGCGCTGGCGAACCAGCCCGCGATGTCCGCCAGGGTGGCGATGACGCCGCCGTGCACGCCGTGGAGCGCATGGTCCAGGTTCGGGTTGTACGGCAGGTCGACCCGCGCCACGCCCGGCTCCGGGTAGGAGAGCGTCATGCCGAAGAACCGCGCGATCGGCGCGCCGTCGAACTCGCGGACCAGCGTCCGCTCCCGTTCCGTCATCGCCGCCTCCGTCTCCGCTCCCCGCCGCGCACCCTGCCACGGATGGCCCCGCCGCGGCAACCGCGGCCGGCCCGCATCTGTGTTCATCTGTGTCCATCTGTGGTTTCCTTTTCCCCCCGGAAGCGGTATGCGGATCGGTCGCAAGAGAGGGCATCCACGGGGGCCATCCATGCGCAAGGAAGATCAGGAACGGGCGGTCGTCGAGGTCGTGAGCCGGGTGGTGGACGCCGTGCGCGCCGACGCGGCGGGCGGCGGACCGGGCATCGAGGACGTCGCGGCGGACGTGCTGTACCACGAACGGCAACGACTGGAAGCGGCGCCGCCCTCGCGCGAAACCTCGCGCCAGCGCGCGTACTACCGCGACGCCAGCCGCAAGCTGCTGCGGTCGTCGACGACCGAGCAGGTCGGCCTGGTGCGCGAAATGGCCGAGCGCTTCGCGCGGGAGGTCGTGGGCCACTTCGACCCCGCGATCTACGCGCTGACGACGAAGGTCCTCCCGGTCGGCGCCGGCATCATGCTCAACGCGATCTCGCCGCTCTCGCTGCTCTCCCGCCTGCCGCGCCTGCCGAACCTGGGCGACCAGGTCGAGATCCGCGGCGCCGTCGACACCCTCCGCGCCCTGGCCGCGAAGGGCACCGTCATCCTCGCCCCGACCCACCAGTCGCACATGGACTCCATCGTGCTGGGCTGGGCCCTCTACAAGATGGGCCTCCCGCCCTTCATGTACGGCGCCGGCCTGAACCTCTTCACCAACCCCCTGCTCTCGTTCTTCATGCACCACCTGGGCGCCTACCGCGTCGACCGCAAGAAGAAGGCCGCGCTCTACAAGTCGGTGCTCAAGGAGTACGCCACCGTCGCGCTGGAATACCGCTACCACAACCTCTTCTTCCCCGGCGGCACCCGCAGCCGCTCCGGCGCCGTCGAGCGCAAGCTCAAGCTCGGTCTGCTCGGCGCCGGCCTGCGGGCTTTTGCCAACAACCTGCGCAACGGCGCTCCCAAGCCCAACGTCTACGTCGTCCCCTGCACGCTCTCGTACGGCCTCGTGCTCGAGGCGCAGACGCTCGTCGAGGACCACCTCCAGGAGGCGGGACAGTCGCGGTACATCATCGAGGACGACGAGTTCTCGCAGCCGCGACGCATCTTCAACTTCGCCCGGGAGCTCATCTCCCTCGACTCCCGGATCGTCCTGCGCGTCGGCGAGCCGCTCGATCCCTTCGGCCACCGCGTCCTGCCGGACGGCACGAGCGTGGACGACCGCGGCTCGCCGGTCGACCTCGTGCGGCTGCTGCGCGACGACGGGGGCCTGGCGCTCGACCCCGCGCGCGCGACCGAGGTCACGCGCCGGCTCGGCGAGTCGGTGATCCGCGCGCTGTGCCGGGAGGCGACGTTCCTCTCGACGCAGCTCCTGGCCTTCGCCGTCTTCGGCCTCCTGCGCGCCCGGGCGCTCGACCGCGACCTGTTCCGCTTCCTGCGCACCGCACAGGAGTTGGGCGGCGTGCCGCTGGCCGAGGTCTATCCGGCGCTGGAGCGGCTGAAGGACGGCCTGGGCGAGCTGTCGCGGAGCGGCGCGCTGGGTGCGGAGCCGACACCGCTGGGGTTCGAGCCCGAGGAGACGGTGCCGGACGGGCTGCGCTACTTCGGCACCTACCACACCGACCCGGTGCTGGCGCGCCGCGGCGACCGGCTGTTCCCCGGCGATCTCACGCTCCTGTACTACTACCGCAACCGCCTGGGCGGCTTCGGCCTGGAGCCGCGGATCGATCCGCGGCTCGCGGGCGTCGCGTGAGCTACCCGCTGCGACTGGTCGACGAGCGTCCGCTGCCGGCGGACTACGACGGGCCCGTGCACGTGTGGGACGTCGACCAGACGTACCTCGACACCGACCTCTCCAGCCTGGCCGGCATGCTGCGCATTCCGCTGGAGATGGCGATCGACAAGCGGACGATCCCGGGCGTCGTGGCGGTCCTGCGCGAGTGCCGTCGCGGGCCGGGGCCGCGGCCGGCGAGCGTCCCGCTGTACTTCGTCTCCGCCAGCCCGCCGCAGCTCGAGGGCGTGATTCGCCGCCGCATGCTCCTGGACGGGGTGGAGCCCGACGGCTTCGTGATGAAGGACCAGCTCGCGCTGGCGCTGCGCGGCGCGTTCCGCAGGCTGCGCACGCAGGTGGAGTACAAGCTGACGGCGCTTTGGTCGCTGATCGCCGTGCTGCCGCCGCGTGCCCGGCTGGTGCTGGTCGGTGACGACTGGGAATCGGACGCGTCGGTCTTCGCGCGCCTGGCCGCGGTGCAGGCCGGCGAGCTGGCGCCGGACGCGCTGCCCGAGGCGCTCGCCGGCGCCGGGGTCGCGGATCCTCCGGCGTTGGTCGAGCTGGCGCGGCGGGCTCAGGGGCGGGCACGGGTGGAGAGCGCGTGCGTGCTCTTGACGCGGGGCCGTGATCCGTCGGCGTTCGAGGCGCACCGTCCGGTCGTTCGTGCGGCCCGTGAGGCGTTCCAGCTTGCGGCCGTTCTGCTGGACGGCGGTTTCATCGCCGCGGCCGGCGCCGCGCGCGTCGCGCGCCGCCTGCGGGAAGCGCGCGGATGGACCCGCGCGGCCTTCGTCGAGTCGCTCGCGGATCTCTCGGCCCGCCGGCTGGTCTCGGACGAGACCCTCGTCGTGCTGCGCGACGCCCTGCCGTGACGGCGGATCTCTGGTCGCGTCGCGAGACGACCCGCCTCATCGCCCCTTTCGCCGAGCCGGCGAGCGATCTCGCAGCCGAGGTCCCCGCCCCTTCCCCGCCAGCACCCCGCGCAGGATCGCGAGGTACTCCTCGGGCGTCGAGGGCTTGGGGATGAAGGCGGCGATGCCGCGGAGGGTGGGGTCGTAGGAGGGAGCGGCGTAGCCCGAAGTGAGGAGCACCGGGACGCGAGGGTCGATCGCTCGCAGGGCCGCCAGGATCTCCCCGGGCGTCTTTCCCGGCATCGACAAGTCGAGCACCACCGCCACGATCTCCTTCGCACGCCGGCGGAAAACCTCCACCCCCTCCGCTCCCCCGCCCGCCTGCAACGCCCGGAACCCCCCGCGCTCCAGGATCCCCACCGAAACCTGCCGCACCAGCGGCTCGTCGTCGATCACCAGCACCGTACCCGTCGCCACCGGCAACGCCGCCGGAACCCGCACCCGACGCACCTCGACCGGCGCCGGCCGCGCGCCCGCCGCCCCGGCCGGCAACGCCACCCGGAACCTCGTCCCCCTGCCCGCAGCACTGTCCACCGCAATCGCACCCCGGTGCGCCCGCACGATGCCCAGCACCGCCGCCAGCCCCAACCCCCGCCCGGCAGCCTTCGTGCTGAAGAACGGCTCGAAAATCCGCGCCCGCGTCGCCGCGTCCATCCCCTCGCCGCGGTCCGTCACCTCCAGCACCACGTACCGCCCCACACCCAACGGCTCGCCCGACGGAGACACGTACTCCCGCCCCCGCGGCCCGATCGTCACCTCGTGCGTCGCGATCCCCACCACGCCGCCCCGCTCCCCCGTCGCCTCCGCCGCGTTGCCCACCAGGTTCACCACCACCTGCCGGATCTGCCCGACGTCCGCCTCGATCGCCCGCAGTCCGCTCGCCAGCCGCCGGTGCAGGCGGATGCGCTTGGACAACGCCGCCCGCAAGAGCGGCAGGCTGTCGACAACCACCGCGTTCAGATCGACCGGCCGCACCGCGAACGTCCCGCGACCCGAATAGGCCAGCATCTGCCGCGTGAGATCCGCGGCGCGATCGACGGCCTCGAGCGCCGTGTCCAGATGCCGGCGCGCCGCATGGCGCACCGGCAGCTCGTCCGCGGCGAGCGTGAGGTGGCCGAGCAGCACGACGAGCAGGTTGTTGAAGTCGTGCGCGACCCCGCCCGCCAGGACGCCCAGGCTCTCCAGCCGCTGCGCGTCGCACTCGCGCGCAATCCGCCGCTCGCTGACGTCGCGGCAGAACGAGACCACCGCCCGCACCGACCCCTGCTCGTCCCGGATCGGGAACAGGAGCTGCTCCACCGCCACCGCCGCGGCCCCGTTGCCGTTCGCCGCGGGCAACACCCGCTCCGGCAGCTCGACCACCGCCCCCTGGTACGCCGCGCGGAACGCCGCCCCCAGCTCGGTCGCCCCGAGCGCCGGATCGGTCCGCACGTTGAGCGGCGGACGCGCCGGGTCCTGCGGCAGCGGCGGCAGACGCTGCTGCGCCGCGTTCATCCGGTCGAACGTGCCGTCGGCCCGGAACACCTGCACCCCCACCGGCGCGTTCTCCAGCACCGCGTGGACGAACCGCTCGCTCTCCTGCAACGCGCTCGCCACCCGGCGCCACCGCGCCTCGGCCTCGATCAACCGCGTCACGTCCGACAACGTCACCACCACGCCCGTGACCTCGCCGCCCGGCGCCCGGTACGGCAGGATGCGCCGCAGGAACCCGCGGCCCTCCTCCCCGGCGACCTCCCGCTCCCGCGGCCCCGCGTCGCCCAGGACCGCGGCCGCGTCCGCCAGCAGCTCGTCGTCGCGGAAACGCCAGGTGAGGTCCGAGAGCGGGCGGCCCAGATCCCCCGGAAGAAGGCGCAGCACCCGCTGCGCCGCGGCCGTGAAACGCCGGATGCGCAGCTCGGCGTCCAGGAAGAACGTCGGCGTGTCGGAGCTCTGGAGCAGGTTCGCGGTGTCCGTGTTCGCCGCCTCCAGCTCGTCCAGCTTCTCCTGGAGCTGGTTGTTCACCGTCGCCAGCTCCTCGTTGAGCGACTGCAGCTCCTCCTTCGACGTCTCCAGCTCCTCGTTGCTCGACTGCAGCTCCTCGTTCGTCGAGAGCGCCTCCTCGTGCGCCGCCTTCATCTCCTCGATCGTCGTCTGCAGCTCGTCGCGCGTCTCCTTCAGCTCCCGCTCCAGCCCCGTGACCAGCTCGCTCTCCGACACCGGCACGACCTCGGTCGGCGCCTCGTCCCGCGCGCGCGGGACGTCCTCGAACAACACCACCGCCGTCCGCGGCTCGCCGCCGGACCCCGGCAGCGGGATCACCGTGGCGCGCGCGCGCAGCTTCGATCCGTTGCGGACCACGGTGACGGGCCCCGTCTGCACCGCCCGACCCTCGGCCAACGCGCGGCGCAGCGCCGCCCTCAGGCGCGGCTGGAAGCCGGGCCGCGCCAGGCTCAGGAGATCGAACTGCGGCTCGCCCGAAGGGACCGCCAGGTAGCGATCGGTGCGACCCGCCAGATGGTGGATGCGGTGGGCGCGGTCGACGATGACCGCCGCGGCGCCGAGGTGCTCGAGCAGCCGCGGCTGCACCAGGTCCCACGCGCCGCCCGGCGCGGGCGGCCCGCCCGGAGCCGCCGCCCCCGCCGCCGGCGGCTCGTACGCCGCGCGTTCGAGCGGGAAGACCGGCGCGGCCTTGCGCCCCTCGAGACGGCGGTAGATCCGCCAGCGCTTGGAGATCGGCTCGAACAGGTCCTGGTGCGGGCCCGTCGTCTCCGACGGCCCCAGGAACAGGAAACCGCCCGGGCGCAGCGCGAAATGGAACAGCGCCGTCACGCTGCCCTGGATCGACGGCTCGAGGTAGATTAGCAGGTTGCGGCAGCTGACGAGGTCGAGGCGCGAGAACGGCGGGTCGCCGATCAGGTTCTGCGGCGCGAACGTCGCCAGGTCGCGCAGCGACCGCACCACCTGGTACCCGCCCGTGTGGCGCTGGAAGAACCGCTGCAGCCGCTCCGCCCCCACCTCCCCCTCGATGTCCCGCCCGTAGACCCCTGCGCGCGCCTTGGCCAGCGCGTCGTCGCTCATGTCCGTCCCGAAGATCTGCATCGGACGCCGCAGCCCCGCCCGCTCCATCGCCTCCGTCGCCACGATGGCGATCGAATAGACCTCCTCGCCCGTCGAACACCCCGGGACCCACACGCGCAGCGGCTGCGGCGACCCGCTCTCCGCCAGCAACGGCACCAGCACGCTCCGCTCCAGCGCCCGGAACGCCTCGGGCTCGCGGAAGAACGCCGTCACCGTGACCAGCATGTCCCGCGACAGCTCCCGCAGCTCCTGCTCGTCGCCGCGCAGGAGCGCGACGTAGTCCGCCAGGCGACCCACGCGCCGCGCGCCCGCACGACGCCGGATCCGGCGCCGCAGCGTGTCGCGCTTGTAGTGCTGGAAGTCCCGGTGCGCCCGCTCGCGCAACAGCGCGATCACCTGCTCCACCTCGTCCGCCTCGCACGGCGCCGCCGGCGCCGCCGGCGCACAGCGCGCGTGACGCAGGATCGCCTCCGCCATCCGCTCCGGCGGCAACACCTGGTCCGCCGCGCCCGCCGCGATCACGCTGCGCGACATCGCGTCGCACTCCGCCGTCCGCGGCTCCTGCGCCAGCACCAGACCGCCCCGCCGCTTGACCGCGGCCGCCCCGTCCGTGCCGTCCCGCCCCGCGCCCGACAGGATCACCGCCACCGCGCGCGGCCCGAAATCCGCGGCCAGCGACTCCAGGAACCGGTCCGCCACCCGCACCGCCGCCTGGCCCGGCGGCAGCGACTCGAGCGCCAGCCTCCCGTCGCGCACCGTGGCCGTCGCGCCCGGCGGCGTGACGTGGATCCGATCCGGCTCCAGGCACGCGCCGTCCACCGCCGGGACCACCGCCAGCGACGTGCTCGCCTCGAGCAGCTCCACGATGAGACTCGGCCGCGACGGATCCTGGTGCTGCACCAGCACGAACGCGAGCCCGCTCCCGGCCGGCACGGCCGCGAACAACCGGCGCGCCGCGAAGAGACCCCCGGCCGACGCCGCCACGCCCACCACCGCCACCGGCCCCGGCGCCGGCGCCGCCGGCGTGGAGGGCCCGGCCGCCGGCGAGACCTTGCCGCTCCGCACGGTCCCGGCGCTCTTCCCCCGACGCGCACCCGCGCCTGCGGCGGCCGCGACCGCCGCGCGGCGCCCCCCGGCGCGCGTCCCTCCCGTGCGCTGCGTGCCCCGGGACGTCTCGTTCCTGGCCATGGCGTCTCCCCTCTCCGCTCGCGGCGCCACGCTAGCACATCGCGGCCGGGAGCCGCACCTGCGGTTGCGGGCCGAACCGCGGCGCGCTATCACGACGCGCATGACACGACGGCTCGGAAGCCTGGTGCTCCTCCCGCTCTGCTCCTGGCCCGCCTGCGACGGCGACGGCGGCGGAAACCCCGACGCGGACGTCGTCGCGGAGGACCGCGGGGGCGACGGCGAAACCACCCCGGAGGGGGACGCGTCCGAAGACGGCGACGCCGCGGACGACGCTCCCCCCGTCTGCCATCCCGGCTCCGCCTGGGCCCCGGGGACGCCTGCCTTCCGCGACGTCACCGCCGAGTGGGGCCTGGACGGCGTGCAGGCCGTCGTGCTCGCCGTCGGCGACATCGATGGCGACGGCTGGGCCGACGTCTTCGCGCGCCAGAGCGGCGAGGCCGACGACTTCACGCCCGGCGGCATCCGCCACCGCTGGGTCCTGCGCAACACCGGCGCGGGCTCCTTCGAGGACGCAACGGAAGCTTCCGGCCTCCTGCACGGCCGCGCCGATCCCGACCCCGGCCTGGGCCGGCCCGGCGCCGTCTTCTCCACCGGCGACGTCGACAACGACGGCGACCTGGACGTGTTCATCGGCAACGGACGGCTGACCACCGATCCCGCGGTCGAAACCAGCGAGCTGATGCTCAACGACGGCGACGGGACCTTCTCCCTGGGACCCGAAGCCAGCGAAGCGCGCTTCCCGCGCCTCGCCAGCGCACCCCTGGGCAACACCTTCGTCGATGTCGACCGCGACGGGAACCTCGACCTGTGGGTCGTCATGCACCAGAACAGCTCGGGCCAGCCCCTCCAGGATCGCCTGCTCCTGGGCGACGGCACGGGCGGCTTCACCGACGTCACCTACGACCGCGGCCTGTTCACCCAGGCGTGGACGCTGGGCGCGACCGAGGCGCTCAACGAGGCGCGCGGGCACTCCTGGGGCTGGGCCGCCGCGGCCTGCGACTTGAACGACGACGGCATCCCCGAGCTGCTCGCCTCGTCCTACGGCCGGGCGCCGAACCACCTCTGGCGCGGGACCCTGGCCGACGGCCTGGTCGAGTACGTCAACGCGTCGGTGTCGTCGGGCTACGCCTACGACCACCGGCAGGACTGGCGCACGAACCTCAACGCGCAATGCTACTGCCGCGACAACCCGACCGAAGCCGAGTGCGACACCGTGACGGAGGACCCGGGAGCCGCGATGTGCTCGGCGCTCTTCGCCGGCTTCGGCGGCATGTACCGCTGGGACCACGCCAGCGACCGCGAGCCCTGGCGCATGGGCGGGAATTCCGGAACGACGGTATGCGCCGACATCGACAACGACGGCGACCTCGACCTCCTGACCCACGAGATCGTCCACTTCGACGTCGGGTCCAGCTCCGACCCGGCGGAGCTGATGGTCAACACCGGCGACCCCGACGTCGTCTTCGAACGGCCCGGCAACGACGTGACGGGCCTCCTGCGCGTGCACGCCGACGAGAACTGGAACGACGGCGACATGACCGGCGCCGTGTTCGACTTCGACAACGACGGGAAGCTCGACGTGTACATCGGCGCCTCCGACTACCCCGACAACTACGCCCTCCTCTTCCACCAGGAGGCCCCGCTGGAGTTCCTCCGGGTCGAAACCGACGACTACTTCCGGCACTACCGCGCCCAGGGCAACGCCGTGGCCGACTTCGACCGCGACGGCGACCTGGACATCCTGGTCGGCCACTCGCGGATGCGCTGCGACATCGCGCCCGAGGAGTGCCAGGAGGACTCGCAGGTGCACCTGTTCGAGAACCTCCTGGGCGAAGGCTCGAACTGGCTCCAGCTCCGCCTGGAGGGCGGGCCGGGGACGAACCGGGCGGCGATCGGGGCGCGGGTCGAGGTCGCGGCGGGCGGGGAGACGCAGCGCCAGGACGTCGACGGCGGGCACGGCCAGGGCGGCCTGCAGCGCGACCTCGCCCTGCACTTCGGCCTCGGCGCCGCCTGCGAGGCCGAGGTCACGATCCGCTGGCCCGACGCCGCGCTCACGACGCAGACCTTCACGGTCCCCGCCAACGCGCGCTACCGCGTCGTCCAGGACAACGACCCCACCCGAGAGTAGGGGCGTCACGTAGCGCCGCAAGGCCCGCCTGGCGGCCCTCGCGGCGCGAGTGCGCCCGCGTGTCAGCCCGACGCCCCGCCCGTTCCAGGCGGCAGCGAGGTGCCGACCTGGCTCTTGCGCACCACGGAGGAGCGGCGCATCACGAGGAGCTGGACGAACAGCGAGAAGCCCATCGCGGCGTAGATGTAGCCCTTGGAGACGTGCTGGCCGGTAGCCTCCATGATCAACATCGAGCCGATCAACACGAGGAAGGCGAGCGCCAGGATGCGCACCGAAGGGTTGTCCTGCACGAAGTCGCCGACGGGGCCGGCGAAGATCATCATCACGATCACCGCCAGGATCACGGCCGCCATCATCACCGGGACGTGGCGCGCCATCCCGACGGCGGTGATCACCGAGTCGAGCGAGAAGACCATGTCGAGCACCATGATCTGGAAGATGACCGAGGCGACCGCGGCCCGGACCTTGGGCGCGCGGTCCGCGCCGACCTGCTCCCCGCCCTCCAGCGGGTGCTCGATGTTCTCGTAGATCTCGTGTGTCGCCTTGTAGAGCAGGAACAGGCCGCCCCCCAGCAGGATGAGGTCCTTGCCGCTCCAGTCGACCCACACGTGGAACAGCGTCGATTGCAGCTTCATCACCCAGCTGATCGCCAGCAGGAGCGCCAGCCGCGAGATCATCGCCACGGCCAACCCCAGCCGCCGCGCCCGCAGCCGCTTGTCCTTCGGCAGCCGTCCGGTGAGAATGCTGATGAAGACGATGTTGTCGATGCCCAGGACGATCTCGAGCAGCGTGAGCACGCCCAGCGAGACCCACGCCTCCGGACTGGTGATGAGATCGATCATCGCTCCTCCTCCCCCAGCCACGACAATCCCCCGGTCGGGACGTACGTCGCCCGCTCCTCCATATCCGAAAAACGCTCCACGCCGCCACGCAGCACCTCGACGAAATGCCCCGCCGGCTCGACCTGGTAGTGCCACACGTGGCGCGACCGATCGGGCAGCCAGCGGCTGACCGTGCGCAGGATCACCGAACGCTCGTCGAATGGCATCGCCCAAATGGCCGCGCGAAACGTGTCGCCGTACGCGAAGTACTGCTCGGCGTTGGACAGGTACACCACGCGCAGCGGCACGCCCAGCGCCGCGTGCGCCGCGGCAATGCGGCCCGGCAGCTCGCGCGTCAGGTCGCCGCCGACGATTCGCACGCGGCGCTCCTGGAACAGCCGCCGCACGACGCGGTACAGCACCGGGTCGGCCAGCCACGAGCCCGGCGCCCCGGCCTCGGTCCGCTCCGCCACCTTGCGGAAGTAGTTGCCCGCCTCCTCGAAGTTGTCGTCCAGCTGTACCAGCAGCTCCGGCAGATCCTCCGCGCCGGCTTCCGCCTCCGCCACGACCGCCTCCGTGACCTTGCGCTCGAAGGAATCCCAGCGCAGGAGGAACTCCTGCGGGGAGGCGGAGGCCAGGATCAGCGCGCGGTAGATGCGGTTGGCCTGGAGCACGACCGTGTCGTAGTCCATGAGCCAGACGAAGGAGGAGCGCGCCGCGGCGAACAGGGTGAAGTTCGGGTCCGAGCCGACGCCGAGGTACCCGCCGCCCAGACCGGCGACGGTCGGGAACCACAGCGCGTGGTCCGACTCGTTCGAGCTCGTCCAGTGGCGGACATCGACGGGCCGGGCGCGGAGGATCTCCTCCTCCACGCCTTCGAACACCGCGCGCTCGGCCGCCGTGAGCGGGGCGATGCCGTCGGCCGACGGCGCCGGCGGGCCGACCGGGCCGGGCGGCGGCGCGTCGACGGCGCAGCGGAAGCCCAGGCGGTGGCCCCGGGAGTCGGGGCGCATGCCCCGGCGGCTCGAGGTCCGGACCTGATCCGGTTCCCAGAACCACGAGCCGCCGCGCAGTACGCGGCGATCGTGGCCCGGGCATCGCGCCGCGCCGCCGCACGGGCCCTTGGGGTCGGTGCCGAAACACTCGTCGCCGCACTCGTCCGGACAGCCGCGGTAGCACGCCGAGTACCAGTCCTGGACGAACTCGTAGGCGTTGCCCGCCATGTCGAGAAGACCCCACGGGCCAGGAGCGAACGAGCCGACGGGCTTGGACGCCCGCGGCTCGCAATCGGCATGGTGGGTGCGTTCGCAGGTCGGCGGCTCCTCGCCCCACGGGTGGGTCCGGCCGTCGGCCCCCCGCGCGGCCTTTTCCCACTCCGCCTCCGTGGGCAGGCGCTTGCCGACCCAGGCGCAGTAGGCGGCCGCGTTGAGCCAGTCGATGGCGACGACGGGCTGGTCGCCGGCGTGGAACCCCGCGTAGTGGTGCGCCAGCTCGCAGACGCCCGCGGCCATGCACTCGCCGAATTCGGCGTTGGTGACCTCGTGCCGATCGATGTGGAACGTCGAGACCGTGACTTCGCCGCGCGGCCGTTCGTCCGGGTTCCCGTCGTCGCTGCCGCGGACGAACGGGCCGCCGGGGATGCAGCTCATGCCCTCGGGAGGCTCTCCGCAGATCATGAAGCCGTCCGCGCCGATGACGGCGCGGAGGTTTTCGGTTTTCGGTTTTCGGTTTTCGGATCCGGAGTCGCCGTCCGCCTCCGAGCCGCGGGCCGGAGCCTGCGGCCGGGGCTCGCTGTCGCTACCCGCGTCCTTCGCGTCGTGCGCGGTTCCGCCATCGACCGCGCTTCGGTCCTCGGCTTCCTCCGTCGCCGTACCCTGTCGAGCGGTGGTCCGGGCCGCCCCGGAAGGAGTCGGGCCGTCTGCTCGGCGCTCGTGCTCGCCCGCGGTCCGCCCGCAGCCGAGCGCCAGGGTGGCGAGCGCGGCGACGGCGAAGCGGGGGCCGGGTCCCATGACGAGCGGCATTCTGCCCATTCCGGGCGCGGGAGCAAGTCGATGGCGGCGAGACTTCCTCGTCGCCCCATCGCGGCGCGACTACCAACCAGCCCAATGGGCGTGAAGTACCAGACCGGCGGCTGGCGCCGGTTGGCCGGAGATCGATGCCAGGGCGAGCCATGGTGCGATTCCGTCGACGGCAATCCCGCCGTCGGGGTCGACACGTTCGGCGCTCCCTGGCCACAACACCCACAGCGGGATGCTGGATAGCAGGAGAGCCCCGCCGACCGCCACGATGGCAGCGCCTGCCGTCAGGAGGGGCTCGGCGTCGAACGCGGCGCCAAGTCCGATGAGCACCGGGCCGCCGCCGAGCATGCCGCCACCGAGGATGTCGAAGAACACCGCCAACGCCTTCATCCACACGCGATCGTCCGATACGACCCAGTGCTGGGGAACCAACCCGACGCTCGCACGGAACTCGTGCGATTCCCCGGCACGCATTCGCCATTCACCCGATGGCACTTCCACTTCGCAGGGCGTCACGCAAAGGAAGCTCGGCGTCGCAGGGGAAGCCGGGGATCGAGGCCATGCGCGCGGCCCCTCGAGCACCCAGATCCGCAACCCCTGGTCTTCGCTGTTGACGGTCAGCAGCGCCGTGCCGTCGCCCTCGTCCGCGGCGCCGTGCACCGGGGTCAGCGCGCACATGGCAACGAACGGCAGTCCCGCGAGACGGGGACCCACTCGCCGCCGAGACCACCGGCATGGTCGCCACGCGTCTGGACGCTTCCGGAACACGCGGCGAACCGTAGCACCCGGGTGGACCCTGGTCGAACGCGGCCTGCTCGTCGCCGGGACGAAGAGAGACGATCGTCAGCCGTGGTGCGCGACGGGCGGGGGCGGCGACAGGTCGACCGCGCCTGCCGCGTAGTTGATCGTGAGGACCATGCCCTCGAAGAAGTCCCCGCCGAGAAGTCCGTCGACACGGGCCGTGGCACCGAGGAGGTGGCACGCGATCTCGAATTCGTCCCGATCCCAGCCGAGGGCCCGAATCCGGGGCGTCGTGACGACGTAGCCCCGTTCCGCGCCGACGGCGGTCACGACGCGGGATTGCCGAGTCGCCCGCTCGGGAAGGAAGCCCAGACGGCGAGCCACCTCCACATCGACGAGGGTCCGCGGTGTGCCGGTGTCGACCACGAAACTGAGCGGGCTCGACGCCAGGCCGACGCCCCAGATCTGGACGGGAACGCGAATGAGGCCGTCGTCCGAACGAAAGGGAACGCTAGCCATCGCAGGTGAAGAAGCGCAGGTGGCCGCAATAGTCGCCGGACAGCGGTCCGACCCACCAGATCGCGAAAGGCCCCTCGAAGGTGTACAGCGCGCGGTGGGCCTCTGCCCGGTCGCGCGTGTGCGCGACCACCACGCCGTCCCTGATCATCTTGGAATCGTCCGGGACGAAGTCCCGCACCACGACCCACTCTCCCGAGAATGTCCGCTCGATCTCCTCGTAGGTCATCCGCTCGGCCATGCGCGGAGCCTACGCAGACCCAACCAGCCGGGCAAGTTCCCGGCCCCCGCGTGGTTCCAACGGCGGCCTGTCCCCCGTCCCCAACGGGACTCCACCCCGCGTCCGCCCCGCCCCCCCGACCCCGCCGTCGCGCTCCGTGCCGCTTCGTGCCCGCCTGGATACCCCCCGGGATGCCCCCAGGCCGAAGCCCCGAAACCAACAACTCGACCCGAACGACCCACCAACAACCAACAACTCCCCCTCCTCCCCCTCCCTCCTTCCCCCCCGGGAACGGACGTTGCATGATCGGCCGCGCGGAGGTGCGCGATGCGACCCACAATCGCTCCCGGATTCCTGCTCGTGACCCTGTTCGCGCTCGGACCGGCGTGTTCGGGCGGGGTGGACCTCACCGGCGACGCGGGGCCCGACGGCGCCGACGACTCGACTGCCGAGGCCGTGGACGGCACCGACGCGCCGGACGCGCCCGAGGAGGCCGACGAGACCGCCGGGGATGCGGTGGACGTCCCGGCCGACGACGGAAGCCCCGATGCGGACGGCGACATTGCGGACGACGGCGGCGGCGATTGCGCGCCGATGGACGCACACGCCGAAGGCGACTGCGAGATGGTCCTGCCCGGCGTCGCCTGGAACGGCACACACTGCGTGCCGCTGGGGTCCGGGTGTTCCTGCGCCGGAGCCGACTGCGACGCGGTCTACGACGACGTCGCGGCCTGCGTCGCCGCCCGGCTGTCCTGCTACGGCGAGGTCTGCGGGCCGCAGGAGGCGGCCGGACGGGTCTGCGACGGCGGCGGCTGCGCCATCGTCTTCGGCCCGTTCTGGGACGGACGCGAGTGCTTCACCACGGCGGGCTGCGAATGCGCCGGCGCGGACTGCGACGCCGCGTGGGCGTCCCTGGACGAGTGCGTCGCCGCACACGCCGGATGCGACGGCGCCCTGTGCCTCGCCGACGGCGGGCAGTGGTTCCCCGCCTCCGCCGGCTTCTGCGGCTTCTCCTGCGGCGTGCCGAACCCCACCATCTGCTTCACGCCCTACGATTCCTGCGATTGCGGCCCCGGCGCCACCTTCCTCCCCGGCTCGGGCTGCCTCGTCGGCGCCGAAACCTGCGACCCGGCCATGCTCTGCGGCGCCAGCGGCGGAACGTGGCACCCCATGACCGACTGCTTCTGCGGCTTCACGTGCGGCTCCCCCGGGGCCTGCGGCGCGTGCCTCGACTCCTGCGACTGCGGCCCGCACGCGAACTTCCAGGAAGGCCGCGGCTGCGTCCCCGACCCGGCCTGCCCCGACACCGACCGGCCCGCGATCTGCTCGTCCACGGGCGGAACCTGGCACGACTGCTCCGCCGGCGACCCCGGCTGCTCCTGCGGCGACTACGCCTGCGGCGTCCCCAACCGCGTCGAGCCGTGCATCGCCCCCGGCTGCGATTGCGGCCCGCTGCGCAACTTCGACGCGTCCCGCGGCTGCGTGTACGACCATTCCTGCGTTCTGCGCGAGCCCGGCCAGGACTGCTCGGGCGGAGCCGAGTTCTCGACCTGCCGCGAAGGCCTCGTCTGCTGCTCGAGCTGCGGCGCCTACGCCTGCCAGACCTGCCGGGCACCCTGCTGCCCCGACGATCCCGGGTGCATGACGGACGGTTGCCCCCCGCCGCCGCCGTAGGTGGAGCGGTAGAGCGGTGGCCTGCCCGCCGAAGCCCCTTGTGGGGCGAAGGCGGAAGCGGTCGGTCGGGGGAGGGTTCGGTTTTTCGCGGTGCGCGTGCGCTGTGCTACAAACTCCGGTCGCGGGCCGCACGGGCCGCGAGGGAGGCGAGCATGGCGAAGAAGAGGACGGAGACACGGACCGGGTCCCAAACGACGGCGACGGGACCGGATCCCCTGCTCGCACTCCTGCAGCAGGACGGACTCACGCACCCGGAACAGCTCGCCAAGGCGCTCGACACCACCGCGGCCGACGTGCGCGACCGCGTGCGACGGCTCGAGCAGGACGGCGCGATCCTCGGCTACCGCGCCATCGTCGATGACGAGAAACTTGTTGGCGAGCGCGTCAAGGCGGTGATCGAGGTGAAGATGACGCCGGAGCGCGAAGGCGGATTCGATCGCGTCGCGCGGCGCATCGCCGAGTTCGACGAGGTGCACGCGGTGTACCTCATGAGCGGGCGCTACGACCTCCTGCTGTTCGTCGAGGGGCGGACGCTGCGCGAGGTCGCGTTCTTCGTCGCCGAGCGGCTGGCGCCGCTGGAGGGCGTGACCTCGACGTCCACGCACTTCATCCTGCGCCCCTACAAGCAGCACGGGCTGGTCGTCCACCAGCGCGGCGCGTCCGAGCGCATGCCCGTGACCCCGTGACCGCACGCGGCAAGCCGGTCGCGAGGAAGGGAACCTCGCGCAGAGCCGCAGAGCCGCAGGGACAATCCACCGCTCCGCCGCTCTACCGCTCCACCGCTCCACCGCTCCACCGCTCTTCCTCCGATCGACCGGGCCGCGTCGCGTCGCACGTGACGGCGCTTCCCGCCTCGGGCATTCGCGAGTTCTTCGACCTCGTCCGACTCGCGGGGAGCGGGCCGGACGCGCGCGGGCGGCGGCTGATCTCGCTGGCCATCGGCGAGCCGGACTTCGACACGCCGTGGCACGTGCGCGAGGCCGCGATCTGGGCCCTCGAGAAGGGCCGCACCGGCTACACGCCCAGCCTCGGCCTGCTGCCCCTGCGGGCGGCGATCGCCGACCACGTCGAGACCGAGACGGGCGTGCGCTACGACCCCGAGCGCGAGGTGCTGGTGACCGTCGGCGTCTCCGAGGGCCTCGATCTCGCGCTGCGCGCGGTGGTCGAGCCGGGGGACGAGGTGCTGCACCAGGACCCGTGCTACGTGTCCTACGCGCCCTCGATCCTCCTCCTGCACGGCGTCCCGGTGGCCGTGCCGGCGGCGGCACGCGACGGCTTCGCGTTCGACCCCGGGGGCGTCGAGCGCGCGATCACGCCGCGCACCCGCGCACTGCTGCTCAACTTCCCCGCCAACCCGACCGGAAGCACGCTCGGCGAGGACGTCGGCCGGGAGCTGGCGCGCTCGGCCGAGCGGCACGACCTGACCGTCATCGCCGACGAGATCTACGCCGAGCTGACCTACGACGAGCCGGCGCGCTCGTTCGTGTCGTTCCCGGGGATGCGCGAGCGGACGATCCTCCTGCGCGGGTTCTCCAAGCCGTTCGCCATGACCGGGTTCCGCATCGGCTACGCCTGCGGTCCCGCGTCGCTGATCGACGCCATGAACAAGATCCACCAGTACGCCATGCTCTGCGCCCCGGCAATCGCGCAGGAAGCGGCGCTGGAGGCCCTGCGCCACGGGCGGCAGGCACGGCTCTCGATGCGCGAGCAGTTCCGGCTGCGGCGCAACTACCTGGTGCGCAGCCTGTGCGACCTCGGCCTGGGCTGCCACCGCCCGGACGGCGCGTTCTACGCCTTCCCCGACATCACCTCGACCGGGCTCCCTTCCCGCACGTTCGCCCTGCGATTGCTCCAGGAGCAGCGCGTTGCGGTCGTGCCCGGCGGCGCCTTCGGCGCGGCGGGCGAGGGCTTCGTGCGCTGCGCCTACGCGGCCGGACTGCCGCAGCTCGAGGAGGCGATCGCCCGCATGCGCGAGTTCCTGGCGGCGGTGAAGTCTACTCGCCGATCACCTTGACCAGCACGCGCTTGGACCGCCGGCCGTCGAACTCGCCGTAGAAAATGCGCTCCCACGGGCCGAAGTCGAGCCGGCCGTTGGTGATCGCCACGACGACCTCGCGGCCCATGACCTGGCGCTTCAGGTGCGCGTCGGCGTTGTCCTCGCCCGTGCGGTTGTGGCGGTACTTCGACGTCGGCTCGTGCGGCGCGAGCCCTTCCAGCCAGTCCTTGTAGTCCTGGTGCAGTCCGCCCTCGTCGTCGTTGATGAACACGCTGGCGGTGATGTGCATCGCGTTGACCAGGCAGAGCCCCTCGCGCACGCCGCTCTTGGCGACCACGCGCTCCACCTGGTCGGTGATGTTCACGATGTCCATCCGCGCCGGCACCTTCATCGTCAGGTACTCGGTCGTCGACTTCATCCCGGTCCTCCCTTCGCGCCGCGGACGGTACCACGACCCGCAGCCCGCGTTCACCCGCCTCCCCGCGACCGCTCGCTTCCTCCCGACCGCTCGACCGCTCGCTTCCCCCCGACCGCTCGACCGCTCGCTCCCCTTCGCCCGCCCTTTTCCGCGGGCCGAGGACGCGTTATGGTAGCGGACGATGGGTCGCCTTCTCGCCCTCGCCCTCGCCATGGCCGTCCTGCCGGGGCTCGGATGTCCCGAGCACCCCGTCTGCGATCCGAACCCTTCGGACAACACCTGCAGCGGCGACGGGGACTGCGTCATGGCCTACTGCGCGCCCGATTGTGCCTGGTGCCCCATGCCGTTCTCCCGGGCGCAGGTCGATTCGACCTGGTGCCTGACCGTCTACGGCGGGACGACGCCGATCGCCGAGTGCCTCGAAGGTCGGGACTCGCGATGTGCCGGCGTGGTCGATCCCGTGTGTGCGACGCGTGGACTGGAGGCGTGGTGCAACGCCGGGAAGTGCGACCTGCGGGCGCCGACGCCGTAGCGGGCAGAGTGAAACCACCGATGGACACCGATGGACACCGATAGGAAGAGGGAGAGCATCTTGCGAATCGTCGTCCTCGTGGCGCTCGGTACGGCAATCGGTTGCAGCTGCTCGCGGCCACCCGGGCCGATCGAGCCTCGGCCCGGCGGAGATGCCGGCGTCGCCGCGGACGACGCGGGAGCGCCGCCGCCGCCCGTCGACGCGGGCACGGAGCCCGAGGCGACGGCAGAGGAGGACGCGGTGGCGCCGCCGCCCGAGGACGCGGCGCCGGCGGAGCTGGTGCAGGGCACCGACGAGAACCCGGTCCGCATCTTCTTCGAGGAGGACAAGAGCGAGGTGCCGCCGATCGCCGGGTCGCTGCTCGATGCGGTCGCCGAGCGGCTGCGGCTGCGGCCGACGGAAGTCGTGCGCCTGGTCGCCCACAGCGACGGGCTGGAGCGCCTGGGGCGCGCGATGGAGATCTCGGGCGAGCGGGCACAGGCGATCGTGAACTACATGGCGCAGCGCGGGGTGGAGCGCGAGCGCTTCATCATCGATGCCCGCGGCGCGTTCGAGCCCGAGGGCGATCTGACGACGGAGGAGGGACGCGCCGAGAGCCGCCGCGTCGACTTCGTCTTCCAGCGCGGATTCGGGCCGTAGCGAGCGGCAATTCCTCCCGGACGCTAGAGCATTCCGTCCCGGCGAAGATCGGCAATCAGCTCCAGCACGGCTTGCCGCAGGTTCGCCTCGGCCTCCGCGCGGTACGCTGATGGGTCGCCATACGTGTACGTCCAGAACGTGAACAGCTCCGCATCGAGCACTTCCATCGCCGCCTTGCCGCTGGAGCGGAGATCGGCGAGCGCGGCGAGCTCCGCGGCCGTGAACCCCGTGGCCAGGCCCGACTCCTCCTCGTGGTCGCCTTCCTCGAACGTCAGGAACTCGAAGCCCACGGCCTGCCGGAGCCGCTGGGGGCACGCCTCCCCCTCCCGGATCAGATCCTGCGGCGCCAGGAAGTCCATGTCGGCCGTCCCGACGACCGCCCCGTCCGACCCCGCGACCTCGATCGTCTGGTCCTCGTTCAGCCGCTCGGTCAGCGTCGGCACCGCGCAGGGATCCGCATCGTCCCGGGTCGCTTCTTCCACCGCCTGCCGGATGACGGCGCGACCCTCGCTCTCGGTCAGCCGTACCAGGTGGGAGACGTCGGCTCCGACCCCATCGGTCACCCACGCGTCATCCCATCCCCCTCCCGCGTCGTCGCGCCCGCCGCCCGTGTCCTCGCGCGCGTCGTCGACGCGAGTCGACACATCCTCGCCGCCGTCGGCCCCAGCCTCGACGGTCGTCTCGACGCAACCGCCGGCCCCAAGCGCGAGCGCGGCCGCCGGGACCGCCGCAGCGCGTAGAGCCGTCGATCCGACCGACCGCTTGGGCTTGGCAGCCGGACTTCGGGACGGGTAGCGGGCCTTGCGGTAGCGTCGGACCGTCCGGATGCGCAACCGACTCGTTTCCATGGCTTCCCTCCCGGCCCGTCGCGGGCGCTGCGTATTGCCCCACCAGGGCGGAAGCAACGGCCGTGCCGCGCCGGCGCGTCGAAGCTAACCCGGCGATCCTTGCGGTTACGCGGTGTTGCCGGAGTGATAGCCCGGAACTCCATCCGGGCGGCGGGCACGATCCGGCACGGACTCGCGCACCTCACACGTGGTCCCGCCGAGCACCAGCGCCCCCGCAAGCCCGATTCCGACGACCATCGATCGACCACGCCACGCGTGACGCATGCCCGCACTCTCCTTCCTCGCCGACGCGGGACATCCTGGGACAGCTCACCGCCCCGGTCAAGAACGCCGCCCTGGTCCCGTGTCCCCTATCGGTGTCCATCGGTGTTCATCGGTGGTTTCCTCTTTCGGGTCCGCAGCCCGGGCGCGCCCATCGGAGCTCATCGGTGGTTTCCTCCTTCGCCCGCCCCGCATGGTGGTACCTTGCGTCCGTGCGGAGCGGCGGCGGGCCATGACGACGGCGGCGGGCACGGAGCCCTGGGCGGCCCTGGTGGGGCCGGAGATCGAGGAGAACCTGGGCCTCCGCTACGTCTCCGCGGCGCTCGGGCGCGCCGGCGTCGCCACCGCCATCGTGCCGTTCAACGTCCCGGAGGATCTGGCCGCGGTGCGGGCGCGCGTCCTCTCCGCCCCGTCGCCTCCGAGGCTGGTCGCGCTGTCGCTCTCCTTCCAGTGGCGGGCCCGGGACTTCCTGGGGCTCGCCGTGGCGCTGCGCGAGGCGGGCTATCGCGGCCACATCACCGGCGGCGGCCACTTCGGCACGTTCTGCCGCCGCGAGCTGCTGCGGGACTTCCCCGAGCTGGACTCGATCGTGCGCTTCGAGGCCGAGGAGACGACGGCGGCGCTCGCGCTCGCGCTCGCGCGCGGCGAGCCGCTCGACGGCATCGCCGGGCTGACGCTGCGCGACGCGGAGGGACGGCCGACCGACACGCCGCCGCGCGGGGCGCCCGACCTGGAGCGGCTGCCGTGGCCCGACCGCCGCGGCGCCCCGGCGTCCTGCCTGGGCCACCGCATCGCGCCGATCGTCGGCAGCCGCGGGTGCTACGGAAGCTGCGCGTTCTGCTGCATCGCCGCATGGCATCGCGAGGGCGGCGGCGGCCGGCGGTTCCGCGTGCGGCCCGTCGACGACGTCGCGGACGAGCTGGCGTGGCTCTGGCGCGAGTTGCGGGCCGAGATCTTCATCTTCCACGACGACAACTTCTTCCTCCCCCGCCCCGCGGACAGCCTGGCGCGGATCGACGCGCTCGCGGACGCCCTGGCGGCGCGCGGCGTCGGCCGCATCGCGACCGTGGTCAAGGCGCGTCCGAACGACCTCACGCGCGAGGTGCTGCTGGCGCTGCGCGAGCGCCTCGGCCTCTCGCGCGTGTTCCTCGGGGTGGAGAGCGATGCCGACCGCGGACTGGCCACGCTCGCGCGCCGGGTCACGCGGGCGGAGAACCGGCGCGCGATGGACCAGCTCGACGAGCTGGGCATCTTCCCGTGCTTCAACCTCCTGGTCTTCGACCCCGACGCCACGCCGGACGACCTGGAGGACAACCTGGCGTTCCTGGAGGCGTTCGCGGAGACGCCGTCCAACTTCGGGCGGGTCGAGCTGTACGCCGGGACGCCGCTGCTGGAGCGGATGCAGGCCGAGGGTCGCTGCCGCGGAGACTACCTGGGCTGGGACTACCGGCTGCGGGACGAGCGGATGCAGCGGGTGTTCTCGCTGGCGATGGGCTGCTTCCACCCGCGCAACTTCGCCGCGGGCGCCCTGGCCAACCGGCTCATGGGCACGCGGTACGACGTCGAGGTCGCGCGGCTGTTCCATCCGGAGGTGTACCGGCCCAATTGGCTGGCGCGGGCGCGGACGCTGAGCGAGCGGCTGGCGTGCGACACCGCCGCCGCGTTGCGGGAGATTCTCGCGCACGTGGTTGAGCGAGGTCCGGCGGCGCCGGCGGCCGACCTGGCGGCCGGGTTGTCGCACCGGATGCGGGCCGTGGAGCGGGAACTCAAGGACGAGGCGACGGCGCTGGAGGAGGAGATCCAGCGGGCGGTCGGCGCCCGCTGCGTCCACGCGCGTCCCGTCCCCAACGCGCTCGAAATCGGGAAGTGCGTGCACGGAAGTGCGGCGATGTCGTACGCTGCACGGAACGGAGGTGAGGAATGAGCCGCGACGAGGACCGGGGAAAGCCGCAAGCGCCCGAGGACGCGCGACCTGACGACGGAGAGCCGCCGTCGCCGGCACGCTCGAAGACGATGCGCCACCTGCGCCGCCTGCTGCTCGTCGGCGCGGCCGGCGGTGCGGCGAGCCAGTGTACCGGCTGCCCGATCGTCTGCGATCCCCTCCCGCCGCCGATGCAGTGCAGCGCCGACCCCGGCGCGTACGCGCTGTTCGAGCGGCTCTATCCGGACGCGACGTGGCGGCAGGAAGGGACAGAGTGGCTGGTGGCCGTGAGGATGACCTGGTCGCCGTACGGCGACGACGACCCCGTGACCTTCACGGGTCCGCCGGCGATCGCCGGCGGCACGCTGCGCGGCCACTCGATCACGGGCGCGACGCTCGAGTTCACCTTCCTCCCGGATGCCGGCGCGACGACCGTCGAGGTGACGGTCCCGCTGGACTGCGAGACCTTCGCCGTGTCGCTGCGTTTCGCCGCCGACGTCTCCGGGACCCCGACCGCGGACGGCTACGTCGGCGTCTCCGTGCTCGCGGAGTAGCGCGCTACCTCAGCACGGGCAGCGTTGCCGGGTACGCGGCGGGGAGCACGACCGGCTCGGCCCGGCCGAGCAGCTCCCTCTGCAGGCGGGCTGCGGCGTCCTTGAACCCGGGAGGCAGCGGCGACTCGCAGCCGCCGGGCAGAAGACGCGCGAACGCCACGTCCAGCGCCCGCGCGGCGGGACCCCCGAGCGTGTCGTTCCGGTACGAACACGCCTGGAAGGCCGCGGTGAACCCGGTGGCGGGATCCGCGAACGCCGCGAGGTATGCCGACAGCTCCTGACACGAATCGCCCGACAGACCCGTGTCGTCCCCGCACGCCAGCGGTCGTCCGGCCTCGGCCGCCGCGTCGTCGGCCCCGTGCCGCGCCTCGTGGACGACGGTGTGCCGCGCCGCCCAGGCGACCAGCCGCTCCAGCGCCGGACGCACCCCGGCCGCCGCCGCCGGCTCGGCCGAACACCGCGCCATGTCCGCCGCTTCCTCCCGCGTCAGCGCCGGGCACGCGTCGCCGGCCGAACGCTCCGCGCGCCGCGCCGCGCTCGCCAGCGTGTCCGCGGAGAAACCGTTCCACGGGATGAAGTTGAAACCGTAGCGGCTGCCGCACTCCTGCCGCTCCTCGACCTGCCGAACCACGCGCGTCAGGCAGGCGCGCGCCCCCGCCGTGTCCCGCAAGACGGCCACCGCGTCCGCCGGGAGCGCGGCTTCGATGTCCGCGGCCACCCGCGGCGCCAGGTTCCGTTCGAGCGGCGTCAACGGGTCCTCCCCCGCCGCCGGGACCGGCGCCAGCAGCGGCCACAGCTCGCGCAACGCGAAGTCCGAGACGCGATCGACGACGACCCGCACGCCCTTCCCCTTCTCGCTGGCCGAGCCCAGGTACAGCTCGCGGACGTTCAGGTCGTCGGTGCGCCGCACCAGCCGCACCTCCACCTCGTGCTCCCCGACCCGCACGCCGAGCGGCGCGACCGTGGCGTAGAACCGCGCGCCGACCCACGGCGGCGCGCTGCCCCCCTCGTGCACCACCGCCCGCACCTCGTACCCGACGCCGTTCCGCGCCAGGTAGTCGCTCCACGCCTCGTACAGCACCAGGATCCGCGAGGCGTGCGACCACGCGTTCTCGTCGACCAGCGTCTGCAGCTCGTCCAGGATCGCGGCGAGGTTGGCGTCCGGCGCCGCGGCCTCGCGCAGGCCGGAGAAGACCCGCTTGGCCTCCTGCCACGCCTCGTAGCTGCGCGCGTGCGCGGCGGCCACGATCCAGCCCGGAAACAGCTCGCCGTGCACCTTCGCGTGATCGATCGTCGCCAGGGCCGCGGGGTCGTCCGGATGCCCGAAGACATACGGCCCCTCGGGCACGGCCTCCGCCGCGTCCGCGCCCTCCGCCGGCCCGCGGCTCGCCGCGTGCAACACGACAATCCCGGCCACGGCGAGGGCGACGGCCACGGCCAGGATGACGGCGACGCCGAGCCGCCGCCGGCGGCGCTGCACGCTCAGCCGCTCCAGGTAGTCGTCGGCAAGGCTCGGGCGCGCCGGCTCCGGTCCGCTCGTCACGGGCGCATTTCCCCGCGAGTGCGTTGCGCGGGTCCGGGTCGTCCGCCACGCCGGAATCCGTGTTCATCCGTGTTCATCTGTGGCTTCCCCTCCCGCCGAGCATCGCACCCAGAACGCGCGTCATCACCGCGTCGTAGATCGGGCGGTTGAGGCGGCGCAGCGCGTCGACGGCGAAGGCCTCCGGCCCGACCGTGACCACCCGCGCGCCGGACTCCACCGCGCCGACGATCGCTTCCGCGACGCGCTCGGGCCGCGCGCCGTGCCGGCGCATCATCGTCTCGATCGCGCGACGCGTCTCCTCGGTCGTCCGACCGGGAGCCCCGGAGACCATCTTGAGCGAGCGGCCGATGCCGGTCGCGACGACGCCGGGACAGACGGTCGAGACGCCGACGCCGTGGCGCGCCGCCTCGATGCGCAGCGCCTCGGACAGGCCGAGCACGGCGCTCTTGGTCGCGCAGTACGCGGTGGATGCCGGCAGGGGTCCGAGCGCCGCCATCGAGGCGACGTTGACCACGTGGCCGCCGCCCGCCTGCCGCGTCATGCGCGGGTAGAAGTAGTGGCAGCCGTGGATGACGCCCCAGACGTTGACGTCCAGGATCCGGCGCCAGTCGGCCAGCTCCATGTCCTCGAGGAACCCGTTGAGCGCGATGCCGGCGTTGTTCACCAGGACATCGACGCGGCCGAACAGGCCCCACACCTCGTTGGCGAAGCGCTCCATCTCCTCGGCACGGGAGACGTCGACGACCCGCGCCAGCACGCGGCGGCCCGCGCCCCGCAGCTCCTCCTCCGCCCTCGCCAGCCCGTCGCGCTCGACGTCGGCCAGCGCCAGCGCCGCGCCGCGTCCCCCGAACGCGCCCGCCGTCGCGCGACCGATGCCGCCCGCCGCGCCCGTGATCACCACGACCCTGCCCCGGAAGTCCTTCACGCCGGAATCCTCCCGCACGCGGAGGGTGGGCGCAACCGCCGCGGGGGAGAAGAAGGGAGCCACAGATGAGCACGGATGAACAGCGATAGGCGAGACTGGAAGTCCGGTGTGCGGGCTGAGAACCCGCGCGGTCCGGCCGCCCTCCTCACGCCGTCGCCCAATCCGCGGACAGCAGTGCCGCCTGCTCCAGGACTGTTTGCGTAGCCTTCTCCTGCTTGTCGGGCGGGTACCCGTGCTTGCGGAGGATGCGCTTGACGAGCACGCGGAGCTGGGCACGGACGTTTTCGCGCAGCGTCCAATCGATGGTCACGTTGGCCCGCACGGAGGCCACGAGCTCGCGAGCGATGCCGCGCAGCGTGTCGTCGCCCAGCACCTTCACGGCGCTGTCGTTCGTCTCGAGCGCGTCGTAGAAGGCAAGTTCGTCCTGGCTGAGGCCCAGCGCGTCGCCGCGCCGGTCCGCCTCGCGCATCTGCCTTGCCAGGCCGATCAGCTCCTCGATCACCTGGGCGGCCTCGATGGCGCGGTTCTGGTAGCGGCGGAGCGACTGCTCCAACAACTCCGCGAAGGAACGCGCCTGGACGAGATTCTTCCGCCGTCGCGTCCGCAACTCGCCCTTGAGCAGCTTCTGCAACAGCTCCACCGCCAGATTGCGTTGGGGCATTCCGCGCACCTCGGACAGGAACTCCTCCGACAGGATCGAAATGTCCGGCTTCGCCAAGCCCGCGGCGGCGAAGATGTCCACCACGCCCTCGGGCGTCACGGCGCGCGAGATGATCTGCCGGACGGCGTGGTCGAGCTCCTCCTCCGGTCTGGCCTCTCCCGGCGCGCGCTTGGCGAGCACGGCCTGCACCGCCTGGAAGAACGCGACGTCGTCGCGGACGCGCAGCGCCTCGGCGTGCGGCACGGCCAGGGCGAACGCCTGCGAGAGCTCCCGTCCGGCGCGCGCCAGGCGGTCCTTGCCGTTCTCCTGGGTGAGGATGTGCTCCTGCGCCGCGGGCAGCAGGCCGAGGCGCTCCGCCGACGTGCCCGTCACCCACTTCGCCCAGGCGAAGCCGTGGAAGAGGCCGCGACACACCTCGTGCTTCTCCAGCATCACGGCGACGGCTTCGTCCTGATCCAGTGCGGTGCGGCCCGTGCCGCCGCTCTCCGTGTACGTGGCGAGGGCCGCCTTGAGCTCGTGCGCGAGTCCGAGATAGTCCACCACCAGACCGCCCGGCTTGTCGTTGAACACCCGGTTCACGCGAGCGATGGCCTGCATCAGCCCATGGCCGCGCATCGGCTTGTCCACGTACATCGTGTGCAAGCTCGGCGCGTCGAAGCCGGTGAGCCACATGTCGCGCACCAGGACAAGATTCAACGGATCGGCGGCATCGCGGAAGCGATTGGCCAGCGCCTCGCGGCGCGGCTTGTTGCGAATGTGCGACTGCCAGTCCGGCGGGTCGGAGGCCGAGCCGGTCATCACGACCTTGATCGCGCCGTGTTCGTCGTCCGCGTGCTGCCACCGCGGCCGCAGCCGCGCGATTTGGCGGTACAACTCCACGCAGATGCGGCGGCTCATGCAGACGATCATCGCCTTGCCGTCCAGCGCCTCGAGCCGCTGCTCGAAGTGCTCGACGACGTCCTTGGCGACGAGTTCAAGGCGGCGTTCGGCGCCTACGATGGCCTCGAGCTGCGCCCACCTGGTCTTGAGCTTCTCCTTCCGCTCGACCTCCTCGCCTTCGGTCGCCTCCTCGAACTCCGGGTCGATCTTCGGCCGCTCGGCTTCATCGAGCGCCAGCTTCGCCAGCCGGCTCTCGTAGTAGATCGGCACGGTCGCGCCGTCGGCGACCGCGCGCTGGATGTCGTACACGCTGATGTAGTCGCCGAACACCGCACGCGTGTTGGCGTCGGTCTGCTCGATCGGCGTGCCGGTGAAGCCGATGAACGAGGCATGGGGCAACGCGTCGCGCAGATTCGCGGCGAAGCCGTAGGCGACGTAGACGGTGCCATCCTTCCGTTTCACGACGTGCGAGCCGAATTCGTACTGGCTGCGGTGCGCTTCGTCGGCGAGCACCACGATATTGCGCCGGTCGGAGAGCACGGGATGCCGGTCACCCTCTTCCTCGGGGACGAACTTCTGGATCGTCGTGAAGACCACGCCGCCCGCCGCCACGTGGAGCAGCTCGCGCAGGTGCGCGCGGCTCTCGGCCTGCACGGGTGGCTGACGCAGGAGATCCTGGCATCGAGAGAACGTGCCGAAGAGCTGATCGTCGAGATCGTTGCGGTCGGTGAGCACCACGAGCGTCGGGTTCTGCATCGCCGGCTCGCGCACGATCCGGCCGGCATAGAAGGCCATGGTCAGGCTCTTGCCCGAGCCCTGCGTGTGCCAGACGACGCCGACGCGGCGGTCCCCCGGCCGGCCCCCGGGCCTCTCCCCCGCCCTGTATCCGGGCCCGGACTCCGCCACTCCGTCCGCCTCCCGGTACAGTTCGGCCGCCCGCAGCGTCTCGTCGACGGCCACCCGCACCGCGTGGAACTGGTGGTAGCCCGCCATCTTCTTGGCGAGCCTGCCGTCGCCCTGATCCTCGAAGACGACAAAATCGCGCACGAGGTCGAGGAACCGGCCGGGTGCGCACAGCCCCTCGAGCGCCACCTGCAGCTCCGGCAAGTGCGGATCCGCGAGCCGTTCTCCGGTGATCGTACGCCACGGCTTCATCCACTCGCGCCCGGCCGTGAGGGTGCCGACCCGCGCCTCCATGCCGTCGGAGACGAACAGCACCTCATTGAACGCGAACAGGGAGGGCAGCTCGGCCTTGTAGGTCTGGAGCTGCTGGAACGCCGTCCAGATGGTCGCGTCCTCGTCGGCCGCGTTCTTGAGCTCGACAACCGCCAGCGGCAGCCCGTTGACGAACAGCACCACGTCCGGCCGGCGCGTGTGCTTGTTCTCCGTGACCGTGAACTGGTTGACGGCAAGCCAATCGTTGTTCTTCGGGTCGTCGAAGTCGAGGACGCGCGCCTGCGCGCCGCGGATCTCGCCCTCTGCTGCGCGGTATTCGACCGTCACGCCCTCCCCCAGCAAGCGATGGACGGCGCGGTTGCGGGCCGGCAGCTCCGCGCCTTCCGGCCGTGTCAGGCGACGGAACGCATCGTCGAGTGCTTCGGGCGGCAGCGCTGGGTTGAGCCGGCCCAGCGCGTCGCGCAGCCGTGCTTCCAGGACCACCTGGGCGTAGTCGGCGCGTTCGGCGCCGGGGTCCCCCGGGGCGATCTCGACGCCGTCCTTGATCCGCCAGCCGAGGGCTTCGAGCCAAGCGAGGGCTGCCTGTTCGACGACGGATTCGGAGAACCAGCGGGTCATGGCTTCTTGGCCCTCGGTGTCCTGGACTTGGCCTCGAGCTGTTTCGCCTCTTCGACGACGCGGTCGAAGTCGGAGGTCGGCCGGCTGGCCTGGATGCGCCGCCGGTCGGCCTCGTAGCGTTCGAACTGCTGCTCGGCGTGGGCGCACGCCAGGTCGTGGGTGATCGTGCCGGCGTGCGTGAGGATGTTGCGTTCGTTGAACTGGAGAAACCCGTCGAGCTTCGCGATCCAGTCGGCCATGGTCATCGTGCGCCGTCGCCGGGCCTGGTCTTCGGCGTAGTCGAGGTACATGGTGACGACGCGGTTCAGGGCGGCCAGCTCCTCCTCGTCGAGGTAGTTCTTGGCGACGGTGACGTCGTCCTTGCGGATGGGTCCGCGGGGCGCCTTCTTCCAGGTGGTGAGGCCCATGTGCGGCTTCGAGGAGTCCGCGCGCTCGCGGATGATCTCGGCCGCGGTGCGGCCGTGGATGGCCCAGTGGAGCTTGTTCTGGACGGTGGCGTAGAACCGGCGGGTCACGTCGGCCTGGGGGTCGTAGTCGATGCTGCACTCGGCGTAGATGTCGGTGACCTTCTGGTAGAAACGGCGTTCGGAGGAGCGGATGTCGCGGATGCGTTCGAGGAGCTGGTCGAAGTAGTCTTCGCCCAGGTAGGCGGTGGACTTGAGACGTTCGTCGTCGAGAACGAAGCCCTTGACGAGGTACTCGTCGAGGCGCGCGGTGGCCCACTGGCGGAAGCGGGTGCCTTGGGCGGAGCGGGCGCGGTAGCCGACGGAGAGGATGGCGGGCAGGCTGTAGTGGTCGACCATCCGGGAAACCTTGCGATTTCCTTCGCTTCGAACGATCCGGAATTTCCGGATCGTTGCGCCGGGATCGAGCTCGCCGTCCTGGTAGATGCCCTGGAGGTGTTCGTTGATCGTCCGGACGTCCTTGCCGTAGAGGTCGGCTAGAAGCTTCTGGCTGAGCCAGAGGGTCCCTTCCTCGAAGCGCACGTGGACGCGCGACGTCCCGTCGTCACCGACGTAGATGAGGAACTCGCCGCGGGCGGGGACGATGGCGTGGGGGGTCCGGGTCATCGCCTTTCCTTCGCCGCTCGTTGCGCCGGCGTGCCGTGCAGCCCGTTCTCGGTCTGGTAGCCGTACGAGTCGACGCGAAACGCGGTGACGGTCTTCGCGGCGTTCACGACCAGCCTCGCGTGGTGGGGAGCGGGCTTGTGGACCCGTGCGTGGCCGTCGCTCAGCTTGTTGCGGAGAGGCGCGAGGCCGTGGGCGACCGGACAACCGAGGCTTTCGCGCCAGGCGCGAGTTGCTTCCTCTACGACGTTCTCCGACGACCGAGTGTCGTTCATCGTGGTGCTTCCCCTTCGGTCCCGGGCGTCGAATCGTCACCCGGCGCGCACAACCGCTCCCCGAGATCACGGTAGGCGGCGTGGTCCACGGCGAACAGCAACTCACTGGCGTAGTAGCTCTGGTCGCCGACTCCGATAACCCCGTACTGCGCGTCTATGGCGACATCGAATGCCTTCTCCGGAGCGGGGGCGGCCGGAGCAGCCCTATCGAGAATCGCGTTGTCAAGCGCGGCCTCGGCGTCGCTCGCATCGAATAAGAGCGAGAAGATCCAGATCGCAGCATCTCGGATGATCTTGAGGACGGCCTTCTCGGGCGTGCCCTTGCTGTCTCCGTGGTACTGCGCATTCCGATGATCGTGCACCCAAACGATGTGCGATCGTTCCACGAACCATGAGACGCCGCGTGCCGCGATCTCAGCTTCGAGGAAGTCGAGCTTCGTGTGGTAGTTGTCCAGCCACTTGTCGACGTCGACCCTCGGATAGGAACGCCCGCCACGTTGGATGGGGTTGAGCGTGAGGTAGGTCGTAATCGCCACCTCGACTGCGTTGTCGAAGCTGATGAGCGCGATTCGTCGGTCGAAGTCGTCGCCCCCACGCAGGTGGCCCTCCGCATGGAGTAGAAGCTCAAACGGACCGTTGGCCCAGGGCGGGAGAGAGGTCACGGCGTCACCCTCCGCATGAACCGCTCCGGGTCCTTCACCCGCAGCTCGCCGGAAACGAGCTTGGGCAGCAGTGCATCGCGCAGCGCGGCGAGGGTGCGGGATTCTTCACTGCAATCCTGAACGCGCGCGGCGAGCGAGCTCGTGTACGAGTCGAACTTGTCCAAGAGCCGCTGAGGCGGCAGAACCTGGGAGCTCATGTACGCAAGGTTGCGATTCAAACCGGGGACAGCCGAGTCAGCGCCGAGGGATGCGAGATCATGTGTCTGAAGCACATGGAAGAGGAAGTGAGCGCTGCCGCAGACTGGTTTCGCGACGACATAGAAAGCCGTGTCGATGACGAAGAAGTCGGTTGGTGCCCACGTCGCGACACCTGGGTTGCCTTTCCTACCAACGACGATTCCCGGCCCTGCGGCGAGCCGCTCATCGTGCCACCCCACCCGCCCGTTTGACCCGTATACGGGCACGTCCCCGCCGTGACGATCCTCCGCCTTCAGGGCCTTTCCGTAGGCTAGTTCCAGCAGGTCTCCAAGTTGTCTCAACCCCCAGCTCTTGGGAATCTGCCCCACCTCTGAGTCCGCGAAGGAATCCGGAAACAGGTCGGCGAGGGGCTTCGGAAGGCGGGGATCACGGCCTTCAGCCTTGGCGCGCACGGGCTCGAAGTCCACGAACCACGACTTGAACAACGCCCGCGCCATCGCCTCGAGCGTCTCGTTCATCTGACGGTTCAGCTCGATCTTGTCGTCCAGCGTGCCGAGGATGTGGGCGATGGCGCGTTGTTCGACCGGATGCGGCACGCGGATGCGGATCGGGTAGATGTAGTTCCGGTTTAGAGAGGCCTGAGCGCTTCCCGAATCAAATCGCCGTAGATTCAGATGGTGCAGGAAGTAGTACGCAAACCGTTCGTCGTTGCCCAAGAAGTCCGTGACATAGAGGACTGTGTTGTGCGGCCAATAGTCAGTGGCGCAATACGAAACAACGCCCATTGAGCCGACCCCGCTTCGACCAATGACGACGCCAGGACCGGTGGCCTTTGCCGTATCATGGAATCCGTTGTGACCGGCTGAACCCATGATCGGCACCAGACCGGGACGGCGATCTGCCTCGGTCAGATCGTGACCTCGCTGCAAACGAAGGAACTCGCCGAGCGTTGTGTCCCGCCACTTACCCGCCATACCCGAGCTCCTTCAGGCTGGCCGCGATGACGGCATCCAGGGTCAGCGCCTGGACGCGATTCACGGCTTCCTCCTGCGTGTCCTCGACGTCGGCCTCAAATCACCGGACAGCTCGGCCTCGATCTCCTCCACCGATGGCAGACTTCCCTTCAGGACGTTCGGCAGCTTCTCGACGAGCTTCGTCTCCCATCCGGCGACACCGATCGGGCGCCTCAGGTGACGGAGAGCGTACTCGACGACGACCTTGTTCTTCGCCCGGCACAAGAGCAGACCGATGGTGGGCTGGTCGTCCGGATGCCTCAGCAGGTCGTCGGCGGCGGAAAGATAGAGGTTCAGCTGGCCGACGAAGGCCGGGTCGAAAGGCACGGCCTTGAGCTCGACCACGACGTAGCAACGCAGCCTCAGGTGGTAGAAGAGCAGGTCGATCTGGAAATCCTGGTCGCCGACTTCGAGCGGCACCTGCCGGCCGACGAACGCGAAGCCGGTGCCCAACTCCAGCAGGAAGCGCTGGATGTGGGCCACCAGCGCCTGCTCGAGTTCGCGCTCGCGGCGTGGGTCGGCGGTGCCGAGGAAGTCGAAGAGGTACGGATCCTTGAACACCTGGACGGCCAGGTCCGACGAAGCAGGCGGGAGGGTGTCGCGGAAGTTGGTGATGGCCTTGCCCTGGCGCTCGTGGGTGCGACCGTCGATCTGGAGCGCCAGGATGTTGTGCGACCAGCCGTGCTGCGCCGCCTGCCGGGCGTACCAGAGCCGTTCGGCGGGATTGCCGAGCTTCTCCAGGAGCGCGATGTGGTGATACCAGGGAATTCGTGCAAGAGCCTCTTGCACGATTGTTCGCGCCGGCCAGGCCGCGGCAAACGCGCGCATGTACTTCAGATTGCGCGCCGAGAAGCCCTTCATCCCGGGGAATGCCTCGCGCAAGTCCGCCGCTAACCGATCGATCACCTTCGCCCCCCAGCCCGCGCGATCCTGCCGATCCAGGATCATCCGGCCGAGGTCCCAGTAGAGCAAGACCATCGCCCCGTTGGCGGCGAGTACGACCCGCAGGCGCTCTTCCCGGATGCGGCGCTTGATGGCGTCGAGGGCGTCTGCGTAGTCCCCCGGCAATGCCGCCCTCGCTGGCGCGGCCGGAAACCGGGCGTCCTCCCCCCGTCGACCCAGGGCGAGCCGGCCCTCCGCTTCGCCCCCCGCCTTGCCGGCAGGCAGGCGCAGGCGCCTACGAGCCATACCCAAGCTCCTTCAGGTTGGCCGCGATGGCGGCATCGAGCTTCGCGCCTTCGGCCTGCTGCTCGCGTAGCGTGGCGGTCAGCCGCTTCATCTTCTCGTCGAACGGCTCACCGTCGTCCTCCTGCGCCTCGGCGCCGACGTAGCGCCCGGGGGTGAGCACGTGGCCGTGCTTTCGCACTTCCTCCAAGGGCGCACTGCTGCAGAAGCCGGCGACATCGGCGTACCGGCCCGCGTCCTTCTCGCCGCGCCAGGCGTGGTAGGTGTCGGCGATGCGGGCGATATCCTCGTCGGTCAGCTCGCGATGCGTGCGGTCCGCCATGCGGCCGAGCTTGCGCGCGTCGACAAAGAGCACGTGGCCGCGGCGGTCCCGGAACTTGCCGTTCTTCCTGGTCTTTGCCAGGAACCACAGGCAGACGGGGATCTGCGTCGAGTAGAAGAGCTGGCCGGGCAGTGCGACCATGCAGTCCACCAGATCCTCCTCGACCAGGTTCTTGCGGATCTCGCCCTCGCCCGACTGGTTGGAGGACATGGAGCCGTTGGCGAGCACGAAACCAGTGACGCCCGCGGGCGCCAGGTGGTGCACGATGTGCTGCACCCAGGCGTAGTTGGCGTTGCCCGCGGGCGGCACGCCGTACTGCCAGCGCTTGTCGTCGCGCAACCGCTCGCCGCCCCAGTCGGAGATGTTGAAGGGCGGATTGGCGAGGATGAAGTCGGCCTTGAGGTCGGGGTGGCGGTCGTTGTGGAAGGTGTCGCCGTGCGCGATCTGGCCGTCGATACCGCGGATGGCGAGATTCATCTTGGCCAGCCGCCAGGTGGTGTAGTTCGATTCCTGTCCGTAAATGCTGATGTCGCCCTTGGCCTTGCCGCCGTTGCCATTGCCACCGGAGTGCGCGCGGATGAACTCGACCGACTGCACGAACATGCCCGAGGAGCCGCAGCAGGGGTCGTACACCCGACCCCTGTAGGGCTCGAGCATCTCGACCAGCAGCTTCACCACGCAGCGCGGGGTGTAGAACTCGCCGCCCTTCTTGCCCTCGGCGCTGGCGAACTGCGAGAGGAAGTACTCGTACACCCGGCCGAGCACGTCCTTCGCGCGGGCCTCCGCGTTGCCGACGCGGATGTTGCTGACGAGGTCGATGAGCTGACCGAGCCGCTGCTTCTCGAGCGCCGGGCGTGCGTAGTCCTTCGGCAGCACGCCCTTGAGCGCCGGGTTGTCGCGCTCGATGCCGGCCATCGCGTCGTCCACGAGCTGGCCGATGGTGGACTGCCGGGCCTGGGCCTTGAGGTGCGGCCAGCGCGCCTCGGGCGGCACCCAGAAGACGGGATGTGCCGCGCCGCGGTACTCGTCCGGGTCCTCGGGATCGGCGCCCTGCGCCTGCTCGGCCACGAGCTTCGCGTGCAGCTCCTCGAAGGCGTCGGAGATGTACTTGAGAAAGATGAGACCGAGCACGACGTGTTTGTACTCGGCCGCATCCATACTGCCGCGCAGGGCGTCGGCCATCTCCCACAGCTCGGCTTCGTAGCCGACGGTAGCGGCGCTGGTGCCGCGTGTGCCAGGGGCAGGCTTCGTCGTCTTCGGGGTCACGGCCAACGTACGTCCTCCACCACCGCGGCGTCCCTGACCAACGCCAGTTCGATTCCGGCCGGCTTGCCGCTCTTCGCTGCCGCCACGACGGGATCTGTACCATCCGGGCCGGCTGCAAACAACGGCGACACACCAAGAGGCGAGACACGGAGCCCCGCGGGGTGCGATGCTATCCCCGGCGAAGGAGGGCAACCCGGCCATGAGCAAGGCTCGTATCCCAGGTCGATCGTTGCTTGGGATCTTCCTCGCAGCCGCTCTGTTTCCGCCACTGGCCTGCTCCCGCCGCGCACCCGTCGTCGAGACCGGCACGACCGCCGACGCCGGTAGCCGGCTTGCGCCCGCCCGGGCCCCCGGCGCCCCGCCGGGGCCGTCGGAAGCGGAACCGACGGACGTTGCCCGCGATGATGCGCGCCCAGCCGTGCCGGCCGACCCGAAGGTCGCGCCGTACGAGGCCGTGGTCGACAAGCTGGTCGCCGAGCTGGCGGCGCTCGGCTTCGCCGTCGATCGGACGCGGCTCACGCTGGAAGTGCGCGGGCCGGAGGAGACCCGCGAGGACCTCGACCGGCAGCAGGACATGCTCTTCCGGCCGGGACACTTCGAGGGGCTGCATGCGCTCCTGCGGTTGTTCACCCACGACGTCGGCCGCGACGCCGCGGAGCTGCGCCGCGCCACCGTGGACGCGCTGGCCGGTGCGGCCGCCGCCTACTACCAAGCCGACCGCGACGCCCTGGTCTTCCTCGACACCTCGCTCGCCCGGCTCGCCGACATCGAGGTGCTCGTCGCGCACGAGCTGGTCCACGCCTGGCAGGACCAGCAGGGCGACCTCATCGCGTTCCTGGAACGCAACAAGTCCAGCCTCGACGGCGTCACCGTCGGCCGGTGCCTGATGGAAGGCCTGGCCGAGGCGGTGTCGATTGCCCTGCTCCTGGGACGCGGCGGACACACCCTGCGCGACCTCGACCCCGGGGACCTGGACTACAGCCTGGGACGCATCATGGGCGGGGAGGGCGGCGCCGCCGCGTACCAGGAAGGCCTGAGGTACATGCACGCCCGGTTCGCCGCGGGCGGCTGGGACGCCGTGCGCGCCGCGCTCGACGCTCCCCCGGCGTCTTCCGAGCAGCTCCTGCACGCCGCGAAGCTGGGACGCGACACGACCGCCGCCGTCGTCCTTCCCGAGTGGCCGGAGGACCTGGGCCCGGCGCAGCCGCTGTACCAGGACACCCTGGGCGAGGCGATGATCCGATCGCTCCTCTCGCTGCGCGGCCTCTCCCGCCGGGACCTCGGCCGCCAGGCCCTGGGCTGGGACGGCGATCGCTGGCGCGTCTGGCGTACCGCCGACGGCGGCGAGGCGCTGCTGTGGCGCACCGTGTGGGACCGCGAGGCCGACGCGCTCGACTTCGCCGGCGCATTCCTCTTCGACGCGGGCGAGCATCGCCGCGACGGGCGGGTGGTGGACTTCGCCTGGGCCGGCGACTCCGACGTCGAACGCCGGCTGCTGGATGCGATGGCCGCCGCCCCCGACCCGGCCCCGCAGGATGCGGACGACGCGGAGACGACGGCGGCCGAAGAGGCCGCGTGGGAAAGCGAGCTGGCCCGCGCCTCGAGAGTCGAGGGCGACCGCTGGCACATCCCGCGCTGCGGCGTCTCGCTGCCGATCCTCTCCGGCTGGGCGGTGCGCGAAGTCCGGGGCACGCACGTGCTGGTGCGGGCCGGCACGGACTCGTTCGCCGACAACGCCATCGTGGTCGCGGCGCCCAACCTGGAGGAACGGACCCTGGATGCCCTCGTCGAACGCGCACGGACGGATCTGGACCGCGTGGGCGCCGGGATCGTCCGGGGTCCCGAACGGCTCGAGGTCGCGGGCGTCCCCGCCCTGCGGCTCGACTACGAGGGAACCATGGGCGGCGACCGCCTGCTGCGGTTCGCCTCGCTCAACTTCGTGCGCCCATTGCTGTCCGTCAGCGTCACCGTGACCCTCGCGGCCGAGAGATGGCCGGAGCTGGAGGCCGCCGTGGACGAGATCCTCCACGGCATCCGGTTCGACGACGCGCCGTAAGTGCAGCGATCCGGCCGTCCTTCCCGCTCTTCCCGCCCTCGACGCACGTGCCGCACCTCCCGCCCTTTCCCATCCGTGCGCATCTGTGGTTTCATTCCGGCGGTCCGCGGGGTGGACGCGACCAGGCGGAGGAAGCGAGCTTGGCCGAAAGCACCCAGCCCGGATTCGTCCACAAGGCGGCGCTGGTGTACGCCGACGAGCTGGCGCGGTTCGACTACGGCGACCAGCATCCGTTCAAGCCGATGCGCGCCCGCAACATGCTCGAGCTGTGCGGCCGCTACGGGCTGCTCGGGGGCGACGGCGTCGTCCAGATCGAGCCCGCCGCGGCGAGCCCGGACCTCCTGGCCCTGTTCCACGAGCCGGAGTACCTCGACGTCTTGCGGCGCGTGAGCGGGGGCCAGTTCGACCTCGCCATGCTGGCGCGCGGCATCGGCACCGACGACTGCCCGCCGCTGCGCGGCATCTGGGAGTTCTGCCTGCTCGCGGCCGGGTCGACGATGCGCTGCGCCGAGGTCGTGCTGGACGGCACGGCCCGCCGCGCCTTCAACCCCGTGGGCGGCTTCCACCACGCGTTCCGGGACCACGCCGAGGGGTTCTGCTACGCCAGCGACGTGGGCGCCACGATCGAGGAGCTGCTGCGGCGGGGGAAACGCGTCGCCTACGTCGACATCGATGCCCACCACGGCAACGGCGTCCAGGACGCGTTCTACAAGGACGACCGCGTGCTCAAGATCTCGCTGCACGAGTCCGGGGCGACGCTGTACCCGTTCGGCGGCGCGGAAACCGAGCTCGGCGAGGGGAAGGGGGAGGGGTTCAACGTCAACGTCCCGCTCGCCGAGAAGACGGACGACGAGGTGTACGTCGAGGCGTTCCGCGGGATCGTGCCGCCGCTGCTCGAGGCGTTCGGACCGGAGATCGTGGTGGCGGAGCTGGGCGCGGACACGCATCTCTCGGATCCGCTGACCCACCTGCGGCTCACGACGAACGGGTACGAGGCGGTCGTGGGGGACCTGTGCCGGCTCGCGCCGCGGCTGGTGGCCGTGGGGGGCGGGGGCTACGACGTGTTCCGCACGGCGCGCTGCTGGACGCTGGCCTGGGCGGCGATGGCGGAGCGGACGCCGCAGGACGAGTACGCGGGGCTGGTCGGCGGGATGATGTTCGGGGCGGAGATGGACGGCCTCGCGGACCGCCCCATGCCGACCCGGGGCGAGGCGAAGGAGAAGGCGCGGGACGAGGCGCGGCGCGTGGTGGAATGGCACCACGCCCACACCTTCCCGCGGCTGGGGGCGCGGCGGCCTTGATCCGCTTCCGCGATCTGCGCGTCCGCACGAAGCTCGCCGTGACCTTCACGGCCGTGCTGCTGCCGCTGCTCGTGGCGCAGTTCGTCGCCGCGTGGTCGTTCCGCCGGGATCTGCGGGAGTCGGCCGAGGTGGAGCTGACCAACCTGGCCGACCATCTGTGGCGCCTCTGCGACGCCCAGCGCCAGCGCTCGCTGGCCGCGGGCCACGGCGGGACGTCGCCCCGGCCCGAGGACATGGCGTACCTGCGCGAGGTGCTCGTCAGCTTCCAGGTCGGCCGCACCGGCTACGCCTACGCCATGGACACGCGCGGCGTGCTCCTGGTCCACCCCACGCAGGAGGGCCGCGACATCCTCGACAGCCGCGACTCGGACGGACGGGCCTTCATCCGCGAGATCGTCGAGCGCGCGCCGCGCCTGCCGCCCGGCCGCGCCGGCACGATCCGCTACCCGTGGCAGAACGTGGCCCTGGGAGACCCCGAGCCGCGGATGAAGATCCTCAAGTACCGCTGGTTCGCGCCCTGGGGCTGGATCCTGGCGGTGGGCAGCTACGAGGAGGAGATCTACCGCGCCGTGGGGGACTTCGAGCTGCGCGTGCTGCCCATCGCCGGCGCCTCGCTCGTGCTCGTCGTCGTGCTCACGATCCTGCTCGCCCGCCTCATCACGCGCCCCCTGCGCCAGCTCGCGGCCGCCGCCGCCGGCATGGCCGACGGGGACCTGACGCACCGCGTCCTGCCGCAGTCGGGCGACGAGTTCGGCGCACTGGCCCGCGCCTTCAACGTCATGGCCGACGAGATCGCCTTCAACACGCGGAACCTGGGCAAGCTCGTCGACGAGCGCACCGCCGAGCTGCGCGAGTCGCGCGAGACCTACCGCAGCCTGGTCGAAAGCACCGTGAGCGGGATCGTCACCACGGACGACCAGGGCAAGATCACCTTCGTCAACCAGGCCCTGGAACGGCTGCTCGGCTTCCGCCGCGACGAGCTCCTGGGCCGCGAAATCTGGCGCTTCTACGTCGAAGGCAAGGACCAGGCGCGCAAGATCATGCGCCTGCTCCGCGCGGCCGGAAACGTCGCCAACCTGGAAATGAGCCTGGTCGGCCGCGAACGCCACATCCCCATCCGCACCTCCGCCTCCATCCTGCGCGACGGCGAGGGCCGCGAGCGCGGGACGCTGGGCATCTTCTCCGACATCACCGCCGAGAAGAAGCTCGAGGCCGACCTGGAGCGCACGCAGGCACACCTCGTGCAGACCATGAAGCTGCGCGCCCTGGGCGACCTGGTGGCCGGCGTGGCCCACGAGATCAACAACCCGCTCATGGCCTCGACCGCCCTGCTGCACGTCATGAACCGCGACGTCCGCGCCGACGACGCCGTCGCCCAGCGGCGACTCGACGTGCTCCACAAGTGCAACGACCGCATCGGCCGCATCGTCAACCACCTGCGCGAGTTCTCCCGGCAGAGCGAGCTGGAGCCCCGCCCCATCTCCGTCCTCCAGCCGCTGGAGAACGCCCTGCTCATCACCGGCCAGCAGCTCCTCAACCACCAGATCGAGATCCGCCGCGACTTCGGCGAGGACCTCCCCGGCATCCTGGGCGACCCGAGCTACCTGGAACAGGTCTTCCTGGACATCATCGCCAACGCCCGCGACGCCATGGAGGGCCGCGAGGGAGACAAGGTGCTCACCATCCGCGCCTTCCGCGCCACCCTCGGCGACCGCCCCGCCGCGGCCGTGTCCATCGGCGACACCGGCCCCGGGATCCCCGAGGCGATCCGCGAGCAGATCTTCGAGCCGTTCTTCACCACCAAGGGCGTCGGCAAGGGCACCGGCCTGGGACTGGCCATCGCCTACGGCATCGTCGAGCAGCACAAGGGACGCATCGAGTTCGACAGCGTGCCGGGACAAGGCGCCACCTTCCGCATCCTGATTCCCGCGCACGAACCGCAGGCCGCGGGCCGCGGCCGGGAGGACGGGTCATGACCCATCGCATTCTCGCCATCGACGACGACGAGCTGGTGCTCCTCTCGATCGAGGAGCTGCTCTCGACCGAGGGCTTCGCCGTGACCACCGCACCCGGCGGGAAGGCGGGCCTGGAAGTCGCGGCCCGCGAGACCTTCGAGCTCGTGCTCCTCGACCTCGTGATGCCCGGCCTGTCCGGGTTCGAGGTCTGCAAGGCCCTGCGCGCGATGCCCGCCTTCCGCGACGTGCCGATCGTCATGCTCACCGCCAAGGCCGCCGCGGCCGACCGCGCCCAGGGCCTCGCCGCGGGCGCCACCGTCTTCCTCCCCAAGCCGATCCACCCCGAAAAACTCCTGGAGACCATTCGCGCCGCCCTCCCACCCGGCCGGTGAAGCACCGGCGCCGAAGCGCGCTGCGCACGGCGACCGGCACCGCCGGGCCGGACCCCCCCTCCCCAATTCCTGTTTCCTGTTTCCTCTTTTCCATTTCCCCTTCCCTGTCCCCCGGTTCGCTCCGCCCTGCACTGCCGCAGAAAAAGTTTCGGGACAGATCCCCCCCTTTCGGGTCAAGATGTCGTGGCGCGCCCGCAAGCGCGCGCCCGACGACGGAGGAGTGAAGATGCGGGTCCAACGACGATGGCGGGGTTTCCTGGTCGCGTGCGTCACCGCGGCCGCGCTGGGCGGCTGCCCGGCCGCGGACGACGACACCGGATTCGATGCCCGGGACGTGCTCGACGACGGCGGCGGCGACACGACCGCGGACGACGCGGCCGACGACGGCGCGGAGGAGGTGCCCGAGTGCCCCGCCGGCGAGACCTGGTGCGGCACCGGCTGCCGGGACCTCCTCCAGGACCCCGACCACTGCGGCACCTGCGGCTCGCCCTGCGAACCGCTCGACGTCTGCGACCGCGGCACCTGCGCCCCGGGCTGCACCGCCGGAAGGCTCAACTGCGGCCGCTCGTGCGTCGATCCCCAGACCGACCCCGAGCACTGCGCGACCTGCGACGTCGTCTGCGCCGCCGCCGACAACGCCGACCCGGTGTGCACGGCCGGAGTCTGCGGCCTCGAATGCCGGGACGGCTTCGTGGACCTCGACGGCCTCCCCGGCTGCGAATACGCCTGCCTCGCCGCCGGGGCCGAGACGTGCAACGGGGTCGACGACGACTGCGACGCCGAGACCGACGAGGACTTCTCGTGCCTCGCCGGCGAACCCGTCGCCTGCACCACCGCCTGCGGCTCGGCCGGCAGCGGCACGTGCTCGGCCGAGTGCGCCGTGCCCGCCCCGGACGCCTGCCCGCTCCCGGCCGAGGCGTGCAACGGGGCGGACGACGACTGCGACACGCGGTGCGACAACGGCTTCACCTGCTGCGCCGGCGACACCGCCCCCTGCCTCACCACCTGCAGCAGCATCGGCGCCCGGACCTGCGGACCGGACTGCGCGTGGGGCGATTGCCTGCCGGCGGCCGAGGAGTGCAACGGGCTGGACGACGACTGCGACACCGTGACGGACAGCGGGTTCGAGTGCACCCGGCGGGCGACCGAGGCCTGCACGACGGCCTGCGGCAGCGCGGGCAACCGCGTCTGCGGCGACGACTGCGCCTGGGGCGTCTGCGCGCCGCCGCGCGAGCTGTGCAACGGCGTGGACGACGACTGCGACACCGTGACGGACAACGGCTTCGAGTGCTTCCGCGGGGGGACCGAGGCCTGCGACTCGGGCTGCGCCACGGGCGGCAGCCGGACGTGCAGCGCGACCTGCACCTGGGGCTCCTGCCAGCCGCCGACCGAGGCGTGCAACGCCGTGGACGACGACTGCGACGCGGCCACGGACGAGACCTTCACCTGCGTCCAGGGCTCGACCGTGTCCTGCACCAACTCCTGCGGCGTCGCGGCCAGCCAGACCTGCAGCGGCACCTGCACCCTCCCCGCCACGTGCTGCGCGCCGACCGAGAACTGCACCTCGTCCTGCGACGACGACTGCGACACGCTGGTCAACGAGGACTGCTGCCCGGGCGCCACGCCCATCCCGGCCGGCGCGTCCAGCGTCAGCGGCAACACCTGCGGACAGCCCAACAACTACACCGCCACCTGCGGCGGCAGCGCCGCCTCGGCCGACATCGCCTACGTCTACTCCCCGACGCGGTCCGGCAGCGCCACCTTCAGCACGGTGGGCGGCGCAGGCTGGGACACCGTGCTGCATGCACGCACGGACTGCACCAGCTCCGGCAGCGAGATCGCCTGCAACGACGACTACTCGGGTCTGCAGTCCAACATCACCTTCGCCGTCACCGCCGGCAGCACCTACTACGTGATCATGGACGGCTTCTCCTCCGGCAACTGCGGCGCCTTCACCATCACGATCACCAACCCGTAGGACGAGCGGACCGCGCCGGCGGCCGGAGGCCCCTGGCGCCGCCCGCCCGATCCGTTGTATGCACGGTCCGGTCGGGGGCCCTCCACATGCCGTCGTCCGGGCCCCCGCCGTAGGCAAGGAGGGTGCGGATGAAGAGCGCGAGCCTGAAGGAACGCCTGCGCTACATGTTCGACAACTCGATGTCCCGCGGCACGATCGCCCTGATCGGCTGGCTGGCCGTCGTCTCGCTGCTGCTCATCGTCGTCGTCGGCGGAATCGTCGCGATCTTCGGCGTCGCACCCGAGGGCATCTCGCCGTCGGGCGAGGGAAACGGAGAGGCCGGGTTCCTCGATCTGGTCTGGTTCTCCCTCATGCGCACCCTCGACGCCGGCACCATGGGCGGCGACACCGGCGGCTGGGGCTTCCTGCTCATGATGCTCGGCGTCACCCTCGGCGGCGTGTTCATCGTCAGCACCCTCATCGGCGTCCTGACCAGCGGCATCGAGTCCAAGGTCGAGGAGCTGCGCAAGGGCCGCAGCAAGGTGATCGAACAGGACCACACCCTGATCCTCGGCTGGTCGCCGAAGATCTTCTCCATCATCTCGGAGCTGGTCGAGGCCAACGCGAACCGCAAGAAGCCGCGCATCGTCATCCTGGCCGACAAGGACAAGGTGGAGATGGAGGACGAGGTGCGCAGCCGCGTGCCGGAGACGAAGAACACCAAGGTCATCTGCCGCTCCGGCAGCCCGATCGACCTGGGCGATCTCGAGATCGTCAACCCCCACGGCGCCCGCGCCATCGTCGTCCTCGCCCCCGAGGAGACCAATCCCGACTCGCAGGTGATCAAGGTCATCCTGGCCCTCACCAACAACCCCCACCGGCGCAAGGAGCCGTACCACATCGTCGCCGAGATCCAGGACGAGAAGAACCTGGAGGTGGCGAAGATGGTGGGCAAGGACGAGGTCGAGCTGGTCGTGACCGGCGACCTCATCGCCCGCATCGTCGTGCAGACCTGCCGCCAGTCGGGCCTCTCCGTCGTCCATACCGAGCTGCTCGATTTCGGCGGCGACGAGATCTACTTCCAGGAGGAGCCGCTGCTGGTCGGCTGGCCGTTCATGGCCGCGCTCTTCGCCTACGAGGACTCCACGATCATCGGCCTGCGCACGGCGGACGGCCGCATCCTGCTCAACCCGCCGATGGACACGCGCATCGCTCCCGGCGACAAGGTGATCGCCGTCTCCGAGGACGACGACACGGTGCGCATCTCCGGCAAGATCACCGACTGGAACCAGTACGTCCAGCAGCTCGGCATCGACCTCGCGGCGATCCGCGACGTGCCCAGGCAGCCGGCGAAGCCGGAACGGACCCTGATCCTGGGCTGGAACCGCCGCGGACCCACGATCGTCAACGAGCTGGACCGCTACGTCGCCCCGGGCTCCGCCGTCACCATCGTGGCCCACGGCACCGACGTCCGCGAGGACCTGCAGGCCCGCTGCGCCGGCATCAAGAACATGAAGGGCCAGGTCGTCGAGCAGGACACGACCGTCCGCAAGGTGCTCGACTCGCTCAACGTCGCCTCGTTCGACCAGATCATCCTCCTGTCCTACGAAGGCATCGATGTGCAGGAAGCCGACGCGCGCACCCTGGTCACCCTGCTGCACCTGCGCGACATCTCCGAAAAGCTGGGCCGGCACCTGCGCATCGTCAGCGAGATGCTCGACATCCGCAATCGGGAGCTGGCCGAGGTGACCAAGGCCGACGACTTCATCGTCAGCAACCGCCTGGTGAGCCTCATGCTCTCCCAGATCTCCGAGAACAAGGAGCTGACCGGCGTCTTCATGGACCTCTTCGACCCGGACGGGTCCGAGGTCTACATCAAGCCGGCGGAGAACTACGTCGAGCTGGGACGGCCCGTGAACTTCTACACCGTGGTCGAGGCCGCGCGGCGGCGCAACGAGGTCGCCCTGGGCTACCGACTCATCGCGCAGGCGTCCGACGCGTCGAAGTCCTACGGCGTCGCGACCAATCCCGAGAAGTCCCCGGTCGTGGTCTTCTCGCCGGGCGACAAGATCATCGTCGTCGCGGAGGACTGAGTGGGCCGCGCGCTCGTCATCGGCATCGCGGGCGGCACGGGATCGGGGAAGACCACCGTGGCGGAAATGATCGCCCGGGAGCTGGGACGCCGCCGCGTCGCGATGCTGGTCCAGGACAACTACTACAAGGACCTGGCGCACCTCACGTTCGCCGAGCGCGCCGCCCAGAACTTCGACCACCCGGACGCGGTGGACGTCGAGCTGATGGCGGCGCACATCGCGGCGCTGCGCGAGGGGCGCCCGATCCGCGTGCCGACCTACGACTTCGCCACGCACTCGCGCCGCAGGAAGACCAACCCCATGCGCCCCAAGCGGGTGATCATCGTCGAGGGGATCCTGGTCCTGGCCGTCGAGGAGCTGCGGAGCCTCATGGACGTGAAGCTGTACGTCGACACCGACGACGACATCCGCTTCATCCGCCGGCTGCGGCGCGACATGGTCGAGCGCAAGCGCTCGATGGAGTCGGTGGTCGAGCAGTACCTGCGGACGGTGCGGCCGATGCACCACGAGTTCGTGGAGCGGAGCAAGCGCTGGGCCGACCTCGTGCTCCCCTGGCGCGACCTCAACCCCGCCGCCGTCGGCATGATGATCCAGATGGTGCGCGGCTTCCTGCGCCGCCGCGTGCCGCGCGCGGTGGGCGGGTAGGCGACCGCGCGGCGCTCGCCGTCACGGGAGCAGGCGCAGGAACGAGTCGGCGCTCACGACGTGCCCCCGCCGCCCCTTCCCCGCGGCAAACCACTCGTGGATCCCGCCGGCGGCGACCACCTGCAGGACCAGCTCGACCCCCAGCACGTCCGCGAAGCGAAGCAGGTGGGCCGACGGCGCGGTGTCCGACGTCTTGCACTCCACGAGCATCCAAGGCCGCCGATCGCGCAGCAGCAGGAAGTCGACCTCCCGCTTCTCCTTGTCCCGCACGTAGCGCAGGTCGAACGTGCCCAGGCCGGAGTCGGTCCAGGCGTGGACCGCCTTGAGCAGGTGGCCGGCCACGAGGTTCTCGAAGCGCGCCGCGGGCTCCGGGACCTCGGACCAGTCCCAGAAGTACACCTTCGGCTGCTTCTTCAGCGAGCGGGCCACGCTGCGGTCGTAGGGCGGGACGCGGTGGACCAGGTAGACGCGCGACAGCCATTCCATCCACCGCTTGATCGTGGAGGGGCTGACCTCGAGATCCTCGGCGAGCGACTTCATCGAGAACGGCGAGCCCACCCGCTCCGGAAGCAGCGACACCGCCGCCTCGACCAGCGAAATCTCGGCGACGCGATTGAGGTCGCGCAGATCCTCGCGGACGAGCCTCTCGGTGCGCGTCCGGCGCCAGAGCGATGTGAACGCGGCGTCGCGCTTGAGGAACGGTTCGGGAAACCCTCCGTGCTCCAGCAGCACCGCCAGCTCGTCCGGGCGTCCCGGGGCGGACCGGGCGACCGCGGCCGGGAGATCCGCAGGCGCGACAGTCGCTTCGCCGAGCTCGCCCAACGAGAAGGGATGGGCGCGGAACAGGAAGTAGCGGCCGACGAGGCTGTCCCCCCCCCGCCGGAAGACGTCGAGCCTCGCGCTGCCGGTGACCACGATCCGGGCCTCCTCGCCGCGAAGATCCCACAGGCCTTTCAGGCGGTTCTTCCACTGCGGCGCCTTGTGCAGCTCGTCCAGCACGATGACGGGTGTGCCTGCGACACGCCGGGGCACGAGGGACGCCGGGTCCTTCATCCAGGTCCTGCGGAAGGCCGGGTCTTCCCAGGTGAAGTACAGGCCGTCGTCCGGCGCGCCGGCGAGGATCTGCCTGGCGATCGTGGTCTTGCCGACCTGCCGCGGCCCGGCCAGGAAGGCCATCTTGCCGTGCCGGAAGGCCAGGTGCTTGATGAGACCCACGTACAGTGGCCGCTCGCGGATCACCCGACCATTGTAGCGCTCGCGTCATTTCGGTCAAGACCGAATTGCCGGCCACGTCATTTCGGTCGGGGTGTTCCGCGGGAGGCGTGGTGGAAAGGCTATTCCGGCACGGTCGCGGGCGGGAAGAAGGGCGCGCCGGGCCCGTAGTCGAACACGTCGCCGGTCGGCTCCGGTTGGAGCCCACCCGGGCGTTCGTCCACGGTGCCGCCGACGCCGATCATCAGGCCGGCGCCCGCCAGGGCGACGGCGGCGCCGGTCATCGAGATGCCGGGGGCGAGGGACGTGCCCGTGGCTCAGGGAACGCCGTACTCGGGCACGCCGTAGTCGGTGGACGGGACCTCTTCGGCGGCGTCGCCGGCGTCGGGCACGCCGTAGTCGGGGACGCCGTAGGCGGGCGCGGCCTCGGTGCCGGTGTCGGGCACGCCGTAGTCCTCGACCGCCTCGGTGCCGTCCCCCATCCCGTCCGGGACGCCGTAGGCGACGACGGCGTCCCCCGTGCCGTCCTCGGCGTCGGGCACGCCGTAGTCGACCGTGCCCTCCGTCCCCTCCGCCGTGTCGGTGACGGCGTCCTCCCCGCCCGTGGCCTCGTCTCCCGCCTCCCCGGTGGCGTCCTCGGCCGCGACGTCCTGCGCCACGTCCTGGTCGCCGGCGTCGTCCCCGCCGCAAGCCGCAGGAGCCGTGGCCGCCGCCGCGGCGGCGACGATCGCGCGGATGACCTGGGCCGAGCGGCGCTTGGGCTTCGGTGCGTCCTTCTTCCCGGACTCCTTGGTGGTGGTCGTCGGTTCGTCCGAACGTCGCTTCTCCATGGTCTCCTCCTGCGGCCCCTCGCGGGCGGAATTCCGTCGCTACCGATCGCGACCAAAGGTAGCACCAGGTCGGTGATCGTGCAAACTGGTGGGGTCAGGTGCTGGAAGCGACGGCCCGCGCGAGAACCTGATCGATATCGACCAGCTCCCCCGCAATCGACGTCGCCGCGGGGTCGAGCGCGAGCCCCGAGATTCGCCCGCGGGCGGCGTCGACGCCGGCACGCAGCATGTCGAGCCGCGCGGCCAGCGCCTCCGACGCGCCGCCCGGGGACGCCGCGGCACCACGCAGCGTCAAGAGCTCCGCCTCGCGCGCCTGCAGCAGCGCCGACAGCTCCGTCGCCTGCCGCCGCAGCTCGTCGACCAGCCGCGCGACCTCCGTCGCCTGCCCGGCCAGCGGACGCAGGCGCTCCAGCTCCCGCTTGGCCGCGTCCGCCTCGCTCTCCCGCTCCGACAGCTCGCGCGTCGCCTCCTCGGCCGCGACCTGCGCGATCTCCAGCGCGCCGCGCAGCCGCTCCGCCTCGGCCTCGGCATCCTGCGTCTCGCCCAGGAGCTCGGTCACGGCCGTCTGCAGCTCCGCGTTGCGCCACCGCGCGCCGGTCAGCTCGCCCTCGAGCTGCGCGACCGCCGTGCGCAGCCCGTCGACCTCGCCCACCGCCGTTGCCCACGCCTCGGCAATCGAGTCGTCCTCCGGCGACGGCGCCTCGGGCGGCGGCAACGCCTCCGGCACGCACGGCGCCGCGGCCTCCTCCGGCCGATGCCGCAGCTCCCGCAGCAGGTCCTCGACCAGCAGCCGCCGCTCCTCGGCCACCTTCTCCATCTCCGCCAGCTTGCGCCCGCGCTCGGCGAGCCGCTGCTCCGCGGCGTCGACGGCCTTGTGCGCCTCCGCGTCGGCGGCTCGCGCGGCGGCCGCCGCGCGATCGCGCTCGTGCTCGCAGGCGCCCAAGGCGTCGCGCGCCGTCCGCGCGTCCCGCTCCAGCTCGACCAGCCGCTCTTCCCGGCGCCCCGCCTCGGCCGCGCGACGCTCGACGTCCTCCGCGCGCTTCCCGGCCTCCGCGGCCTTCCGCTCCGCCTCGGCCGTGCGCCGCTCCAGCTCGGCGTTGCGCTTCCCCGTCTCGGCCGCGCGCTTCTCCGCCTCCGCCGCGCGCTTCTCGGCGGCGGCGAGCTTCGCCTTGGCGTCTTCCCCGGCGTGGCGGAGCTGCTCGGCCTCGCGCCGCTTGTCCTCCAGATCGTCGCGCAGGCGGCGGATTACCAGGTCGCCTTCCTCGGCGACGGGACCCGCCGGACGGACCGGCGGCGGCGCCGCCAGCTCCGCGGTCTGCGCGGCGCGGGCGAACGTGGCGTCGAACGCCTTGCGCTGCTCGGCCTTGCGCTCGTCCTCCATCGACTTGGCGAGCTTCGCCGAGCGCTCGCGCGCCTCGGCCGCCTCGGCCTCCGAACGCTTCACCTCCTGCTCCAGCCGCGCGATCTTCACGTTGCGCTCGGCCAGCTCCGCCCGCAGCTTCTCCGTGTCGCGCTTCGCCTCCGCCAGGCTCTCCTCGGCGGCGAGCGCCGCCAGCGCGGCGGACTCGCCGGGGACGGGCGTCTCCGCCTCGTCCGGCGCCTCCGCGACGGTGAACTCCTGGAGCGGGACCTGGAACAGCGCGGGGAGGGGAAGCTGCGCGGCGCGGGAGCGCGCGCAGACGCCGAGGAAGAACTCCGGGTCCTCGCCGCGGCCCTCCAGGAGCGTCGTGTCCAGCCGGACGTCCGGGCTGACCCGGGGATCGTACTCGACGAAGGTGTAGCCGAGGAACGGGGCCTGGCCGACCATGCGCACCGCGGGGAAGAACGTGGCCAGGAGCGCCCGCAGCCGCGAGTACGTCCAGACCTCGGCGTGCCCGCCCTCGGGCGGCACGGAGATGGGGCCCAGGCAGGACGCGTTGCGCGTGGCGGCCAGGACGATGCCGTCGGCCGCCAGCACCCGCGTCACCTCCTGGAACAGGAAGCCGGGATCCGGCAGCTCGGCGACCTCGGGCACGAACACGACGTCGAACGCGCCGTCGCGGAACGCCAGGCCGCGGCGCTCGCCGGGACGCTGCTCGGCGCGCCCGCGGATGGCCGCCAGGTCGGACGGCAGCGCCGCACGCTCGGGCGGCGCCGCGTGCGCGGCGGACCGCGTGCCCAGGCGGGCCAGGAACTTCGTGGCGTCTTCCGGGTCGCCGCCGGCGACGACGAGCACGTCCTTGCCGGGCAGGAGCGGCTCCAGATAGAGGTATCGGACGATCGCTTCCAACCCCCGTCGCACGGAGAAGAGCGGTGTCTCGTTCATCGGCCAGCGGTGTACGCGAGGAGCGCGCTGCGGGTCAAGAGCCGCGCCGCCGGTACGGCACGGCTCTCGACCAGGAACCAGGAACCAGGAACCAACAATTCCCACGTCCTTCTTGACTCCCTTGCCGTGCGGGTGTTACGGGTGCGGTTGCCGCGGGCGGGTCCGGGGACGGGAAACCGCTCAGCGGGACGCGAGGATGGCGGAATTGGCAGACGCGCCAGGTTGAGGGCCTGGTGGGGGAAACTCCATGGGGGTTCAAGTCCCCCTCCTCGCACGGGTCGACGGGTGGCGGGTCGCCCTGCGTCCTCCGCCCGTCGTGCAGGGGCTCCGGGGGACCGGGGGTGTCCGGCGGAGCGGCCGCGCGGCGCCCGCCGGCCGTGGTCGTGAGGCGATGCCGCAGACGCCCGGCTTCAAGATCCTTCGCAAGCTCGACGCGGGCGGGATGGCCGAGGTCTACCACGCGGAGCAGGAGTCCATCGAGGGCTTCCGCAAGACGGTGGCGGTCAAGAAGGTCCTGCCGCACCTCGTGCAGAACGAGAAGTTCCTGCGGATGTTCCTGGACGAGGCGCGGCTGTCCCTGCGCATGAGCCACGCCAACGTCGTGCAGGTCTTCAACGTCGCCAAGGCCGGCGGCTCCTACTACGTCATCATGGAGTTCGTCGACGGCACGAACCTGAAGGGCATCACCGAGTTCATGCGGTCGCGGCGGGCGCTGATCCCGATCGAGCAGGCCGTCTTCGTGATGGTCGAGACCTGCAAGGGACTGCAGTACGCGCACACCCTCACCGATCGCTCGGGCCGCGCGCTGGGCATCGTGCACCGCGACGTGTCCCCGCCCAACATCCTCATCTCGAAGCAGGGCGAGGTGAAGCTGGTGGACTTCGGGCTGGCCAAGGCCGCCGACCAGCTCGAGCACACCGATCCCGGCGTGGTGAAGGGCAAGTTCAGCTACCTCTCGCCGGAGGCGGTCGAGGGGCAGACGGTCGATCGGCGCGCGGACATCTTCGCGGCCGGGATCCTGCTCTACGAGATGCTGAGCGGCCGGCGGCTGTTCCAGGGCAAGACGGACTACGAGACGGTGCAGCAGGTGCGGGTGGCCGAGATCCCGCCCTTGTCGCGGATCAATCCCGCCGTGCCGCGGGATCTCGAGCGCATCGCGCTGCGGGCGCTGGCCAAGGACCTGCGGCAGCGCTACCAGTCGGCGCAGGAGTTCGGCGACGACCTGTACCAGTTCCTCTTCTCGCACGGCCTCAAGGTGACCGCGTTCGACATCGCCGGCCTCGTCAAGACGGTGATGAGCGAGTCGGCGGGGCCGGCGCGCGGCGGCGGGACCGCGGGGATCATCGACGAGCTGATCGAGACGGAGCTGCAGAAGCTGACGTCGCTGGAGGAAGGGGACAGCCCGTTCCAGGGCGGACAGAAGCCGCTGTCCGTCGAGGAGATCTCGGGCGCCGGCACCGGGAGCATGGACTCGCTGGAGGACCCCCGCGCCTGGGCCGGCGAGCTGGACGACGGCGCGGCGCTGCGGCTGCCGCAGCAGGCGAGCGGTGCGGCGACGTGGCGCGAGTCCATGCCCACGCCGCTGCCGTTCCGCGCCGTCAAGGATCCGCGCGCCGGCGGGCCGGCGCGGCCCGAGCCGCGGGCGCCGGCGCGCCCGCCGGATCCGGAGCCGGCGCCGCCGCGGAAAAAGAGCCGCACCGGCCTCCTGGTCGGCGTGCTGCTCGTGCTCGCCGCCGTCCTGGGCGTCCTGGTCTGGCTGACGTTCTTCAAGGACAAGTAGGCCCACCCATGGCGCCCGACCGCATCCGCCAGCACTTCGGGACCGCCCCGCGCATCCTCGTCATGATCCTCGCCGGCGGCGAGGGACGCCGGCTGGCGCCGCTCACGGAGGAGCGCGCGAAACCGGCCGTCCCCTTCGGCGGGCGCTACCGCATCATCGATATCGTGCTCTCCAACTTCGTCAACTCCGGCCTCAACCGCATCAACGTCATCACGCAGTACAAGTCCCACTCCCTGGAGGTCCACATCTCCCGCGCCTGGCGCATGTCCTCGATCATGGACCAGTTCGTCGAGACCATCCCGGCGCAGCAGCGCGTCGGCAAGGACTGGTTCAAAGGCTCGGCCGACGCCGTCTTCCAGTGCCTGAACGTCGTCACCGACGAGGAACCCGACTTCGTCTGCGTCTTCGGCGGCGACCACGTCTACCAGCTCGACGTCCGCCAGATGCTCGACTACCACTTCCTCCGCGGCGCCGAGCTGACCGTGGCGCTGATCCCCGTGCCCCTCAAGGACGCCTCGGCCTTCGGCGTCGTGCAGGTCGATGCGGACTGGCGCATCGTCGGCTTCCAGGAAAAACCGGAGAACCCCGAGCCGATGCCGGGCCGCCCCGACCACGCGCTGGTCTCGATGGGCAACTACATCTTCAACACGCCGACGCTGGTCGAGGAGGTCACCGCGGACGCGGCCCTGACCGAGTCCAGCCACGACTTCGGCAAGAACGTCCTGCCGGCGATGGTCGGCCGGCGCCGCATGTACGGCTACGACTTCTCCACCAACGTCGTCCCCGGCTCGACCGCCCACGGACGCGGCTACTGGCGCGACATCGGCACCCTCGACGCCTACTGGGAAGCGCACATGGACCTGGTCAGCGCCGAGCCGCTGTTCGACTTCTACAACCTGCACTGGCCCATCCGCACCGGACGCCGCCATCTGCCGCCCGCCAAGTTCGTGCACAGCGACGAACAGGGCGAACGCGTCGGGACCGCCATCGATTCGCTCGTCGCCGAAGGATGCATCGTCTCCGGCGGCCGCATCTCGCGCTCGGTGCTCTCGCCGCTGGTCCGCGTCAACTCCTGGGCCCGCGTCGAAGACTCCATCCTGCTCGACGGCGTCGACGTCGGTCGCGGCGCCCAGCTCCGGCGGGTGGTCGTCGACAAGAACGTCCGCATCCCGCCCGGCCTGCGCATCGGCTTCGACCTCGAGGCCGACCGCCAGCGCTTCCTCGTCAGCGACGGCGGCATCGTCGCCATCCGCCGGGACACGAAGCTGTAGCCACCGGCGACCGGGGGATGAGGGGTCCGATCATGCAACAGCCGCGCACACGACTCGTCTTCGTCCTGCACGACCACCAGCCCACCGGCAACTTCGACAAGGTCTTCCGCTCCGCCACCGACGTCTGCTACGAGCCGATCCTCGCCGCCCTGGAGCGGCACCCGCACGTCCGCATCGGCCTGCACACGTCCGGCCCCCTGCTGGAGTGGTTCGAGAGCCACCGCCCCGAGCTCCTCGGGCGCATCCGCGGCCTGGCCGACCGCGGGCAGCTCGAGATCGTCGGCGGGGCGTGGTTCGAGCCGATGCTGTCCGTCCTGCCCGATCGGGACGCCATCGGCCAGATCCGCACGATGCGCCACGAGTGCGTGCGCCTCTTCGGGCGCGCGCCGCGGGGCCTGTGGCTGGCGGAGCGCGTCTGGGAGCCGGATCTCCCCCGGATCCTCCAGGCCGCCGGCGTCGGCTGGGTCCTGCTCGACGACACCCACTTCCGCTACGCCGGCGTCCAGGACGAATGGGTGACGGGGGTGTACCGCACGGAGAAGGCCGGCGCCACGGTCGACGTGCTGCCCATCGCCAAACAGCTCCGCTACGCCATCCCCTTCCGGCTGGCGCACGAGACCGTCGACATGATCGCCGCGCACCGCGGCGAGACGATCTGCTACGGCGACGACGGCGAGAAGTTCGGCGTCTGGCCGGAGACCGAGGTCTGGGTCTGGAAGAAGGGCTGGCTCAACGACTTCTTCCGCCTGCTGGGCGAACGCCAGGACGCCATCGAGATGGTCCTCCCGTCCCACGCCGTCGCCGATCCCGAGGCGGCCAAGGGCCGCGTCTACCTGCCGACCGCGAGCTACTACGAAATGGGCGAGTGGTCCCTGCCTGTCGCCGCGGGCCGCAAGCTGGCGGCGCTCAAGAAGCGCTTCGAGACCGAGGGGAAGTGGGACGAGGTCGGACCGTACCTGCGCGGCGGCATCTGGCAGAATTTCCTGGCGAAGTACCCCGAGGCCAACCGGCTGCACAAGCGGATGCTCCGGACGTCGCGCAAGGTCGAGGATGCCGTCCGGCGCGACCCGCTCTACCCGCGCGCCATCGGCCACGACACGCAGCGCGCACGCCTCGAGCTGTACCGCGGGCAGTGCAACTGCGCCTACTGGCACGGCCTCTTCGGCGGCCTGTACCTGCCGCACCTGCGCGGCGCCGTCCATACGCACCTCGTCCGCGCCGACCGCATGGCCGACCCCTGCCCGGCACCCCGGCTCACCGTCGAGGACTGGGACCGATGCGGGCGGGACGAGGTCATCCTGGAATCGTCGAGCCTGGCGGCGATCGTGAGGCCGCACGTCTCCGGCGCCCTGGAGATCCTCGATCTGCGCGAGCGCGACGTCGACCTCCTCGATGTGCTGGCGCGACGTCCGGAGATCTACCACGACGAGGTCCCGGCGGCGGTCGAGGCGGCGGCGAAGGCGCCGCCGCCGAAGACCGACGGCATCGCCTCGATCCACGACCGCGTCCGCCGCGCCGACGCCCGGCTGCTGCGGCTCCTGCGCTACGACCGCCTGCCGCGCCACGGCTTCCTCGATCGGCTCCTCCCGGCCGACGTCTCGTTCGACGCCTGGCAGGAGGAACGGCTGCCGCCCGGAGCGGAGCCGGAGGCGTTCTCGTATGCCGTGACGCAGGCCGACCCGGCGCGGCCGACGGAGCTCGGCCTGCGCGCCGCGGTCGAGACGCCCTGGGGTCCGCTGGACGTCGAGAAGTCGTACAAGCTCGATCCCTTCGCCCGGGCGCTCGAGGTGCGCTGGGCCGTGCGTTCCCAGGGCGCCCCGATCCGCGCGCGGTTCGCGGCGGAGATCTCGCTGGCGCTGCCGGAGGAGCCCGGGGCGCCGCGCGGCTTCGCCTTCGACGACCCGGCGGTGGGACCCGATGTGCCGACCTCGCTGGAGTCCCGCGGCGTCGTCGTCGACGTGCGCCGCGTGCGGCTGGTCGCGGAGCACCACGGGTTCGAGCTGGCCCTCCAGCCGTCGCCCGCCGCCGACCTGTGGCGGACGCCCGTGGAGACGGTGAGCCAGTCGGAGGAGGGCTTCGAGGGGCTGTTCCAGGGGTCCAACCTGCTCTTCGTCTGGCCGGCGGCGGAGCTGGTCGCCGAGCGTCCGGCGACGTTCGCGCTGCGCCTTTCCGCGCAGCTTCGCTGATGCAGCCGCCTTGACACGAACAAACCAGGATCTAGACTAGTCAGCGATGAAGAACAATGAACTCGGAGTGTTCGAAGCGAAAACGCACCTCTCCGAGATCATCCGGAAGGTGATGGCAGGGCAGACGTTCTTCGTGACGATGCGTGGTCGTCGCGTCGCGGAGCTTCGGCCCGTCCAGGAGGCGAAGAAGCCGCTCGCTCGGGGCGCGGCGAAGAACGCGGACTACTTCATGGCTGCCGACTTCGATGCGCCGATTCCCGGGATGGAAGAGGTCACGTGAAGGCCGTCCTGCTCGACACGCATGCGTTCCTCTGGTTCGTGTTCGACGATCCGAGGTTGTCGGCGCGTGCGGCATCGGTGATCGAGGACGCGGGGATCGAGAAGTGCATCAGCGTCGCCGGTCTTTGGGAAATCGTCATCAAGCACCAGCTTGGCAGACTCGGTCTGGGGATGGACGTCACCGCGTTCCTGGAGGAACACGTCGCGCGTCGGAGGTTGGAGATCGTTCCGATCGAGCTCGAGCATCTGGTCGCGTACGGCGGCTTGCCGTTGCTGCACAGGGACCCGTTCGATCGGATCCTGGTCGCCCAGGCCAGGGCGCTCGATCTTCCCGTCGTCTCGTCCGATCCGGCGTTCGCGGCCTACGGAATCCCGGTGATCTGGTAATGGATCGGCAACCGGAGAGCGGCGGGTCGGGACTGTCGAAGATGGACCGCATCGTGGGCGGGTCGGCTGCGGTCGACGATCCGGCGGCCTGTCTGGCGGCCACGGAGTTCACCGAGAGCGACGCGCCGGCGATCCGCGAGCTGGCGGCGTCGCTGCGGGGGCCGACGCCGCAGGCGACGGCGGTCGCGCTGTTCGACTGGGTCCGCGACCGCATCCGTTACGATCCGAAGGCGGCGGTGGACGAGCGCGATGCGTACCGCGCGACCCGGGTGCTGGCGCGCGGCAGCGGCTACTGCGTGCAGAAGGCCATCCTGTTGGCCGCGCTGGCGCGCGCCGCGGGCATTCCGGCGCGGTTGGGCTTCGCGGACGTGCGCAACCACCAGTCGCCGGCGTGGCTGCGCGAGGTGATGGGCACGGACGTCTTCGTCTTCCACGGCTACGTGGAATTCCTGCTGGGCGGCCGGTGGGTGAAGGCGACGCCCGCCTTCGACGAGGCCTCCTCGCGCAAGGCGGGGGTCCTCCCCGTGACGCTCGACGGCACCAACGACGCGATGCTGCACCCCGTGGACCCCCGCGGCCACCCCTACATCGAGTACCTCCGCGACCGCGGCAGCTACCTGGACGCCCCGGTGGACGAGATCCGCAGGGAGATCGCGGAACGCTACGCGGTCGGTCGTTGGGCTCCATGAATCGCGAGCGAGGCAGGCTCGTCGGAGCCCCGTTCCCGCCCGGGTTTGACGAATGACGCCCGGGGGATACAGTGAGCCGGTGGAGGTCGGAATGAAGGCGCATCTCTTCGGAATCATGACGGCGGCCGCCCTGTTCTCGACGCCCGCGCAGGCCCAGAAGCTGTACGTGAACGGCGTGGACGTCACGGGCGTCGTCAATCTCCGGCTCGAAGGCGTCACCGTCGTCGTCGACCAGCACGGCGACATCCGCATCGAGGCGCCCGGGTACAATGTGCAGGTCGTTCCCCAGGGCGGCTCGGGCGGCGCCGGGACCAGCGGCGGCCGGACCACGACCACGACGACGACCACGACCGGGGTCTCGGGCGGAGCCTCCGGCGGCGGCCAGACGATCGTGTACAGCGACTCCGGACAGGCGATGACCACCGGGCCGGCGACGTACAACCCGCCGATCGTCGAGCAGACGACGACGACCGTGGTGACGACCACCGCGGGCAGCTCCGGCGGCTCGGGCGCCGCGACGGGTGGCGGCTCGACCACGACGACCACCGGCGGTACCGCCCCGTCGGGCGGCTCCACGTCCGCCGGCACGGCGACGCCCCGCCCCGCGGGGACGCCGGCGCCGACGAAGCAGTACTTCCTCATCACCCAGGGCACCGGCGGAGCGGCGGTCGGCGAGACGGTACAGATCAACGTCAACGGCCAGCTCGTCCGCACCGTGGACTCGGGCGCGGCGCAGGTGATCGACGACATCACCGAGTTCATGAACCTGGGCGCCAACGCCGTGACGATGATGTCGACCAAGAAGCCGACCTTCGCGGCCGGGTCGTCGTCGAGCACGTTCCAGGTGATCATCGGCGAGGGACACGTGGAGCGCGGCGGCCAGGTGGTCATCGACAACCCCCTGGTCACCTACACCCGCACCGCCGCCGACGCGACGGCCAACTCGCGCAGCTACACTCTCAACGCCCGTTGAACCGGGGCCCCTTCAACCGGGGCTCGACGTACCCCCTCCGGCCTGCTACCGTCGACCGCATGTGCCGTTCCCGGGGATCGCTCCTCGCCGGCCTCCTTGCCCTCGGCCTCCTGCCCGGCTGCCGCGAGCTGGAGGGTTTCTCGACGCACACGGGGGAGCTGTACCGGGGTGCCATCGTGCCGGCCGACCCGATCCGCAACGGGCTGGACGTCGATGACGACGGGGTGGACGACGTGCTGGGACCGGAGACCACGATCGAGATGACGCTGCAGGTCGAGGCGTTCCAGAGCAGCGACGTGGCGCGCGTCACCACCAGCGACCGGCTGCTCGTGGACGCGCCGCTGGAGTCCGTCGAACAGCTCTGGCACGACACGCTGTCCGGGCTCACCTTCCCCGCCGGCCGGCTGCGCTCGGGACTGTACTTCGCACGCGCGTCGGCCGACGCCCCGGGCGGCCTGGCCGGCCAGGAAATCCCCGCCGTGCTGTCGCTCATGGTCGATGGCTCGGTGGAGCTGCGGCTGATCTCGGGCCCCGATCGGCTGTACGGGCTGTTCCGGCTGCGCAAGGCCCGGGCCGCCGGGACGGACGGTGGGTGACGGCATGCGCATCCTGTACGTCGAGGACAACGCGCCGAACTTCCAGCTCGTCCAGCGCATCCTGGGTCACGACGGACACGAAGTGATCCACGCCCCGGACGGTACCGCCGCGCTCGTCGAGGCGCGCAAGCAGCGCCTCGACCTGGTGCTCATGGACCTGGGGCTGCCCGGCATGGACGGCTACGAGACGGCGCGGCAGCTGCGCGAGCTGCCCGGGACCGCCAACCTGCCGATCGCCGCGCTCACCGCCAGCGTGCGGGATGCCGACCGTGCGAGGGCGCAGGCCGAGGGCTTCGCCGGGTTCATCGAAAAACCCTTCCGCATGGACAAGCTGCGCAAGGAAGTGCAGCGGCTGCTTCCCAAGTGATCGTTCTCGCCATCGAAAGCTCGTGCGACGAGACCGCCGCCGCGGTGGTGGAGAGCGCGGAGGGGGGGGAGCGCGCGGAGACCGACCGACTCACCGCTGAGGCCCTTCGACCGGGCTCAGGGCAGGCGCTGAGGGCGCTGAGACGAACGCTGAGAGAACCGGTTCCACCGACCAGCGACCCGCGACTTCCCACCGTCCTCGTCCTGTCGGACGTCGTCGCCTCGCAGATCGAGGAGCATGCGCCGTACGGGGGTGTGGTGCCCGAGCTGGCTTCGCGGCGGCACCTGACGGCGATCCTGCCCGTCATCCGTCGGGCACTGGCGGACGCGGAACGGACGCTGGGGGACATCGACGCGCTGGCAGTAACGGCCGGACCCGGGCTGGTCGGCTCGCTCCTGATCGGCATCCAGGCGGCGAAGGCGATCGCCCACGCGAAACGCCTGCCGCTCGTCGGCGTGAACCATCTGGCCGCACACCTCCTGTCCTCGCACCTGCGACGCAAATCCCCCGTTGCCGTTCCCCCTTCTGCCCCTTCTGCCCTTCCTGCCCCTTCTGCCCCTCCTGCCCCGCCCTCTCAGCGTTCCTCTCAGCGTCCTCAGCGCCTCAGCGGTAAGTCGGATCTCCGCGCCCTCCCCTCCCTCCCCTCCCTCCCCTCCCTCCCCTCCGCGCCCTCCTTCCCCTCCCTGGGCCTCGTGGTTTCGGGCGGCCACACCGCGCTGTACGCGGTGCAGGGACCGGAGCGGTTCGCGCAGCTCGCCGCGACGCGGGACGACGCCGCGGGGGAAGCGTTCGACAAGGTCGGCAAGCTGCTCGGCCTCCCCTATCCTGGTGGCCCCGCCATCGACGCCGCCGCCGACGGCGTCGAACCCGGAGACCTCCGCTTCCCTCGCGGCCTCGATCGCAAGGACACGCTCGACTTCTCGTTCTCCGGGCTCAAGACCGCGGTGGCCGATCACCTGCGCGCACGGTGCGAGCCGCCGGACCGGGACGAAGTCCGGCGCGTCGCGGCGGCGTTCCAGGAATCGGTCGTCGCCTCGCTGGTCAAGAAGTCGCTGCTGGCATGCGAGCGCCTCTGCATCCCGCGGCTGACGCTGGGCGGCGGCGTGGCGGCCAACAGCGCCCTGCGGCGGGCGATGGCCAACGCGTGCGGCGCGGCGGGCATCGCGCTGTTCCTCCCCGCGCGGGCCGATTGCACCGACAACGCGGCGATGGTGGGGCTCGCGGCGGTGCCGCGACTGTTGCGCGGCGAAGACGACGGGGGAGCCCTGGGGGCCCGCTCGAGCTGGCCGATCGGGTAGCGACCCGGAGTCAACTTCGCGCTTTCGCGACCGATTGCCTGTTGACAACTTCCTGCCGGTGATTATTGTCCGGCCGCTCGAAGGCGACCACCGGCGCAAGATGCCGGAAACGCGTAGAAAGCCGAGGGCTTAGGAGGTTGGTCATGAAGATCCGTCCGTTGCACGATCGCGTCATCATCCGCCGTCTCGAGGAAGAGGAGAAGACCAAGGGCGGGATCATCATTCCCGACTCGGCCAAGGAGAAGCCGCTGGAGGGCAAGGTCATTGCCGCCGGCAAAGGCAAGATCCTGGAGAACGGCGAGATCCGCCCGCTGGACGTCAAGGAAGGCGACCGGATCCTCTTCGGCAAGTACTCGGGCACCGAAGTGAAGATCGACGGCGAAGAGCACCTGATCCTGCGCGAGGAGGACATCCTCGGCGTGATCGAGAAGTAGCAATCCGGCAAGCCGGCTGGTCCGGTCGCCGCCGCCGCGCGGCATGACGCCGGACGGGAGGAGTCCCATGGCAGCGAAGGAAATCCTGTACCAGGAAAACGCACGCGCCCAGATGTTGCACGGCATGAACGTCCTGGCGAACGCCGTCGGCGTGACGCTCGGCCCCCGCGGCCGCAACGTCGTGATCGAGAAGAGCTTCGGCGCCCCGGTCGTGACCAAGGACGGCGTCACCGTCGCCAAGGAGATCGAGCTCGAGAACAAGTTCGAGAACATCGGCGCGCAGATGGTGCGCGAGGTGGCCTCGAAGACCTCGGACGTCGCCGGCGACGGCACGACCACGGC
>JACRCZ010000043.1 GCA_016218765.1 Deltaproteobacteria bacterium | reverse complement strand
TCGACGCCGGCGCGCGCGCGGCCGCGGGGAAGGCGGCCGCGGGGGGAGGAGTTGTCGGTTCTCCATCCTCGGTTGTCAGTCCCGGGCGCGGGACGGGCGGGGAATCGGCCGACTCGGCCTCGCTGCGGATGTACGACTCGGGGCACGACGCGCCGGCGCCGGCGCGGACCTTGACCGAAGGTCGGATCGAGCCGCACGCGGCTGCGGCGCTGCCCGTGCCAGCCGGCGCGGTGCGCACGGTCCCTCCGACGGAGGTGCTGCCGGCCGCGGGGGGCGTCTTCGCTGTTCCGTCTGCGGTCCGCGGCGAGGGACCCGTGCCGGCAGGGGAACGCCCGCGAGGGTTGGTGGCGGCGTTGATCGTCGCGCTGGTGGTCGTCGTCGCGGCGACGGTGGCGTTGTCGTGGTACTTCGCGACGCGGGGGTCGAGGCGGGCCGGTGCGGGGGCCGCCGGCGGGGCGAGTGACGCGCCGGAAGCGGCTTTCGGACCTCCGGAGGCGGGGGCGGATGCCGGAGTCGGTGCCGGGGCGGGGACCGCCGGTTCCCCGGCCTCGGACGCCGGAACGGGGCCGGTTCCCGGTCCTCCGGTTGCGGACGGCGGCGGCGGGCCGGTGGCGGCGGCGGGCGACGGGCGCGCGCTCTACGTCGCGGTGACGGTGGATGTCGGGTGCCGGATGATCGAGCAGCAGGCCGCGCACGGCGTGCCGCCCGCGGCGGACGAGCAGCAGCGCATCATCGACGCGGTGCTGGCGGCGCGCGGATCGGATCGGGTCCGGTACGGGGTGCTGGCGGGGCGATTCCAGACGGAGCGGCAGGCGGCGTCCGAGGTGGAGCGAGGGACCGCGGCCTGCATGCAGCGCTTCTTCGGCACCGGCGCGGCGCCGGCGGACGCCGGGGCGACGGACGAGGCCGCGGAGCGGGCGCTGTACGTCGCGATCACGGCGGAGGTGACGTGCGGCATCGCGCGCGGGCGGGACGGCGGCGGCGCCGCTCCGGGCGAGCAGGCGCTGGCGCTGGTCCAGGGCGTCGTGGCGTCCCACGGGACGAGCCTCGTGGAGTACGGCCGGCTGTCCGAGCGGTACGGCAAGGAGCCCGAGGTGGAGGCGGAGGTGGCGCGCCGGATGAACGAGTGCATGGCGCGGGCGGACGGCGGGGCGGACGGCGGGCCGGAGGACGAGGCAGCGGCGCGGCGGTCGTACATCGAGATCTCGGCGGACCAGTACTGCCTGCCGATCCGGGAGCCGCAGGGCGAGCAGACGGCGAGCCCGATGGAGCGGGCGTGCGCCGCGCACGGCGTGGCGGTGAACCGGTACGTCGGTTGGGCGCAGCGGTTCGGCGACGACTCCGCGGTCCAGGCGGAGATCTCAGCGCGGATCGATGCCTGCACGCGCCCCGGGGCGCCGGCGGCGCGGCCGTGAGCGGGGGGGCGGCGCGGGAGTGACCGTCCCCGCGGCCGTGTGCTAGCATCGCTGCGATCGTTTTTCCGGGGAAGATCGGAGGGTCCATGCACGACGCGCCCAGCAAGTCCGGGTCGAAGCTCCTGCCCGATTCGGCCTATCGCAAGCTCAAGGACGGGGAGACGTACGAGCCCATCGTGCCCGCGGGCGACAAGCGGGCGGAGGTCACGCCGTGGTCGGTCGGGCTGGGCGTGATCATGGTGATCGTGTTCTCCGCGGCGTGCGTGTACATGGCGTTGCGGGCGGGCAACGCGATCGAGGCGGCGATCCCGATCGCGATCCTGGCGATCTTCTTCGGCCGGCTCAAGAAGACCAAGAGCACCATCCTGGAGAACGTGATGGTGCAGAGCATCGGGCAGGCCTCCGGGGTGGTCGCCGCGGGGGCGACGTTCGTCATCCCGGCGCTGTACATCAACCAGCAGGCGGTCTCCTGGTGGCAGATCCTGCTGGCGTGCACGGTGGGCGGCTTCCTGGGGATCGTGCTCATCATCCCCCTGCGCAAGTACTTCGTGAAGGACATGCACGGGGAGCTGCCCTTCCCGGAGGCGACGGCGATCAACGAGATCCTGGTCGCGGGCGAGAGCACGGCCGGGGGCGCGGGCAAGATCCTGCTCCTGTCGTTCGCGCTGGGTGCGTTGTTCGACTTCCTGGTCGAGGGGGTGCACCTGTGGAACGCGGGGATCTCCACGACGGCGGTGCTCGGGGATTCCGGCGCGTGGCTGCGCGGCCACGGGTTCGAGCTGCAGATTGCGGGCATCGCGGCGCTGTTCGGGCTGGGCTACATCATCGGCATCAAGTACGCGTCGATCATCGCCTCCGGGTCGGTGCTGGCGGTGCTGGTGATCGTCCCGGTGATCAAGCTGCTGGGCGGGGGCAACACGGCGTTCTCGTACGCGGGCAACACGTACAACCTGTCCGCGATGTCGCCGGGCGGGGTGTTCGGAGCGTTCGTCAAGCCGATCGGCATCGGCGCGATCGCGGTGGCGGGGCTGATCGGCATCCTGCGCATGGGCAAGATCGTGGCAGGCTCCGTATCGCTGGGGTTCAAGGGCCTGGGTCGCAAGGGAGGCGGCGAGGCGGCGCCGGAGCGGACGCAGTGGGACCTCAAGCCCAAGACGGTGCTCCTGTTCGAGCTGGGCCTGATGGTGACGATGGGGGTGATCTTCTTCGTGGTCGCGGCGGTGACGCCGCAGGAAGGGGGCGTGTCGTACACGACGGGCGAGTGCCTGACGTTCGCCGTGGTGGGGATGGTCGTCGGGTTCCTGCTGTCGTTCCTGTTCACGCCGGTGGCGGCGCAGGCGATCGCGATCGTCGGGGTGAACCCGGTCTCGGGGATGACGCTCATCACGGTCGTGCTGTCGATCATCGCGATGATCCTGACGGGGCTGTCCGGGTCGGCGGGGATGGTGATCGCGTTGATCATCGGCACGGCGGTGTGCACCGCGCTCTCGACCTCCGGCGCGCTCGTCACCGATTTCAAGATCGGCTACTGGATCGGCTCGACGCCCCGCAACCAGCAGGTGTGGAAGTTCCTCGGGGTGGTCGTGGCGGCGCTGGTCATCGCGTTCGTGGTGCCGCTGATGGACCAGGCGTACCACTTCCTGGTGCAGGATCCGGCGACGGGGCAGATGGTCTCGAACGACAAGGTGCTGCCGGCGCCGCAGGCGAACATGCTGGCCGCCGTGTCCAAGGGCCTCATGTCCGACCCGACCAACCAGCCGTGGCTCCTGTACGGCGTGGGCGGCCTGGTCGCGGTCCTGCTCTTCATGGCCGGCGTGCCGATGCTCGCCTTCGCGCTCGGCATGTACCTCCCGCTGGCGATCAACCTCGCGGTGCTGGCCGGCGCGATCGTGGCCTGGATCATCTCCAAGACGGGCGGCCGGGAGGACGTCAAGAAGATGCGCGCCGAGCAGGGCACGTTGATCGCCTCGGGCCTCATGGCCGGCGCGGCGATCATCGGCCTGGTGACCGCGGTGCTGCGCCTGCCCGCGGTCGGCGCGCCGATCCGGTATCTCAGCGTCGGCGAGACGTACGGCTTCCACCCGGTCGTGGCCGGACAGGACAAGAGCACGAGCTTCCTGTGTCGCGACCTCAAGCTGGCGCCGGGCCAGCGCTGCGAGTCGAAGTGGGTCGAGGACGAGCCGGCGAAGACGCGGCCCGAGGTGTTCCTGGACGGCCGGCCGCTGCACGGGTTGGCGCCTTGCGCCCTGCTGGCGCTGGCGCCGGGGCAGGACTGCCGGGAGCGTTTCGGCGGCGGCGAGGCCTCCGCCGCGCGCCGGGAGCTGGTGGTCGACGGCAAGGTGCGGTCGCCGGTCGCCTCGTGCGACGAGCTGAAGCTCGTCGCGGGCCAGCCGTGCGAGGTCCGGGAGACGACGACCTGGGACGGCGAGCCGAAGCGCGAGATCGTCATCGACGAGGTTTCGCTGGGCGATTTCGTCCCTTGCGAGCAGCTCAAGCTGGGGAAGGACCAGACCTGCGAGGTCCGGGAGACGACGGAGCGGGTGGCGCTGGCGCAGTTCGAGGTGCTGGTGGACGGGAAGGCGCGCGGACCGATCACGAGCTGCGAGGAGCTGCGTCCGGCGGAGGGCTCCACGTGCGAGGTGCGGCAGGTCGAGTCGGAGAAGGCGAAGACGCACCGCGAGATCCTGGTCGACGGCAGGAAGCGCGAGCCGCTGGCGTCGTGTTCCGAGGTGAACGTGCCCCAGGGCCAGTCCTGCGAGGAGGTCCTGGCAGGCGAGGCGCAGCACTGGTACGAGGGCCGGACGGGTCAGCTCCTGGGCCTTGGCGCGCTGCTCCTGTTGGCCGTCGCCTGCTACTTCCTGGCGCGAATCGGCGCCAAGTGGGCGCTGGCGGCGACGGCGGCGGAGAAGAAAGAGGAGGAGGGGGCCGGGGAGAAGGGCGGCCCGAAGTAGGGAGGAGGGGGGCGCTGGTTCCTGGTTGGTCGTCCGGGCCGAGTCATCGGCCCGGAGCCGGGGGGGACGCGGTCCCTGGTCGCACGTTCGTCAGATCGCGCTGCCGACGGCGTAGCCCTCGGCCACGGCGTCGAAGGCGCGGCGGACTTCCTTGGCGTCGCCGATGAGGTGGGTCTCGGGCAGCCGCGAGGCGACGGCGTCGTACAGGGTGCGTTCGGGCTCGGCGCCCGCGGCGAGCACGACGGTGTCGCAGGTGACGAGCGGGGGCCCGTCGCCCTCCAGCTCGAGACCCTCGGCCGTGATGCGGGCCACCTTGCGGCCCGTGATCATCGTGACGCCGTAGCGCTCGAGGTCCTGCATGAGCGACCAGCGCGTGGAGACGCCGATGTCGGCGCCGATCTTGCTGCGCATCTCGACGAGCGTGACCTGCCGGGTTCCGCGGCGTGCGAGGCGGCGGATCTCCTCGGGCGCCTCGGCCTCCTCGACGAGGAGGAAGCGGATGGTCTCGGCGTCGAGCGATCCGAGGAGGGCGATGTGCCGGGCGACGTCGACGCCGACGGCGCCGCCGCCGAGGACGGCGACGGAGCGGCCCGGGACGGCGCGGCCGGCGAGGACGTCCCAGGCGTGCTGTACGTTGGGCCCGTCGTTTCCCGGAATGTGCGGGGTGAGCGGCCGCCCGCCGGTGGCGAAGACGACGGCGTCGGCGCCGAAGGAGACGATGGCGTCGGCCTCGAGCGGCTGACCTGTCCGCAGGTCGACGCCGGCGGCCATGGCTCGGGCCTCGAGGTCGTTGCTGATGAGGCGCAGGTCGCGGCGGCCGGGTGAGGAGGCGGCGAGGGCGAGCTGGCCGCCGAGGCTGACGCGCTCGTGGAGGACGACCTCGTGTCCTCTCTCGGCCGCGGTGGCCGCGGCCATGAGGCCGGCGGGGCCTCCGCCGACGACGAGGACCTTCTTGCGACGCGTGGCGGGGGGCGGGGGCGCCTCGCCTTCGCGGCCGGCGAGGGGGTTGACCATGCACGTCACGGCCTCCAGGCTCATGACCCTGTCGAAGCAGCCCTGGCCGCAGCCGACGCAGCGGATGATGCGGTCCTGGCGACCTTCGCTCGCCTTGCGCGGGAGGTCGGGGTCGGCGATGAGGGCCCGGCCGAAGCACACGGCGTCGGCCAGGCCGTCGGCGAGGATGCGCTCGCCCACGCCGGGGTGGTTGATGCGGTTGGCGGCGAAGACGGGAATGCCGACGCGCTCGCGCACGCCGCGGGCGAGGTAGGCGTAGGCGCCCTGGGGCACGGCGGCGATGATCTGCGGGACGCGGGTCTCGTGCCACCCGCCGGTCACGCTGACGTAGTCCACGCCCTCCGCCTCGAGCAGCCTGGCGAACTCGGCCGCCTGCGCGTTGGTGTTGCCACCGGGGACGAAGTCGTTGCCGGCGAGGCGGAAGCCGAGGATGGTCGAATCGCCGACGGCGGCACGCACCGCGCGGGCGACCTCGACGCCGAAGCGGGCCCGCTCGGGCAGCGTCCGGCCGCCGTAGTCGTCGGTGCGCTGGTTGGTCACCGGGGAGAGGAACTGCGCGACGAGGTAGCCCGCGGAGGCGATGACCTCGACGGCGTCGAAGCCCGCCTCGACCGCGCGCGCGGCCGCCGAGGCGTAGTGCAGGATCACCTCGCGGATCTCGTCGTAGGTCAGCTCGCGGGGCGTCTCGCGCGTGTAGCGCGACGGCACGGCCGAGGGAGCGAGCGCGGGCTGGCCGCCGATGAGGAACGAGTGGACGTAGCGGCCGGCGTGGAGGAGCTGGACGCCGGCGAGCGCGCCGTGCTCCTGGATGGCGCGGGCGAGGCGCTGCATGCCGGGAACGAAGCTGCCGTCGCGCAGCGAGATGAAGAACGGGCCCCCGGAGAACTGATCGATGGTGCAGGCGCCCACGACGATGAGGCCGGCGCCGCCGCGGGCGCGCGCCGAGTAGAAGTCGGTGAGCTGCCGGGTCACCTCGCCCTGCGGCGTGTAGCCCATGTGCATCGCCGGCATGACGATGCGGTTGCGGACGGTGCGATGGCGGAGTTGCAGGGGCTGAAGCAGTCTGTCGTACACGGATGGCCTCCTGGAGCAGCGCTCCGCGGCGGCAAATCCGATCCGCCCCCGGAGCGGGGAGAAAGTAACCACAGATGAACGCGGATGAACACAGATATTGGAGAAGGGACGGACCGGCGCCGACCATCGGGCGCCGGTTGCTGGATCCTCCACCGGCGCTCCGCGTAGGATGCGTCCATGCGAAGCGCGATGGTGGGGATTTCGGTCTGGGTGTGCGCGGTGAGCTGCGCCCGGTCTCCGGCGAGCGCGGATGCGCCGCGACCCGGGCAGATCCCGACCACGTCGACCGCGGCCGAGGTATCGGCGGAGGAGGCGGCTCCGCGGCTGGGCATGCCCGAGGGCGCGCTTGCGGCGTTCCTTTCGGGGTGGAACCTCTCCGTCCTGCCTCACGTGCGCGAGAACGAGCGCGGCGCCTTGCAGGCGATCGACCGCGCGATGCGCGAGGCGCCGGAGAAGCTGACGGCGCGACGCGAGCCGTGCCGGGAGAGCCGGGCGCTGGTGGAGCGGATCAACCGCGAATCGAATTACGACTTCGTCGTCCATGGGGCACTCGCGGACCTGGATCGGGAGGGCGACTGCTGGCGGGTGATGTACGAAGGCGGCATGGATGCCGAGGTGATCGGCTACCTGGATCCGGGGAGCGGGCGGTTGCTCGTCGTGTGGAGGGTGCCGGAGGGGTGAGGGCGGGAAGGACGGGCAGGAAGGAACCACCGATGGGGACCGATGGACACCGATGGACACCGATGGCTCCGACGACGGGACCGGAAGAGGGAAACCACAGATGAACACAGATGAACACAGATGGCTCCGCCCACGACCCGGCGCCCTATCTGTGTTCATCTGTGTTCATCTGTGGATCTTCTTGTCCGGTTCGGCGGCCGCGCAAGAAACAGCAGCCGCGGGAGAGGCGGGTGTACCGGAGGCGGTCGTGGATGCGGCCGGCTCGGATGCCGGACCGGAGACGGCGGACGGCGGGGGAGCCGAGGAGTCCGCCACGGAGCCCTACGTTCTGGACGAGCAGAGCGGGTACTACTGGACGTTCTCGTTCGTGGCGACGCTGGGCGAGATCTTCGGCGGAGTGATGCTGGGAGCGGGCATCACCGGGCTCGTTGATGCGTACGATCGGCGGTCGGTCGCGGCACATGCGGAGACTCCGGAGGACGGCGACGGGATCCGCGGGACCGCGGACGGGCTGGAGCTGACGGGCTGGCTGATCTCGAGCTTCGGCGTGCTCACGTTCGGGCTCGGCCTGCCGCTCGATCTGGTCTTGGGCTCGGAGTTCGGCGACGACGACTGGTGGGTGCGCGCGTGCATCACGACGCCGCTGGCGGCCGCGGCAGGGGCATTGATCTCCGCCGGGGTGGTGCAAGTGTACCGCGCGAACGACTACCGGGCGCTGGCGCTCCAGATGGGAACGGCCGCGGAACGCGAGGCGCGCCGGGCGGACGCGACGGACTTCGAGATCATGGGCTGGTCGTTCATCGGCGCGGGCGCCGCGACGGCGGTCGCGGTCACCGCGTACTGGGTCTGGGACTGGATCGATGCCGACGTCGTGGAAGGCGACGGGGAGGAAGAGGGGAGCTCGGACGTCGCGGTGGCGCTGGTCCCGGCGGTGGGGCCGGGGATGCAGGGCCTGGGACTGATCATGAGCTGGTAGCGCTCCGCGCAGGAACGGAACCTACGAGCCCGGCGCCTCTTGCGCGTCCGCGCACCCGTCGCCGTCGGCGTCCGTTCCCGGCGCGGCGGGTTGATCGGGGCAGACGTCAAGGAGGTCTTCCACGCCGTCGCCGTCGCGGTCGACGCCGGGGCGGTCCGCGGGCGGGGCGTCCGGGGGGCGCACGGAGTCGTCGTGGCAGCCTTCGGGCTCGTTGGCCGGCGGCGGAGTGTTGCAGTCGGCGGGAGCGGTCGAGCGGTCGAGCGGTCGAGCGGTCGTGGGGGAGGGAGGGCGAGTGCACGCGAGCAGCATCCCCGCCGCCAACGACAGCACGATGCGCGCGGCACGAGGGGCGCTGTTCGATGGGCGAGCGGGGTGCTGCACCGGGGGGCCACCTCCAGCCGTTGGTGTATCGCGAAGCGGACGCCGCGGCAACTCGGCCCGGCCGTGCGGGGTGGCGCCGTGCCATGGTTGCCGTATCGGCGTCGCGAAACGGCCTGCACGGCGGGGCGTGGGACCATGACGGACGAGAAGAACGGACGGAACGGCGAGGGCGTGGTCCACGAGGTCGAGGCGTTCGACCCGGGACCGTCGGTCGCGGCGGCGGCCGAGGCGCCGGCGGCGGTGTCCGCGCCGTTCGCGCTCATCGGCGATCTCGCGCTCGATGCCTCGGGGATCCCGCGCGCCACCAAGGACGCGGACTTCGCCGTGCCGGTCGGGTCGGCGGAGCCGGCTGCGGAGCGATGGCGCGGGGCGTCGGCCGAGATACGGCCGCTGCGCATCGGCGGGGTCGCCGTGCGCGAGCGAGCTCGGGGACTGCGAATCGACCTGGTCGACCGGCGGATGCACTTCCAGGCGCTGTTCGCCGACGCGATTGCCGAAGCGGACGATGCCGGCCGACGCGCCCGCGTCGGCGGTGCCGAGGTGCCCCTGGTATCGCTGGAGCATCTGCTGGCGATGAAGGTGATATCGGGCGAGCCGAAGGACGACGCGGACGTGCGGCGAATCCTGCAGTTGGAAAACTCGACTATCGTCGCGCACGGGACGTCACGGAGCGTCACCTCGGCGCAGCCACGGCCAATCGGTTGGACGCGTTCGCGCGCGAGGCTGGTCGTCCGGAGGTCGCGCGGCGGACCTACCGCAACGGCGACGAGCAGGAGTAGGAACCGAGTCGAGCTGGCGAGATCCGCCGTGCGGGAGGTCGGGGATGAGGGTGCTCGTCGTCGGCGTGGGGCTGCAGGGCCGGGCCGTCGTACACGACCTGGAGCGGGCCGCGGCGGTGACCGGAATCATCGCGGCGGACCTGGATGTCCGTGCCGCGGCGACAGCGCTCGAACGGCTCGGCTGCCCCCCTCGACCGACTGCCCTGAGCCCCGTCGAAGGGCTCGCTACCGGCGCTACGCTCCCGGGCCCTTCTTGAGGCCGGCGCGGGAGACGATGTCGGCGACCTTGGATTCCCACTCGATGGCCATGATGTGGACGCCGCGCACGCCGGGGATCTCGCGCACGGCCTGGATGGTTTCGACGGCGATCTTGGTCCCCTCCTCCTTGCCGTCCTTGTTGCCCTCCATGCGCTTGACGACGTCTTCCGGGATGGAGATCCCGGCGACGTTCTTGCGCATGAACTTGGCCATGCCGGCGCTCTTGAGGGGGATGATGCCCGGGAGGACGGCGAGCTTGTCGAGGAGGCCCATGTCGCCGGCCTTCTTCATCTCGAGCTTGAACTGGGCGAGGTCGAAGATGCACTGGGTCTGGACGAACTGGGCGCCGGCGCGGACCTTCTTCGCGAGGCGCAGCGTGCGCACCTCGGCCGGGTCCGCGTCGGGGGACCAGGCGGCGCCCAGGAACAGCGGCGGCCGGCCGCCTTCGACGTCGGTGCCGCCGGCGAACTTGGCGTCGTCGCGCATGCCCTTGAGGATGCCGAGCATCTGGATCGAGTCGACGTCGTAGACGTTGGCGGCGCCGGGCTCGGAACCGAAGGTCTGGTGGTCGCCGGAGAGGCAGAGGACGTTGCGGATGCCGAGCGCGGTGGCGCCGAGCATGTCGCTCTGGATGGCGATGCGGTTGCGGTCGCGCGCGACCATCTGCATCACGGGCTCGAGGCCCTGCTGGACCATGATGGCGGCGGTGGCGATGCTGGAGACGCGGACGACGGCGGTCTGGTTGTCGGTGACGTTGGCCGCGTCGACCCAGCCCTTGAGGATGCCGACCTTCTTGTGAATCGCCTCGAGATCGAGCCCCTTTGGCGGACCCAGCTCGGCGGTGACGGCGAATCCGCCGCTCTGGATGAGCTTCTCCAGGCCGCTGACCGGTCCGACGACCGGCGGGGGCGGCGTCTTCTCCGCCGCGGGCTTCGGTGCCTTCTTCGCTGCTGCCGCTTCCGTCATGATGTCCGTCCCCTATCTCGGCTCGATCCGGCCCTGTTCCTTGAGGTCCTCGCGCACGACCTTGCGCTGTCCGCCGTCGCGGCTGGTGGTCCAGTTGCGCGGCGGGATGATCTCGGCGTAGCGCTCCAGCTCGCCCAGTTTCTGCAGGCGCTGGACGATGAGCGCCCAGCCGCAGTCGCGGTCCTTGCCGACCTCGCACTTCCCGCCGCTCGAGCCGCCGCAAGGGCCGTTGTGCAGGCGCTTGGCGCAGCGCGCGACGGGGCAAACGCCGCCGGTGCGATCCAGGATGCAGTCGCCGCACATCGCGCAGCGCTCGGCCCATTCGCCCTGCTCGAGCGTCACGCCGATGAACTTCGTATTGAGGCCGGGGAGGATGATCTTGTCCTGGAACCGCTCGGCCATGAACTGGATGCCGCAGCCGCAGGCGATGGAGAGGACGGCATCGACCTGGCCGACCTTGGTCGTCATCTCCTCGAGGAACTCCATGTCGCACTGGCGCTTGACGGTCTGCTCGAGGACCTCGAGCGGCCGGCCGTTCTTCTGGGCTTCCAGGCGCAGCATCGAGGCCAGGATGCCGGCTTCCTTCTCGCCGCCGGCGAAGCAGACGCTGACGCAGGTGCCGCAGCCGGCGACCAGGACGCGCCTGTAGCGCTCGATCAACTTCACGATCTGCTCGAACGGTTTCTGCTCGCCGACGATCATTTCGTTGCCTCGCTCTTCGCCGGACGCGGGGCGCGCGCGGGGCTGGGCCCCAGCGCGCGGACGCGCTCGACGTGCTCCTGCACGATGGCGGCCCACCGGGGCCCCATCGCGGACGACAGGTTGTACATGTGCAGCCGCTCGGGCTCGAGGCCCACCTTGGCCAGCAGGGTCTTGACCCAGTTCACGCGGCTCTTGGCCACGAGGTTGCCCTTGAGGAAGTGGCAGCTTCCCTCCTCGCAGCCGGCGATCATGACGCCGTCGGCGCCTTCCTCGAACGCGCGCAGGATGTGGCCGGCGTCCAGTTTTCCGGTGCACGGGAGGCGGATGTTGCGCACGTTGGGCGGGTACTGCAGGCGCATCGAGCCCGCCATGTCGGCGGCGGCGAAGGCGCAGTAGTGGCAGAGGAAGGCGACGAGTCGGGGTTCGAAGGGGGTGTGTTGGGAGGTGGATTCCGTCATCGTGGCCTCCCTCATTCCCTGGTCCCGGGGGGGTTGCAGGCGCAGCCGCCGACCGGGGCCGTGCCGGGCGAGCAGGTGTTCGCCGCCGGCTCGCCGGCCGCCGCGGGGCGCGGGGCGCCGCAGCCCGGACCGCAGGAGCCGAAGGCGCGGAGCATCTCGGTCAGCTCGTCGTCGCGGAAATGCCCGAGCTGGATCGCCTTGGCGGGGCAGGCGGCGGCGCAGATGCCGCAGCCCTGGCACTTCACCGAGGCGATCTCGACGACGCCGTCGGCCCCCGGCGCGGGCGCGTCGTACGGACACATGCGCACGCAGGTGAGGCACGACACGCACTTCTCGGGATCGACCCGCGAAACGATCGCGCTCGACTCCAGCTCGTCGCGCCACAGCACCGTTCCCGCGCGACCCGCGGCCGCCAGCGCCTGGTCGACGGTCTCATCGACCGTCTTGGGACCGTGGGCCAGGCCGCAGAGATAGATGCCCTCGCTGGCGAAGTCCACCGGCCGCAGTTTCGGATGCGCCTCGAGGAAGAACCCCTCGGCGAGGATCGGGATCTTGAAGACGTCGCCCAGCGTGCGGTTCGCGGCCTTGTCGGCCTCGATCCCGGCGGACAGCACGAGCCAGTCGGCCGAGAGCGTGAGGTCGTCGCGCAGCGACGGGTCGTGGTGCACGACCTTCACGCGGTCGCCGTCGGCCGAAACCTCCGGCTTCTTCTCCGCGTCGAAGCGCAGGAAGACCACGCCGGCCTCGCGTGCCTTGCGGTAGACGTCCTCGGCCAGGCCGTAGGTGCGCACATCGCGGTACAGGACGTAGACGTTGGCGTCGGGGCGCGCGGTCTTGACCGCCAGGGCGTTCTTGACGGCGCCGGCGCAGCAGACGCGCGAGCAGTACGGACGTTCCTCGTCGCGCGAGCCGACGCACTGGATGAACACGGCGGTGCCGCCCGCGGGCAGGTCGAGCCCGCCCTTCGCCTCGACGTCGAGCAGCGTCACGACCCGCGGGTGCTCCCCGTAGAGGAACTGCTTCGGCTTGTGCTCGTGCGCGCCGGTGGCGACGACGACCACCGCGCCCTCCGCCGTCTTCCCGTTGGACAGCTCGGCGGTGAAATGCCCGACGTGGCCGTGGGCGGCGACGACGGTGGCGCCCAGGTGCAGGCGAATGCGCTCGTTGCGCCGCACGGCCTCGGCCAGGGCGGCGACGTACGCGGGAACGTCCTTGCCGCGCCAGGTCTTGCGCAGGCGACGGGCGACGCCGCCCAGCTCCGGCTCCTTCTCGACGAGGTGCACGGGGAAGCCCTGGCCCGCGATCGACAACGCGGCGACCATGCCGCCGACCCCGCCGCCGATCACGATCGCCTCCTGGTGGACGGGCACGGTGGAGCCGGCGAGCGGCGTCAGGCGCGAGGCCTTGGCGACGGTCATCGCCACGAGGTCCTTGGCCTTCTCCGTGGCGGCCAGCGGCAGCTTCTGGTGGACCCACGCGCACTGCTCGCGGATGTTGCCCAGCTCGAAGAGGTGCCGGTTCAAGCCCGCCTCGCGCAGCGTCTCCTGGAAGATCGGCTCGTGGGTGCGCGGCGTGCAGGAGGCGACGACGACGCGGTTCAGGTTCTTCTCCGCGATGCGCTTGCGGATGTTGACCTGCGTGTCCTGGGAGCAGGTGAAGAGGTTGCGCTCCACGTGCACGACGTGCGGCAGCGTCCGCGCGAACTTCTCCACCTCCTCGACCTGGACCGTGCCCGCGATGTTGATGCCGCAGTGGCAGACGAAGACGCCGATGCGCGGCTCCTCGCCCGACACGTCGCGCGGCTCGGGGTAGGTCTTCTTCGTGACTTCCGTTCCGCGCGCCTCGGCCAGGTACGCGCCGACGCGTCCGGCGGCGGCGCTGGCCTGCGTGACGGTCTCCGGGATGTCCTTGGGCGCCACGAACATGCCGGTGGCGAAGACGCCCTCGCGGCTCGTCTCGACGGGCGAGAGCGACGGGCAGCGCACGAAGCCGTGGTCGTCCAGCTCCACGCCGAACTTCGCCGCCAGCTCGCGCGAGCCCGCGGACGGCTCGGCGCCGACCGAGAGCACCAGCAGGTCGAAGTCTTCCTCGACGGGCCGGCCGGTCTCGGGATCGGAGTAGGCCACGCGGATGTCGCGGGACTGCGGGTCCTCGCGCACGGTGGCGATCTGGCTGCGGACGTAGCGCACGCCGGTCTCGCGTTGCGCGCGCTCCCAGTAGGCCTCGAAGCCCTTGCCGAAGGCGCGGAGGTCCATGAAGAAGATCGTGGACTGGAGCGCCGCGTCGTGGTCCTTGGCGACGATCGCCTCCTTGGTCGCCTGCATGCAGCAGAAGGCCGAGCACCAGGGGTTGGTGCGGCGATCGCGCGAGCCGACGCACTGGAGGAAGGCGATCTTCTTGGGGTGCTTGCCGTCGGCGGGACGCAGGACGACGCCGCGAGTGGGGCCTGAGGCCGACAGCGTCCGCTCGAACTGGATGCTCGTCAGCACGTTGGGGAAGCGGCCGTGTCCCAGCTCGGCCAGACGTCCGGCGTCGAACGTGCGGAAGCCGGGGGCCAGGACGACCGCGCCGACGTCGAGCGTGCGCTCCTTCGGCTGCTGCTCGTAGTCGATCGCGCCCGCGGGGCAGACCTTGGCGCAGGTGCCGCACTTGCCCGTGAGGAAGTGCACGCAGTTCTCGCGGTCGATGCGCGGCGTGGACGGGACGGCCGAGGGGAACGGGCGGTTGATCGTGCCCGTGCGGCCGAGTCCCGCCTCGAACGGCTGCCGGTACGGCGCCGGCTTGTGGCCCCACAGGTCGTCGGGATGGATCTTCTTCGTCGGGCAGACCGTCGCGCAGGCGTTGCACTCCTGGCAGACCTTGGACCGCTCGTCGAACGGAGCGCGCACCGTGCGCTCGCGCCCACGACCCAGGAAGTCGATCGCGCCGACCTCCATCACCTGGTGGCACATGCGCACGCAGCGGCCGCACAGGACGCAGTCCTCCTTCGGGTCGGGCGACCAGAAGGAGGTCTCGCAGACGCCGAGGGAAGCGGCGAGGTCGCGCACGGGCGCGTTCTCGGGACAGCGCGCCAGCAGCAGCTCGGCGATCACCTTGCGCGCCTCGAGCACCTCGGGCGCGTCGATGACCACCTTGAGCCCGGCGGTCGCCGGGTACGTGCAGGAGGCGACGAGCCGCTTGCCGCGGGGCTCCTCGAGCTGCACCTGGCAGATGCGGCAGGCGCCGCTCGGAATCAGGCCGCGGCTGTGGCACAGCGTCGGAATCTTGATCCCGGCGGCCTCGGCGGCCTGGAGGATCGTCGAGCCCGCGGCGACCTTGACCTCGCGGCCGTCGATCGTGAGGGTGACCTCGGAGGACGGCCCTTCGAGTCCCTTCGGTCGCTCAGGGCTGCCGGCGCCTGCGGCGCCGGGAACGGACGGCCCTTCGACTCCCTTCGGTCGCTCAGGGCTGCCGGCGCCTGCGGCGCCG
>JACRCZ010000039.1 GCA_016218765.1 Deltaproteobacteria bacterium | reverse complement strand
GTCCGCGCAGTCCGTGGCGCCGTCCCCGTCGTCGTCCAGGTCGTCGGTGCAGTTCGTCTCGGGCGTGCCGCCGCAGGCCGGGTCGTCCGCGCAGTCCGCGTCGGCGCAGTCGGTATCGCCGTCGCCGTCGTCGTCCAGCGTATCGGTGCAATCGGTTTCCTCGGTGGGCGCGCACGCCGGATCGGCGGCGCAGTCGGCGTCGGCGCAATCCGTGGCGCCGTCCCCGTCGTCGTCCAGGCCGTCGGTGCAGTTCGTCTCGGGCGTGCCGCCGCAGGCCGAGTCGTCCGCGCAGTCCGTGTCGTCGCAGTCGGTGGCGCCGTCCCCGTCGTCGTCGGTCGCGTTCGCGCAGTCGGACTCGGTGCAGGACGACCGGCCGTCGCAGTCGGCGTCGTCGCAGTCGGTGGCGCCGTCCCCGTCGTCGTCGACGCCGTTGGAGCAATTGAGCTCGCGCGAGGGGTCGCACAGCTCGTCGTCGGCGCAGTCGGCGTCGTCGCAGTCGGTGTCGCCGTCGCCGTCGTCGTCCCGCCGATCGTCGCAGTCCACCTCGGCGGGGACCTCGACGCACGACGGGTCGGCGGTGCAGTCGCTGTCGTTGCAGTCCATCTGTCCGTCGCCGTCGTCGTCCTCGCCGTTGGCGCACAGCTCCACGTCGGGTTCCCCGCCCTGGCTCCCGCAGGCGGCCTGGGCGACGGTGGCGAGGGCGAGCAGGATCGCGAGCGTGCTCTGGTGGCGGAAGGTACGCATGAGGAATCCTCCTTCTTGCCGGCGTCGTGGCGGCGCCGCGCGGGTCCGAAGTCCGGACGACGAGGTGAGAATGGAGCGAAACGGCGCCGGACGCAAGTCGGAGGAGGGACGGAGGTGGGACAATTGGGTCGAGTTGTTGGTGGGATGTCTGGGACAAGTTGATGGTGGGACGATCGGGTTGAGTTGTTGGTCCGGAGGTGCGGAGGTCAGTCGCACGTCGCGGCCGCAAACTCGAGGACCGTGGCGGTGCCGATGTCGCGGGTCCAGAGGACCCCGACGGTGGTGCCGTCCACGGCGAGGGTCACGTTGCCGGCGCCGGGTCGGCGGACGGGCCAGCGCACGTCGGGACCGCTGCGTTGACCACCCATGCCGAACGTCGCCAGCTCGACCGCTCTTCCGTCCGGCGGCCCGTCCCCTGAAGGACGTTCCAGATCCTCCCAGGACTGGTTGGACAAGGCGACCAGGTAGCCCTCGGGCGCCCACGCGAGGTCCGCAGACGCGACCCCATCGTACAGGTGGATTACCCCCGTCTTCTCATCCAGGCCGTTGACGCACAAGGATGTGTCGATTCGCACGTCATCGCGAACAAGGCGCGAGAGCACCCATGGGCAGTGGCGGTCGACGGGGCCGTGGCCCCTCGGACGGAACGTCGCCAAGGTGAAGCCGGTGGGTTCCGGGACGAGATTGGGCGGCTCGTGCGTGTCGTCCAGGAAGGCCGTACTCGCGGTCGTGCCGTCGGGGAGCAGTCGGTACAACACCGTCCTGTCGCCGTAATTCCACGCTTCGTGCCACTCCTCGTTCCAGGCGACCCCGAACTCGGCGCCGTTCCAGGCGAGCGCGGGCAAGGACACCTGTTCGCGCTCGACCGGCGTGGAGGCGCCGTCCGGGCGCTCCGCGAACGCGACTTCGTCGCCGATCCTGGATCCGGTGGCGTCGAGACGGGCGAACCTTGTGCATGGGTCCCCCCGGGAGACCACGGGCACATCGTATCCGATCCCGGGAGGCCGGCCCGGACGCGAGACGCGCGACGGCGCCGGGCACCACGACTCCTTCCATACGATCCCGTACTGGTTCCCCGCCCAGACCAGGCGCGGGGAAAAGCCGCCCCGACGTGCCACCACAACGGGCTCCGATACGACCCGGCCATCCACATCCAACGCCGCAAACAGGATCGCGTCGCTGTCGAGGACGCTCGGTGAGGTAGGGGTCGCTCCCTCCGGCGGCCAATCATCCACCCACGCCGCGCCGAAGCCGCGCCCGTTCCAGGCGAGGCTCGGCGTCGCGCCGGTCGAACTTCCTTCGACGGGAATCGGGCCGGCAGCGATGCGGCCGGTCCGATCGAGTCGCGCGAAGTAGAGCCGCGGCGCGCCGTCCCGCGCGTCCGGCCAGGCGATGCCGTAGCCGTCCCCGGTGGCGGCAAGGCCGATCCGGTCCGGCGCCGGGGCGCTCCCGGCCAACGGTGCGCGAGCTTCGAGCCGAGCGCCTGTCGCGTCGACGGACGCGAGCCGGACCCGTTCGCCGGCCGTCGTCCTGTCAATCCACGCGAGGCCCCAACCCGTACCGTTCCACGTCAGCGACGGAGCGTCGGCGAAGCCGCTCGCGCGCACGGGCAGAGCGGCGGTCGGTCGTCGCACTCCTAGGTCGTCCGCGTTGATGGCGCCCAGCCAGAAAGGCGCCCACGGGTCCGGACCCGTCCAGGCGACGCCCAACTCGTCGCCCCGCCACGCGACCGACAGGGCCGGCATCCATCCCGGGTGCTGCTGCCAACGGCCGCCCCGACAACTGAACAGTCCGTCCGGGGGCTCCGTGCGATACGGGTCGCGCGGCTCCTCGGGTGTGATTCGCACACCGTCGCGGTCAATCCTGGCCGCGCGGACGCACGGGGGGCGATCGCAGGCGCCTGTGGGCCAATTCGCCCAAACGGCCAGAAACGCCGAACCGGTCGTCGTGAGGGCCAGGGCCCTTTCCGCACTGCTGACCCGATCCCGCGCCACGAGCTGCGGCTCCGCAATCGGCGTTCCTGCGGCGTCGAGTCGAACGAACATGACCCGATCCCACTCGGGCTCCTCCCGGACCCAGAATTCCCGCTCGCGGATCGTCCTCGTGCCCTCGTGGTACTCGACCCACGCCAGCCCGAATTCAGTTCCATTCCAGACCAGGGCCGGGCTTCCGAGACGCGGCTCCGCGGAGCGGACGACGACGGGGAAGCTCGATTCGGGCCCGACCGGCGCGCCGGCAGGATCGAGAGCCAGGAAGCGAACCCTGGCGGGCTCGCTACGATCCACCCACGCAACCGCAACATACTCCCCGTTCCATGCGAGCGATGGTGCCGACATCGGCTGTGCGCGAACGATGCGCCCGTCGCGTTTCTCCACCGGATGGGTCTCGACATCGGTCACCATGCGCGTCCAGCGACCATCCGCACCGAAGGAGGTGACCCGGATGGCGGTCTGGATGGCGGTCTGGTCTTGCGTCCCGTCGAGCCACGCCACCCAGAACCCGGAGCCGGTCACGATCATCGATGGCGCCGGTCCGCCGGGAGCCGCGACCGGCCCCTCGGCGGTGGGCCCCACCCGGTTCAAGCCGGCGTCGAGGCGGGCGAGACGGACGCGGAAAGTGCCGTCCGAGCCGTCAATCCAGACGACCGCGTGCTCCCTGCCGGTCCAGACCATCGCGGGTGGGTCGGCGCCCTCGTGCCGCGCCACCCGCAGCACCTCGTGCGGTTCGACCAGACTGCGGCAGGTGTGCGCGAACGCCGGAGCGTCGCTTCCTGCGGACCGCGACCCGGAACGACCGCAGGCGGGACCGGCAAGGAGGATCAAGAACGCGAGGAGGAGGGGGGAGTTTGGGCGGGACGATCGGGACGAATTGATGGTGGGTCGTGTGGAACGAGTTGAACGGAGGGGGGACACGGGTGGAAGTATAACGCAACGAGTCGAGGGGAATGCGCGATGAACGTGCCATGCAGGACTTCGAGAAGCTGAGGGTCTGGGTCGAGGCGCACCAGCTCGCGCTGGAAATCTACCGGGTGACGAGGAGTTTTCCACGCGAGGAACGCTTCGGACTCACGGCCCAGCTTCGAGACGCGGCCCGGTCGGTGCCGGCCAACATCGCCGAGGGATCGGCCGCCAGCCGCCCCACGGACTTCGCGCACAGCGTGAACATCTCGGAGAAGGAAGCGGCCGAGGTACTCAACCACCTGATCATCGCTCGCGACCTGACGTACCTGGCGGTTGACGTCGTCGAGGCTCTCCGCGACCGCGTCAACCGCCTCCGCCGCTCCCTCATGATCTTCCGGCACTGCATTCTCCACCCCACCTCGGCCCGCCGTTGAACCTCCCGTCCACCTCACACCTCCGCACCTCCGGACCAACAACTCAACCCGATCGTCCCACCAACAACTCAACCCAGACATCCCACCATCAACTCGTCCCGGACGACCCACCAACAAGCCCTTGCTTTCCCCGGGCGCCTTGACTAACGGCGGGTAACCGGTCGGGGGGATGCCGGGTCGCGGGCCGTCCGAGGGGCGGGCGCGGGCACCGGGGGGGTGGCGAAAGGAGCAGGGGCCATGTCGCGGGAGCGCGTTCTCATTCTTGGAGCGGCGGGGCGGGACTTCCACAACTTCCACCGTTTCTTCCGGGACAACGACGGTTTCGAGGTGATGGGGTTCACGGCGACGCAGATCCCCGGCATCGAGCAGCGTCGTTATCCCAAGGAGCTGTCCGGTCGCCTGTATCCCGACGGCATCCCGATCTTCCCCGAGTCGCAGCTCGAGCAGCTCGTGCGCAACCTGCGGGTCGACTCGGTGGTGTTCGCGTACAGCGACGTCTCGCACGAGACGGTGATGCACCTCGCGTCGCGCGCGATGGCGGGGGGCGCCGACTTCTGGCTCCTGGGCCACAACCGCACGATGCTGGACACGAAGGTCCCGGTGATCGCGGTGTGCGCGGTGCGGACGGGGTGCGGCAAGAGCCAGACGTCGCGCTACGTGGCGGCGCAGATGCGCAAGGCGGGCCTGCGCGTGGTGGCGATCCGGCATCCCATGCCGTACGGCGACCTGAACCGGCAGAAGGTGGAGCGTCTGGCGACGTTCGACGACCTGGACAGGTTCGAGTGCACGATCGAGGAGCGGGAGGAGTACGAGTCGCACCTGGCGATGGGCACGGTGGTCTACGCGGGCGTGGTGTACTCGGAGATCCTCACGGAGGCGGAGCGCGAGGCCGACGTGATCATCTGGGACGGGGGCAACAACGACACGTCGTTCGTGCGTCCCGACCTGTGGATCACGGTGGCCGACCCGCTGCGGCTCGGCCACGAGCTGCGGTACCATCCGGGCGAGACCAACCTGCGGGCGGCCGACGTGGTGCTCCTCAACAAGGCCAACACGGCGCCCAAGGCGGACGTTGATGCGCTGGCCGCGACCGTGCGCCACGTCAATCCGCACGCGACGGTGATCCTGGGCGCCTCGGTCGTCACGGTTTCCGACCCCAAGACGGTCAAGGGCAAGCGCGTGCTGCTCGTCGAGGACGGGCCGACGCTGACGCACGGGGAGATGTCGTTCGGTGCGGGGAAGGTGGCGGCGGAGCGGTACGGCGCCAAGGAGATCGTGGATCCGCGGCCGCACGCGGTGGGGTCGATCAAGGCGACGTACGAGAAGTACCCGCACGTCAAGGGGCTGCTCCCGGCCGTGGGGTACTATCCCGCGCAGATCCGGGATCTCGAGGCGACGATCAACGCGGTCCCGTGCGACGCGGTGCTCGCGGCGACGCCCATCGACCTGGCGCGCATCGTCAAGGTCAACAAGCCGGTCGTCCGCGTGGGCTACGAGCTGGAGGACATGGGGGCTCCGACGTTGATGGAGGTCCTCAACAACTTCGTCGAGAAGGTCGTCCGCTCGGGGTAGGACGCGGCGACGCCCCACGCGAAGGATCACGAATGCCCGACAACGGACTACAGCCGATCGCGGTGGTGGCTTTCGGCGGCAACGCCATCCTGCGGCAGGGCGAGCGCGGACTGATCGACGAGCAGGTGCGCAACGCGGATCGGGCCGTGCTTCCGGTGGTGGATCTGATCGAGCGCGGGTACAGCCTGCTCATGGTGCACGGCAACGGGCCGCAGGTCGGCAACGAGATGATCCGTGCCGAGGAGGCCTCGACGAAGATCCCGCCCAGCCCGCTGGACGTCTGCGATGCCAACACGCAGGGGGCGATGGCGTTCATCATCGAGAAGTCGCTGCGCAACGTGCTGGCCCAGCGGCGGCTCGACCTCAACGTCGCGTCGGTGGTCACGATGGTCCGGGTCGACCCCAAGGACCCCGGTTTCGGCCGTCCGACCAAGCCGATCGGCCCGTTCTTCAACGCCTACCGCGCGCAGAGCCTGGTGGAGGAGCACCGCTGGACGATGGTCGAGGACGCGGGTCGCGGCTGGCGCAAGGTCGTGGCGTCGCCGCACCCGCTGGAGATCATCGGGGTCGGCGCGATCCGCGACCTGCTCGCGGCCGGCCACGCCGTCATCGCCGGCGGGGGCGGCGGCATTCCGGTGGCGATGAGCCCCGGCGGGAGCCTGGTCGGCATCGAGGCGGTGATCGACAAGGATTTCACGGCATCGCTCCTGGCGCGCGAGGTCCATGCGCATCTGTTCATCGTCCTGACGGCGGTCGACGAGGTGTTCATCGATTTCGGCAAGCCGCAGCAGCGGGCGGTGAAGAGCCTGGCCTGCGAGGAGGCGGAGCGGTACCTCAAGGAGGGGCAGTTCCCCGCGGGCTCGATGGGGCCGAAGATCGAGGCGGCGATCGAGTTCCTGCGTGCCGGCGGCCGCGAGGTGATCATCACGTCGGAGCGCCGGCTGCCCGACGCGCTGCGGGGTCTGGGCGGCTCGCGCATCGTCCACTCCGGCCTGGCCGAGGACTGGGGCGGCCAGCAGGTCCTGTTCTGGTAGCGCGGTTCGCGGTAGAAACACGCCGATGATCGCCGCCGGCTCGCCCGTCGAGTCCTCCGCGGACGTTTCCCGCGCGTCCCGGGCTCGCCGCGCCCTGCGTGCCCTGCCCGCCCTCTCGGCCGTCCTCCTTCTTCCGCCCGTGGCCTACGGCCTGGCTCTGGCGCACCGGTGGATGTACGTCCCGGCCGACGTCGTCGAGCAGCTCCTGCGCGACCGGCCGTGGAGCGGGTACAACCGCGCGCCGCTGATGCTCGAGGTCGAGTGGGTGCTGTTGGAGCTGGTCATCCTGGCCGGGTGCCTGGCGGCGGTCCTGCGGCCGCGGGTCGGGTCGTGGGTCCGCGCGGTGCGCGAGGCGGTATTGCACCTCTCGCCGCTGGGTCTGTCCCCGTTCCTGCTGTTCGTCGACCACCTGTCGACCCGGCTGCTGCTCCTGGCCGCGCTGATCGCCGGTGTCGCGGCGGCCGCGGCGTTCCGGATGGTGCCGGACGCGCCGGCGCGCGGCGAGCGCTCGCGGTGGCCGCGTCGTCTCGCCCCGGTCCTCGCGCTGGGCGCGGCGGTCTACTACGCGTCGCTGGCCTGGCTGCAGCACCATGGCTACTGGACGTCGCTCTACGATCTGGGGCTGTTCGCCGGGTCGTTGCGATCCACGGTCCACGGGGACGGGATCCTGTTCTCGCCGCAGTTCGGGTGCACGTTCCTGGCGGAGCATTTCTCGCCGATCCTGCTCCTGCTCGCGCCGCTCTACGCGTTGTGGCAGGACCCGATGTGCCTGCAGCTCGTGCAGGCGGTGTCGATGGCCGCGGCGGGCTATCTCATCTTCCTGCTCGCCGACGAGACGCTGGAGGACGGCTGGCTGGCGCTGGCCTTCGGCTTCTCGTACCTGGTGTTTCCCGACGTGCTCCAGGCGCAGTGGCACGGTTTCAAGATGGACCTCCTGGAGCCGCCGATGCTGGTGGGCGCGCTGCTCGCCCTGCGGCGCAACCGCCCCTCGTGGTTCCTGCTCTCGATCCTGCTCCTGTGGGCCACGAAGGAGGACACGTGTCTCTACACGGCGATCCTCGGTCTGTACGCGTGGCTGGCCCACGGCTACAAGCGGCTCGGGCCCGCGGTCATGGTGGCGAGCGTCGTGTACGGGGCGATCGTGCTGGGCTGGGTCATCACGGCGTATTCGATCTTCCAGGAGCCCGGCTCGTTCTACCGCGACTTCCCGCGCGAGCAGTACAAGTTCGCCAAGCACTTCGCTCATCTGGGTCCGACGCTGCCCCGGGCCATCTGGCACGCGCTGACCAATCCGCTCTATTCGCTGGGCTACGCGTTCAGCGACGCGCGGCTGGCGGTCTGGCTCACGCTGCTGGCGCCGCTGGGGTTTCTCGCGCTGGCGGGGGGCGCGGTGACGCTGCTGCTCCTCCTTCCGGTCTTCGAGATGGTGCTGTCGAACTTCACGTTCATGTTCGCGATGGACTTCTACTACTCCTGCGCTCCGGTGGCCGTGGCCTATCCGGCGGCGATCCTCGGCTGCGCGGCGCTGCTGCGGCGACTCGACGCGTCGGACCGCTGGCGTGCGCGGCTGCCTGCCGGCCGGGTGCGGGCGGCGGTCGGGGGGTACGTGGTCGCCGCGGTGCTGGTGCTGGCGTGGGCGGATCCGCAATCGCCGTTCTCGCCGGTCAACGAGCGGCCGGCGTATCTGCGCACGCCGCGGACGGCGCTGTTGGACGAGGTGATCGCCTCGATTCCGCCGGAGGTGCCGGTCTCGGCGACGGGGTATCTGGCGATCCACCTCATGGACCGGCCGCGGCCGGCGATGCTGCCGTTCGGCCTGGAGCGGGCGCGGTTCGCGGTCATCGACCTGTACCGGCCGGGCTTCCCGTTCCCCGGCAAGCTGGCGACGCTGCTGCCGTTCACGCGGAAGATGATCGAGAGTCCCGAGTGGGGGGTGCGGCGTGCGGAGCGCGGCGTGGTGCTGCTGGAGCGCGGGGCGCCGCGGGACCTGAACGCCCGCGCGCTGGAGGCGCTCGACGCGCCCGACTTCGAGCCGGAGGAGTGGGAGGGGACGAACTTTCCCAACTTGGCGGTGCGGGACGACGCGGCGTCGAACGGTGCGTTCCTGCGGGTCGGGCCGAGCGACCGTCGCGGGGCAGGCAAGCTGTTCTGGGGACCGTTCTACCCGTTGACGCCGGGCCGCTACACGGCGACGTTCCGGCTGGCGGCGTCGCGGGAGTCCTACGAGGCGCCGGGCCGGCTGGTGGCGACGATCGACGTCCTGGGCAACGGCGGCGAGACCTTCGCGGCGCGCGACCTGCGTTTCGCCGACTTCGCCCGTCCGGGCGACTGGCAGGACTTCCCGCTCGACTTCTCGTTCGACAGCTACCAGGCGCTCGAATTCCGCGTCCACTACCACGACGCCGGGACGCTGGCGCTGGACGTCATTCGCGTCCGCCGCGCGCCGTAGGCCGGCCGGGGTCCGGGGACCGGGCGGGTGACCCGTTCGACCCGCCGGGAGCCGGCGGCTACCCGCCTCCCGCCGCCAGGCTCGCCAGCCACCTGTGGAAGCCGTCCAGCTCCGGGGTCGTCCAGCCCTGGCCGGCGAGGAGGACCAGCAGGGCGAGGAGCAGGAGGGGCGCGAGCGCGACGAAGGCCCGCGCGGCGCGCTCGTCGCGCGTCCGGGCCTCGCCGCCGGCGCGCAGGACGGCGGCGCCGGCGAGCAGCGCCAGCAGGAACAGCGGCAGGAGGCTTCGCAGGCCCTGCCAGCCGAGGAGGCCGGTCGCCAGGTTCGGCGAGACGGACCCGGCACTCAGGGACGGCAGCACGACGTCGAAGACCGGGTTGGTCGCGTCCTCGGGCAGCTCGGGAAAGACGCCGTGGACGAGCTGGTGGTACGCGATGCCGGCGAGGGCGAGGCCGCGGGCGAGGCCGTCGGTGGTGAGGTGGCGGGCCGCGCGGCGCAGGGAGAAGGCGACGGGGAGCATCGCCCAGCCCATCATCGGGACGAGCAACCGCGGGCCGAAGCCCCAGCCCGCGTACCACATCTCGGTGCTCGAGATGAACAGGCCGAAGTAGAGCATGCCCAGGGCGACGAGCACGGTCATGCGCCGCAGGCCTTCGCGCCACATGAGCACGAGGCCGGGGAGGGAGAGGAGGAAGATCGGCGAGGTGGCGAACAGGCCGCGGTCGAGGCTCAGGAACCCGCCGACCGCGTAGTCCCATTCGGGCACGGTGACGCCGGCGAGGCCGTGGCCGTGGATCTCCTGGAGCACGGGGTGGGCGAGGTAGCCGTAGGAGAGCTCGAAGGGGCCGCCGAAGGCGAGCGTGTCGTAGCCGAAGAGCAGCACGGCGAACGGGGCCGCGCCCAGGACGAACACCGCGAGGGCGAGGGGGCGCCGCCGTGCGAACGCGACGGCGACGTAGAGCAGGAGCAGCGCCGCGGGCAGTCCGGCCTGGTACTCGGTCAGGCCGGCGAGCCCTGCCATGGCGCCGGCGCCGGCGAGGCGCAAGTGGACGCGTCGCGGATGTTCCGTCTCCTTCTCGGCGGCGTGGACGAGGTCGAGGGCGCCGAGGAGGCAGACGGCGACGACCTGGTGGCCGTAGAAGGCGGTGCCGTAGTGGAAGGCGGAGGTGCCGAGGGACCAGGCCAGCGAGACGGCGTCCACGGTGCGCGGGTCGAAGTCGAGGCGGCGCAGGAGGCGCCGCATCCAGAAGAAGCCGAGCAGGGCGATGGGGAGCATGATCCAGGTGCGCACGAGGTTGAGGACGTCATCGATCGGCCAGTCCTCGGGGGCGGTGAGCCTGCGGGCGAGCCAGTAGGGGACGACGCCCAGGAAGCTCATGCCGGGGGCCTTGTCGGTGTAGTAGCGGCCGTCGCGGACGGAGCGATCGAGCATGGCGCCGAAGCGTTCCATCGGCTGGTCGATGGACAGCGATCCGTCGTCGACGATGGCGATCGTCAGGTAGGCGCGCGACCGCTCGTTGGGCACGGAGATCCCGGGGAACATGCGGGAGTAGGCGAGGAGGACGAGGACGAGGGTGCCGAGGAGCAGCTCCCAGCGCCAGCCGCGGCCCCACGGGGCGAGGGTCCGGCCGAGCTGCCGGGCGCCCGCGTCCAGGACTTCCCGCGCCTGCCGGAGCCGTTCCCGCATGGCGACCGCATCCTAGTACACGCCGCGAGGAACGTCGCGCCCTTCACCGTGCGGCGCCGGAATCCGCCTCGCCCGGTGCGGTCCGCGCCAGTCCTCCGCCGAGGATTCCGGCCAGTCCGATCACGAGGTTCACGGCGATGGTGCCCAGGTGGTTGACGACGGCGAAGTTGAAGGCGACGGCGGAGGGCAGGCCGTAGAGGCCGAGGGCCCAGACGACGGCGTAGTGGAACGGGCCGACGGAGGTGGGGGCGGCCGGCACGAGGAAGCCCACGGCCTGGGCGCCGAGGACGACGAAGGCGGCGCTCCACGGCAGCGCGAGGCCGAAGGCGGCGAACAGCGGCAGGATGCACAATCCGTTGAGCGCCCACATGGCGGCGGTGAGGGCGACGTAGACGGCGGCGTCGCGGGGACGGCCGAGGGTGGCGATGCCGGCGCGGAAGCGCTCCAGGCCGCCCTTGAGGCGTGCGGCGAGCGCGGGGCGGCGGGCGAGCAGGCGGTCGAGGAGCCGCGACACGGCGGCGGACCACTGGAGGGCGACGGCCAGGGCGAGGCCGAGCCCGAGGAAGATGCCGGCGACGATGCCGCCGGCGCGGAGGATCTCGCCCGCTTCCGCCACGTCGCCCGCGACGCACAGGCCGACGACGAGCAGCAGGAGCGCGACGACGACGCCGTCGAGGATGCGCTCGACGACGACGGTCGCCAGCGCCTGGCCCAGGCCGACGTGTCCGGGGTGGGCGATGAGGAGGGGGCGGGCCGCCTCGCCCAGGCGCACGGGGAGGAAGAAGATGGCGGCGAGTCCGGCGGCGCCGACGCTGAGGGAGCGGCCGGTACGGCGATCGCCGAGCGAGCGGAGCTGCCAGGTCCAGCGGAGCATGCGCAGGAGCTGGACGGCGCAGCCCAGGGCGACGAACGCGGCGACCCACGGCCAGCGCACGGCATCCAGCGCGGCCCGGGCTTCGTCCCACGAGACGTCGCGCACGGCGAGCCAGGTGAACAGGGCGCTGGAGGCGACGCCGATCGCGACGTTCAGCGCCAGCTTCGCGCCGGAGCGCCTTCCGGGTCCCGTCGCCGCGACCGCTGTCCCGTCCCGCTCGTTCACGGGCGCCTTGTACCACGGTTGCCGCTGCTCGTCGCCCGGCAGAGCGCAGGTGCGACCTTGACGCCCTGCCGTGCCAGGCGCTATTCCGCCAGGGCATGGGCACGACGGAAGGCCAGGGGTCCGCTCCGGTGCCGGCCGCGCCCGATCGTGCCGCCGCGCCCGACGTCTCCGTCGTCATCCCGGCGTACAACTCGGCATCGTTCCTCGCCGAGCGGATGGCGGCGCTGGCCGAGTTCCTCGACTCTCCGGACGGCCCGGGCTCCTCCGAGCTGGTGGTGGTGGACGACGGGTCGAGCGACGGCACGGCCGACGCGATCCGGTCGCTGCGGTTTCCCCGCCTGGTCCCGGTCTTCCGTCCCGCCAACGGCGGGAAGTTCGCGGCGCTCGTCTCCGGCATGGCGGCCGCGCGGGGGCGTTGCCGGGTCTTTACCGACGCCGACGTCCCGTACGAGCCGGTGTCGATCACGCGCATGGCGGAGCTGGTCCTGCGGCGCGGCGTCCACGTGGTCGTGGGAGACCGGACGCTGCCCGGCAGCGCGTATGCCGGTGAGCTGGGCCTGGTGCGCCGGCTGGCGACCCGCGGCTTCTCGGCGTTCGTCCGGCTTTTCGTCACGGCGGGCCTCCACGACACGCAGTGCGGCCTCAAGGCGTTCCGGGGCGACGTTGCGGACGCGCTGTTCCCGCTGCTTCGCGAGCAGGGTTTCGCCGGCGACGTCGAGCTGCTCTACGTCGCGCTGCTGCACAACCTCGAGATCAAGCGCGTACCCGTGCGGTTGCGCTACCAGGGACGCTCGACGGTGAAGCCGGTGCTCCACGCTTTCGCGATGCTGGAGAGCCTGGCCCGCATCCGCTGGCGCCGGCACAAGGGCCTGTACGACTCGGCCGCGCTGGCCGCGCTCAGCCGGACGTGAGTCCGGCTTCGGGCGTCGTGAGACGTGCGTCATGACTTCGGGCCGAGCGTGGAACAACCTGCGGCTCGTCCGCGACCGGGCTCTCGCGATCATCGACGCTGCGGGCCGGCCCGTGCAGGTCCTTGTCGATCGCTGGGCCGGCTGGTGCGAGGCCGATCCGGCGCGCGGGCGGCGCGCGGCCGTCGCCTTCCATGCCGCGGCGCTCGCCGCGCTCGCCCTGTGCGCCGTCGCGTGGGGGTGGAGCGTGTGGAGCGTCTACGGCGGCGCGACCGTCGACGATGCCGGGATCACGTACGCGTACGCGCACAACGTCGCGGCCGGGGACGGCTTCCGGATGACGCCGGGCGAGGCGCCGACCGAGGGGTTTTCCAATCCGCTGCAGGTCCTGCTCCTGGTCCCGGTCGCGCTCGTGGCGAACGATCTCGACGCGGCGAGCAAGGCTCTGAACATCGGGCTGCTGGCGGCGGCGCTGGGCCTGCTCTGCGCGTTCGTCTACGCGCACCTTCGTCTCGTCGCGCGGCTGTTCGCCGTCGTCCCGCTGCTGCTGGCCGGGTACTGGTGCGGTTTCGCGTGCTGGACCGCGTCCGGCCTGGAGGGCGGCCTGCTGGCGGCGCTGCAGATCCTGTCGCTGCTGGGGGTGTGGTACGGCCCGCGGCGCCGCGCGGCCGACGTGGGGCTCGGGGTCGCCGCCGGGCTCCTGGCGTGGGTGCGGCCCGAGGGTTTCGTGTACGGGGCGATGGCGGTGGCGTCTCGCGGGCTCCGGGGTGCGGTGCGTTTCGGGCGGGGCGGCGACCCGGCGGCGGGCGAGCCGATCCGGCGCCGGCTTCTGGCGGCGGCGATCTACGTGGGTCTCGCGGCCGCGCTGTTCGTGTTCCGCTGGGCCGTCTTCCGGGACCTCGTGCCGAACGCGTACTGGGCCAAGGTTCCGTCGGCGAGCACCTGGTGGTCGCTCGGCGACTTCGACGGCAAGGGGTGGACGTACGTCGGCGATTTCTTCGCGGCGCGCTGGTGGTACTTCGCACTTCCGGTCTGGGCCTTTGCGGTGGCGTGGCGGCGCGCCGCCGCGGTCACGGCGGCGGCCGTCGGGCAGCTCGGCTTCGCGGTGCTGTTTCCGGCGTGGACGGGCGGCGACTGGATGCTCGAGTGGCGGTTCCTGCAGCCGATGATGGGTCCGCTCGCGGTGTTGTGTGCGGTGGGGCTGGTGGGCCTGCTGGGCACGGAGCCCCGGCCGGCGCGCAACGTCGCGCGGTGCGTCCTCGCCGCCGGCGCGCTCGGCCTGGCCGTCGTGGCCGGCCTGGTTCCCGGCGATTGGAGCGCGCAGCGGGCCGCGATCGCGGGTCGCCGCGACATCGACCTGCGACGGGTTCGCGAGCGGGCGGTCGGCTACCGCCGTCTTTCGGCGATGCTGCATCTCGGTCGCCGGATGCTGGTCGCCGAGGTCGACGTCGGCGGCGTCTCGTACCGTTCCGGCCTGGACGTGCTGGACATCGGCGGCCTGGGCGACCGGGCGCTGGCGCTGGCGCGGACGAGCCGGCCCGCGGTCGCGCCGGACTACCTCTACGGGGAGCGCCGTCCGGACGTCATCCATCTCCAGGCGAGCTGGCTGTTCGCGACGCCGTACCAGGCGCTCGGGCCTTTTCCCGGGATGTACCGGATCCTCGCACGCGGTTTCATGGACCGGCTGGGGATCCTGCCGCTGACGGCGGTCCGGGCCGACCTGCTCGACCCGGTGGCGCCGCCGGCCGTTCGTCTCGGGCATTCGCTGCCCACGGCCGAGGTCACGGGGGTCACGGCGATCGCATCCGGGGCCGATCGGATCGTGGTCCTGCACGCGCGGCAGCGCGGCGGCCACGACGCGCCGCCGCCGACCTGGGTGGATGCGGGCGGGGCGCGGCACGGGGCGCTGTGGCACGGGGGCGTGACGCTGGCCCTCCCGGGCGAGCGCGGCTCGGTGCTGGTCGCGGTGGCCGTGATTCCCGGCTCCGCTCCGCTGCCGCTGGTCCTCGAGGGCACGCCGATCCGCCTGGAGCGCTGGCCGGACGCGCCGGCCGGAGACGGCACGGTCGAGGCGTTGGCGCGGGTGCCGCTGCTGCGTGTCGCGGGCCGCCCCCTCCCCGCGTGCGACCCGGATCGGGTGCTCGATCCGGCCGCCGGCCCGGTAGCGCGGGCCCGCGGCGCCGGGCTGGTCGCGCGTCTTTGCGGCGGCCTCCGCGGGGGGACGGCGGAGCGCTGGCGCGCGCGTGCGACGGCGGCGGCGGAGGCGGCGGCGGCGCCCGACGAGCGCTACGAGGCGGCGGCGGCGACCCTGGCCTTCGGCGTCCCGCAGCGGTTGTCCACCCGGCTGCTGCTCGAGCAGACTCGCTCGTCCCGCACGCCGTTCGACGAGGTGCTGGACGCGTGGGCGCGGGAGGATTTCGCGGCGGCACTGGACGGGCCCGAGCGTGCGGCGCGCGGCCTGCGGATGCTGCTGGCGGCGCGCCGTTTCGACGAGGTCGTGCTGCAGGGCCTGGCGTGGGGGCCCGGGCTCCCCGGCGTGGCGGAATCCGTCTGCGCCGCCGCCCGGATGCTCGGGCTGCGTTCCGACGCCGTCGCGCCCCGGCTGGACTGCTCGCGGATCGCCGGCGTCGCGCCGCCCCGGGTCTTGCGGCAGGGTTTCGAGGATGCGGCGGACCCGCTTTTGCGCGTCGAGGGCGACGGCGGCGACGCGTGGCGGCCGGCGGCGCGGCAGCGGGCGGGGACGCGGCAGCGTCCGGTGATCGGCGGCCAGGGGCGGCTGCTGCTCAACACGTTCGACGGGGCGACGGGCGACGAGGCGACCGGCTCGGTGGTCTGGGGTCCGTTCCCGTGGCCGGGGCGGCGGTTCGGCGCGCTCCTGGGCGGCGGTCATGACGGCGATCGGGTGGGGATCGCGGTGGAGGGGCTGAGCGGCGGCGAGTGGAGGGTGCTGGCGTTCCTGGCCCCTCGCGAGCGGCTGGAGATCCTGCGTCCGCGGCTCGTCGATCTCGGCGGAGTGCGGGCCGACCAGGTCCGTGTCCGGGTGGTGGACGGTTCCCGGGCCGACTGGGGCCACGTCCTGGCGGACGGGCTGACGTTCCTCGGCGACTAGGCGGTGGTCTCCGCCTTCTTCTGGATGGGCTTCTCGAGTCCGTAGTCCTTCCTCTTGTCTTCGGCCTTGAGGAGGAAGGCGAAGAGGATGGCGAGGAGGCCGAAGCCGACGAAGATCATCATGGGGGTGGTGTAGTCGTAGTGGACGAGCTCGGTCTTCTGGACGACGCCATCGACGGTTTCGGAGATCGTCTCGCGGCCGGTGATGCAGTAGCGGTCGAGGACCCAGCCGACGAGGAACGGGGTGCCCATGAGGGCGATGAGGTTCTGCACGAAGAAGATCAGGGCGTAGGCGGTGCCGAGCTGTTTCTCGGGGATCAGCTTGGGGACGGAGGGCCACATGGCGGAGGGGACGAGGGAGAAGCCGATGCCCAGGACGATCATGGCGGCGACGGCGATGACCCAGTGGTCGAGGGCGGGGATGGTGAGCATGACGTGGACGAGCATGATCAGGGCGGAGCCGATGATCATGATCGTGGCGCCCTTGCCCTTCTTGTCGTAGATGCGGCCGAAGATGGGGGTGAGGAGAATCGTTCCGAAAGGCAGGAGAGCGGGAATCCAGCCGGCCCAGTAGCTGGAGACGTGGTACTTCTGGACCATGAGGTCGGTGGCGTACTTCAGGAAGGGGAAGACGGCGGAGTAGAACAGGGCGCAGAGGATGGCGATGTACCAGAACCCCCGGTTGGCGAGGATGCGGCCGATGTCGGAGATGCGGAAGGCGTCGTCGTCGCCGGCCTTGCCTTTGGTGTCCGGCTCCGAGGCGGCGAGCTTGCGATCCATGCCGCAGTAGACGAGGAAGGCGACCAGTCCCGCGCCGAGGAGGAAGACGCCGACCAGGACGGGGGTGGAGACGGTGGCCGCGCCGGCCATCAGGCCGGAGGTTCCGAGGGCGAGGCCGGTGCCGATGCGGGCGATGGCGACGTTGAGTCCCATGGCGAGGGCCATTTCGTAGCCCTTGAACCACTTGGCGATGACCTTGGTGGCGGTGATCCCGCACAGTTCCAGGCCGACGCCGAAGAAGGCGTAGCCGACGGCGGCGAGGACGACGGGCAATCGGGTTCCCAGGAGCTCCTGATCACCGTCGACGGCCGGGGTCATGGCGTACCAGTTGAGTGCGGCGCCGCCGAGCATGAGCATCATGGCCAGGACGCCGGCGAAGCGCGGGCCTTTCTTGTCGAGGATGATGCCGCCGATGACGAGCATGCCGAGGAACACGTTGAACCAGCCGTAGGCGCTGGTGTACAGGCCGTACTCGGCGCTGTTCCAGTGGAGCTGTTGCTCGATGAGCGGCTTGAGGGGGGAGGCCACGTCGGCGACGAAGTAGCCGCAGAGCATGGTGAACGCGACGACGGTCATGGCGGCCCAGCGGGCGCCGGCGGAGTCCCGGAGCGATTTGCGTACTGCCTCGACCATGGTCACCTTCCCTCGTCCGTGTCGCTTCGCCGCGGACGCCCGGCGTCCTTCGGACTCCATTCCCTCGAGCGTCCGCGACTATCGTCCCTAAGCCGGTCGAACGCAACAGCGGTCTCCCCGCGTACTGGTACGGTCGCGCCGGGTGTACTAGCCTGCGCGCCGTGCTGGAGGCCGAAGCCGCGGGGGGTGAGCCCACCGGGTCCGGGGAGCCGGCGGCGTCGCCGTCGGAGCCCCCGCCGCGCGAGCCGCCGGCGACCGGGGACGCCACGCCGCCCGCGACCGCACGGCTCGCCCGCGCGCTGCGCTCGCCCTGGGCCTTCCGTGCCGGGCTCGCGGCGATCCTCCTGGCCCAGGCCTTCCTTGCGTTCCAGGGCCTGGGCGACGAGTTCGTGCGTGGCCACAACGGGTACAACAACGCGGCCTTCCACCAGGCGGCCCGGAACTCGCTGCGCTTCGGCGTCCTCTTCCCCGCCCAGTACCTGACCGGCCGCACCCCGCCCCAGGCTGCGGACTTCTACACGCACCACCCGCTGGGCATGCACCTGCACAACATCGCCAGCCACGCGCTCTTCGGCGACTCCCCCGCCGCCACCCGGCTCGTGCCCGCGGTCCACGGCGTCCTCGCCGTGCTTGCCCTGCTGCTCGTCGTGCGCCGCCTCTGGGGACCCGGGACCGGCCTCCTGGCCGGCGCGATCTACGTCGCCCTTCCGATCAACGGCATCTACGTCAACATGATGAACCACTCCAGCGGGTTCATCCTGTGGAGCCTGGTCGGGCTGTGCGGCTACGTCCTCTTCCAGGACGAGCGGGCGCGGATCGCGAGGGGCGAGCCGGGGAGGTGGCGACGCTGGTACGCCCTGCTGCTCGCCGCGACCGTCCTCGCCACCGCGTGGGACTGGCCGGCGTACTACGTCGCCGCCGTCACCGGCGTGCACTGGCTCGTCGTCGCCGTGGTGCGGCTGGCGCGGCGTCCGACCCGGGCCTCGCTCGCGGACTTCGGACTCCTCGCCCTCTGGGGCCTCCTCGTCGTGGCGTGTTTCGCGGCCCACCTGCTGCTCGTGCGGGCCGCCGTGGGGGGCTGGGGTGAGCTGTCGGGCGCGGCGTCGGCGCGACAGGCCGTCGACTGGGAGCGGTTCTCCTTCACCCTGCGCGTCGTGCCGCCGCTCATGTTCACCTGGACCATCCTCGCCCTCGGCGCCGCCTGGTTGCTCTGGACCGCCGCACGCCTCGCGCTCGGCCGCTGCCGCCACCGCGATCTCCTCCCCCTGCCCTACCTCGCGGGCGGCGTCGTCCACTTCTTCGTGTTCAAGTGGAGCACCATCGTCCACGAGTACTGGCTCTGGACCACCCTGCCGTTCTTCGCCGTCGCCGGCGCGACCCTGCTCGTCGCCGCCAGCCGCTGGCTCCGCGCCCGGGCGCCGCGCGCTCCGGCCTGGCTCCGCTGGCCGGTGTGGCGCGAGCGCCTTGCGATGGGCGCCGCCGCGGCCGTGTTTCTCGCACTCCTGCCGCTCGCCGCGCGCGCCATCGACCTCGTGCCCAAGGGACGCAGCGCCGGCGGCTCGCTGTGGTTCGTCGCCGGCACCCGACCCGGACCGAACCAGCGCTACGACTCGGGACGCAAGGAGCTGCGCTTCGCCGAGCAGGTCCGCCGCTGGACCACCCGCTCGACCGGCGTGCTCGTTCACGAGGCGTTCGACCGCGCCCAGCCCGAGCCGCGGTTCGACGTCACCCTGGACCGCGACCAGCACAAGGTGCGCACGACCCGGCTCGACGACATCGCCTGGCCCCGCCGGCTCGGCATCGACGGCTGGGTCTACATCGCTCCCGCGAGCGTCCTGCCGGCCCGGTCGCGCGTCGAGCTGGCGGCCGTCCACCCGTACTTCCAGTACGGCGAGTACGTGATGGTCGATTTCCGCTCCGACGCACGCGACGTCCGCATCTGGAAGCTGGTGCCGCGACCGATGGACGCCGCCTGGTGGTTCTGGCACAGCGCCTTCGAGCCCCCCGTGCAGGCCGTCCGCGACGGCGCGGCCGAGGAGGCGATGCGGCGCGAGCTCGAGGCGCTGGACGCGGGCCCCGCCGCGGCCCCGGCCAACGCCCGCCCGCGGGGTCCTCTGGCCCTGACGCCCGCCGTCCGGCCGGCGGCCCCGCCGCCGCGAAAGGAGGGACGACCGTGAAACGACCGAACGGATTCCGCGTGCGGCCGGGCGGCTCTCGCCCGCTGCGTCTTCTCGCGGCCCTCGCCGCGTCGTCCGCGGCGCTCCTCGGCTGCCGCGTGGGGCAGGAGGGCGGCCAGGTGACCGCCAAGGTCCACGCCCGCAACCAGGAGCTGGAGCGCGAGCTGGACGTGCTGCGCGCCGAGAACGACGGACTGCGCGCGCAGCTCCTGGGCTACCAGCCGTGGCAGGGCACGATCCAGCTCGCCCGGGTCGGCGGGCCGTACGGCATCGTGCCGTTCGTCCGGACGTGCCCGCGGGGCGAGGCCCTGACCGGGTTCGCCGGACGCTCCGGCGGCGTGGTCGACGCCATCGCACCGCTGTGCGCACCCCTCGATCGCACCCCGCTGCGCGGTCTGACCGGGGCCACGACCGTCGAGACCGAGCTGCGGCCGGCGGGCGGCAACGGCGGCGGCGTGTTCCGCGCCGCCTGCGCGCCGGGGAGCCACGTCGTGGGCCTGCGCGGGCGCGCGGGGGGAGCCGTCGACGCCATCGAGCCCCTGTGCCAGGACACGTCGTGGGTCGGCGCCGGACCCCCGCCGGCCGGCGAGGCCGCCTTGCGCGCGCGACCCGTCACCGCCCTGCCGAAGATCGGCGGCAGCGGCGGAACGCCCTTCGAGAGCCGCTGCCCGGAAGGCTGGGCCGTCGTCGGCACGAGCGGTCGCATCGGCGACTTCGTCCAGTCGCTCGCGCTGCACTGCGGCCGGATGGAGTAGGAACGCCGCTACGGCGCGAAGACGAGCCGCGCCAGCGGCTCCAGACCCTCGCGATCGGTCTCGTCGAAATGACCGGGCCGGGTGCTGTCGATGTCGAGAACGGCCGCGACGCCTCCGGAGGCGTCGCGGACGGGAACGACGATCTCCGAGCGCGAGCGCGCGTCGCACGCGATGTGGCCGGGAAACGCGTGCACGTCGGGAACCACGACCGACTCGCCGCGATCCACCGCCGCCCAGCAGACTCCCGTGTGCCGACCCAGCACCTGGCACGCGACCAGACCCTGGTACGGGCCCACGATCAGGTCGCCCCCCACCACGCGGTAGAAGCCCGTCCACGAGAAGCCCGGCATCTTGGCGTGTACCAGGGCCGCGATCGTCGCCATGCGGGCGATCGGATCCGGCGTCGCGTGCAGCAGATCCTCGAGCTGCGAGCGGAGACGGACGTAGCGGCGGCGCTTGGCTTCGGCTTCCATCGCCGCGAATCGTAGGCCCCGGCACGGACCGCGGGCAAGGGTCCCGGGCGCGGCCGCAGAATCCCGCGCAGAATCCCGCGACGGACGGGCGGCGCTTGTACTACCATCCGGCCCATGAGCTCTTCTCCTGTCCCCGCCTCCGCGACACCGACGAACGACGGATCCCGTGCCGGGTATCTTCGCGAGCAGCGCGAGCGTCACGGCCGGCGCGCGATCGCCGCGCTGCCGGTCGAGCACCCGCGGGAGTTCGCGACGGCGCTGGGGCGGGTGACGGTCGAGCTGTGGGGTCCGCCGGGCATCGCGGTCGGGCAGAGCCAGGCGTGGCTGCCGTCCTTCTCCTGTCCGCTGGCGCGCAACGCCCTGGAGTGGATCCTGCGCGGGCGCGTGGCCGAGGTCGCCGACCTGCTGGTGGTCCCGCACACGTGCGACTCGCTCCAGGCCCTGGCGGCGCAGGTCATCGACCTGGGCGCGGGCGACGTCCCGGCGGTGACGTTCTACCATCCGCGCAACGACGACCCGCTGCTGCGGGCGACGTTCGTGCGCGACGAGCTGGCGCGCTTCCGCACGGCCCTGGAGCGGCGCCTCGGCCCGATCGCGGACGAGGCCCTCTCCGGCGCGGTCGCGCTGCACCGCGAGTCCGATCGACTCGCCCGCCGGCTGCTCGACGAGGGTCCGCGCGAGGGTCTGGGCGAGGCCGAGCGTTACGGGCTCCTGCGCCGTCGCGAGTGGACGTGGGTCGAGGACCAGATCGCGGCGCTGGGAGCGGCGCTGGACCGTCCGGCGGTCCCCCCCGGCTCGCGTCGCGGCGTCCCCATCCTGCTGTCCGGTATCGTCCCGGAGCCGCCCGGCCTGCTGGACGCGCTGGCCGACTCCGGCCTGCGCGTGGCCGCCGATGATCTCGCGGGCCTGGGCCGCCGCATCCCGGAGAGACTGCCGCCGCCGACGGGCGACCCGATCCAGGATCTGGCGGCCCGCTACGAGTCGCTGGCTCCCTGCTCGACGCGGACGGGTCACCTCGAGCGCCGCATCGATCACGTCGTGTCCCGCGCCCGTGCCGCCGGGGTGCGCGGGGCGCTGTTCGTCGTGATCTCGCGTTGCGAGCCCGAGCTGTTCGACCTGCCCCAGCTTCGCGAGGCGCTGCGCGGCGCGGGCATCCCCTCCGCCGTGATCGAGACCGAGCTGGAGGCGTCGCTGCCGGGCTCGCTGCGGACGCGGATCGAGGCGTTCGCGGAGTCGGTGACCGGCGGTGACGGGCCCACCGCGTTCCCTGCTGCCGCTCCCCTCCGCGACCCTGCGTCTCTGCGCGGGATTCCCCTCCGTGTCTCGACGCCGTCCACCTTCCGCAAGGCCCACCATCTCCTGGAGGCGCGCCTCGCGGGTCCCGCGGTGCTTGCCGTGCAGTCGTTCCGGCGTCTGCGCAAGCTCGGGCGCAAGCCCCCGCCGGCGCCGTTCGGGCCGCCGCTGCGCGCGAGCGTGGCGTTGCGCGGCATCCTGGAGCAGTACTACCTGGAGGGCCGCACGGCGGACGGCGCGCGGCCGGTGGCGTGGGTCACGAGCGGCGCGCCGGTCGAGATCCTGCGACCGCTCGGCTACTACGTCGCCTATCCGGAGAACCACGCGGCGATCTGCGCGGCGCGGAAGAAGGCGCAGGGGTTGTGCGAGGCGGCGGAGCAGGAGGGTTATTCGCGCAACCTGTGCAGCTACGCGCGCACGGACTTCGGGATGGTGATCTCGGGCAGGACGCCGGTCGGCCGCGTGCCCCGGCCCGACCTGCTGGTCACGTGCACGAACATCTGCCAGACGGTCGCCGGCTGGTACCGCGTCCTCTCGCGCCGGCTCGGCGTCCCGCTGGTGGTCATCGACACGCCGTTCCTGCAGGGCGGGCTCCAGCCGCACCACGTGCGCTACGTGCGCCGGCAGATCGAGGATTTCGCGGCGGTGGCCGAGCGGGTCGCGGGCCGGACGCTCTCGATGAACCGGCTCGACGAGACGGTCGGCCTGGCGCAGGAGGCGTCGATGCTCTGGGGCGAGTGCCTGGAGATGGGGCGGCGGCGGCCCGCGCCGTGGTTCGGGATCGAGGCGTTCCTGTACATGGCGCCGATGGTCATCCTGCGGGGCACGGACGTCCCGATCCGGTTCTACCGGGCGCTGCTGGCCGAGCTGCGCGAGCGGGTGGGGCGCGGGGTGGCCGGGGTCGAGGGCGAGCGCATCCGGCTGTTGTGGGACAACCTGCCGGTGTGGTCGGAGCTGCGGCGCATGTCGGAGCTTCTCGGCCGGTACCGCGCCAACTTCGTCGCCGCGACCTACACGCACGCCTGGTCGGATTGCGCCGATCTGCTGCAGCCCGGCGACCCGTTCGAGTCGGCGGCGCGGACGTATGCGTCGGTGCTGCTCAACCGGGACCTGGCCACGCGCGCGCGGGAGCTGGCGGACATCGGCCGCCGTTTCGGGGCCGACGGCGCGGTGTTCCACGCCGATCGGAGCTGCAAGCCGTATTCGCTGGGCCAGCACGGCCTGCGCGAACGGCTGGCCGCCCGGCACGGGCTTCCCGGGCTGGTGGTGGAGATGGACCATTCGGACCCGCGCGACGTCGCGGGGGAGGCCTCGGCGAACCGGATGGAGGCGTTCCTGGAGGGACTGGGTGGAGTCGGGGAGTCGTGAGTCGTGAGTCATGAGTCGTGAGTCGACGGAGCTGCGGGTGGGGGTGGATGCCGGGTCGACGACCTGGAAGGCGGTGGCGATCGACGGCGACGGGCGGGTGGTCGCGGTGCGCATCGAGCCGTGCGAGCCGCGGGTCGACGAGCAGACCCGGCGCGGGTTGGAAGAGCTGCTGCGGCCGTTCGGCGGGGGGCGGCCGGCGGGGCTGGGGGCGACGGGCTATGGCCGCAAGCGGGTGCCGGACGCGACGTCGCGGGTGACGGAGATCGCGGCGCACGCGGCGGGGGCGGCGCGGCTGGTTCCGTCGGCGGGGTTCGTGCTGGACGTCGGCGGTCAGGACGCCAAGGCGATCCGGCTCGGGCCCGGCGGCCGGGCGCTCGAGTTCGCGATGAACGACCGTTGCGCGGCAGGCACGGGCCGTTTCCTGGAAAACGCGCTCGGGCGCCTCAAGCTCGGCTGGGACGAGCTCGATCGGACCGTGCGGGCGGCGGCGCGTCCCGCGCGCATCTCCTCGACCTGCGCGGTGTTCGCGGAGACGGAGATCGTGGGTCTGCTGGCCGACGGCGTGGCGGTCCCGGACGTGGTGCGGGGCCTGGTGGAGTCGCTGGCCGAGCGGCTGGCGGCGCTGGTCTCCCAGGTCCGTCCGGACGGGCCGGTGGCGGCGACGGGCGGCGTCGCCCGCGCCTCGGCGCTCCTGGAGGCGGTCGCCGCGCGCGTCGGCCGTCCGGTGCGGGCGGCACCCGACCCGCAGCTCGCCGGCGCGCTGGGCGCGGCGATCCTGGCGGCGCCGGCAGGCCGTTCGTCGGGCTGACCCGGGGAACGACGCGCTCCGGTTCGAGAGACGAAAAACGAAAAACGAAGAGCGAAAAACGCCCTACCGTCCGGCGCGGTAGCGCACGTCGTAGACGTTGCCGACGTAGCGGCCCGTGAACGTCTCGCCCATTTCGAACAGCTCCCAGACGGAGTCGGGGGCGCCTTCGAAGCCCTGGGAATAGACGCCGAGGCGCATGGCGGGCGCCATGCTGGGGAACGTCTCGGGGATGGCCGGGAAATGGAACGACGTGACCGACTTGGGGAGGATGACGAGCCACAGGAGGGTCTGCAGGTCGGTGGAGTACAGCCACAGCACGGTGTAGCTCGCCCAGTCGGGGGCGGTCCATGCGGCGGTGTCTCCGGCGACGGAGAAGCCGGCCGTGGTGCCGGAGGGCGTGGAGAACACCGGGGGCTCGAGCACATCGATGGTCTGGCCGTCGGTCGGGACGCCGTAGACGCGCATTTCGGCGAAGACGTCGTAGGATTCGTTGCCCGGGACCTGGTAGGTCGCGTAGGCGTCGGCGGCGGCGAAGCCGCCGAGGTCGGTGACCCAGCCGATGTCGAGCTCCAGGCCCGCCGGGGAGGAGCTGGGCCGCACGGCTTCGCCGGTCCCGACGCGGGCCCCGTCGGTGTCGGACAGTCCGAGGAGCTCGAAGAGGACGACGACGTTGTCGGCGACGGGCACGTAGGCCGGGGTGGGGAACGCGTCGAACCCGGTGGGCCACGCGACGGTCACGGTGGCGTGGGACATGGCGGGCGGCGTGGCGGGCAGGTCGAAGTCCAGCGTGGCGTCCGGGCACGGCGCCGCGAGGCACTCGTAGACCGTGGTGCCGCGGGCCCAGTTCCCCAGGCTGCCGGTGGCGAGGTCGGCGGCGAAGGCCTGTCCATCGATCGCGGTCCAGTCGGTGCCTACGACGATGCGCGTCAGGTAGTCGTCGTCGGGCTCGGCGGTCCACGTGCTCTGGAACAGCCCGCGGCCGTCCCAGACGCTGGGGGTGCCGCGCTGGGTATCGGCGAGGCCGTTGACGGTGCCGGTCACCTGCACCAGATCCGGGTCCGCGGCCGACGGCAGGTCCACGGGATCGGGCAGCTCGCGATCGACCCCGACGTAGGTCACGTAGCCGTAGCCCTCGCGGAAGAAGGAGATGGTGGGCGGGTCGGCGGCGAGGTCCAGGCCGCCGACGGTCACGTTGCCGGCGGCGTCGGTCGCGAGCCACTCGTCGCCGGCGGTGGTCTGGACGAGCACCTGGACGTCCTCGAGCGGCTCGCCCGTGTCGCTGCCCGTGACCTGGAACGTGAGCTCGCCCGTTCCGCCGCCGTCCCCGTCACCGGCGGTCTCGGCCTCGGCTTCGGCCTCGGCTTCCGCCTCGGCTTCCGCGTCCGCGTCGGCGTCCGCGTCGGCGTCCGCGCCGCCGTCTTCGCGCGCGTCGTCCGCGCCGCCGTCTTCGGTCGAGGCGCTGTCGTCGCCGCAGGCGGCGGTCGCCAGGGCGAGTGTCGCGGCCAGGAGCCACCATCGTGTCGTCATCGGGCCCTCCCTGTCGCACGAGCCTGCGGGCGACGGTCCGCGCGTCGCGGCGCGGCCGGTCCGTGTCGTGCGGAACGGCAGCAGCCTACACTCGCCCACCCGAATCGGCAAGGGCTCCTCCCGCGGTCACATTCCTGTTGCGTCGCCGTTCGTTCTGTGCTTGCGTCCGGCCGAGCGGTGGTGTGTGGATGGGGCGCGTCTGGGGGGGGCTGGCGGAGCGTTCCGGGGGTGGTGGAGGCCGGTGGCGCGTTTCGCGGCGCTCGCGGGAGGACACGGGGATGTCGGACCTTACCGGTCGGCTCGTCGCCGGCAAGTACCGGGTCAAGGGGCGTCTGGGCGGCGGTGGAGTCGCCGAGGTCTTCGAGGCCGAGCACGAGGAGATCGGGCAGCGTTTCGCGCTCAAGGTGCTGCGGCGGGAGTTCGCGGCGTACCCTGAGGTGTCGGAGCGGTTCCTGATCGAGGCGCGGGCGGCGAGTGCGGTGGCGCATCCCGGGGTGGTGAAGGTCTTCGACTACGGCCATCTGGAGGAGGGCGAGCCGTACCTCATCATGGAGCTGCTGGACGGGGAGAGTCTGATCGACCTCCTGCACCGGCGGCGCAAGCTTCCGCAGGACCAGGCGGTGGGGCTTTGCCTGCACATCCTGGATGCGCTGGATGCGGCGCATCGGGCCGGGGTCATCCATCGGGATCTCAAGCCGGAGAACGTGGTTCTGGTGCGCGGCCCTTCGGGCGAGCCGTGGGCCAAGCTCATCGACTTCGGGATTGCGCGGCTGGGCGCCGATTCCGCCGCCGCCTTGCGCCGCACGGCGCAGGGCACGATCATGGGCACGGCGTACTACATGGCGCCGGAGCAGGCGCGCGGGCTGGCCAGCATCGACGGCCGGGCGGACCTGTACGCCGTCGGCGTCATGCTGTTCGAGATGCTGACCGGGAGGCTGCCGTTCGAGGGGTCGACGACGACGGAGATCATCACGCGTGCGCTCAGCGAGCCTTTCCCGTCGCTGCGGGGGATCGACCCCGCGATCCCGGTTGCGGTGGACGACGTGGTGCGCCGGGCGACCGCGCGGCGGCGCGAGGAGCGGTTCCAGAGCGCGCAGGAGTTCCTGCGCGCGCTTCGGCCGTTGCGTCCCGAGCTGATCGCGGTGCAGTTGCTGGCCGACGAGTCGGACGGGGACGAGTCCGGTGCGGCCCAGGACGCCGACCTGGAGACCACGGGGATGCGGCGTCTCAAGGAGCTGGCGGCGCAGCTTCCGCACTTTCGCGCCGGGCAGAGCACCCCGCCCCGCATCTCGATCGCTGCGCCCTCCCCGGGGAGCGGCAGTCGGCCGCCCACGCCGACCTTCGGCGCCCGCGCGACGGTGCGCAAGAGTCTCACGCCGCCGCCGATCCGTCGTTCCCAGCCGCCGGAGAGCCCCGTGCGCAACACGGTCGTGCTCTCCCGCTGGGTCGTCTTCCTGGGGGCGACGCTGGGCATCGCGGCGGCCGCCGCGGGAGTCGGCGCCCTGCTGGTCGTGCTCTCGGATCGAGGGAGCGGCCCGCCCGATGCGTCCACCGGCGGATTGGACGCCGTCGCGGTCGCCACGCAGCCGGCGACGGATCCCGCACGCCTGCGCGCGGTCGCGGAGCGTGCCGCCGCGGCGGCGCCCGCGCTCCTCCCCGACCCCCGGCCCCCGGCCGCCGCCAGGCCCCTCGACGACGCTCGGGGCAGGCCCCTCGACCCGGCTCGGGGCGAGCAGCCGCGGGACGAAGCCTTCGCCGTCGTCTCGCCGGCCCTCGTGCGCCCCCCGGTCCCTGATGCTATGGTGCGCTTGTTGGATCTCCCGGCCGGTGCCGAGGCGACGCTCGACGGCGAACCGGTCGGCGCCGAGTTCGCGCTGGAGGTTTCGGATGCCACGCACACCCTCCGCGTCACCCTGCGCGGGCGCAAGCCGTTCGTCCACGAGTTCCGCGCCGCGGGCGGCCTGGAGATCCCGGTCGTGCTGGAGCGTCTCCGAGGCGGTGCCGGACGCGGCTCGCCGGACGGCGCCTCGCCGGCATCGCCCGGCGAGCCTGCGGCCGGGCCCGTGGTCGAGTCGCCGCAGCCGTTGGCCAATCCTTTCGGCGATCCCTAGGGGTCTCGCGGTCCTCGTCGCGGCGGCCGTGCTGGCTCCGTCGCTCGCGGCGGCGCAGTGGGTGCCGCCGGTTCCGGCGGGGTGTCCGCAGGCGCCGGACGATCCGGACGAGGCGCGGGCGATGGCCGGCGAGTTCTTCCGGAGTGCTTCGGCGGCGGACGAGGCGGGCGAGCACGGCCGCGCGGTTTCCCTGTATGCCTGCTGCTATCGCGTGGTTCCCCATCCCAACACGCTCTACAACCTCGCCCTGGCGGCCGAGCGTGCCGGCGATGTCCGCACGGCGATGCACGCGATCGAGCGCTACCTGGCCGACGCACCTGACGCGCTCAACCGGGCCGAGGCCGAGGCGTTGCTGGCGACGGTGACGGAGCGGGTGGCGGCGTTGCCGCCGGAGGATCCGACGACGATCCATGCCCTGCAGGCGGTCGAGGGCCGCGACGGCGGGGTAACGGAGCCGCCGCCTCCGCCCCCGCCTCCGCCCCCGCCTCCGCCCCCGCCCCCGGCGGAGCGCTCGCCGTGGATGGCGATCACCGGGTGGACGCTGTTCGGGGTCGGGGCCCTGTCGCTGGCGGCCGGCGCCGGCATGGGCGGCTGGGCGCTGGACGCCGCGGACACGGTGGAGAACTCGGCCGCCGGCACGGCGTGGAACGACGTCGCGCCGGCGATGGACGAGTTCGACGCGGCGCAGGCCGCGATGATCGCGACGCTGGCCGTTGGCGGCGCGCTGGTCATCGGCGGCGCGATCTTCCTCATCCTGGACGCGGGCGCCGAGTCCGAGGCGCCGGCGGAGGCCGCGATCGCGCCCGTGGTCGGGGCCGACTCCGTCGGCCTGGCCGTCTTGGGGAGGTTTTAGTGCGCTCCGCCATCCCACGAGGGACCGCCCGTTGCAGGGAGGGGTCGATGCGCTCCGCCTCATCCATCGTTCTCGTTGGTTTCGCGCTGCTGGTCGCGGCTTGTGCGCCGAGCGTTCCGGAGGGTCGGTACGCGTGCGATCCCGGAGCGGGGTTGTTCTGTCCCGACGGGATGTTCTGTCGAGCGGACGGCCGGTGCTGGCGTTCGCCGGACGACGGTGGTGTCGAGGACGGGGACGGGGCGGACGACGTCCTGGAGGACGGCGAGCTGGACGGGGAGGTCGAGGGGGAGGGTGACGGGAGCGACGGCGAGGCGGGCTGTGATCCTGCGCTGTGCGACGACGACAACGCGTGCAACGGCACGGAGTTCTGCACCATCGACGGCCTGTGCGTGCCCGCGCGGCCGCCGGACGAGGGGACGGAGTGCACGACGGCGCGCGGGGTCGCGGGCCGGTGTTTCCTGGAGCGTTGCCGGCCCGACACGTGCGGCGACTGCGACGTGGACGGCGGGGAGGACTGCGACGACTGCAACGCGGTGGGGGACGACGGCTGCGAGCCCGACTGTCTGTTCACGTGCGTCGTGGTGGGGGACTGCGTGAACGGCGAGGTCTGCGACGGGGCGGAGGAGTGCCTGTCGCACAACTGCGTGCCGGGCGCGCCGGCCGTCGATGGGACGCCGTGCGGCGTCGAGCAGGTCTGCATCGGGGGCGTCTGCGGGGGCGGCGCGTGCGGGGACGGCATCGCCCAGCCCGCGCGCGGCGAGGAGTGCGACGACGGGAACGATCTCGACGGCGACGGCTGCGACCGGGATTGTGCGTGGTCGTGCGAGGGTGATGCCGAGTGCGACGACCTCGCGCTGTGCGACGGCCTGGAGACGTGCGAGACGGCGGGGCACGTCTGCGAGCACGGCGCGCCCGCGGCGGACGGCACCCCGTGCCTGGACGGCGCCGGCGCCGCCGGCCTGTGCCGTGCGGGTCTTTGCGCCGACCCCGACTGCGGCAACGCCGTGACGGACGCGGGCGAGCAGTGCGACGACGGGAACGTGGTGCCGGCCGACGGCTGCGAGGCGGACTGCACGTGGAGCTGCGAGACGGACCCGGATTGCGCCGACACGAGGATCTGCAACGGCGCGGAGACCTGCGGCGCGGCCCACACCTGTGCCGCCGGGACGCCGCCGCCCGCGGGGACCGCGTGCGATCGGGACGAGAATCCCGACACGCGGGACATCTGCGTCGCCGGGTTGTGCGCGGCGTCCGCCTGCGGGGACGGGGTTCCCGACGCGGTGCGCGGCGAGCAGTGCGACGACGGGAACTTCGTGGCCGCGGACGGCTGCGAGAACGACTGTTCGTGGAGCTGCGAGGCGGCCGCGGATTGCGACGACGGCGACGCGTGCAACGGCGCGGAGACCTGCGGGGCGACCTCGCACGCCTGCGGCGCGGGGACGCCCCTGCCCGACGGCACGTCGTGCACCACGGCGGGCGGGGTCCCCGGCGCGTGCCGCTCCGCCACGTGCACGCGGACCGGCTGCGGCAACGGAGTCGTCGACGCCGGCGAGGAGTGCGACGACGGCAACGTCGTCCCCGGGGACGGCTGCGAGAACGACTGCCTCTACTCCTGCCACGTCGCGGCCGACTGCCGCGAGCTCCCCGACAACCCGTGCACCTCCGACACGTGCAGCGCGAACACCAACGGCCAGCACTGCGTCCACGCCCCCAACACCCTGCCCTGCAACGACGGCGACCCGTGCACCTCGGTCGACGCCTGCAACGGCGAGGGCGCGTGCGCCGGCGTGCTCATCGATGCCGACGGCGACACCTACGGGCCGGGCGCGGCCTGCGGCGGCGACTGCAACGACGCTTCCGCCGCGGTCCATCCGGGCGCGACCGAGCTGTGCAACGCGACGGACGACGACTGCAACGGCGTGCGCGACGACGGCTCCGGCATGACGTGCGTCCGCGCCGCCACGCGTTCCTGCACGGCGACGGGGCCGACCGGGCCCTGCGTCGGCACGGAGACCTGTTCGGACCTCTGCACCTGGGGCGGCACGTGCGTCGTGGGCGCCGCCGAGGTCTGCAACGGCGCGGACGACGACTGCGACGGGGAGCTCGACGAGGGTTTCCCGTGCATCCTCGGCTCTTCGTCCGCCTGCGTCACCGCGTGCGCGGTCGGCGGCACCCGGGCCTGCGGTCCCGGCTGCGTCCTGGGCGCTTGCACCGGGACGGAGGTCCCGTGCAACGACTGCGACGACGACGCCGACGGGGTCGTCGACGAGGGTTCCTGGTGCCCGGTCACGGTTCCCGCCACGGTCGATCTGTTCGCCGTCGCCGGCTCCGCGCCCGACGACGTCTGGATCGTCGGCGACGCCGGCACGATCCTGCACTGGGACGGCGCGGTGGGGAGTTCGACCACGAGCGGCACGCGGGCGTTGCGCGGGGTGTGGGCGTCGTCCGTGTCCGCGGCGTGGGCGGTCGGCGATGCGGCCACGATCCTGCGGTGGGACGGGTCGGCGTGGACCGCCGAGTCTCCGGGCGGGGCCACGGCGAATTTCTTCGGCGTGTGGGGCTCGTCCGCGGACGACGTCTGGGCCGCGGGCGGCGCCGGCACGCTCGTGCACCGGACGGGCGGCGTCTGGGCGGTCGTGGCGAGCGGTACGACCCGCGAGCTTCACGGCTGCTGGGGCTCATCCTCGTCGAACGTCTTTGCCGCGGGGTTCCATGGCACGGTCCGTCGCTGGGAGGGTGCGAGCTGGGTTGCGTCGGCGACGGGATCGAACGACGACCTCTACGGGGTCGCCGGCAGCTCGGCCGGGGACGCGTGGGTGGTGGGAGACGGCGGTCTCATCCTGCGCTGGAACGGCACGCGGTGGACGGCGGCGGCGTCGGGGACGGCGGCGTTGCTGCGCGGGGTGTGGGCGGCGACGGCGGGGGCGGCCTGGGCGGTGGGGGGTTCGGGGGAGATCCTCGCGTGGGACGGCTCCGTCTGGGCGCCCGACGCCGGGGGCGGGTCGGCGGCGCTCCACGCGGTGTGGGGCAACGCCTCCGACCTCTGGATTGCGGGCTCCGGCGGCACGGTCCTGCGCCGCCGCCGCTGACCTTGATCCCCAAAACGCCGGCAGGTATAGTCGCCGCGTTTTCGCTTGTCCGGGTGCCGCCCGGTGCCACAGGTGCGGGGTTGGTGTTGCGCTCGACCGGCGAAACGACGCGAGCGTGGCATGGCGGGCAGGGATGTCGCTGCGGTCTGTGAGCGCACCGTCGACAGCTTCGACGGGACGAAGATCGCCTGTCGCGAGACGGGGGCCGGTCCGCACATGATGCTGGCCAACGGTCTGGGCGGCACCTGGACCGCGTGGCGGCACCTCATCGAGTTCTTCCGCGACCGCTATCACGTCATCTCGTGGGACTATCGCGGCACGTACCGTTCGGGGCTCTCCGCGGTCCCCGGGCGCTACGACATGGCGACCCACGTCTCGGACGCTCTGGCCGTCGCGGACGCGTTCGGCGTGGAGCAGGCGATCTGGGTGGGCTGGTCGATGGGGGTGCAGCTCAACCTCGAGGTCTGCGCGCGGGCGGCGGGCCGGGTGCGGGCGCTGGTGATCATCAACGGCGCCTACGGCCGTCCGTTCGACACGGCGCTGGGCTGGAGGTACTCGCGGTATCTCATTCCGGCCGCGGGCCGGCTGGTCCGCGACATGCCCGGGCCGTTCTCGGCGGTGCTGCGGCTGGGGGTCGGGCACGAGTGGCTGCTCTCGGCGCTCATTTCGCTCGGCTTCGCCGGACCGACCTTGGACCGCGACGTCTTCCGCGATCTCGCGCGCGATTTCTCGCGCTTGGACCTCCAGGCCTATTTCTCGACGCTGCTCGAGCTGGGGCGGCACGACGCGGAGCACGCGTTGGGGGGGATTCGCCGTCCGACGTTGATCGTGGCCGGCGACCGTGATCCGATGACGCCGCGCGGGGTGTCGGAGGAGATGGCGCGGCGCATCGCGGGGGCGGAGATCCTGATCGTGCGTGGCGGCACGCACTACGTGCCGGTCGAGTTTCCGGAGTTGATGAACCTGCGCATCGAGAAGTTCTTCCGCGAGCACGATCTCCTGCCGGCGTCCGGCGCGGCGGGGGACGGGACGGCCGGCGGCGCCCTGCGGCCCGTCGGTTGACGAAAGGAGACGGCCATGTCCCAGGATGAGAAGGAACCCGGCGCCGAAGACCAGCAGGCGGCTTCACCCGAGGCGACACCCGAGGCCGGGGCGGCCGAGCCTGCGGCCGAGGTGGCTGCCGGGGCCGTCGAGCCTGTGGCGGCGCCGGAGGCTGCGGCGGAGGCCGCGCCGGAGCCGGTGGCCGAGCCTGCGGCTGCCGCGCCCCCTCCCCCGCCGGCGCCGGTGGTCCGGGCCGCGCGCCCCGTCTCGGTGCGTCCGCCGGCTCGTCCTTCGCAGCCGCCGCCCGCGGAGTTCGTGGATGACGGCCAGCCCGAGCCGGGGCAGCGTCGCGTCGGGCGTTTTTCGCGGCGCAACAAGCTGATCTTCGCGATCGGGGCGGTGATCATCCTGGCCGGGGCGGGCACGGTCGGGTTCCTGGTCCTGTACGAGCAGCACCAGGCGAAGATTTGCGCCGAGGCGCGGGCGACGAACGACCCGGGCAAGCTGCGCGAGTGCTGGAACTGTTCGACGCAGGACCAGTGGAAGCCGACGGTCATCCACCGCATCGCGAACAGCGACCAGGTGGAGAACCTCGACATCCTGTCGTCGGCGTTGCAGGGCGGCAACATGGAGCTGGCGGTGGAGGCGGCGAACGCGTTCCTCTACCTGGCCCAGAGTCCGGACGAGGGTGTCCGCGCCAAGGTCGCGGCCTTGAAGGACACGGTGCTCAAGAAGAGCATGGCCGCGCTCAAGGGCACGAAGGACGAGCAGGGGATGCAGGCCCGCGCGCTGCTCGGGGTGACCTTGGTGTATCTGTCGGACGTCGACGGGCTCGAGCCTGCGATGGTCGAGGCGACGGTCTTCAACTTCTCGGCCTATTCCGAGTCGTTGATCGGCAACCTGGCGAACCGCGACCCCGCGTTCTTCGACGGCCTCATGAAGCTGGCGGAGCGGGACGAGCCGACGCTGATCACGCGGGTGCTGGGAGCGCTGGAGAAGGTGGACTACACGGCGGGGGGCGCTGAGGCCGAGGGGCACCGCGAGCGGGTGGTCACGCGTCTCAAGGCCATCCTGGCGGCGACGCCGGAGCCGGACGTGGAGGTCGCGGCCATCCTGTGCTGGTCGGAGACGGGCGACGAGGGCGCGTTGCAGCGGGTCGCGGAGTACTTCGACCGAGCGGCGGTGCTGGAGAACGCGGAGGCGCCGACGGAGCGCGAGGAGGCGCAGGACCTGCAGCGTCGTGCCGAGCAGCTCTTCAACAAGGTCAAGCTCCGTTACGGGGCGGAGAAGCTGGTGGACCTGTACCGGCTGATCAAGAAGAACCGGCACCGCCAGGAGCGGATCCTGTACCTGGTGCGGCAGCTTCACGACCCGCGGGAGAAGATCCGGCAGTTCCTGATGGAGGCCGTCGACAAGTACGCGCCGAAGGACGGCGATTTCGGCGAGCACGTGGACGATCAGGACCAGCTCACGCATTCCGGGACGCTGTACGTCAACGCGGTGTTCGGGCTGGCGGAGCTGCTGGACGCGCGGGCGGTCGTGCCGCTGCAGACCATCCTCAACAAGTTCAGCACGATGGTGCGCATCACGGACGAGCAGGCGAACCTGTACAACGCCGGGCTGATGATCCTCGGGTCGATCGCGGTCCGCGAGGGGCCGCCGCTGGAGGAGGAGGTCGCACGTTACATCTTCGAGCTGTCGGATCCGCGCAAGTATCCGGAGCGGTGGACGGAGAAGCGTGCGGGCAAGCTCCGGGTGTTGTCGTTCATCGCGGGCGATCTGTGGGACCGGTTCCTCACGGCGCATCCTGCGTGCCGGGAGGACATCGACGCGGCGACGACGATGGCCAAGCCGATGGAGGGTTGCGTTTCGGCCGTCGACCTGCGGTCCGAGCTGGCGCCGCCGCCCGGGGCGGAGGTCGCGCCGGTGGTGGAGGCGCCGAAGCCGCCGGAGGAGATGACGGAGGCGGAGAAGGAGCTGGCGAAGCGCGCGGAGCGGCTGCGGGAGTTCGAGGAGGGCGAGAAGTCGCTCGAGGACACGAAGAAGGAGGAGCTGAGCTGGGTCTTCGACACCGGCGCCATCGACCTGAAGGCGAAGGTCTACTACTTCACCAAGGTCTTCGCGTGCCCCATCGAGATCACGATGGACGCGGCGATGATGGACCGCAACGACCAGCGGGTGAAGGAGTACGAGCGGTGGTGCGGCGACTATTCGCCCGCCACGGAGTCCCTGGCGCGGCTGGCGCACAAGGCGTCGGATTCGTTCCGTCGCGAGGCGCGGCAGTACCTGGCGGACCGGCTGGACAAGACGTTCCTCAAGTACCCCGGCACGCAGGAGGTGATCCTCTACGACCAGAACATGAGCAAGGAGATCTACACCTTCGTGCGCTTCCGCGAGGCGGTGGCCAAGTCGCTGGGCTACCTGGGCACGGCGGATCCCAAGCTCATCGAGGCCTTGAAGACGGTGACGTTCGACGAGACGGACCACCCGCAGGTCGGGCTGCCGGCGGGCAAGTCCCTGGGCATCGTGGCCGACGCGCAGACGCTGGACGAGATCGTCGATGGGTTCATCTCCGAGGACATCCATCCCGACGTGCGCGGCTACCTGCTGAGCGCGATCGAGGGTCATTTCCGTTTCGCGCCGCTGAACGACCTGGCGCCGAAGATCCCGGAGGCGGAGACGCGTGCGATCGACAAGCTCGCGACGTTCCTGGCGCACTACGAGGGCGGGCTGCAGGTGCTTCCGTCCAACCGTCTGTTCCTGCTCGGGGCCCTGTTCGGCTCGATGGCCACGGACCCCACGGTGGCCGGGAAGCTGGTGGATCTCGCGCGCGGTCCCGACGCTCGAGTCCGTGAGATCGCGCTCCTGGCGTTGATCTGCTCGGCCGCGCCCGACACGGTGCTGCCCGTCTTCGAGCAGGTCTATGGCGACAAGCCCGCGGATCCGAACGTCGCGCCGCTCAAGACGCAGATCACGCTGAAGACGCTGCGGGACATCTTCATGAACGTCGGCACGCCGAACGTGCCGTACACCATCCCGGTGCGCTCCGAGTACGACATCGCGGACGAGTCGCTCTTCCGCCGCCTCAAGGTGCTGCACGACCTCGCCGCCCTGGGGCAGAAGGAGTTCCTCGACTACTTCACGATGCGTCTGGCCCTGGCGTTGGGGGTCGACAAGGACGCGGCGGACAGGGCGGCCGAGGAGGCCGGGAGCGAGGCGGCCGACTCGTACACGCCCATCGCGTACAAGCTGGCGTACAAGGACAACTTCACGTACTACGAGACGCCGTATCTCACGTGGACGGACCTGCTGTACAAGTTCGCGGCGAACCCCGACAAGAACCTGGACTTCCGGAAGTACGCGGTGGAGCTGTTGTGGCGCATCGACGAGCGCGGCTTCGTCTATGCGATCTACGCGGACACGTCGGCGTCCGGGCGGTCGAACGAGGACGACCGGAAGCTGCACGACTACATCTTCGAGAGCGTGATGCGGGAGTATCGTTGAGGCGTGCGATGCGGTGAATCGGGCCGCGGCGAGTGCCGTCGATGGCCTGTTCCGCGAGGTACCGGGCGACCGGGCCTCCAGGAGGAGAGGAAGATGAAGAAGGCAGTGTGGATCGTGGCGCTGGTCGCCCTTCCCGGGTTGTTCGGCGGGTGTTTCGTCCGCGGTTACGCGACGGTGCCGACCGTCGAGGCGCACGTCGTGGCGCCGCCGCCGCCGACGATCGTGGGCTCGGTGTCGGTTTCGACGCCGCCGCCGCCGACGATCGTGGGCACGTTGAGCCCGGTGGTGGTCGGCACGGCCCAGGCGTACACCACGACGTGCAATCCGAACGCGGCGGAGGTCCTGAACGGCATCGACGACAACTGCAACGGCATGGTGGACGAGGGCTTCGTGGGCACCGGCACGCTGCAGTTCGCGCTTTCGTGGGCCTCGACGGCCGATCTCGACCTGCACGTCTTCGACCCCCACGGGTTCGAGATCGACTACGAGGACGGGCAGCGCGCGAGCCCCTCGGGCGGGCAGCTCGACCGCGACGACCGCGGCGCGTGCTACACCGAGGAGGACCCGATCGTCACGGACAACTCCGAGAACGTGTACTGGGCCGGCAACCCTCCGGGCGGCCACTACTCGGTGCACGTGCACAACTACGACGCCTGCAACTCCTACGGCGCCACGACGTTCGTGCTCACGGTGCTGATGGGCGGCGAGGCCCAGGCGTTCCAGGCGACGGTCCAGCCCGGCGAGGACACCGAGGTCATCTCGTTCGATCTCTAGGTCGCGCACCTTTCCTCTTGACGCGCGCCCTCCCGCGGGGTCGACTCTCGACCTCGATGAAACCTCTCCGCGTCGGTCTGACCTTCAACCTGAAGCGTGTCGATCCCACGCGCGACGACGTCGAGGCGGAGTACGACTCGCCCAAGACGATTGCCGCGCTCTGCGACGCGATCGCGTCGTTCGGCCATTCGGTGGTGCGGCTGGAGGCGACGCCGGACCTGGCGCGGCGGCTGCCGCGCGCCGGCGTCGACGTCGTGTTCAACCTCGCCGAGGGTGCCGGGGGGCGGAGCCGGGAGGCGCTCGTCCCCGCCCTCTGCGAGCTGCTCCGCGTCCCCTACACCGGCTCCGACCCGGCGGCGTTGTGCGTGACGCTGGACAAGGCGATGGGGAAGCGGATCCTGCGCGACGCCGGGGTGCCGACGCCCGACTTCTTCCTCATGGAGACGGGCCGGGAGCCGCTGCCGCGGGGCTGGCGTTTCCCGGCGATCGTGAAGCCGAACATCGAGGGGACGAGCAAGGGGATCACGACGAAGTCGGTGGTCGACGACGAGGCGGCGTTGCGGCGGCGATGCCGGGAGATGATCCGGCGGTACCGGCAGCCGGCGATCGTGGAGGCCTACGTGGCCGGCCGGGAGTTCACGGTCGGCGTGCTGGGCTGGCCGCGCCCGCGCGCGCTGGCGCCGATGGAGGTCGTCTTCCTCCAGCCGCAGGCCCGCACCGTCTACGAGTTCTCGCTCAAGCAGAACTGGGACGGCAAGCTCGAGTACGTCTGTCCGGCGCGCATCGCCCCCGCGGCCTCCCGCCTCATGTGCCGGCTCGCGCTGGATGCGTTCACGGTGTTCGGCTGTCGCGACGTGGCGCGCGTCGATTTCCGGACGGACCGGCGGGGGCGTCCGTTCGTGATCGAGGTCAACCCCTTGCCGGGGATGACGCCGGCGTTCTCCGACCTGGTGATGATCGCGGAGGCGGCGGGCATCGGCTATCGCGATCTCATCGGCCGGGTCCTCGAGTGCGCCCTTCGTCGCCGCAGGCTCGGCCTGGTCTAGTCACCCGCGTCGTTCTGTGGTTGTCTTGTCGTCGTGGAAGCGATGTCCCCTTCCGTGGCGACGGCCGCGGGCTGGATCCGCGAGGGCGGGGTCGTCGCGCTGACCGGCGCGGGCATCTCGGTCGACAGCGGCATCCCCGATTTCCGCTCGTCCGGCGGCCTGTGGGAGCGCTACGAGCCGTCGCGGTACGCGACGATCGAGGCGTTCCGCGAGGATCCCGACCGCGTCTGGCGGATGTTGCGCGAGATGGGGGAGTTGATCGCGGCGGCGAAGCCGAATGCCGGGCATCGGGCGCTGGCAGCGCTCGAGTCCCGCGGGCTTCTCGGGGCGGTGATCACGCAGAACGTCGACGACCTGCACCAGGCGGCGGGCTCGCGGCGGGTGATCGAGTTCCACGGCAATGCGCTCGACGTGCGTTGTGCGAGGTGCGGGGAGCGCCCCGCGTCCCCTCCCCTGCCCGACGGCGTTCGTGCGCCGCGTTGCACGTGCGGCGGGGTGTTGCGGCCGATGGTGGTTTTCTTCGGCGAGCCGATTCCGCCGGGCGCCTTCCTCGAGGCGTCGGAGGCGGCGCAGAGGTCCCGGACGATGCTGGTGGTCGGCACGTCGGCGACGGTGGCTCCCGCGTCGCTGCTGCCGATGCTGGCCAAGACGTCCGGTGCGCGCCTGATCGAGGTCAACCTCGAGGAGACGGGTCTTTCGCGGATCGCGGATCTCGCCCTGGTGGGACGTTCGGCGACGGACGTGCTGCCGGCGATCGTGGGGGCGCTGGGTTAGGCGGGAGGAGAGGTGGAAGGCCCCGGGGCTTCCGGACCGGAGAAGGAGAGGTGGAGAGGCGACTGGAGAGGTGGGGAGGGGCTGCCTTCTCAAGGTCGTACCGTTTCCCGGCAGTCGTTTCAATCCGTGGCCGTGTCGATTCCGAAGCGCTGAGCGACGAGTTGTGTCAGGCGGTTCTGGACGGCGGCGGGGTCGCGGAAGAGCGACCAGGCGGGGCGATCGTCCGAGGAGCGCTGCGGTGCGCCTGCCAGGCGTTCGATCCAGGCGATGCGACGTTCGGGCGAGGGGTGGCTGTCGTAGGGGGTTCCCGGAGCGGACATCCGCCTGGCACACAGCTCGTCGTGGAAGCGGCGGAGCTCGCCGGCCGTGGGCAAGGTGTCGCTCGCTCCCGGCTCGGTGCCGTCGGGGGGGCAGGTCCCCAGGTCTTCCGGGGTCAGGCGGTAGAGGTTGCGCAGGGGGTTGCCGTCGAGGCGGGCGGCGGAGATTTCCCGTCCTGCCAGATCCTCGAATTCGACGCCGCGTCGCACGATATGGCGCAGGCCGGAGGCGAAGGCGGCCTGGCCGATGGTGAGCGCGGCCCAGCGGTCGGCGAGGACCTCCTGCAGGCGCGAGGCGCCGTGGGAGATGCGCACGTAGAGGCGGTGGAAGGCGAGGATGAACCACCAGGCCGGGTTGAAGCCGCGTGCGGCGCCGCCGCGCGCCATCCGGTCGGCCCAGCGCAGGAGGGTGGCGCGGGCCCGCATGGCCAGCTCGCCGCCGGCGGTGTCGCGATTGGAGAAATGGCCGTACTCGTGGGCGAGGATGGCGGCGAGCTGCTGCCGGGACATGCCTTCGAGCGTTCCGACGCCCAGCACGAGGCATCGTCGCGCGGTTCCCCGGTTCCGTGCCCACCACGACCCGCGCTCCAGCACCGCGACCTCGACGCCGGGAACGAGGTAGACCTCGCCGACTTCGCGGGTACCAACCTTCCGGGCCACGTCCCCGAGCAGCTCGAACAGCTCCGGCGCGTCCTCCGGGGCCAGCCGCTCGCCCGGATCCTCGTCCCGCGGGCGCCAGAGGAGCGCCGCGACCAGCGACCACAGGGTCGCAAGCGCCGCGATGACGATCATCGCGAACAGGTAGACGGGGATCCTCCCGATCCAGAGGAAGAGGTAGACGACGGCGCCCATGCCGGCGAGGGCCAGGAGGAGCGCGAAGGGCAGCGAGAGGTAGAACGCGGCGGACGTGACGGTGAGGACGGCGCGGTAGGTCGAGCGCAGTCGCCGCAGGCGCAGCGAGGGTTCGCCCGAGCCGGTCGCGGCTTCCTCTTCGACGGCCCGCAGGGTCCGCCGGGAGAGCACGCTTCCCGCGACGAGGAGCAGCAGGAGGACGGCCAGCCAGGCTCCGGTCGCCCAGCCGAGGGTCCGCGCCCACCACCAGCGTTCGTTCCGGGCCCGGATGCCGCTGTCGGTGAGGAAGCGTTCGGCGATGGCGGGGTCGAGTCCCCGCCGGCGGGCCGCTTCGATCTCGCGCTCCGCGGCGTCCCAGTTCTCGCGCGAGGCCGCGGCGACGGCGGCCAGCCAATGACTGCCAGGGTCGTCGGCGCCGGCGCGGCGCAGCGCCGCCACGGCCCGCTCCAACAGGGTCAGGTCGTCGAGCTCGAGCGCCACGAGGCCGGCGGACAGGAGGGCGTCGGGGAGGGCGCCGGGCGCGAGCAGGACGGTTCGCGCGAGTCCGTCCGCTTCGCGCAGCTCGGCGGAGCCCGGCATGCGTGCGGCGGGGTCCTCGGCGAAGACGTGCAGCAACGCCCGCAGGACTCCGGCGCGGCTCGCCTCGGAGGCGTCCAGCGCGAGGGCGCGGCGGGCGAGAGCGAGCGCCTCGTGGACCTCGGGCGTGACGTAGCTGAGGCGCCGCATGGCGTCGGGGAAGCCGGGCGCCAGCTCCAGCACCTGCCGGTAGCCCGCCCGGGCCTCCTCGGGTCGGTCCCCATCGAGGGCCGCGGTGGCCCGGCGCCAGGCGTCGACGGCACCGGGAGCGACGGCACCGAGCCGCGCCTCGACTTCGCGTTCGCGCGCCGGGTCGCGGGCCGGCTGCGCATGGGCCGAGGCCGTCGCAAGCAGCACGGGCAGCGCGAGAAGAGCGAGCCGCGCGGCGCAAGCGGCCGAGCGGACCTCCGCCGCCGGCAGGTGTCGCGGTTCTCGATTCACGAGCGACAGCATGGCGTGACGGCAGCGCTGCCGTCAACCGTTCGCGTCTCGGGTGTCGCGTCTCGGGGTGCGGGGCGAGGGTGTGGCGACCGAGCTACGCGGCGCGCGGGGTCTGGGCGCCGGCCCCGCCCTCCCCGCACTTCCCGCACTCCGCCTCTGCCGCCTGCATGGTGTGCAGGAGCCGCCGCGCCGCGGAACGCGGGGTCGGGGCGCGCAGGACCCACGTCTCGCGCTCCAGACCGTCCGCCAGGCGGCAGCTCGCGTCGGCGGGGAAGGCCGCGCTCGCCCTGAGGCGACTGCCTGCGGGGAGGTCGAGCAGCAGGGCGTAGGTCGGGTGCCAGCCCCAGCGGGTGAGCCGCCACTCGACGGCCACTTCGGCCGATCGGGCGAACGTGGCGGCGGGGCGGCGGACGCGCATCCGCAGCTCGGCCGGGCGCCCCGCCTCGTCGTCCTGGACCAGGAACGAGACCTCGAAACCGCGTCCTCTGCCCCGCCGCAGCGCCCACCGGCGCACTCGATCCAGCGCCACCCCCGCCTCCGCGGGCAGGATCGGCGGCAGGGCCCGCTCGGCGGCCGCCAGGAAGGGCGGGAGGAACAGCAGCGCGGCGTCGGCGCCGACGACGATCCAGGCCTCGACGTCGCCGAACAGGCCGTAGTCCATCGCGGCGACGACGACGCCGGCCAGGGCGAGCAGCAGCAGGAGGCCGGTGGGGCCGGCGGGGTCGAGGGCGGAGCGCCGGGCGCGGCGTGCCGTGCCGGCGAGGGAGCGCCAGGTGCGGGGGGAAGGGGCGGCGAGGGAGCGCCACGGGCCGACGCCCGCCGCGGGGCGGCTCATCCAGCGGAAGCGGTCCGGCAGGGCGAGGAGGACGCCCACGGCCTGTGCGGCGAATCCGGCGAGGGTCTGTTCGCGCCACAGCAGCCACGCGCCCGCGGCCAGGGCCCCCGCGACGGCGGGCCAGCGCAGGGGCGGGCCGAGCGAGGGCAGGAAGAGGTACGTCTGCACGCCGCCTTCCGGGCCCGCGACGCGCCGCGCGTGCCGCGCCCGGAGCACGAGCAAGAGGAGGCCCAGGACGCCGAATGCGGCGAAGAACGGGAGAGTCTCCGCGCGGTCGCGCTCCGCGGGCGGGCGGCTGCGGTGGGCGCGCGTGGGGGCGGGCGCGGCGGGGGGCGCCGCGGCCAGGACGGCTCCGCCCGCGCCGGGCGCCTGGGCGGTGAACCGGACCGGCATCGCGTACTGGGCGGACGGCCGGAACTTCGACAGGGTGAGCGTGCGGCCGGCGGACCGCGGCTCCAGCTCGACGACGAGGTCCTCCGGCACCGAGAACTGGAGGGTGCCGTCGTCTCCGGCGAACGACACGGACACGGTCATCCGTTCCATGCCGTCGGGCCAAAGGGCGGGGTGCCAGTCGACCGCGGTGGCCGCCCCGTCGCGGGTCGCGCGTCCGGTCTCCACCCAGTTCTCGCGCAGGACGAGCCGGCACGTGGCGCGGCCCTTGCCGAGCTTCGCCTCGTCGGCGAGCTGGAGGCGCAGGATGCCGTCGTCGTGTCGCCGGCCCTGGAGCTCGAGGCGGTAGCGCCGTCCTTCGTCGTCCTCGACCCAGGACGCGTCGAGATCCGGCGTGACGTCCAGAGGAACGTCGAGCAGGCGCAGCTCGCGGAACTTCCCGGCCTCGATGACGAAGCGTGCGGTCGAGTCGGAGGTCGCGGCTCCGTCCGCCTCCACGGTGACCGCGGTGTCGACGCGCTCGAGGTAGGCGGAGACCCACGCGAACGCGCGCGACGGCACGAGCAGCGCAAGGCCGGCGAGGAACACGACCCGCATCGTGCCGACCGTAGCATCGGGCGCGGGGGGGCCCAAATTCCCGGCCTTGGACCTGCTTGTCGCGTGGCCTTTTTGTCGGGCGTGTGTTCTCCTTTCGGTGCGAGCGTCGGTGCGGGTGGTTTCCGGCCGGGAAGGGAGGGAGTGCGGATGAAGGTCGTGCTGATCGGGGCGGAGCGCGAGGAGAACCTGTCGACGCGATACCTGGCGGCGGCGTTGCGGCGCGCCGGGCACGAGGCGGTGCTGGTCGCGTTCGGCGGTCCCGAGGAGCTGGAGGCGGCGATCCGGGAGACGACGGAGGCCGGACCGGGCCTGGTCGGGCTATCGATGGTGTTCCAGCGCCGGGCGCGGGAGTTCTGCGAGCTGGTGCGGCGGCTGCGGGGCGCCGGTTGCCGGGCGCACGTCACGGCGGGCGGGCATTTCCCGACGTTCGCTTTCGAGGCGCTGCTCGGCGAGGCGCCGGGGATCGACTCGGTGGTACGGCACGAGGCCGAGGCGACGATCGTCGAGCTGGCGGAGGCCTTGGAGCGCGGCGGCTCGATCGCGGAGATTCCCGGGCTGATTGTGCGGGGCGACGGGGGTGCGCTGGTGGTCGCGCCGCCGCGTGCGCACCGCGACGACCTGGACGCGCTTCCGTTCCCGGTCCGCGAGGGTCCGCTCGCGCGGCACCTGGGGATTCCGGCGGCGTTCGTGGTGGGGAGTCGCGGCTGCTACTACCGCTGTTCGTTCTGCTGCATCCAGACCTGGCATCGGCATGCGGTGGGGCCGGTGTTCCGCGAGCGATCGGCGGACAACGTCGCCGACGAGCTGCTGGAGCTGCGGCGGGGGCTGGGGGCGCGCATCTTCAACTTCCACGACGATTGCTTCTTCCTGCCGGCGCGGGGGAGGACGCTGGCGAAGGCGGCGGCGTATCGCGAGGCGTTCGCGCGCCGCGGGCTGCTGGGCGACATTGTGCTCATCGCCAAGGTCCGGCCGGACCAGGTCCACGACGACGTCCTGGCGGCCTGGGCGGAGGCGGGGTTGTTCCGGGCGTACGTCGGCATCGAGTCGGCGTCGGAGCAGGGGATCCGGACGCTCAACCGGCTGACCGAGCGGGCCGACAACGGGCGAGCGCTGGATCGGCTCGCGCGCCACGGCGTGTATGCCTGCTACAACATGCTGTTCTTCCATCCCGACTGCACGCTGGAGGCGGCCCGGCAGGATCTCGAGTTCCTCCGCGCGTACGTCCACATCCCCACGAACCTGGGCCGGACGGAGGTGTACGCCGGGACGCCGCTGTTCGAGCGTCTGTCGTCGGAGGGGCGTCTGTGGGGCTCGCCGTTCGGCTGGGACTACCGCATCACGGACCCGGCGATCGAGCGTGCGCTGCGCATGTTCGCCCGGGCGTTCCACGGGCGGAACTTCGATTGCGACGGGGTCAACAACCGGACGATCGGCCTGGGCTACTACCTGCAGGTGCTGGAGCGTTTCTACCCTGCGGCGCGGAGCGAGGCGCTGGCGCGCGAGGTCGCTGCCACGGTCCGCGCGGTGAACGGCGACACGATCGGGGCGATGGAGGAGCTGCTCGCGTTCGCGGCCGGCGATTCGGATGCCGGGGCGCGGGAGCGTTTCGCGGCCGAGCTGCGGGAGCGGATCGTGGAGCGGGACCGGGAGTTCCGCGGGCGCATCGATCGGCTGCAGGCGGCGATCTTCGACGCGGCGCGCCGTGCGGGGACGCCGGAGCGGCGGCGCGGGGTCTTGCGGGCGGCGATCGCCGCGGCGGGTGCGGCGGCGACGCTGGGAGCCGCGGCCTGCGGGCATCGGGACGCCGCGCCGCCGCCGGACCCGCTGCCGCCGCCGGACCGTTCGATCGGCGGCAGGCGGCGATCTTCGACGCGGCGCGCCGTGCG
>JACRCZ010000040.1 GCA_016218765.1 Deltaproteobacteria bacterium | reverse complement strand
TCGGCCGGGCAGGCGGCTGCCGTTCCGGAGCAGTTTTCGGCGACGTCGCAGACGCCCGCGGAGGAGCGGCATTCGAGGGTCGCCGCGGCGAAGGCGTCTGCGGGGCATGCGGCTGCCGTTCCGGAGCAGTTTTCGGCGACGTCGCAGACGCCCGCGGAGGAGCGGCATTCGAGGGTCGCCGCGGCGAAGGCGTCTGCGGGGCATGCGGCTGCTGTTCCGGAGCAGTTTTCGGCGACGTCGCAGGCCCCCGCCGAGGTGCGGCAGGTCGTGGTGGCCAGGGCGAAGGCGTCCGCCGGACAGGTGGCACCGGTTCCGGAGCAGTTCTCGGCCAGGTCGCAGGCCCCCGCGGAGGCACGGCACACGGTCGTGGCCGGCGCCAAGGCGTCCGCCGGGCAGGTCGTCGATGTGCCCGTGCAGCTCTCGGCCGCGTCGCACAGGGCGCTCGGAGGGCGGCAGACGGTCGTGGCCGGCGCCAGGGCATCGGCGGGGCACGCGGCCACCGACCCGGTGCAGAACTCGGCCGAGTCGCAGACCGCCGTCGACGCCCGGCACTCGGTGGTGCCCGGCAGGAAGGTGTCGGCGGGGCATGCGGCAGCGGTCCCGGAGCAGTTCTCGGCGACGTCGCAGATGCCCGCCACGGCGCGGCAGCTTGTCGTGTTCGGCGCGAAGATGTCGGTCGGGCATGCGGCAGCGGTCCCGGAGCAGTTCTCGGCGATGTCGCAGACCCCCGCCGTGGCGCGACAGCTCGTCGTCGCCGGCGCGAAGGCGTCGGCAGGGCAGGTCGCCGATGTGCCCGGGCAGCTCTCGGCGGCGTCGCAGGTGCCCGCGGAGGCGCGGCACACGGTGCTGCTGGGCGCGAAGGCGTCGACCGGGCAGGTGGCCGACGTGCCCGTGCAGCGCTCCTGCGCGTCGCAGGTCGTCGTGGCGGCGCGGCACACGGTGGTGTTCGGCGCGAACACGTCGGCCGGGCAGGCGGCCGCTGTTCCCGTGCACCGTTCGGCCACGTCGCAGGCCGTCGACGCCCCACGGCATTCGCTCGTCGCCGGGAGGAAGGGACAGAGGCCCGAAGGCGCGCAGCTCCCCTCGCAGGCGCCGTCGCACGCCCGATCGCAGCAGACGCCGTCCGCGCAGAAGCCGGACGCGCACTGCGTCCCGAGGGTGCAGATGTGGCCCAGGCCGCCGACGACCGACCCCGGCGTGATCGCCGCGAGCAGATGGTCGACGAAGTCCACCGTGCAGTCGTTCGTGTCCTGCGAAGGCTGCTGGCGCTCGAAGGAATGGCCCTCTGCCACGTCCGCCTGGGGCGTGACGCCGGGATACGTCGCGCCGCCCCACGTCACGGCATCGATGATCGTGTAGTACGGATCGAGCAACAGGATCTCGTCGCCCCCGTTGTTGAGGTTGATGGGGCCGCCGCCGGACCACAACACGTCACGGAACATGTCGCCCGCGGCGCTGGTCGCCACCATTTCGAAGTCCGCCGCGGGGAAGGTGGGGAACGCGGCGGCGAAGGCGGCGCCGTCATTGGCCACGACGGCGACGTCGTCCAGACCGATCGTCGCACCGACCGGGAACGCGTAGCATCCCTCCCCGCCTTCGCCGACCGTCTCGGCGTCGGTCAGGCGGTACCCGAAGCCCGCCGGTCCCGCCGCGGGCGTGAGGACGTAGCCCGCCACGCCCGTGCGGTTGTAGACCTCGATCCATTCCCGGTCGGGCTCGGCCCCTGCCGGATCGTACATCCACTCGTTGATCACCAGCGGCGGCGCCGGCTCGGTGTCCGGATCGAGATGGAAGAAGATCTGGAAGAAGTAGTCGACGTCCCCGTCGAGGACCTCGGCCCACGTGTTCAGCGTCGTCCCGGGGTCTCCGTTGTTCGTTACCGTGTCGAGAGCGTCGCTGACGGGTGCGCCCCCGACATCCACCGCGTCGTTCGCCGCATCGCCCCGCAGCGAGATGACCGTGAAGCGCAACGGCGCGGTCGGCACCCCGCCGACGCTGCTCCACGGAACGGAGACCTCGATCACTTCGCTCGTCGCGGAGTCCGACTCCGTCCCGACCATCGCCGGAATCCAGCTTCCCGCCGTGTAGACCGCGGCGGTCGCGCTCGCCGAGCCGAACCGCGTCTGCACCAGGTACTCCCACTCGGCCAGCGCGTTCGCCTGCGTGTCGGAGTTTCCGGCGAACCACGGCTCGCCGCTGCCCGAGACGCCGTCGCGGTCGATGGCGACCTGCACCTGCGGCGCCCCGTTGCCCGTGGCGAGGTCGATGTTCGTCATGCGCACGAGGAAGTACAGGTTCGTGGCGTCCGAAGTGACGCGGAACTCGGTCATGTCCACGCGCGTGTCGCGGGCCGGAGCAGTAAGGTCGTTCCGGTCGTCGCCGCCGTTGTCGCGCCACACGAACTCGCCCGCCGCCGCGGCGTTGCGGCCGATGTGGCCGATGTTCGGGTTGGCCGGCGCCGCCAGCGTCCAGTCCGCCGGGTCCGCGTCCACCGTGATCCCGTGCGCCGCCGCACCCGCCGCCCACGCCGCCGCCGCCAGGAACGCCACGATCCGTGACAGCGCCGTCATGATCCCCTCCGCGCCGTCCACACGGACGGCCGATGGGCCGGCACGCTCCCGTCGACGCGCCGGCCGCGACTCGATTGCACTTCCGTTGGCCACTCGGGCCTTGCACGCGATTGTCCCCCCGCGGCCAGCGCCGCGCAACAGGAATGCGCGAGGGGGCACTCGCGCAGTGACGCAGGGTTGCGGAGCCGCGGAAGGGGGAAGCGGCACAAGCGGACGGCCGCGACGTGGTACGATCCATTGCCGCCCGGGACCGAACGACGTGGGGCGGTGGGAGGAAAGCCATGAAGGAACCGGAGTTCGCCTATCCCGCGACGATCCGCTCGCTCCCCGAGGCGGACATCGCGCTCGCGGGCGTGAAGGCGTGGCTGCTCGGGGGGGAGGGGCGGCAGGTGGTGTTCTTCGAGATCGAGCCGATCGGGGCGATTCCCGAGCACGCGCACGCCGCGCAGTTCGGCGCGGTGCTCGACGGCGAGATGACGCTCACCGTCGCCGGGGAGTCCCGCCGCTACCGCCGCGGCGACACGTACTTCATCCCCGCCGGCGTCCCCCACAGCGCCGTGTTCCACACGCGATTCCGCGCCATCGATGTTTTCGACGAGCCCGCGAGGTACAAGGCCCGAGGGTAGGTCCACGCCCTATTCGTAGGCGACCCGGACCAGTGTCAGGCCGCAGGCGGGGGCGCTGCGGCCCGCGGCGCCCCGATCGCAGGATGCGAGGATCGCGGGCATGTCGGACGCCGGCCGCCGCCCACGACCGACCTCCACCAGCGTGCCGACGATCGCCCGCACCATGCCGCGCAGGAACGCCGACGCCTCCAGCTCGATCCACAACACGCCGTCCTCGCGCTCGATCAGCTCCAGGCGCCGCATCTCGCGGACCGGGGTCCGCGCGTCGCAGCCCGCGAGCCGGAAGCTCGAGAAGTCGTGCGTGCCGACCAGCACCGCGGCGGCCTCGCGCATCGCGGCGCGATCCAGCGGCGCGCGAACCTGCCAGGTGAAGCGGCGGAGCAGCGGTGCGCGCAGCCGCGAGTTGAGCACCTGGTAGCGGTACAGCTTGCCGCGCGCGGAATGGCGGGCGTGGAAGTCCTCCGGGACGTCGGCGACGTCGAGCACCGCGAGGTCGCCGGCGGTCAGCGCGGACTCCAGGCCCAGGCGCAGCTTGTCGGAGGGGATGGTCGTCGTCGTGCGGAACGAGGCGACCTGGCCGAGCGCGTGGACGCCGGAGTCCGTCCGCCCCGCGCCCGCCAGGCGCACCCGCTCGCCGGTGATCTTCTCCACCGCCGCCTCCAGCTCGCCCTGTACCGTGCGGCCGACCGACTGCACCTGCCAGCCGAGGAAATCCGTGCCGTCGTAGGCGAGCGTGAGGCGGAGGGTGCGCACTAGAACTCGAAGGCGACTCCCGCGGTGAACGAGAGGTCGGAGAGGACCATCGATTTCCCGCGGCCGAAGCCGTCGACGCCGGCCCACATCAGCTCGACCAGCAGGTAGCTGTGGTTCACGCCGATGCTGGAATCGAAGCTCCGCGCCGCGCCGGGCTCCAGGATGTCGAGCTGCAGCATGAGGCCGGGGTTGAAGAACCAGCCGGGCGTCCAGCCCCACTGCGCCGTTCCGGTGGCGTTGAGCACCCACCAGTAGTACGTCGCCAGCCCGGCCTTGACGTACGGCACCAGCGGCACGCTCCAGCGCTCGGCGAGGATGTCGCAGCGGAACGCGGCCGAGTAGTAGACGGGCACGATGTTCAGCACCGTGTCCTCGGACGACTCGCGACCATCCGGGGTCCTTGCCGGCGCAACGGCCTGCATGAACCCGGAGCTGACGCCCACGGCGAACGTCCCGCCGGGGATCCGGATGAACTCCCAGTCGAACTCGAACAGGCTGAGCAGGAGGTAGTCGTCGCCGAACGTGTCGGCGTAGGGCGACGCCGATCCGCCGAACTCCGAATCGACGTCCGGCAGGTACGGCCCGAACTTCAGCTCGAAGGCGAAGTTCTGCGGCGTGCCCGACCACTCCGCCTGCGCCGACGCGCCGCCCAACGGATCGCTCGTGTCGTCCGGCACCGGGCCGGAGGCGACCGTCTCCTCGAGATCCTGGGCGCGCGCTCCCGGGGCGAAAAGCAGCGCGAGAGCGATCGTCGCGACAGCAGGCCGCGTCATTCCGCCTCTCCCGGGCTCCCCCGCCGTGCGCCCGCCCTCACGCCCCGCCGCCCGCGACGCAGACTCGCGGCGAGCAGGGCGAGCGCGGCGAGCCCCAGCCCGGCGACGGCCCCGTTTCCCGACGCCGCCGCACAGGCGCAGCCCCCTTCGGCCTGCCCGCCCGCATCCGTGTACTCGTCCCAGAAATCGTCGACCTCCTCGGGCGTCGTGCACGACACGGGCGACACGAGACTCGGATTGCGCGCCTCGTCCAACGCGACGACCGCGAAGTGGTACTCGGTCCCGTTCGTCAGGCCCGCGATCTCCCGGCTGCGGACCGTCGAGCCGACCACGTCGCCGGTGCAGTAGAACGCCGGATCGGGCACCGCGCCCGTCGCGAACGCGCCACCCGTCGAACAGCCTCCGCCCCCCTCGCCCCCGGCGTCGGCCCCCGCTTCCGCCTCCGCGCCGCCCCCCTCGTCCGCCTCGCCCGCCTCGTCCGCCTCGCCCGCCTCCGCCTCGTCGATGTCGGTCGCTTCCGTCTCCGCGCCGGCATCCGCCTCCGCTGTCGCGTCGGCATCGGCATCGGCATCGGCATCCGCGTCGGCGTCGGCGTCGGCGTCGGCCGCCGCGGCGGTCGGGTTGGGATCGCACAGGACCCGGAAGCCCCACTGGTCCACCGTCGCCGTGCTGGAGGCCATGGTCCACTCGATGAACGCCCGCTGCTCGCCGAACCCGGCCGTCACGGACGTGGGCGCGGGGGGACGTTTCGTGTCGTAGTCGACGTCCAGCGTGGCCGACTCGCTGACCGTCTGCTCGGCATCGGACAGGATTACCAGCACCCAGACCTTCGCCGTCCCCTCCGTGCCCGCGTCGCCGCCGCAACCGGGAGTCCCGGCGCCGACGATGGCCGGAGCCGTGAGGTTGAAACGCCCGGCGCTGTCCACCGTGCTCAGGCCCGGGTAGACCTGATAGCACGTCTGGGTCGTGCCACTGCGGTTCGTGGACGTCGTGCAGCTCGTGCCGACCCATGCGCTGACGGTCGCGCCGGACGTCGGGACGGCGTTCAGGCGATACTCGAAAGTCCAGGCTTCGTCGCCCGCGCAGTCCTCGATGTTGATCCCGGTCGGCTCGGTATCGACGTTGGCCCGGTTGGCGCGGCGTTCGAGCGTGAGCGAGGTCGCGACGGCGGCGGCCGGCCACAGGCTTGCGCCCAGCAGGATGCCGGCCGTCGCGGCGAGCAGAGGCGTGCGACCGCGGAAGGAAGTCATGCGGGTACTATGGTCCATCGGGTTTCCCTCCCGCAAGCGCCGGACGCCTTCGTCCCGCGAGCTTCCGTGGCGGCCGCCCGGCGAGCGGGCACGGGTCGTTCCGAACCGCGAGCGGTCCGCGGGAAGTCTTCGGGTCGGGGCGTGCGGCAGGCTTGCGCTTTCCTGCCCCGCTTCAACCCGCGAGCCCGCGGCTTCATTCCTCCCTCGCGACCAGCTCCGCGATCTGCACGCCGTTCGTCGCGGCGCCCTTGCGCAGGTTGTCGGCCGCGACCCACATCACCAGGCCGTGCTCCACCGTCGGGTCGCGGTGGATCCGGCCGACCGTCACCGCGTCCGTGCCGGCGGCGTCCCGCGGGGTGGGGACCTTGCCCACCGACGGCTCGTCCACGACCACCACCCCGGGCGCCTGGCACAGGATCGCCCACGCCTTGTCCGGATCCATCGGCCGCTCGAACTCCAGGAACAGCGCCGCCGCGTGACCGACCATCACCGGGACCCGCACCGTCAGCGGCGCGACCTGGATCGAGTCGTCCTCCAGGATCTTGTGCGTCTCGTCGACCGTCTTCTGCTCCTCGAACGTCCGCCCGCTCTCCAGCACCTTGTCGATCAGCGGTACGCAGTTGAAGCCGAGCGGGCGCGCGAACTTCTCGCGCACGGGCGGCCGGCCGTCCAGGAACGCGCGGCTGTCCGCCTCCAGCTCCGCCCGTCCCGCCTCTCCGGCGCCGCTGGCCGACTGGTAGGTGGAGACCACCATGCGGCGGATGCGCGCGGCGCGGTGCAGCGGGGCGACGGCCACCACGATCTGGATCGTCGCGCAGTTCGGGTTGGCGATGATGCCCCGCGGCCGCCGCCGCGCCGCCTCGGGGTTGACCTCCGGCACCACCAACGGCACGTCCGGCTCCATGCGGAAGGCGCTCGACTTGTCGATCGCCACCGCCCCGGCCGCGGCGATCACCGGACAGACCCGCTTGCTGATCGCGCCGCCCGCCGAGACCAGCGCCAGGTCGATCCCCTCGAACTCGCGGACCACGCACGCCAGCTCGCGCACCGGCACCTGCCCGCCGGAGAACGGCACCGCGCTCCCCGCGGAGCGCGCCGACGCGAACAGGCGCAGCTCGCCCACCGGGAACCCGCGCTGCTCGAGGACGCGGAGCGTCTCCCGCCCCACCGCCCCCGTCGCCCCCACCACCGCCACATTGCGCGTGCGACTCATGGCCCCTGCGTACGTCATCCGGGCCGGTCGCGCAAGTTCCGGGGGGGGCATGCGAGGCCCGGCTTCCGGCGAGGCGGATTTCGCGCAAAGGACGCCACCCTTCGACAAGCTCAGGGCACCTTCGGCGACAGACGCAAAGGACGCCAAGGAGGCGGGTCAGAGGGCGTCTTCGAAATCGCGGCAACTTTCCTGGTCCAGCGCCCCGGCCAGCTTGTCGATCCAACCCTCCCTGGCCGCCGCCTTGCCCTTGCATCGTTCCAGGATCGCACCCTCGCTGCCGCTGCAGTCCCACTCCTGGAACCCGGGCATCCGCTTGCGGCACTCCTGACACCGGTCCAGGAGGCGCGGGCACATGTACGCGGGATCACGCGAGCGGTCCCGGGACGATGAGCTGCACGCCGGCGCGGTCGGAACGAGCGCCAGCAGCAGTGCCGCCAGCCGCCAACCTCCCGGAATTCGCCACGTCGTCCCCCGCCCCATCGTCCCTCTCCGCCCACCACGATACCCGTGCCCCCCTCCCGAGTCCAATCCCCCGCACCTCCGTCCGCACCTCCGGACCGAAAACTCGATCCGAACGACCCACCGGTGACCGCCCTCCTCCCGCTCTTCCCGCCGCGCTGTGTTCATCTGTGTCCATCTGTGGTTTCTCTTTCCCCTGCCTTCCTCCCTCGCTCGCTGTGCTAGCATCCGCGCGATGATCCGGGTGGTCGGGCTGCGCAAGCGCTTCGGGCGCAAGACGGTGCTGGAGGATGTCGGGGTCGACATCCCGGCCGGCGGCCTGTGGGGCCTGATCGGTCCGGGCGCTTCGGGCAAGACCGTGCTGGTGAAACACGTGGCCGGCCTGCTCACCCCGGACGCCGGGCGCGTCGAGGTCGAGGGGCAGAACATCTCGGCGATGGGCGAGGTGGCGCGGCAGAAGCTCCGCAGCCGCTTCGGCATGCTCTTCCAGCAGAACGCCCTGTTCGACTCGCTCACCGTCGCCGAGAACATCGCGTTCCCCTTGCGGCGCCTCACGGCGCTGGACGAGCGGCAGATCGCGGAGCGGGTGGCGGAGCGCCTGGCGCGGGTCGGGCTGGCCGGCTTCGGGGACCGGACGCCCAACGCCCTTTCCGGCGGGCAGCGCAAGCGCGTGGGCATCGCGCGCGCGACGGTGACGCAGTCGGAGTACCTCATCTTCGACGAGCCGACCGCGGGGCTCGACCCCGTGACCTCGCAGAAGATCTTCGACCTGCTGCGGGCCGAGCAGATCTCCCGCAAGTCGACCGCGCTCATGATCTCCTCGGACGTCGCGGGGCTCATGTCGGTCGTCGACCGCGTGGCGATGATGCTGCGCGGCCGTCTGCTCTTCGAGGGGACGCGGGACGAGGCGCTGGCGTCGAGTGACCCGTACGTCAAGCAGTTCCTGCGCGGCGAGACGGAGGGGCCGCTCTGAGCGGGAGCGGGGAGGGCGGGAGGAGCGGTAGGAACGGGATGACGGAGTCGCTGGTGCAGCTCGAGGTCGCGGGGAAGCAGCCCGGGAGGGTGTCGCGGGGCGCGGAGCGCGCCGTGCGCCGGATCGGGCGCTCCGTGGTCGGCATCGCGCAGCAGACGGGCGGGATCCTGGTGCTGCTGGGCAAGATCGTGCGGCGCTTCTTCCCGCCGGACATCGACTACTACGAGCTGAAGCGCAACCTGCACAAGATGGGCAACCGCTCGCTGCCGATCATCGCGCTCACGAGCGTCTTCGTCGGGGCGATCATGGTGGTGCAGGCCAGCGCGTACGTGCAGCAGTTCTCGGCCACGGCGTTCGTCGGCTGGGGCGCGGGGTACGTCATCCTGCGCGAGCTGGGACCGATCCTCATCGCGCTCATGTTCTCCGGACGGGTGGGCGCGAACAACACGGCCGAGTTGGGGACGATGGTGGTGACCGAGCAGATCGACGGGTTGCGCTCGCTGGCCATCGATCCGATCTCGTACCTCATCGTGCCGCGTTTCCTGGGCATGATCACGATGCTCTTCGTGCTGACCGTGTTCGGCAACCTCGTCGCCCTGTGCGGGGCGGCGCTGTTCGGGCAGCTCACGCTGGGCATCGAGTGGCGCGTGTTCTTCCACGGCATCACCGAGCTCCTGAAGCCGTGGGACGTGTACGTGGGGTTGATCAAGTCGCTGGTCTTCGGGCTGATCATCGCGCTGTCGAGCTGCTATTTCGGGCTGGCGGTCCGCGGCGGGGCCCCGGGCGTGGGGCGCGCGGTCAACGCCAGCGTGGTGGCCTCGGCGGTGGGGATCTTCGTGTCCGACTACTTCATGACTTTCCTCCTGGACTAGGGGAGAGAGGGGAGTGCGGGGAGTGCGGGGAGTGCGGCGATGAGCGTGGAGGCGGGCGTGGTGAAGGCGGGGCAGGGGGGGCAGCCCGGATGGGCGGCGCGGCGCCTGGCGGGGATCGGGGCGGGCGCGCTCGACAACGCCCGCGCGGCGCGGCTGCTCTACTCCATCTTCATCCGCACGCTGTACTACTCCGTCCGCGGCCGGCGGGAGAAGGGCGCCGTCCTGCGCGCCTGCTACGGCATCGGCAACCGCTCCCTCTTCTTCCTCACCGCCGTGATGGGCTTCGTCGGGATGATCATGGTCTTCCACTCCTGCACGCAGATCAACCGCATCACCGGCGACCTGCACCTGGTCGGCGCGACCTACATCCAGCTCGTCGTCCGCGACTTCGCCGCCTCGGTCGGCTCGATGATGCTCGCCACCCGCGTCGGCGCCGGCATCGCCGCCGAGATCGGCTCGATGGTCGTCACCGACCAGGTCGACGCCCTGCGCATGTGCGCGGCCGAGCCCGTCGACTACCTGATCGTCCCGCGCTTCAAGGCGTCCGTCGTCATGACCACGGTCCTCCTGGTCTGGGCCATGTTCGTGATGGAGGTCTCGGGCATGCTCACCGCGTGGGGGATGTTCAACGTCAACCCGCGCATCTTCTGGAACCTCTCGATGGTCGACTTCCGCGACCTGGCGACCGGGCTGACCAAGTGTCTCGCGTTCGGCGCGGCCATCCCGATCGTCTCGGGCTACTGCGGCCTGACCACGTTCGGCGGCGCGGAAGGCGTCGGCTGGGCCACGACCCGCGCCGTCGTCTGGTCCTGCTTCGCTACGATCCTGCTCAACTTCATCATCTCCACCACCGCCCTCTACGTGTTCTGGGCGTAGGAGGACGTCGCGTGATCCGCTTCGTCGGTCTCTCCAAGAGCTTCGGCAGCAAGTCGGTGCTGGACGGCGTCGATGTCAGCATCGGCAAGGGCGAGGTGTTCTTCATCATCGGACAGTCCGGCGTCGGCAAGAGCGTGCTCATCAAGCACCTCATCGGCCTCCTGCGCCCCGACCGCGGCGAGATCTATCTCGACGACCAGGAGATCTCCCGCCTCACCGAGCGCCAGTACTTCGCCGTGCGCCGGCGCTGCGGCATGGTCTTCCAGCACTCGACCCTCTTCGATTCGCTCACCTGCATCGAGAACGTCGCGCTCCCGATCCGCAAGCACAAGCACCTGGGCAAGAAGAAGGCGCTGGTCGAGGCGCGCAAACGCCTGGAGCAGGTGCACATGGAGGAGTTCGCCGAGACCTTCCCGGCGGCGCTGGGCGACGGCATGCGCAAGCGCGTCGCCATCGCGCGCACGTTGACCATGGACCCGGAGTTCGTGCTCTTCGACGAGCCGACGACGGGGCTCGACCCGGTCTCCGCGCGCCGGGTCGATGTCCTGATCCGCGAGCTGGCCGATCGGCTGCACGTCACGTGCGTCGTGGTCTCGCACGACCTGACGAGCATCTTCTCCATCGCCGATCGGATCGTCATGCTCTACAAGGGGAAGGTGCGCCTGCTGGGCACCCGCGACGAGTTCCGCCGCTCGGCCGATCCCGTCGTGCGCCAGTTCATCACCGGCTCGGCCGAAGGGCCCATGGAGTGACCAACCCATGATCGACCTGCGCTCGGACACGATGACCCTGCCTTCGGGCGGGATGCGCGACGCGATGCGCGGCGCGAAGCTCGGGGACGACGTGTGGCAGGAGGATCCGACGGTGCGCGAGCTGGAGGCGCTGTCGGCGGAGCGGATGGGGCACGAGGCCGCGCTGTTCGTGCCGTCCGGCAGCATGGCCAACCTCGTCGCGCAGCTCGCGCACGCCGGCCGCGGGGACGAGGTGCTCTGCGGCTGGGACAGCCACTGCGTGCGGGACGAGGTCGGGGCGGGAGCGGCGCTGGCCGGCGTGCAGTACGAGATGATTCCCGGCGACGGGCGCTACACGGTGGAGCAGGTCGCGGCGCGCATCCGGCCGCGGACGTTCCACACCCCCGGCACCGGGCTGGTCTGGATCGAGAACACCCACAACCTGGGCGGCGGCACGGTCTTCCCGCTGGCCGAGATCCGGAAGATCGCCGCCCTGTGCCGCGAGCGCGGCGTGCCGCTGCACCTGGACGGTGCGCGCGTCTTCCATGCCGCCGTCGCCGAGGGCGTCGACGTGCGCGAGATCGCGCGGTGCTTCACGTCGATGTCGTTCTGCCTGTCCAAGGCGCTCGGCGCCCCGGTGGGCTCGGTGCTGTGCGGGAGCCGGGACTTCCGCGAGCGCGCCCTGCGTTTCCGCAAGATGCTGGGCGGCGGCATGCGCCAGTCCGGCGTCCTGGCCGCCGCCGGCCTCTACGCGCTCCGGCACAACGTCGCGCGACTGGTCGAGGACCATGCGAACGCGCGCCGCCTGGCCGAGCTGCTGGCGGGGACTCCCGGGGTCGCGGTCGCCCCGGCGGCGGTCCAGACGAACATCGTGATGATCGGCGTCGCCGGCGACGCGCCGGACCTGGTTCGCCGTCTCGACGCCCGCGGCGTCCAGGGCTGGGCGCCCGACGCGCACCGCATCCGGTTCGTCACCCACCTCGACGTCGACCGCGCCGCGATCGAGCGCGCGGCCGGGATCATCCGCGAGGTGCTGGGCGGGGAGGTTCCGTGATGTTCGCCAGGCAGCTCGTCCGCTCCGCGGCGTTCGGCGTGATGCTCGCGGCTTCGTGCGGCAACCCGGCGCCTGCGCCGGCACCGGCGGTCGGGCCGACGAGCTGCCCGGAGGTGGCGGTCCTGGAGTCGGGGGTGCCGGTGGAGGGCGAGCTGCCGCGGCGAGGGGAGTACTCGTCCCCGTGCGGTCCCGGCGGCGAGGAGCCGAAGAGCGGCGAGGCCCTGTTCCTGCTGCCGGTGGAGACCCCTTCGCGCGTGATGGTGCAGATCGACGCCCGCTTCCGCCCCGTGGTGTTCGTGCGCCGCGACTGCCTCGACACCAACGAGACGATCCTGGCCTGCCGCAGCGGGCCCGAGACGACGACCACGCGGCGCGGCCGGCGCGCGAGCGAGACCCTCTGGTCGTTCGAGTTCGCGCTCGCCGAAGGACGCTACGTGCTCGTCATCGACGGGTACGATCGCGGGGGGGAGTTCACCCTCTCCGCGGACTTGCTGCCGGGCGCCGGCGCGGACGGGCCGGGTGCCGAGTTGGCGGAGCTGACTGGGACGTGCGAGGCGGCGCAGGTGTTGCAGTCGGGTGTGGAGACGCCGTCGCGCCTGGGCACCCGCAGCCGTTTCGCTTCGTCGTGCGGAGGCTATGGGTTCGGTCCCGAGGCGGTCTTCGCGGTCGACGTGCCGCGGCGGTCGGAGGTGGAGCTGGTGGTGACCTCGCGCTTCGTTCCCGTGCTGTACGTGCGGCGGCAGTGCGAGGACCCGGGCACGACCGCGTGGTGCGACTCGGACGCCCACGAGCTGGAGGAAGCGGTGGACTCGCCCCTGAAGGAGGCGGACGGGGACGAGGCGGACGCCGCGGCCGGGCCTCCGCCGGAGGCGCGGACGTACGCGCTCGAGCTGGGCGACGAGGGCCGCTACTGGGTGTTCGTGGACACGGCGGATCGCGACGCGGCGGCGCCGCAGGAGGCGTTCACGGTCCGGGCGGAGATCGGATCGCGGCGGCGCTGACCGGCGATCGCCCGGCCGGCGGGCCGGGGCGTTCGGCGCGGACCAGGAGGGACGATCGGTCTACCCCAGGATCCGCTCCGCGACCGTCTTGTCGTCCGGCGAGAAGTAGCACAGCACGATGCGCTCCACGCTCCGGAACGGGAACTTCGCCAGGACGTCCCGGACGACGCGCGCCGCATCCTCCCGCGGGTAGCCGTAGACGCCGGTGCTGATTGCGGGGAAGGCGATGGAGCGCAGGCCGGACTCCTCGGCGAGCGCGAGGGAGTTGCGGTAGGCGGCGGCGAGGAGGCCCGCGGGGTCGTCCACGGCGTCGAAGACGGGACCCACCGTGTGGATGACGTGCTTCGCCGGCAGCTCGTGGCCGCCGGTGAGCACGGCTTGCCCGGTGGGCAGGCCGTCGGGATGCCTGTTCCGGCGGATCTCCCGGCACTCCTGCAGCAGCCCCGGGCCTGCCGCGCGATGGATCGCTCCGTCCACCCCGCCGCCGCCCAGGAGCGAGTTGTTGGCGGCGTTGACGATCGCGTCCACGTGCAGCTTCGTGATGTCCCCGACCACGATTTCGAGCTTCATCGTGTTCCCTCCGACCGCCACCCTCGCGCGTCGACGACCCCTTCGTCAACTGCCGCGGGATGTGCTCCCAGCCCGACCGGACCAACGACTCGACCCGGACGACCAACCAGGAACCGGCAACTTCCCCTTCTCGTTCGTTGGACTTTGCCTGCCCTCCTGGTACCATCGCCGGCCGATGGAGGAGCGGAACCTCGAGATCAAGGTGGGGATTCTGGTGCTCGTCGCCGGAGCCTTGCTGACCGGCTTCATCTTCGTGATGGGCGGGATCAGCTTCGAGGATCGCTTCGACGTGTACGTCGACTTCAACAACCCGCTGTGGCTGTCGGAGGGCGCGACGGTCAAAATCTCCGGAACGAAGGCCGGAAAGGTCGAGGAGATCACCTTCATGGGCGGCAAGCTCGACCCGAAGGTGAACCGCCGCGTCTACGTGCGGGTCAAGCTGAGCATCGCCGAGCGGGTGCGGGGCGCGCTGCACGCGGACGCCCAGTTCTACATCGCCAACCAGGGGCTGTTGGGCGAGCAGTACGTCGAGATCGACCCCGGCACCTTCGAGGCCCCGGCGATGGACTTCAGCAAGGCCCAGCTCGGCAACGATCCGCCGCGCCTGGAGAAGTTCCTCATCCAGGGCTACGAGATGATCCAGAAGCTGGACAAGCTGCTCGACGCCGGCGGCGAGGACATCAGCGGGATGCTCGGTACCGTCGCCCGCGCCCTGCGCAGCCTGGACCGCGGCATGAGCGCCATCGGCGACGTGATCGGCGAGAACAAGGAAGACATCAACGCCATCGCCGCCAACGTCCGCACGCTCAGCGAGGAGGCGCTCGGCGCCGTCCGCGACGCCCGCGCCTGGCTGCAGGAGGGAGGGAAGGTCGACCTCATCCTGTCCGACGTGCGCGAGCTGACCCAGGACCTGCCCGACCGCGCCGACGGCCTGTTCGATCAGCTCGAATCGACCGTCCAGCGCGTCGACCGCGTCGTCGCGAATCTCGACGGCGTCATCTCCGACACGCTCGGGGAGCGGCAGCGCAGCCAGATCCGGTCCGTGATCGCCAACCTCGAGCGCGTCTCCGACCGCGCCGTCGTCGTCGCCGACGACGTCGGCGTCCTGGTCGCCGAAGTGCGCACGCAGGTGGACCCGGTGGTGACGCGCGTGCGGGAGGCCGTGGACGGCGTCGGCCGCCTGGTGGACACGGCCAACGACATCGCGCGGACGATCCAGCGGGGCGAGGGCACGGTCGGCGCGCTGATCATGGACGAGCAGATCTTCGACGACCTCAAGGAGCTGATCCGCGATCTCAAGCACAACCCGTGGAAGTTCTTCTGGCGCGAATGACGGGCGGCCGTAACGCGGCGACCCGAGCGGGTACCGTTGGCCGTGTGCGCGATGTCCGCGCGCGTGGCAGCAACGGGGGCTCGAACGTACCCTCGCCGTGTCGGCGCAGGGGAGAGAGGTCGGGGCATGAGCAAACGGTGTGGATTCCCGGTGACGACAATCCTGCTCGGGGCGCTCGTCGGCTGCGGCCTGCCGCTCGCCGAAATCCGCACGGCCGCCGAGAGCGGTGACCTGGAGCAGGCGATCCGCCTGGCCCGGGGCGAGCTGGAGGGTCTGCAGGCGGCCGGCCGCGGTACCATCGTCAGGCTCCAGTCCGACCAGACGAGCCGCCTGGCGGCCCTGGAGGCGCTGGATCTCGCCCCGGCGACCGCGAGCGAGTTGTTGGCCGGCTGGGCGGCCCCGGATTCGACGGTCGGCGAGACGACCAGGACGTTCGCGCAGGCCCGGTTGGCCGAGTTGGAAGGTGGCGGGTTCGCGGAGGAGCTGGGGGCGGCGCGGGAGTCCGACGATCCGCTCGTGCGGGCCTACGCCTTGCGCGGCCTGATCGCAGGGGGCCTGGCCCCGGAGCGGATGCTCGCGGCCGTCGCGGACGATGCGCCCCAGGTGCGGGCCGCCGCGGCCCGGGGTCTGGTGAGGGCCGCGGACGCCGGTCGCCTGCCCGACGCGGTGCGGCAGGCCCTCCGCCCGCTGGTGGACGGGGCGCCCGACGTGGAGGTCCGCGCCCAGCTTGCCGGGCTGCTCGATCCGACGGACGCGGGCGATCTCGCCTCCCTCGTCGCGCTGCTCGGTGCCGAGCGGCCGGCGCTGCGCATGGCGGCGGCGCGTGCTCTGGGGCGCCTGCCGGATCCGCGAGTCGTGCCCGAGGCCGCGGCGCTGCTCGATGCCGAGGTCGCGCCCGCCGGGCTGGCGCTGGCGCTGGCCGCCGGCCGCCGCGGCCTGACCGGGCTGCGCGACGCGTATCTGGCCCGGATCTTCGCCGGCACCCCGACCGACGACCCCTTGCGCACCGGCGCGCTGCTCGGCATCGAAGACGGAGACGACGCCCGCGCCCTCTGGCAGGCCGCGCTCGCCGACGGCGGTCCCGCGGAGAAGACCGCGGCCTGCGAGCGCCTGCTGGCCGCGGAGCAGGACGAAGACCCCTGCCGCGATACCCTGCGCGGCGTCGCGACGGGCGGCGGCGCTCCGGAAGCGTCGCTGTCCGCGGCCGAAATCCTGTTCGAGGAAGGCGATCCCGCAGCCGCAGGCTGGCTGCGCTCGTTCGCCGCCGACGGCGAACCCGCCGTGCGGCGACGGATCATGAGCGGCGCGGCGGCACGTCGCTACGACGCCGATCTCATCGCCATCGGCCTGGCCGATCCCGAGCCGTCCGTCTCGGCGGCCGCAGCCGTCGCGGCCCTGCGTGTCCCGGACCCCCTGGCCCGCCCCGGCGTCGCTCCCTGACATCTTCCCTCTTTGCGCCCTTTGCGTCTCGCGCCGAAGGTGCCCTGAGCTTGTCGAAGGGTCGCGTCCTTTGCGCGAACTCCCCGCGATCGAAGATCGTGGCGTCGCGTCACGTAGTTGGTTTCTCCCACATTGTGTGATAAGCTCCCCGGTGGAAGGTGCTCGGGGACCGGGCTGCCGACGGCCCGGAGTCTGGGGCGCGGGCCGAGCGGGGAGGGCGGGTGATGTTCACGGCGGCAAAGGTTTTTTCGGCGACGAAGGCGAAGGAACGGGACGAACTGGGCGAGGTGATCACGCACTGGATTGCGGCCAACCCCGACGTCGAGATCCTCGACAAGGTGGTGACCCAGTCCTCGGATCGCGAGTTCCACTGCCTGACGATCACGATCTTCTACCGGCGCAGGCGTCCGGCCTGAGCGTCGCGCGCGTCGTTCCCGCCGGTTTGACTGGCACGCGAGTGCGGCCTAGACTCGTCTCCCGTTGCGGAGGGGAGGTGGGCGAGATGGTACTGGCACGTGGCGTCCTGGTCGTGTTCGTGCTCTCGGGGTTGGCGGCGTCCGTCTCGGCACAGACGGCCGCGGGGGAGCCGGCGGCGGGCGGGGAGGGCGCGGCCGCTGCGGACGCCGCGACGCAGGAGGCGGCGGAGCGTTTCGATCGCGGGGTGCGGTACTTCGACGAGGGTGACTACGGTGCGGCGTTGGCGGAGTTCCTGCGGGCGTACGAGCTGACGGGCTACTGGGGGGTCTTGTACAACCTCGGTCAGGTTTCGCAGGGAATGAACCGGCGCGCCGACGCGCTGCGCTATTTCGAGCGGTATCTTGCGGAGGGTGGGGTCGAGGTCGATGCGATCGAGGGGCGGCGGGCGGAGGTCGAGGCGAACCTGGCGGCGTTGCGGGAGCGGCTGGCGCTGCTGGACGTGGACGTCGACATGGCCGGGGCCGAGATTCTCGTCGATGATCAGATCGTCGGGACCGCGCCCCTGGCGGATCCGCTGGTGCTCGACCCGGGCCCGCACGTCGTGGTCGGGCGTCATCCCGATCACGGCACGGTCCGGGTGGAGGTGACGCTGGCTTCCGACACGCGGGAGTCGGTGTCGCTGGTGCTGGCGACGCCGGTGGGTCCCGGTCCGGGGCCCGGGCCGGCTCCGCCGGTCGAGGAGGAGTGGTCGATCGCCTCGCAGTGGTGGTTCTGGACGATTCTCGGCGCGGTCGTCGCCGGCGGTGCCGTGACGGCGGGGGTCATGCTGGCCCCGCGCGAGACGATCTGGACGGCCGGGCCGTACGTCGACCTGGGCACGCTGGAGTAGGGCGATGCGGACGGGTTGACGGCCACGGGCCGTCGGGGCTACCGTGCGCCCACGTCGAGCGGTCGTGCGGGGGAAAGGAGCGGGGCGATGCGTCGAGTCTGGGTGTTGGTGGCGGCGGTCATCGCCGCGGTCGCGTTGCTCGGGGGCTGCAAGAAGATCTTCGGGCGGCCCAAGCTCAATCCCGATCGCGGGCCTCTGGGCGGCGACACGGAGGTTTCGATCTACGTTCCGGACTGCGGTGACCACTCCAAGGTCAAGGAAGTGCTGTTCGGCGGTGCGAAGCAGGAAATCGTCGGCTTGCGCGACGACGAAGTGAAGATCCGCACCCGTTCGGTGCAGGACGAGCAGACCGTGCCGGTCATCCTCATCCTGCCCAACCAGAGCCGCTGCGAGACGGGGGCGAACTTCATCTACCAGAAGCTCGAATCGAGCGGCGTCGGCGCGATCTTCGAGCGGGGCGTCACGCTGGGTGAGTCGCGCGCGGGCGGCTTCCGCCCCGACCAGCGCGAGGAATAGCGCTCTCCGCGCGGCGCGCGGGCTCTCGGCACAGGCTCCAAGGGTTTCATCGAGGCGAACATCAAGGCCGTCCGCTCGGGACTCCCCGAAAACGGTTGACCCGCGAGGGTCGGATGCGCTACACCCCCGCACGCCGGGCGGAGGCGGCGGTCGAGGCGATGCCGAAGGACGACCACATCGAGTTCGAAGGGGCGGTGACCGAGGTGCTGGCCGGCGGTCTGTTCCGGGTGAAGCTCGACTCCGGCCTCGACGTGCTCGCCCACCTGGCGGGCAAGATGCGCAAGTTCCGCATCCGCATCGTGCTCGGCGATCGCGTCCGCGTCGCCGTCTCCCCCTACGATCCCTCCCGCGGGCGCATCGTCTACCGCATCAAGTAGGGGCGCCGCGCCGCCGAGTGCGCCGGCGAGGTTCCTACTTCCCGCGCGCCTTCAGCCATTCGTCGAACTTCGGCCGCTCTTCCTTGAGCATCGAGTAGGTGTGCTGCGGTTCGGGGAACTTCGCGCTCTTGACGTCGGCGACGTACGCCTTCATCGCGTTCGTGATCGTCTCGGCGACCGCGCAGTACTTCTTCACGAACTTCGGCGTGAACGCCTGGAACTGGCCGATGAGGTCCGACACGATCAGGAGCTGGCCGTCGCAGTCGACCCCGGCGCCGATGGACAGCACCGGGATGTCGAGCGTGCGCGTGATGTACGCCGCCACCTCGGGCGGAATCGCTTCGAGCAGCAGCATGTGGATCCCGGCCTCGCGGATCGCCAGCGCGTCCTCGATCAGCGCCTTGGCGCTCTCCAGGGTCCGTCCCTGCGCCTTGTGCCCGCCGAGCTGCCCGGACGACTGCGGGGTGAGCCCGATGTGGCCCATGACCACGATGCCCGAGTCGACGATGGCCCTGATCTGCGGGACGATGCGCCGCCCGCCCTCGAGCTTGATCGCGTCGCAACCCGCTTCCTTGAGGAACCGGCCGGCGTTCTCGACCGCCTTCTCCAGCGACGACTGGTACGACAGGAACGGCATGTCCCCGACGACGAACGTGTTCGGAGCGCCCCGGCGCACGGCCTCGGCATGGACGATCATCTGGTCCATCACGACCGGGATCGTCCCGCTGTAGCCGTAGACGCACATGCCGAGCGAGTCGCCGACGAGGATCATGTCCATGCCGGCGGCCTCGGCAAACTGCGCGGTCGGGTAGTCGTACGACGTCAGGTAGGCGATCTTCTCACCCTTCCGCTTCATCTCGTGGAACTCGTGGATCATCTTCTTCGGCATCGGTTCCTCCTTCCCGCGATCGGCGAGCGACCTTCGGGCTGTTAGCCGGTTCGCGGGCGGGTGGCAAGGGGGCGAGCGGTGGTGCGATGGTGCGGTAGAGCGGCAGAGCGGTGGAGCGGCGGAGCGGTGGTGCGGCGGGCGGCATGCCGCGGCCCGGCGGGGCCGAATGCGGGTCCAGCGGTCAGCGCCGGCCGACGATCGGGGAGGAGGCGCCGCCGGAGGAGTACTCGGCGCCCGGGACCTGCACGGAGTGGGGGGCATCGAGCGCGGCGAGGGCCTGATCGAGATCGGCGATGATGTCGGCGGGGTGTTCGCACCCGACGCAGAGGCGGATCAGGTTGGGCGGGACGTCGGCCATCCGGCGCGCCTCCTCGCCCTGCTGCTGGTGGGTGGAGATGGCGGGGATGGTGGCGACGGACTTGACGCGGCCGAGGTCGGTGGCGCGCCAGATGCGCTGGAAGGCGTCGAAGGTCCGGCGCGCGGCGTCCGGGCCGTCCTTGAGGCGGAAGCTCATCAGGTGTCCGTAGCGGTTGACGGGCTTGCGGTAGGCGTCGTCGTGCTCGGCGTCCGCCAGCCACATGTACCGGCCGGCCAGCTCGTGCAGCGGGTGGGACTCCAGGCCCAGGTAGTCGACCTGCTCGATGCGCGGGTGGCCCGCCAGGAAGCGGGCGACGTCCATGGTCGCGCGGCTGACCTTGTCCATGCGGGTGCGCAGGGTGCGGACGTCGTTGAGGGCGAGGATGCAGTTCATGGGCGACAGGTTGGGGCCCAGGTCGCGCTGGGGCCACAGCTTGAGCCAGGTGGCGAAGTCGGCGCACATCTCGGCCGAGGCGCACTTGCAGACCATGTCCTTGCGGGCGATCACGGCTCCCGCGATGGCGAAGCCCGAGGCTGCCAGCGACTTGGTCACCGACTGGATGACCACATCGGCGCCGTGCTGCAGCGGACGCAGCAGGGCCGGCGTCGCCACGGTCGCATCGACGATCAGCGGCGTCCCCCGGGAGTGCGCCAGGTCGGCGACCTTGCGGATGTCGAAGCATGACTGCGCCGGATTGCTCGGGAACTCCCCGTAGACGAAGCGCGTATCGTCATCGATCTTCGACGCCCATTCGTCCAGATCGGTCGGGTCGCGCACCCAGCGGCACTCGACGCCGCGCTCCGGCCACCGCACGTTGAAGAGCTGAAAGGTGCCGCCGTAGACGCGACAGGAGGAGACGAAGTTGATCGGCTTGCCCCGGCCCTGCGGGTCGACGCACAGCAGGGCCTCGGTCGCCATCATCGCCGCCGCCATGCCCGACGACGTCACGGTGCAGGAGGCGTCGCCGTCGAACCCGTACGCCTCCAGCAACGCCAGCGTCCCCTCCAGGTAGTACATCGACGGGTTGGCGATGCGGGAGTAGCACCAGGTCGGGACGCGGTACGACAGCGCCGCCTCCAGCTCGTCCGCGTCGCGGTACCCCTGCGAGGTGCTCATGTAGATCGGCTCGATGATCGAGCCCTGGTTGAAATCGAGCGCCTCCTGCAGCGAGTAGATGCCGTGCACGGCGATGGTGTCGAAGCGGCACCGGCGCATCCGATCGCGCCAGGCCGCACGGCCGGCCATGGAGCGCGCCCCGGCCTCCATGTAGCGCGTCACGCCGTCCTTCGGGTTCTCGGGCATGCCCATCTCGAACCTCCGTCTGCACCCCCGGCCGGACCCGGCCCGGCGCCCCCACGCTGTCGTGCTCCGACTATGCACCGGGTCCGGGCTTGCGCTCAACCCCGAATCCGTGCGACGGGAACGGCGAGGGAGGCGACGATGAACGACCCACGCCCGAGGACCGGACCGCCGCGACCCCGCGCTCGGACCGCGACGAAGGACGACCTGCGGCGGAGGCTGCGCATCGCACCGCAGCGGTGGCGCGAGCTGAACGACTTCCTCGTCGATCCCGCCAACGCCGTGCTCGGACGCGTCGTGGAGCTGGTCGAGCGCTTCGGCGGCCCCGACGAGATCAACCGCAAGCACGCCGCGGCGCGGAAGCTTCCGAACCTCCTGCGGCGGCTCGAGGACGAGAAGTCGCCCTACCGCGCCGAGCTGGACTGGCTGGCGGCGCGCAAGGCGGAGCGCGCGTTCGTGCCGCTGGCCGAGCACCGCGCCCGGGTGCTCGGGACGCCGGCGGCGCGCCCGAAGACCGCCCGCCGCTCCGCCGTGACGCTCGAGATCAGCGCGCTGCAGTTCTTCCCGTGGCTGGTCGCCGAGGCCCGCCGGGCGATCGAGCGACGCGAGCTGATGCCCGGACGCTACATCCGCGTGCGCTGCATGAAGGAGCAGGCCGCGGACCGGGGCGACCTGCCGGCCGTCGTCGCCGCCGTGCAGATCCTGGGCGCCTCCTGCGTCGAGACCCTCGACACCAAGGGCACCGACGGCTCCAATGTGCACCTCGGCGGCCCCGCCACCATCACCGGCTACTTCGGCGGCGTCGGCCAGCCCAACGACCACGCGCTCGCCTGGGCGGAGGAGTTCCTCCACTACTACACCGAGTACGGCGTCTCGCAGGCGCTCAATGTCAACGCCGGCACCATCCTCGTCGCCTACCTCCTCTACAAGCTCGGCGTCGACGCCACCTTCAAGATCTCCGTCTTCATGGGCAACGACAACCCGTACTCCGTCCTCTGGACCCTGCTCGCCGCCCGGCTTTTCGCCCGCCCCGACGGCTCCACGCCCCTGGCCGGCTTCAATTTCGCCAACTCGGTGAACAACGAGACCGTCCGGCAGGCCTCCGCCGTACGCCGGGCGCTCGGCCTGGAAAAGGCGGTACGCTTCGAGCACCACATCGTCGAGACCTGGAAGTCGATCGTCGTCCAGCCCTACGACCGGCTCGACGAGCTGCTCGAGCTCGCCGCCGACGTGCCGAACATCTCGGCCAAGCACGAGGGCGGCGTGCCGGCGGTGGAGCGGGAGCTGGAGCACCCGTCGGACATCCTCGACTACTTCCTGCCCAAGGCCGAGATCGAACGGCTGGGCCTCATGCCCGCGCTCGAGCGCAACTACCTCGAGAAGCACGCCGCGGTGAACCGCACGGCCGACGCCCTGACCCGCGCGGGGATCGCCCTGGTCGCGGCGGCCGTCCACGGAGGTGGATGATGGATCTGGGGCTCACGGGTCGCGTGGCGCTGGTCTGCGGCGCGTCGAAAGGCCTGGGACGCGCGTGCGCGGAATCGCTGGTGCGCGAAGGGGCGCGCGTGGCGATCTGCGCCCGCACGAAGGAAACTCTTGAGACGACGGGACGGGAGCTGGGCGCAGAGGCCATCGTCGCGGACGTCGCCCGGGACGCCGATCGCGAGCGGCTGGTCGCCGTGACCGAGCGGCGGCTGGGGCCGATCGAGATCCTGGTCAACAACGCCGGCGGGCCGCCGCCCGGCCCGTTCGAGGCGCACTCGATGGAGACGTGGCGGCAGGCCATCGAGACCAGCTTCCTGTCCGCCGTCGACCTGACGCGGCGCGTGCTGCCGGGGATGCGCGCCCGGAAGGCCGGGCGCGTGATCAGCCTCACGTCCTACGGCGCTCTGGAGTCGATCCCGGGCCTGATGCTCTCCTCGTCGATCCGCCCCGCCGTGCTGGCGTGGACCCGGACGACGGCGCGGGAGGTCGGCGCGGACAACGTGGGCCTGGTCGCGATCTGCCAGGGACTGTTCCTCACCGACCGCATGCGCAAGCTGCTCGACGTGCGCGCCCGAGAACAGGGCGTGGAGCCCGGCGAGGCCACGAGGCGCTGGGTCGCCGAGGTGCCGCTGGGACGGATGGGGGACCCGGCCGAGCTGGGCGATCTGGTCGCGGTCCTCGCCTCGCCCCGCGCCGCCTACATCACCGGCGAGGCCATCGCCATCGATGGCGGCGTGCTGCGGCGGATCCTGTAGCCCCCGGCGCCGCTCACACCGCGACCGGCAGCCAGTCGTCCCACCCCTCGCGCAGCAGCCGGCGCACGACGTAGTCCAGCGCCTCGACGGGGCGGGCGACCAGCTCGTCGATGATGCGGTCCTGGAGCGCGTGGCGCGCGCCGATCGGCGTCTCCGTGCCGGACACGAGCACCGTCCGCACCACCGGACGCCGCCGGCGCACCTCGGCCAGGAAGGCCACGCCGTCCAGGTCGGGCAGGTCGAGGTCCGCGACGACCAGCGCGGGAGCCTCGTGCTCGAGCGCCGCGAGGGCGGAGCAGGCGTCGCCGAACAGGCGGAAGGAGCGCTTCCGGTGCATCAGGCGCAGCCACAACCCGTGGCGCGAAAGCGGGCGCTCGTCGACGATGTAGATGAGGTCGTGGTCGGACATCCGGGCGATCCTCGCATTGCCGGCGTGCGGCCTTCCCGCACCGTCCCGCATCGCACCGTTGGTTGCGCGAGGCGCGGCGGAGCTTCAAAACGCCGTGGTCAACGATGCGGCGACTCGTCGATCGAGGGCGGGACGACGTGGCAGAACCGGCGCGTGCGCGCGAGGAAGCGCCGCGCCATCGTGTATGCCGCCTCCCGCTGGACCGCGGCACGGGCCTCCAGCTCGGCGACGAGGGCCGGTCGATCGATGTGCGCCGTGACGGCATCGCCCAGCGCGCCGGGCTCGGCGAGCCAGTCGCCGAACGCCGCCGGGGTGACCTCGGGGTGCGGGACGACGCCCCACGCCGCGTCGACCAGGCGGAAGGCCGCGGGCTCCTCGGGCGCGCCCGCCAGCAGGACCGCCCGCGGGGGAAGCGCGACCTTGCGGCAGGGCCAGTCCGCCGCGGGCAGCGACTCGCGACCGCCCAGCAGGGGATCGTCGCGCCCGGCCGCGGTGAGCGGAGCCTCGCGGAAGCCGATCGCGGTCGTGCAGGCTGCCGCGACGCGGCCGAGCATGGCGCGCGCGAGGAGCAGCGCGCCGTCGCCGAGGCCCAGGTACGGGATGCCCAGGCCGACGGCCGTCCGGACGAAGGCCAGCTCCGCGCGCAGGAGCGGGCTCCGGTCCGCCGGATCCATGTCCGCCAGCGAGCGACCGACGATGACGACGCCGCTGCACGCCAGGGCGATCGGGAAGTCGTCGGGCGAACGGACGGTGCAGAGGCGGAAGGGATCGGGGCCGTCGCGCAGCACGTCGAGCAGCCAGCCGGGACCGACGTCGTCGCGGTGCTTGAAGATGTGCAGCTCGGGGGTCATGGACCGCCGTTCAACGCGAAGCCGCGCGGCAAGTCAAGTCCGGCCTGCCGCGGGCGTGGGCCGGGATCTGGCGGCGTGCGGAGCGCCGTGGTAGGCGTCGGAGGCGTGGGGATGCACGGCACCCGGCTCGCCTTCTCCTGGCTCGCGTTCCTGGCGAGCACGGGGGGCTGCGTCCGGGGCCGGGGGGTCGGGGACGCCGGCGCCGCGCCGTCGGCGGCGATCCCCGCGGCGCGCGCCGCCGGGGCCGCGGCCGGCGTCGCCGTGCC
>JACRCZ010000038.1 GCA_016218765.1 Deltaproteobacteria bacterium | reverse complement strand
TCCCACGGAGCCGCCGTTCCACGGCCACCTGAAGAACTTCGAGCCGATCTTCCACGCGGCGCTGCCCGAGTACGCCTCGATGACGCTGTCGATCCCGCCGCTGCTCGAGATGCTGCGGTGGTGCGAGAAGGAGCAGTTCACGCGGTTCATCATCTCCACGCCGGGCCCGGTGGGGCTGATGGCGCTGTGGCTGGCGGAGATCCTGGACGTGCCGACCGTGGCCATCTACCACACCGACCTGCCGCACTACGCGCGCATCCTGACCGACGACGCCTCGATGGAGGCCTTGGCGTGGCACCTGGTGCGCTTCCTCTACGGCAAGGTCGACCAGATCTACGTGCTCACGGAAGCCTATCGCCGGATGCTCCAGGACAACGGGCTCGGGGACAAGGACATCCGCATCTTCCCCAAGGGCACCGACGTCACGCTGTTCCATCCCGACCGCCGCGACACCGCGACCTGGAAGCGCTGGGACCTCAACGGCAGCACGAAGCTGCTCTACGTCGGCCGCGTGTCGCGCGAGAAGGGTCTCGACGTGCTGGGCGAATCGTACCGGCGGCTGCGCAGCGAGCGCGACGACGTGGAGCTGGTGGTGGTCGGCGACGGGCCGTACCTGGACGAGCTGCGGCGCAAGTGGGCCGAGCTGCCGGGGGTCGTGTTCACCGGTTTCGTCGAAGGGGAGGAGCTGGCGACGCTGTTCGCGTCCGCGGACGTGTTCGCCTTCCCGTCCACGACCGACACGTACGGGTCGGTCGTGCTCGAGGCGCAGGCCTCGGGTCTGCCCGCCGTGGTGACGGACGCGGGCGGCCCGAAGGAGGTGATCGTCGACGGCCGGACCGGGCTGGTCGCGCGGGCCGGCGACGTCACGGACTTCACGTCGGCGCTGCGGCGGCTGGTCAGCGACCGGGGCCTGCGCGAGGAGATGGGGTACCAGGGACGGCTGCACGCCGAGCAGCGGACGTGGCAGAAGGCGTTCCAGGCGTTCTGGGATGCGCAGCGGGAGCTGCGATTCACGCCCCGCGGGCAGGCCGCGCCCGGCGCGGGCCGGTGCTGAGGCGCGCCATGCGGCTGTTGCTGATCTCCCAGGATTTCTCGCCGGCCGTGGGAGGTGTCCAGACCTACGCCGACCGGATGGCCCTCGCGTTCTCCCGGCGGCACGAGGTCACGGTGCTGGCGCCTGCGGCGCGAGGTGCGGCGGAGCACGACGCCGGGCTGCCGTATCCCGTGCTGCGCTGGCCGTCGGGCGGGGCGAAGGCCCGGGGTCCGGTCACGGCACGCTTCCCGACGGGGATCGGCGAAACGCGGGTGGCGCACCGCGCCGGCGAGTCCGCCGGATCGCGTCGACTTCCCGCGGCAGCGTCGTTGCTCGACGGACCGGTCCAGAACCTGTTGACCTCCGGTTTCGGTGCCGTGGTGCCGCTGGCCCTTCCCCTGGCGGCGTGGCGCACGGGGGCCCGGGTGGCGTTCCACGCGCAGGTGGCGACGGCCGCCGCCGCGATGCTGGCGGTGCGATGGAGGCTGCTCGACCGCTACTACGTCGCGGCGCACGGGCGCGAGGTGTTGTGGGCGCCGCTGGGGGCACCGCAGCGCGCGTGGCGCCGGGCGGTGTTCTCCGGTGCGGCGGCGGTGTTCGCGGTCAGCCGGTTCACGGCGGAGGCCGTGCGCGCCCTGGGGGTCCCGGCCGAGCGGATCGCGGTCGTGCCCAACGGCGTGGACCGCACGCGGTTCCGGCCCGTCGATCCGTCGGAGCTGCGCCGGCGGCTGGGGCTGGCCGGGCGCCGGGTGGTGTTGTCGGCGGGCCGGCTGGTGCCGCGCAAGGGCGTGGACACGCTGCTCGAGGCGTTCGGGGTCGTGCACGCGGTGCTCGCGGACGCGGTGCTGGTGATCGCGGGGGAAGGACCCGATCGCGAGCGGCTGGAAGCGATGGCGGTCGCGCGGCGCGTGCCGGTGCGCTTCCTGGGGCGGGTCCCGGACGAGGAGCTGCCGGCGCTGTACGGGATGGCCGACGTGTTCGCGCTGGCGGCGCGCGAGGAGCCCGGGGGCGACGCGGAGGGCTTCGGGCTGGTGCTCCTGGAGGCGGCGGCGTGCGGGACGCCGTGCGTGGCGAGCCGTTCAGGCGGGGTGCCCGACGCGGTCGACGACGGTCGCTCGGGGCTGCTGGTGCCGCCGGCGGATGCCGGCGAGCTGGCGACGACGTTGCTGCGCGTTCTGGGAGACGGGCCCCTGCGTACGAGGCTCGCGGCGGGCGCGCTCGCCCGTGCCGCGCGTTCGGGCTGGGAGACCACCGCGGCGGCCATCCTCGGGCGGATGGAGGGGGAAGGGGAAGGGAAAGGGGGAAACCACAGATGGACACAGATGAACACAGATAAGGGAGGGGGACGTTGATTCCGGCGGTGGGGCATTTCGTGTGGTTCGGGAGGCGGTTGCCGTGGGTGCACGCGTTGGGGGTGCGGTCGGCCGCGAGGCGAGGGGCGTTCGAGAAGGTCGTGCTGCACCATGCCGACGAGCTGGAGCCGGGGGAGGGGACGGAGAGTCTGCGGGGTGAGCCGCGGATCGAGTGCCGGCGTCTCGAGGCGGGGTCGCTGTTCGAACCGTTGGGCGCGCCGGCGGAGCCGCTGAGACGGCTGCTGGGCGAGCTGACGGCGCCGGCGGCGCGGGCGAACGTGGTACGCGCGGCGATCCTGGCGGCGGAGGGCGGGGTCTATCTGGACACCGACACGGTGACGGTGCGGTCCTTCCGGCCGTTGCTGGAGGCGGGAGCGTTCTGCGGGCTGGAGCGAGTGGTGCTGCCGGTGGAGGTCGTGCGGTCGCGCAGCCCGGCGACGTGGGCGGCGGCGGGGGTGCGGTTGGCCGTGCGCGACCTGTTGCGACGCCTGCCGGACGGACACCTGGGGTTCCGGCGCGTGGAGCGGTTCTATCCGGCGGCGGTGAACAACGCGGTGCTGGGGGCGGAGGCCGGCCATCCCTTCGTGCTCGACCTGTTGCGGCGGATGGTCGAGCTGCCGGATGAGCGGCGGCTCGTGCGCTTCGCGCTGGGAACACACTTGTTGGCCGATGCGGTTGCGGCGGCGAACGGTTGCGGGCCGGTGGTGCATCCGCCGGCGGTCTTCTATCCGCTGGCGCCGGAGATTTCGGAGCACTGGTTTCGGGAGGGTCCACGGGTGCGGCTGGAGCGGGTTGTCGCGGCGGAGACCGTGAGCGTGCACTGGTACGCGTCGGTGCGCACGGCGCGCCTGGCGCCGCGCATCGATCCGGCGTACGTGAGGGCGCACGCGGCGCGGCAGCTCTTCAGCGCGCTCGCCGCGCCCTTCGCGTGATGAGCGCGGCGGTGCCGGCCAGGAGGAAGGCGGCGAAGCCGGCCAGGCGTGCGGGGGCAGGGCCGGCGGGCCAGACGGCGGCGCCGACGAAGAGGGCGGCGGCGAACGCGGCGGCGACGGCGAGCGCCACGTGCAGCACGACGCGGTCGTACAGCGGCCCGCCGGCGAGGCGGCGGGCCTGCCAGGCCCAGAGCAGGTTCTGGAAGGTGAAGGCGAGGCCGACGGCCGCGGCGGCGCCGACGAGACCGAACGGCGGGACGAGCGCGAGCAGAAGCAGTCCTTCGGCGACGATGGTCGCGCCGACGTCGAACGCGGCCAGCCCGCTCCGGCCGTAGCCCAGGACGACCAGGCTGTTCAAGCCGACGACGCCGTTGAGCACCCAGAAGGCGCAGAGCACGAGCACCGGAGCGGTGGCGGCGCCGTAGCCGTCGCCCAGCAGCGGCAGCAGCCAGGGGCTGAAGGCGATGAGGACCGCGAAGATGGGCGCCTGGGTCGCCAGCACCAGCGACGTGGCGCGGGAGAACGCGGCACGCAGGCGTTCGGGATCGGGACGGGCGCCGATCTGGGAGACGATCGCCAGGACGAGGGGATCGAACGCGGTGCGCACGGAGCGGATCGCGCTGCCCACCTGGACGACGACGCCGTAGACGCCCACCGTGGCGGCGTCGGTGAGCGCGGCGACGACGAGCACGTCCAGGCGCAGCAGGGCGGAGTTGAGCGTTTCCATGAGGCCGGCGGGGAGCGCGTAGCGCCACAGCTCGCCGGGCACCGCCCAGCGTTCGGCCGGAGGCGGCACGTCGCGGAACGTGCGGCGGAAGTAGAGTGCCGCGGCGGCGAGCGCGGCGGTGTTGGCCAGGACGAAGGCCCAGGCGAGTCCGGACTCCCGCGTCCCCGCCAGCCACAACAGGAGCGCCGCGGCGGGCAGCGCGGTCGAGCCCAGGCCCTCCTTGATGAAGACCTGGGCCTCGACCCGCCGGCGGCCGAGGCAGGCATGGACGAGAACCTCCATGAGCGCGAGCGGGACGAGTCCGAGCGCCATCCAGCGCAGTGCGGCGGCGGCCGCGGGCTGCCCGGCCCAGGCTGCCAGCGACGGTGCGCCGGCGACGGCCACGACGGCGGCGGTCAGGGTGGCGGCGACCAGGACGCGCAGCAGCACGCCGTAAAGGCCGTTCCGTTCGTCGCCCGGGGCCCGGCGCGGGATCCACCACAGGACGGCCTTGTCGAGGCCGAGCAGGCAGACGCGGAGGGCGAGGAGCAGGATCGCTTGCGCGGCGGTGAACAGTCCGAACGCGTGCCGGCCGTACAGGACGACCACGACGGCGGTGAGCAGGGGGTAGAGCAGGCGCAAAGCGTAGCCGAAGAGGTTGACCCGCAGGCCGTGGCGCAGGTCGCGTGCGTCGCGCCCGATGTCCGCCGCGCGGCGCTCGACTTCCGTACGGCCTGCCACGTCCCTCCTCCTTCATCCGCGTGCCGCCCGCGGCACGCTCGTCGTATCTGCCGATTCCGGACCGCGCCGGCGGGACAGGAACGGCCGGTGCGGCCCGTGATCCCGGGGTCCCGGGGCGCGGGAGTGTCCGCGGGGCAACGGGGAGGAGAGGCAACGTGGCCACACTGTCGTTCTACAGCTACGACCATGTCGGCAATCCGTGGTGCGGCGGGGGCGGGGCGGTGCGGCACCTGGAGGTGCTGCGGCGGTTCCGTCCGGCATGGGAGCGGATCACGGTCTACGTGGGCGACTACCCGGGATTCGCGGCGCACGAGGTCGACGGTGTGCGCTTCGAGTCGCTGGGCGGGGGGAAGAGCGAGGCGACGTCGCGCGCGCGGTACGCCCTGCGCGCCAATCTGCAACTGCTGTTCGACGACGCCGACGTGGTCGGCAACGACGTCTCGACCTACGCGCCGCTGCTCGCCGGCCTGCTGCGTCCGCGGCGCTTCTTCGGCATCGTGCACCACCGCGTCGGCCGGCGCTACGTGGAGCGCTTCGGCGCGGCGGGCTGGCTGCCGTGGGCCGTGGAACGGCTGCTCTGGGCCGGGCTGCGCCACGTGGTGACCGTGAACCGGGAGGTGCGCGAGGCGATCCGCGAGGTGAACCCGCAGGTCAGGGTGCTCGACTCGGCCAACGGCTTCGACCCCGCGCTGCTCGAGCCGGAGCCGACAATCGCGGACCCGCGGTATCTCCTCTTCGTCGGGCGCCTCGATCCGTTCATGAAGGGCCTCGACTTGCTGCTCGACGCCTTCGCGGCGGTGGTGCCGCGGCATCCCTCGCTGCGGCTGGTGCTGGCGGGGCGTGGGACGCCGGCCGACGTGGAGGACCTGGTGCGGCGCAGCGCGGCGGCCGGGGTCGCGACGCGCGTCGAGGTGCGACCGAACGTCGGGGAGGAGGAGAAGCGGCGGCTCCTGTCGGGCTGCCTGCTGTTCTGCTCGCCGTCGCGGTTCGAGGGGTTCGGCATCGCGGCGCTGGAGGCCAACGCGGCCGGCAAGGCGGTGCTGGCGACCGACACGGACGGGTTCCGGGAGAGCCTCGATCCGGAGCGGACGGCGTTGCTGGTGCCGCCGGGAGACGCGACCGCGCTGGGCCGGGCGTTGGGCAGGCTGCTGGACGAGCCCGAGCTGCGGCGCGCGTTGGAGGCCGGGGCGCGGTTGTGGGCACGGCGCTTCGCGTGGGACGCGGTGGCGGAGCGCGAGCTGCGGTGGGTGAGGGAGACGTTTCTGGAGCGGTAGAGCGGTAGAGCGGTGGGGCGGTGGAGGGGGGACGGGAGGGAAGAGGGGCTCAGGAGAGATCGCCGAGGGTGACGGTGCCGTCGGGGGCCACATGGACGGGCAGGGTGCCCGAGACGGTTTCCTGGTCGCCGTCGTCCGTACGGATGCGGAAGAAGACGGTGCAGGCGAAGGAACCGTCTCGCAGGTAGGTGACGCCTTCCGGGTCGTAGGGGGAGAACGTGCAAGCGAACCAGCCCGGCGGCATCGATTCGCGCTCCATGGGCACGCCGACTTCGAGCCGTCCGAACTCGCAGGTCGCCGGGAGCGGCTCAACGGTCGTCCCCTCGGTTCCGGCCACGCCCGCCGCGAAGCCCAGGTCGAAGGCCCAGCCGACAGGGCGCCCGTAGCGCATGGCGAAGGACACGCGGCCGTCCTCGGCGAAGAACTCTGTCGGCGTGAACGGCATGACCGGCATCGGGCCGGGCGGATCGCAGCCCATGCGGTAGCCGGGATCGAACGGCGGCGGCGGGTTCAGGAACTGCTGCCGCTCCTCGTCGGTGGCGAACGCGTATCCACCGGCCCAGAAGAACGTGCGCGTGACGACGGCGGCGGTGCCGTCGGTGCGCCGGACCTGGACCAGCAGCTCTCCCTCGCCCGTCTCCGGGCCGGCCTTGAGGCTCGCCACGGCCCGCGAGCCGTCCGGCGCGACCAAGACGCGCTCGAGCGCTCCGCCGCGCACGTCGATCGCTTCGATCCGTCCGGCGGCCGGATCGGCGGCCAGCGTGGCGGCGACCGCGGAGGGGAGGATCGTGGGGGGAGAGCACGGGCCGCCGGGAATGAACCGTTGGGCGGTGTTGAGCTCCACAGCGAGGCCGGCCAGCGTCTCGACCTCGGGCCCGGAAACGCCGGGGCGGCTCGTCCCCGCCTCGGCGTCCCGCGGATGGGAGACGGGGGCCTGCGGCTGCGAACAGGCGAGGGCGCCGGCGGCGGCGACGGCGGCGAGGCGTGCGTGGGAGCGCCGCAGCGGCCGCCGTGCGGTCTGCCGGCCGTTCGCGACGGCGAGGTCCTCGAGGCGGACCAGCAGCTCGCGCAGCTCCGGCCCGAGCGTCGCGTCCACGTCGTCCATGTCGTGGCGGAGCCGTTCGGCGGTGGCGGCGCGCTCGGTCCGTCCGGCGGCCGCGTGCTCGACGATGCCGGCCAGGATGGCGCGGTTGGAGGCGGCAAGCCGGCGCGACACCGCGTGGATCCGGCTCCTGAGGGGTGCGACCTGCGGCGGACCGAGCACGCGGGAGGCGGCGGCCGCGGCGGTGCCGGAACGCTGGGCCAACGGGATCGTGCCGCCCGCGCGGCAGCGTGCGGCGAGGGACGCGTTGAACAGCTCGAGCGCGAGGCGGGCGGCCGGGTCCTCGACGCGGTAATCGCGGTTCCGCCAGTCGCCGAGCAGCCGGCCCTCGCGCGCGAGGCGCACGGTGAGCGGAGCCCCTTCGTAGGGCTCGGTGCGTCCGAAGCTGAAGAGCTGTTCGGGGAACGCGGCGAGGAGCGCGAGGTTCTCGCGCAGGTCGTCGAGGGTCCCGTCGGGATGCCACAGCATGAGGTTGGAGGCGACGAAGACGTCCGCGGCGTGGAGAGTCGCAAGGGCCCGGCGCACCCGGTCGGGAGTGACCGCGCGGCCGAGGGCCTCGAGGCCGCGGGCGGAGGCGGTCTCGACGCCGAGGAAGACCTGGACGAGGCCGAGGCGACGGAGGCCGGCGACGACGCCGGCATCGATGCCGTCGGGGCGAGCCTTGATCGCCAGAGCCACGGACGGAAGGCCTTCGCCGGCGATGGCCGCCTCCAGGTCCGCGACGCGGGCGAGGCTCGCCTCACGCCCGCCGCCCAGGAAGTCGTCGTCCTGGAAGACGAACAGGCGCGTCCCGCGCTCGCGCCACAGGAGCGCCATCTCTCGCGCGACGCCCCGCGGGGAGCGCTCGCGTCGTGCCGGGCCGCCGGAAAGAGCGCCGAAGGCGGCGATGGAGCAGAACGAGCAGCGCCCGCGACAGCCGCGGCTGGCGACGAGCGAGGCGGCGGGGATGCCGGCGCAGGACGGCGTGGGCGTCTCGCGCGCGGGAAGCGGCAGGGCGTCCAGCTCGCGCGGCTTTGCGGCGGGCGCTCCGTAGCGGACGGCGTTTCCGTCACGCAGCACGATCCCGGGGACGTCCCGGAGGGGCGTCCCGTCGTGCAGGGCGGACGCCAGGAGGACGATCGACTCGTCGGCTTCGCCGCGGAGCACGGAATCGAGGGCCGGGGATTCGCGCAGCAGCTCGCCGGCAGCGAGGGAGGCGAACTGGCCGCCGGCGACGACGTGGCCGGTGAAGCCCTGAAGGCGCAGAGCCGCCGCGAGCTCGAGGAAGCCCGACCCGCCGGCCTGGAAGGCGATGGAGAGACCGACGGCGTCGGGTCGAGAGGCGATCGCCCGTCGTGCCGCGGCGTGGGCGTCACCGGCGCCGTCGAAGGCGACGGTCGCGACTTCGTGGCCGGCGGCGCGCAACGTCGCTGCCAGGTATCCCAGGGCCAGGTTCTCTTCGTTCGTCGGACCCACGAGTGCGAAGCGCATGGAGCACCTCCGTTTCGCAGCGACGTCAGGATGACCGGGAGTGCGGCGATGGTCAAACGGAGGGGGGGCGAAGGGTGGGTCGTCTGGGACGAGTTGGGGGTGGGTCGAACGGGGCGAGTCGGGGGGTGGGTCGAACGGGGCGAGTCGGGGGGTGGGTCGAACGGGGCGAGTCGGGGGGTGCGGGGGAGAGGTGCGCGGAAGTGCACGATCGGGGGGTGGCGCGCGTTGACTCGGCGGGTGCGATCTGCTTGCGTGGCGCTCACGGAAAGGGAGGTCCCGATGAAGAAGATGATCCTGGCCGCGATCCCGTTGATGGCCGTGTTGGCATTGCCGAAAGGCGCCGCGGCGATGCAGACGATCACCCCCGGCACCGACGGCATCAGCGCCATCGCCGGCGGGGTGCTCGAGTTCGGCATCGATAACATGCTGCTCGTGCGCTACGACAGCACCGGCGACGACCAGAACGGCGTCGCGATCCTGCAGGCGACGTACGTGGGCGGCATCACCCCGCGGTTCGTCCTCGCCGACAATTTCAGCCTGGCCGCCAACCTGCAGATCTTCTACGGCAAGCTCGGAACGACGACCACGGCAGCAGGGGTGGAGAGCGAGGTTTCGAGCAGCAACGTCGGTTTCCTGGGCATCCTGATGGCGAACTACTATGTGCGCCTGGGCTACGGGATGTTCTTCGCGCCGGGCGTGGGCGCGGGCGGGTTCTACGGGGTCACGTCGACTCCGGCGGGAACCGGCCGGAGCATCGACGGCAACCTCTACGGCGGCGCGGTGAAGCTGGACCTGGGCTTCGTCTTCTACGCGGGCCCGCACTTCAACATCAAGGGCGGTCCGGACGTCCTGTGCCGCTTCGGCAAGGCGCAGCCGGACGAGGCGCTCGACATGAACCAGGACCTGTTCACGATCGAGGCGGCGTTCCATCTGGGGCTGGCGTACAGCATCTAGGGCGAGCGGTCGGGCGGAAGCGAGCGGACGAGCGGTCGCCGGGGAGGCTACGTGCAGTGGCCGTCCCAGCAGATGGAGAAGAAGCCGCAGCTCGTGGCGCAGTCGCCGCAGTGCTGGTCGGTCCAGTCCAGGTCGAAGCAGCCGTCGCCGGGGCAGCAGCTCCGGCCGCCGCTGCACGTCCCGTCGCAGCCGCCCCAGGTGCAGTCGGGCCGGCACGCCTGGGTCCCGCTGCCGCAGTCCGGAAGCGAACAGCCGCGGGTCGTGCCGGGCGTGCAGTCCGAGTGATCCGCGACGCAGGCGCCCCATGCACAGGTCGGCTGACAGGTGTGGTGCCCGACGGCGCACGCCGGCGGCGTGCAGGACTCGCTCGCGCCGGGGCTGCAGGCGTCTGCCGGCGTCACGCAGGGAGACCAGGTGCAGGACGACGTGCAGGTCTTCCGGCCCAGGGCGCACGGGCCGCAAGGAGAGACCGTGCCCAGCGCACACTCCATGCCGTCGTCCACGGAGCCGTTGCAGTCGTCGTCCAGGCCGTTGCACGCCTCGGGCACGCCGGGCGGGCAGGGGACCTCGCCGCCCGCGTCGTCGGGCGCGGCGTCCTCGGCGGCATCGTCGTCCGGCGCGTCGTCGGTCGGCGTGTCGTCCGGGGAAGCGTCGTCGGACTCGCCGTCCTCGACGGACGCGTCGTCGGGCACGGCGTCCTCGCGCGGCACGTCGCCCCGCGTGTCGTCGCGGCCGACGTCACCGTCGCCATCCCATCCGCCGTCGTGAACCGCCGCCTCGGGGTCGCCCTCGTCCGGCGCGAACTCGCCCCCGGACTGGAGCATGCAGCCCAGGCACCCGGCGAGCATCGCGGCCGGCGGGAGGATGGTCCGGCGAACGGCGACGATCATCGTCGACCACGATACGGTGTGAAGGGCCGGGGTGCAATCCCGGGGTCGGGAGTCCGGGTTTCGCGTCAAGAGCGCCAAGGGCCGCAAAGAACGCAAAGGGGGGAAGATCAGGGGCGGAGGTAGCGGACGCCGGCCAGCTTGCGCTCGATGGCGCGGTGGTACTTGTATTTCGGGTGGCCGACGATGAGGCCGAGCACGACGACGTCGTCCTGGCCCAGGCCGTAGGGCTCGCGCATGCCGGGCATGTTGTTGATCAGCGGGGGGACGATGCTGAGGACGGTGGAACCCAGTCCCAGCGCCTGGGCCTCGAGCATGGCGTAGGCCGCGACGAGCATCGCGTTCTCCTGGTACGCGACGCTCCAGCGGTTCGCGTGGAACAGGAGCAGCGCCGGCGCCCCGTACAGGTACCCGTCCTCGCCCCGCTCCCGGAAACGCTCGTTGTCCTCCTCGACGATCTGGAGCACGTGCGTGCGCATCGCGTGCATCGTCTCGGCGCCGCGCTTGAGGCGGATGATCAGGCGGAGGAACGGATTGCGATACATGTCGAGCAGCTTGCCGTAGCCCCGGCGCAGCTCGGCGGCGAGCCGATCGAGGTCCTCGCGCCGGTCGAAGATCAGGATGGAGGTCGAGTGCGGGGGAAAGCCCATCGGCGCGAACGCGGCGGCGCGGGCGATGCGCTCGAGCAGCTCGCGGGAAACGGGCTGGTCCTTGAACGTGCGGACCGAGCGCCGCTCGGCCAGGAACGTCTCGAAATCCTCCGGCGCGAAGGCGTGCCGGCGCAGCGGCGGGAAATCGGCGCGCGACAAGCCCTCGACCTCGATCGCGTCGTGGACGCAGACCGCCATGCACTGTCCGCACAGGAGACAGTGCCGCACGCGACCCTCGACCGCCCGGGCCTTCCCCTCGGCGATCTCGAGCACCCGCTTGGGGCACACGGCGACGCAGAGGCCGTCGCCGCGGCACAACTTCGCATCGATCCTGTAGGCGCGCGTCATGGAGCACGGGTAGCGCGGCGACAGGGAGGTGTCAACTTGGCTGGTGGCCCTTCGGCCCCTCGACTGCGCTCGGGGCAGGCAAGGGTCAGGGCAGGCTTGGAGGCTGGTAGCTGGTGGGTCAGGTCTTGCGGCCGACGGCGACGAGGGTGCGGCCGAGCGCGGAGATGTCGTACGGCTTGGCCAGGGCGTCGCGGAAGCCGAAGGCGCGGGGGTTGGCGAGAATGGGGTCGGAGGAGTAGCCGCTGCAGGCGATGGCGACGGCCTCGGGGTCGAGGGCCAGGATCCGCCGTACCGCCTCGGCGCCGCCCATGCCGCCGGGAACGGTGAGATCGAGCAGTACGGCCTCGTAGGAGCGGGCGGCGGCGTGGGCGTCGCGGTACAGGCGGAGGGCGGTCGCCCCGTCGGTCGCCGTGTCGACCTCGTAGCCCAGGTGGCGGAGCATCTGGGCGGCGACGTCGAGCACCGCGGGATCGTCGTCCATGAGCAGGACGCGGCCGGTGCCGCCGAGGGCGGTGCGCGCGACGGGCGGCGGCGGCTCGGCGGCGTTCATGGACGCGGGCAGCCAGAGGACGAAGGTGCTGCCCTCGCCGGCGCGGGACTCGACGCGGACGTGGCCGTCATGCTTGAGCACGATGGAGTGCACGATGGTCAGGCCCAGGCCGGTGCCGCGCGGCTTGGTCGTGAAATACGGCTCGAAGATGGTCGCGAGCCGGTCCGCGGGGACTCCCGGGCCGTGGTCCCGGACGGCGACGGTGACGTAGGGACCGGGGGCGAGGGGCAGCGCGTCGCCCGGCGCGACGGCGGCGTTGCGGCAGGCGATTTCGATGCTCCCGCCTCCTTCCATCGCCTGGGCGGCGTTGAGCACGAGGTTGTGGACGACCTGCGAGATCTGTCCGGGGTCGACCTCGGCCTGGTACAGGTCGGGGGCGATGTCGAACTCGCAACGCGAGGTCGAGCCGTGGAGGGCGAACTGTGCCGCGTCGCGGACGAGGGCGCCCAGGGCGGTGGTCCGGCGGGCCGGCTCGCCGCCGCGAGCGAAGGTCAGGAGCTGGCGCGTCAGATCCTTGGCGCGCAGCGTCGCCTTCTCGGCCTCTTCCAGCAGGTCGCCGATCTGGCTGCCGGGGCCGGCGTAGAGCTTGCCCAGGCCGACGTTGCCCAGAATGGCGGCGAGGAGGTTGTTGAAGTCGTGGGCGATGCCCCCGGCCAGGACGCCGAGCGACTGGAGACGCTCGATGCGCAGCATGTCGGCGTGCATCCGCTCCTTGTCGGTGACGTCGCGGAAGACGAGCACCACGCCGATGATCCGGCTCTGCGGGTCCCGGATCGGGGCCGCACTGTCGGCGATGACGCGCTCCCGGCCGTCCCGCGCGAGCAGGGCGGTGTGGTTGGCGATGCCGACGACGGCGCCGCTGCGCAGGACCTGCGCCACGGGACTCTCGCGCGGCTCGCGCGTCCGCTGGTCGATGATGCGGAACACGTCGTCCAACGGTCGCCCCAGCGCATCGGCCTGTACCCAGCCCGTCAGCTCCTCGGCGACCTTGTTGACCAGCGTCACGCAACCGTCGACGCCGGTCGTGATCACTCCGTCGCCGATCGAACGGAGCGTCACCGCCAGCCGCTCGTGCTCCGCCGCCAGCCCCTGCTCCAGGCGCTTGCGCCCCGTGATGTCGCGGATGATGACCTGGAGCTGCTCCTCCCCCGTGGCGGGATCGGCCGTCACGTACGAGTCGTGCTCGGCCCACCGCTCCTCGCCGTCCAGCGTCTTGAACGGGTACTCCAGGCCCCGCACGCGCCGCTCGGCCCGGAGACGAGCGCGGAGGAACCCACGCGGCCCGGCGTACCGGATCAGGTCCGCGATGTCCCGGCCGGCGACCTCCTCCGGTCCCGCGAAGCGGCCCTCCAGGCCCAGGATGCGCAGGGCGCCGCGATCCATGGACAGGACCGTGCCGTCCCAGCGGTAGCGGTAGAGGCCGATGCCCGCGAAGTCCAGTGCCTCCGTGCGGATGGCCTCCAGCTCGTCGTCGTTCGGGCCGTCGCGCGGGCTCATGACGATCCGACCCTCCCTGCGGCGCCGGCCGCGGCGGACCGGAGGCCGCCGACGCTCCCGGCATACCCGGCGTAGAGCCGATCCCGCGCGCCGGCATCCAGCGCCGGCGCGACGATCGCGCCCACGTCAGCCGCGCGGGCCAGCGCCGCCTCCCGGGCGTCGCCGAAGCGCCCGATGCCCGTCCAGGCCAGGAGCGCGGCGCCGACCAGCGTGACGTCGGGCTCCTCGCACAGCTCCAGCGTCCGCCCAGTGAGATCGGCCAGCAGCCGGATCAGCAGGGCCCCGCGGCTGGCGCCGCCCGAGACGACCAGCCGGTCGACCGGGACGCCGGCGCCGAGCGACTCCAGGATGCGCCGCGTCTCCAGCGCGACGCCCTCGAACACGGCCCGGGCCAGCGTACGACGGTCGTGCTCCAGTCCCAGACCGACGAACGCGGCGCGGGCACCGGCATCCATCTCCGGGGAGCCCGCCCCGGCCAGGTGCGGAACGAACCGCACCCCGCCGCTCGCACCGGCCGCCGCCAGCTCCTCGAGCGCCTCGACCCCGGGAAGGCCGAGCGCCGCGGCGGCCCACCGCAGGCTGGCGCCGAAGGCATTGTGGATCCCCTCCAGGACCCAGCGACCGGGCGCGACGTGGACGGTGCAGAAGAAGCCGCCCCGCGGCGCCTCCGGCGGACGCTCCACGGGGCAGCTCACCACGGCCGCGGTGCCCAGGCAGAGCGCCGCCCGCCCGGGATCCACGACCCCCAGACCCAGCGCGGCGCACTGCTGGTCGCCGCCGCCCGCCACCAGCGGCGTGCCGGCCTCGAGGCCGGTGGCGCCTGCGGCCACGGCGGAGAGGCTCCCGACCCGGGTGCCCGACGCCACGACCCGGGACAGCCGATCGCGGGTCAGCCGCACCGCATCCAGGATCTCGTCGCTCCAGTCCGCGCGCGCCACGTCGAGCAGGCCCGTCAGCGACGCGTTGGCGACGTCGGTGACGAAGCCCTCGACGCCCAGCGCGTGGAGCACCCAGTCGTGCAGGAGCACGAAGCGCCCCGTGCGCGCGAACGCCTCCGGACGCTCGCGCCGGAACCGGAGGATCTTCGACACGGACCAGAGGAACGACGGCGGCAGCCCGGTGACCCGGCGGTAGTGCTCGGCCCCGAGCGTCGCGGCCGGCTCCGCGGCCGCGTCCCCGGCGCGGGCGTCCTGCCAGGACATCGCCGGCGCGGACGCCGCGCCGTCGGCGCCGACGGGGACGACCGTCGCGCGCTGGCTCGCGACGGCCACCGCGAGAATCTCCCGGGGCGGGACGCCGCCGTCGCGCACGAGAGCGGCGACGACGCGCAACGCCCGGTCGCAGGCGTCGCCCGCGTCGAACTCCATGCCGGAGTCGGCGGGGAGCGACGAGCGGGCGAGGAGGCGGCCCGAGTCGTCGCACAGCGCGGCCTTGAATGTCGTCGTGCCCAGATCGAGCGAAAGCACCACCCCCATGACGCTGCGGATCATAATCGATTGACCTGCGCCGCGGAACCATGTCGGATCGGGAGGCGGGCGGGGGACTCGGGACCGGGCGGGGGGGGAGGAGGAGAGGGGCGTGCAACACAGGGACTCGTGGGGCTTCCTGACCGAGCGCGATCTGGGGATGGACCGCGAGGCGATCAAGCAGTCGCTGGCCTCGCACGTCGAGTACACGCAGGGGAAGGACCAGTACTCGGTCTCGCGGCTCGATTTCCTGCAGTCGCTGTCGCGCGCCGTGCGCGACCGGCTGATGGACCGCTGGAACAAGACAACGCAGCGGAACCGGCGGCCCGAGGTGAAGCGCGTGTACTACCTCTCGCTGGAGTTCCTCATGGGGCGCCTCCTGCGCGACGGGCTGGTGAACCTCGGGCTCCTGGGGGAGACGCGGGCGGCGCTGGAGGAGATGGGGCTCGACCTGGACGACGTGCTCGAGTCGGAGTGGGACGCGGCGCTGGGCAACGGCGGGCTGGGGCGGCTGGCGGCCTGCTTCCTCGACTCCATGGCGACGCTGGGGATCCCCGCGATGGGCTGCGGCATCCGCTACGAGTACGGCGTCTTCCGGCAGTCGATCGTGGACGGGGCGCAGGTCGAGGGGCCGGACAACTGGCTGCGCTACGGCAACCCGTGGGAGATGCCGTTTCCCGAGCGGCTGTTCCCGGTGCGGTTCCACGGGCGCGTGCAGCCGCGGCGCGACGAGCGCGGCAGGACGGTGTTCGACTGGGTGGATACCCAGGTGGTGATGGCGATGGCCTACGACGTCCCCGTCCCCGGCTTCCGCAACGGGGTGGTCAACACGCTGCGCCTGTGGTCGGCGAAGGCGTCGCGCGAGTTCGATTTCCACAACTTCAACCGCGGCGACTACATCGAGGCGGTCCACGAGAAGAACGCGACGGAGAACATCTCGCGCGTGCTCTACCCCAACGACCAGGTGAGCCAGGGCCGCGAGCTGCGGCTCAAGCAGGAGCACTTCTTCGTCTCGGCGACGCTCCAGGACGCGCTGCGGCGGCACATCGTGCAGCACAAGACGCTGGCCAACCTGCACGAGAAGGCCGTGTTCCAGCTCAACGACACGCACCCGGCGCTGGCGGTGCCGGAGCTGATGCGGCTGCTGGTGGACGAGCGGGGGATGGGGTGGGACGAGTCGTGGGCCATCGCCTCGCGCTGCTTCGCCTACACCAACCACACGGTGCTGCCCGAGGCGCTGGAGCAGTGGCCGGTGTCGCTCCTGGAGCACGTCCTGCCGCGGCACCTCCAGATCCTCTACGAGATCAACGAGCGGCTGCTCGGCGAGGTGCGCCGGCGCTGGCCGGGGGACGAGGAGCGGGTGCGGCGGATGTCGCTCGTGGCGGAAGGGCCGGAGCGGCGCGTGCGCATGGCCAACGTGGCGATCGCGGGCAGCTTCTCCGTCAACGGCGTCTCCGCGCTGCACAGCAAGCTGGTGCGCGAGCAGCTCTTCCCCGACTTCGCGGACCTGTGGCCGCAGAAGTTCAACAACAAGACCAACGGCATCACGCCGCGGCGCTGGCTGCTCGGCTGCAACCCCGCCCTGTCGCGCCTCATCTCCTCCAGGATCGGCGACGGCTGGATCACCGACCTGGAACAGCTCCGGCGGCTCGCGCCGCTGGCGGAGGAGGCCGCGTTCCGGAACGCGTGGCGCGAGGCCAAGCGGCAGAACAAGCTGCGCCTGTGCCGCAGGCTGGCGCGCGATCCGGGCGTCGAGGTCGACCCGGCCTCGATGTTCGACGTGCAGGTCAAGCGCCTGCACGAGTACAAGCGGCAGCTCCTGAACATCCTCGAGGTCTACGCCCAGCTCCTCGACCTGCGGCGCGGGCGGCCGTGCGACCGGACGCCGCGGACGGTGCTCTTCGGCGGCAAGGCGGCGCCGGGCTACGAGATGGCCAAGCGGATCATCCGGCTGATCGGCGCGGTCGCGCGGGCGGTCAACGGCGATCCGGAAGCGAGCCGGTTCCTGCGGGTGGTCTTCGTGCCGAACTACGGCGTCTCGCTGGCCGAGCTGCTGATGCCGGCCGCGGATCTCTCGGAGCAGATCTCGACGGCGGGCACCGAGGCTTCCGGCACGGGCAACATGAAGTTCGCGCTCAACGGCGCGCTGACGATCGGCACGCTGGACGGGGCGAACGTCGAGATCCGCGACGCGGTCGGTCCGGAGAACTTCTTCCTCTTCGGCCTGGACGAGCCCGGGGTGCGGGAGGTGCGGGCAAGAGGGTACGACCCGTGGACGTACGCGAACGCCGACGTGTCGTTGCGCGAGGCGCTGGAATCGATCGCGGGGGGGGAGCTGAGTCCGGAGGAGCCGGGGAGGTTCCGGCCGATCGTGGATTCGCTGCTGCGGGGGGGAGACACGTACCTCCTGCTGGCCGATTTCGCGAGCTACCGGGAGTGCCGGAGGGAGGTCGCCAAGGTGTGGGCGGATCCCGAACGCTGGACGCGGATGTCGATCCTGAACGCGGCGCGGATGGGGCGGTTCTCCAGCGACGTGACGATCGCGAACTACGCGCGGGAGATCTGGGGGGTGGAGGTACAGAGAGGGGGAGAGGGGGGAGGGCGCTGAGGGGAGGGGAGGGCGCGGAGATCGGACTTACCGCTGAGGCGCTGAGGGCACTGAGACAAACGCTGAGGGGGGGACGGAAACTGGGGCTACTGGCGCACCTGGATCGAGCGGCTCACGATGACGCCGGTCGCGGCATCGACCAACACCAGCCACGGGTCACCGGCATCGTCGCGGATCTCGACCTCGTAGACGAGCCGTGGCGGGAGGTGTCGGGCGGCGATCACCAACCGTGCGTTCCGCTCGAGGGTCGACGAGCTTCCGGGGTCCGATGCAACAGCAAGTGCTTCGGCTTTCTCGGCGGCTATCGCCGGCGGAGTGCGAGCATCCGGGAGATCCCGTGGCCAGTTGGCCGACACCGACGCCATCCATGACCCCGATCGCAATGGAGACGGCACAACGACGATGTTCAGGAACGCGCCCACGACAGGCAGACCGTCGTGGAGACGTTTGCAGCGGAATCGATGTGATGTGCCGCCCGTCGCGGACCCAGGGAAACCGATCATCGGAGACGACTCCGTCGGCGCCCGGGTGATAGAGTCGCGCGCAGGATCGAACGAGAGCATGCGCTTGATGATGGGCATGAGCTCGCGGTCCAGGGCGGACATCGCATCGGCGGCGGCGCCGTCGAATTGCTGCCAGGTCCTGATCGACGTCGGCGTCTTCAGCCGGGGGTCCCAGGAGACCTCCAGATTGCCGGTGGCCAGCCAGATGAGCTGTTCCCAGGCACTCACCTGGTCTGCGGTCGCGTCCTTGATGTCGTCGCGACGGTGAAGATCCTCAATCATGCGCCGCTCGAGGTCGTCGGGCGCCCGACATTGCGTGGCCGTCAGTGCATGTCGGTACTCCTTCAGGGCGTCGTCTGGTGCGGAGTGCATGTCCTGGCCGTACCGTGACTCCAAACGCTCGATGTTGCTTCGTGCGTACGCCTTCGTGCGTTCATTGCACGCCGGCCGCGTCTGTGGTGGGGGCCCGGCGGGCGAGGTTGGCTGGACGGATTCCGGCGGCCCGTCCGCGATCCTCGGTTCCGTGTACTCGGCCCGGGATTCCTGCGGCGGTCCACCGCGCGAGCAGCCCAAGGCAACAACCCACGCGAGCGCGAGCCTGGAAACCGGCAGAACGAGAGGCCCTGTATGTCTCATCCATCCCGGATCCACGACTGCCGGATCCCCCCTTTCCATGTCCGCCTCAGCGTTTGTCTCAGTGCCCTCAGCGCCTCAGCGGTAAGTCGGATCTCCTCGCCCTCCGTCTCCTCGGCGCCCTCCCTCCCTATCTCAGCACCCTCCCGCTCACGGCGTCGATCACGATCGCGGAGCCGGTCGTGCCGGTGAACTCCCAGGCCGGAAGCAGCTCGTAGCCGCCGGGGCCGGTCGTGCCCCAGACGGGGCGCGCCGAGACGAGGCGCAGCTCGCCCTTGACGACGCGCGACAGCTCGGCGGACGCGGCACGCAGGGCGGAGGTCGAGTCGAGCAGGACATCGGCGGACGGCGGGGACGCGGGGGCGACGTCCAGGGCGGGCCACCAGGCGGAGGCCGCCAGGGCGCCCGTGGGGCCGACGAGGACGACGAGGTGGTCCGCCACCCCGTTGCCGCGGACGGGAACCCCGTCCAGCTCGCGCGACCAGCGCACGACCCAGCCGACCACGGCCGGCGCCTCGCCCTGGCGTCGGGCGAAGACGGCGAAGGCGCGATCCAGGACCGCGTCCCCGGGGACCGCGCCGAACGAGCCGGACAGGGACGCCTCCGCCAGCGCCACGGCCTCCTCGCGGGTCATTGTCGTCGCCGCCAACCTCGACCACGCGCCGGGCACGGCGGTGGAAGAGCGGGGCTCGCCGGGACGGATCACCGGCAGGGCGTCCGGGGCGGCAAACGCGCGGGCCTCGGACAGCAGGGCGGCGGAGGACCACAGGGCCCCGCGGGCGTCGAGCGCGACCCAGCCGCCGGGCGGCGCGGGCACGGTCGGGATGGTGGCCGACCGAGCGGAGTACTCGACGATCGAGGCGCCCTCGCGGACGTAGCCCGCCCAGCGGTCGTCCAGCTCGCGGATCGGGATGTTGGCCTGGTACCAGGCGAGCATCCAGCCGTCGCCCGCGGCCAGCTCGGGGATCATGTTCCGCACGACGTCGTCATCGATGTAGTCGTACGAGAGGTCGGTGTAGCCGAGCACGGTCTCGGCGGACGGTCCCATCGCGGAGTCCCACGGCGGGACGAGGGTCAGGCAGGTGGCGAAAATCGAGTTGCGGGCGACGATGGTGACGTCGGTGGTGGAGACCGTGCCGTCGGCGACGACGACGACGCCGTCGTTGCCGTGGCTGGTGTGGTACAGCGCGGTCAGATCCGTCTCCAGGTAGGAAACCAGCTCGGCGCGCGTGACGTCGGCGTCGCGGACGATCCAGTCGTAGCCGAGGCCGACCAGGCCGTCGGCGAAGACGACCATGTCGTTGCGGTCGAGCTCGTTGACGACGGAGGTGGCGGCGAAGGTCAGGGTACCGGGCGGGGTGCAGTCGGCGGCGTCGTCGAAGTGGGCGCCGGGCAGGACGGACTCGCAGGGATCGCCGTCGCAGAAGCCGTCGGCGGCCCAGCCGCACGGGTCGTCGCCAGCGCAGGTGCAGGCGTCGTGCGTCCCTTCCAGGCAGGCGCCGTCGCAGGCCGCGGAAGCGCAGTCGGCCGTGTCGTCGAAGATCGGGCCGGCCGGCACCGCCGCCTCGCACTCGGGCTGGTCGCACACCCCGTCCGGCGACCAGCGGCAGGGATCGCGCGGGTCGCAGGTGCATTCGTTGAACCTGCCGCTCCGACAATCCCCGGCGCAGTTGTTGCGCGTATCACAGTCCGAGCCGTCGGCGACGTACGCCGTGACGACGTCCGCGCACCGCCGCTCGTCGCAGATCGTGTCGCTCGCCCAGCCGCAGGGATCGGACGGATCGCAGGTGCAGGCGGTACGCAGGCCGGCGAGACAGTCGCCGCCGCATCCGCCGGTGTCGGTGGTCGCGTCGGCTTCTGCCTCGGCTTCCGCCTCCGCGGTCGCTTCCGTCTCCGCCTCGGCGGTCTCGCCCGTTTCCGCGTCCCCGGGGGGGTCGGCGTCCGGCCCGGCGTCGGGCTCCGCGTCCGGCCCGGCCTCTCCGGCGGAATCGGTTCCGTCGGGCGGCGCGTCGTCGCCACCGGCGAGCGTCCGGCCGGAATCGCACGAGGCGGCGAGGACGGCCAGGGCGAGAACGGCGAGGAACGGAACGGTTCTTGCGTGGCGCACGGCGGACTCCTTTCCGGCTTCCCTCCCCGCGTGACCCGCCGCCGGGGAGGCCGGCCGGCGAGTCGTGGCGGGAGGGTACACCCACCGAGGCCCATCGGCCAGGGCCCTCCCTTCATGGTAGACTCCAGGGGTCGGGAGGAGAGGACCATGGCAAGGCGACGATCTGGAGCGGTGTGGCCGGGCCTGGCGCTGGCGATCTGGGCGGGGTGCTCGCCGGCGGACGACGAAGGGAACCCGGGAAGCGACGCGCGGCGCGAGGGAGCCGCGGACGGGGAGGCGGGAGCGCCGGACGGCGTGATTCTGGAGGGCGGCGACGGGTCGTGCGAGCCCGGGGACTGCGCGGCGCGGTGCATGGCGGCCGGTTTCGACCGCGGGGAGTGCACCGTCGGCGGCTCGTGCTCTTGCGCGGACGATCTGCCGGTCGACGGCGGCGAGGACACCGAGCCCGACGCGGACGCCGCGACCGGGGAGGACGGCACGGCCGGCGACGACGGGGCGGGAATCGAGGACGCCGCGGTCGACGACGCACCGCCGCTGCCGTCGCGCTGCGGCGAGGATCGATCGTACATCTGGATCGCCAACTCGGCCGAGGGGACCCTCTCCAAGCTGTGCACGCTCGACGGCGTGGAGATGGGGCGCTACGCGACCAGCGCGCTCGGCGCCGCCGGCGATCCCTCGCGCACATCCGTGAACCTCCACGGCGACATGGTCGTGACCAACCGCAGTCCGGGCGGCGAGACCCCGTCGGGTCCCTCGTCCGTGACGAAGTTCGCGGCGGAGCTGGAGGACTGCATCGACCGCAACGGCGACACGGTGATCCAGACTTCGAGCGGCGCGACGGACGTGAAGGCGTGGGGGGAGGACGAGTGCATGCTCTGGAACACGACGCTGCCCGACGCGGGCTCGTCGAGCCCGATCGGCGCGCGGGCGACCGCGTGGGACGGCACCGAGGACTCGTACACCGGTCGCGGCGGGTTCGTCTGGATCGGGGCGCTCGACACCGGCGGCGTGTTCAAGCTCGACGGCGAGACCGGGTCCGTCGTGCAGCGCACGCACGTGACCAACCAGCCCTACGGCGGCGCGATGGACGGCTCCGGCAACTTCTGGATCGTGGGCGGGATGTGCACGATCGGGGCGTGCCGCATCGCGCGGGTGAACACGACCACGCTGGAAGCGACGTACTTCACCGTGCCCTGCGGCTACGGCATCGCCGTCGACGCCTTCGACCGCGTCTGGACCTCGGGCAGGACCATGACCGGCTCGTGCGTCACGCGCCTCAACCCGGCCACGGGCGAGAGCGTGACGTACAACGCCCCGGGCCTCCTCAAGTTCTACCGCGGCATCGCCGTCGACAACGCCGGCTCGGTCTGGGTCGCCAGCACGTCCGGCGAGGTGGTGCAGGTGCGCGAGGCCGACGTGACGTTCGTCCACCAGGAGAACGTCGGGCCGGAAGCCGTGGTCGGCGTGGCGATCGACTTCGAAGGCAACGTCTGGGCCGTCTCCCAGGGCGGCAACTCGGCGTCGAAGATGAACCCGACGACGTACGCCGTGGAGAGCTTCCCGGTGGGCCTTGGCCCGTACACCTACTCCGACATGACGGGCTACCAGCTCCGCACGGTGATCTTCTACTGACGGTGGCGGCGGTCGGCGGTCGGCGGTCGGCGGGTCGACCTCCGTGGGTCGAGTTGGTAGCATGCGGATGATGGGACGCGGAGGGACGATGAGCGGGTGGCTGGCTGGCGCGTGCGCGGCGGTTCTGGCGACGGCCGCGGTGCCGGCGGTGCGGGCGCAGGAGGCGGGAGCGACCGAGCCGACGTCGGCACGCGAGCAGGCGCGGGTGCTGTACGAAGCGGGGGCGGCGGCGTTCGACGGCGGGGACTTCGCGACGGCACGGGCGAAGTTCGAGGAGAGCTACGCCCTGTTCGCGTCGCTGCGTACGCTCTTCTCGCTCGGCGTCTGCCAGCACGCGCTGGGCGACTTCGCCGCGGCCGTCCGGTCGCTCGACCAGTACCTGCGCGAGGCGGGAGCGGAGGCGCCGGCGGAGCTGCGCGCGCAGGCCGAGATGCTCCTGGGGGAGATGCGGGCGCAGCTCGGGCGGCTCGACGTGCGGGTCAACGTCGAGGACGCCGAGATCCTGGTGGACGGCGTGGTCGCGGGCCGCTCGCCGCTCGCTGCGCCGGTCGAAGTCGGACCCGGCTGGCACGTCGTGGAGGCCCGGCGCGAGGGTTTTCGCGGGGAACCGCAGCGGGTGAACGCGAGCCCCGGCGAGGTCGCATCCGTGGCCCTGGCGTTGGAGGAGCTGCCGGCCCCGCCGCCGCCGCCGGTCGAGCCTCCTCCTCCCCTGGTCGAGCCGTTGTACGGCCCGCCGGCCGGCGTCGCGGAGAAGGACTGGTACGGCATCAGCGATTCGGCCTACGAGGACTACGTGTACTCCACCGGGCGGCATCAGCCCCTGGCGAACTGGATCCTGGAGCGCAACCGCGAGAACCCCGACCTGGACCTGGGGATCATCCTGTCCGGGAGCCAAGGGCTGGCCTGGATGCTCACGGGGACGCTGGTCTACGTGCTGCACGAAGAGGACAAGGTCGATCGGACCAACGACGCGTGGGCGATGCCGTGGATGTCGTTCTTCACCTGGCTGCTGGGCAGCGCGCTCCTGTCCAGCGGCATCATCATGATCATCGTGGACGCGCTGGATCTGGGGAAGGTGGCGGTCGAGCATCCGGAGCGGTTGATCGCCGCGCCCGGCGGCGCCGCCGTTCCCGCACCGGCCGTCGAGACCGGGGACGCGCGCGACGAACGGAGCCCCGTGCAGCTCGGGTTCGGGCTCGGCGGGCTGGAGCTGAGGTTCTAGTCGGACGATGGGTCTGGAAGGAACCCTGCTCGGCGGAAAGTACCGCCTGGTCCGCCAGATCGGGGCGGGGGGGATGGGCCGCGTCTTCGAGGCGGTGCACGAGCAGACCGAGCGGTCGGTGGCGGTCAAGCTGCTCTCGCCGGAAGCGGCGCAGCACGCGGACACGCGGGCGCGGTTCGATCGCGAGGCCCGTGCGGCGGGACGGATCGGCCACGACAACATCTGCGAGGTGATCGACGTCGGGTTCGGCGAGAACGACGTGCCCTACCTCGTGATGCCGCTCCTGCGCGGGAAGTCGCTGGGCAACCTGATCCGGCAGGAAGGCCGGCTCTCCTTGCGCCGCGCCGTCGACGTCAGCGCCCAGATCCTCGCCGCGCTCGGCGCCGCCCACGCCTCGAACGTCGTCCACCGCGACCTCAAGCCCGACAACGTGTTCCTCGTCCGCATGGGCGATCGCGAGGACTTCGTCAAGGTGCTCGATTTCGGCATCTCCAAGATCATCGGCGACCAGCGGCCGGACGCGACGCTCACCCAGACCGGCACGATCCTCGGCACGCCGTACTACATGTCTCCCGAACAGGCGCGGGGGATGAAGGACCTGGACCCCCGGGTCGACGTCTACGCCATGGGCGCGATCCTGTACCAGATGCTCACCGGCAAGCCGCCCTTCGACGGCGACAGCTACAATCAGCTCCTGGGCTCGATCCTGCTCGACGACTTCCCCAGGCCGACCGTGCTGCGCCCCGACGTTCCGCCCGCGCTGGAAGAGCTGATCCTGCGCGCGACGGAGAAGGACCGCGACAAGCGCTTCCGCGACGCCGCGGAGATGCGCGAGGCACTGCTCGTCGTCGTCACCGGCACGTCCCTGCGACCGTCGGATCCCCACGCCGACCGGCCCTCGATGATCACCGGCGAAACCCTGCCGCTCTCGTCCTCGGCCGCGGGCACGGCCGGAGCGCCGCCGTCGACGTCGGGGTGGGCCCCGACACCGACACCCGCGCTGTCCGCGCCGTCACCGGCTCAAGGGTTCTCCGGACCTGGCGCGACGCCGGCGCCCGTCGCCCCGGGCACCGCCGGTCCGCACACGCCGCCGGCGGCGGCCGGCACGGCCGCGGGCGACGGCGGCGCCCTCTCGGCCAGTCGTGCCGGGCACGTGGTGTTGGCCGACACGGCAGCGCGTCCGCGGCGGGCGAGTCCCCTGGCGTGGGCGGCCGCCGGGATTGCGGTGGTGGCCGCCGCGGCCGTGGCGATCTGGATCGTCGGGCGGGGAGAGCGCGGGGAAGACGGCGGCCGCGGGAACGCGAGCGCCGTCCGGAAGAGCGGCGAGACGGCGGCCACGACGAGCGCCGGCGGGCCACGCGAGGGATGGCGGCCGGGGATGGAGACGCGTCCGGTCGCCGTGCCGCCGCCGCCCGGTCCGCCGCCCGGGGCGCCCCGGCCTCCGGTTGGTCCGGCCGTGGCCGCGCCGGACGCGGCCGCGCCGCCGGCTGCGTCGGACGCCGGCGTCCAGGTCGCGTCTGCGGATGCGGTGGAGGAAGCGCCGCCGGCGCGGGTCCGCATCACTCTCGAGGGTGTGCCGCCCAAGGCCGAGGTGCGCGTCGACGGGGAGGAGTGGCCGGGTCCGGTGATCGAGCTGCCCCGGGCGGAGCGCGAGGCCAGGATCGAGGTGCGTGCGCGCGGCTTCGAGGTCTGGGCGCAGGACGTCCCGCTGGCGGGAGACGCGACGCTGCGCGTCGAGCTGCGGCGGTCGGGCGAACGTCCGGCCCGCGACGCCGGCGGCGGACGCGACGGCGGCGGCGGCACCATTCCCGCGTTCGGCGAAGGGCCGTGAGCTCCGGAGAGTCGTCCCGACTGCGTCGGACCGGGGCCGCCGCCGCACGCCAGACCGAGCTGCCGCTCGCGCGGCCGGAAGGGGCGGGGCGGCGCGTGGCGATCACGGGCAATCGCGGCATCACGAACGGAGACCGCGAGGCGATCCGGGCGAGGATGCGGGAGCTTTGTGCGGACGCCGGGGTCGCCGCCATCTTCTTCGGCGGGGCGACGGGCGCGGATACCGCGGCGCTGGCCGCGGCGCTCGAGCTGCGGCGGGAAGGGGATTTCGCGCAAAGGGCGCAAGGAGGGGGGGGCGCGGGCACAGACCACCAGAGGCAGGAGGGGGAAAGCAGAAGAGGCTCGCGCCGAGGCGTGGGGGCGCCGAAGGAGCTGCGGCCCCGGCTGATCGTGGTGCTGCCGGACACGGTGGAGGCGCAGCCGAAGGAGACGTGGGAGACGAGCCGGCGGGCGGACGAGATCGTCGAGCTGGGGCATCCGATCCGCGTGGAGGACCGGTGGCGCGCGTATCACCTGCGCAACCGGCGTCTGGTGGCGGAAGCGACGGAGCTGGTGGCGTTCTGGAACGGGGACCCCAAGTCGGGAACGGCGTCGACGATCCGGCTGGCGCGCAAGAGAGGGATGGCGGTGGCGATCGTGGAGGTGGAGGGAGGGGACCGGGAGGTCAGTGGTTAGGGGATTCTTGGTTCCTGGTTTGCGGTCAGGGCGGGACGAGCTGTGGAGGGGGACAGAACTCCTGCCAGTTCTCGCGGTAGAGGACCAGCGGCTCGGCTACGGCGCCGTCGGTGACCCGGCGCGGGCCCGCGACGACGTTGCCGCCGGGACCGATCACGGCGACGTAAACGTCGGTCACGCAATCCACGGGGAGACAGCGGCGCAGGTCGTCGTCGCGGAAGTCGGACCAGGCGGCGAGGACGCGCTCGTCATCGGCCGCCGGCCACACTCCGAACATCCCGCCCGCCGTCTCGCTGAGGATCGCTCGCGGCGCGGAGGCGTCGGGTCCGTCGGCGAAGACCAGCACGTGCTCCTCCAGGAAGACACGGGCGATGCGGTCGCCGCGCCGGAGGGCGGCGCCGAATCGGGCGTTCTCCCGATCGAGGGGGCTCAGCGCCACGTCGCTGCGCACGCCGCCGTCCGGGGCCAGAGCGGCAAGGTGCAGGCCCATCGTGTCTCCCTCGATCCGGTTGTCCACGCCGTTGTCGTCGAAGACCAGCTCGATGCCGTCGTCGCGCTCGGCCAGCGCGACGATGCCGCCGGCATCCAGCGCGACGCGTACGGCGTCGCCCTGCGGTCGTCCCGCCGGATCCAGCCGCTGCCAGCGCACCTCGGGGCCGCCCTGGTGCCACGCGACAAGCCAGCCGCTCGCGGTCGGAACGAGCGGCGTACGGCCTGACGCGGTGCCGCGGCTGTCCGGGAGGGGCACGGGGTCGCCGACCGGGGCGCCGAAAGCGTCGAGCAACCGGAAGAAGAGCTGATCGACATCTCCGCTGCGGCCCAACCAGACGAGGCCGACGCGATCCTCGCGCGCGGCGAGCGCGAGGTAGTACGGGCGGCCGGCTCCGTCGCTGAGGGCGTCGGGGGTGGACGGTACGAAAGCGCCCTCGTGTACCTCGACGGAGGCGAGCATGACGCGCCGGGACGTGTCGTCGACGGCCTCGGTCCAGGCCACGAGCAGGCGATCGGGCAGCGGGAGGACCTCGACGAGGCCGAGCCAGTCGACGCCGCTCGTCGCCACGACGACGGGCTCGCCCTGCGGCGCGAGGTCCGCCGCGAGCCGTTGCAGGAGGATGGAGCCGGTCGTATCCGTGGCGCCGGGGTACGCGACGGTGGTCTCCGCGCGGTGGGTGACGACGACGTAGCCGTCGCCCCAGGGGGCGAAACGCGCCGGCGTGACGTTGGCGTAGACGTGGCGGCGCGCGCGCTCGACCTGCGCGTTGCGGCAGGCCCAGAGGCGCTCGTCGCCGCCTTCGATCGCGAGCGGAACGGCATTGGAGACGAGGAAGAGGGGGGTGACGCCGGGGATCGCGTCGGCGCGGTAGCGCACGCGCACGCGCCACGTTCCCGGTCGGGCCCACGGCTGGACGGTGAACGGGGCGGCCCAGCGCAGCGGGTCGTCGAGCGCGAGGTCGCCGTGCGCATCCACGTCGAGGACGTCCGACGGCGTCAGCTCGTTGGTCATCCCGCAGCGTCCGGGCTCGTGGAAACCGAGGGCGTACGGGACGGGGCGGCCGGCGTCGTCGAGGAACTCGAGCGAGTAGAGCGGCTGGCGCATGTCGTCCCAGGAGCCGTCGAGCGGCGGAACGACGGTGGCGGAGTCGGAGGAGTCGTTGTGGAAGGCGAGGGTGAGGCGCAAATCGTCCCCGACGTCGAGCGAGTCGTCATCGAGCGCGAGGCGAAGGGAGACCCCACGATCGACCTCGCGCGGCTCGGCGTCGGGGTCGGGAGCCGCGGAGCCGGATCCGCCTGCGGGCGCGGGGGGGCCGGCGTCTCCGGTCGGCACGGCCGCGGTCGTGGCGACCGTGTCCCCGGCGGTTCCAGGTGTCGCTTCGGCGGCGGGGCGCCGGGCGGAGCAGGCCGAGAGAAGAGTGAACAGGGCCCATCCCGGGAATGCGTGTCGCATGGGCTCTACCTACGGTCAACCCGCCGCGGGGATCAAGTCGGCCGGGCCGTGCGGCAGGTCGTCGGTCCGCCGTGGCCCGGCCGGCAGGGTCATGGCCGGGGAGCTGCAGGACCGCGGCGATCGTCGTTGGGCGTGAACGTTCCGGTCTGCGAGACCAGCCGGTACGGGCCCCAGAGCTTCCGGGCGTCGGTGGTGCGCACGTACGTTCCGGAGAACCAGCACCAGGAGTCGCCTTGGCCGCTCAGCTCGAGGTCGACGAGCAGCGGGATCCCGGGCCCGAAGTCACGCGTGGTGCTGGTCAGCGTCGGGCCCAGATCCAACTTGATTGGGTGCAGGTGGGCTCCGTCCGCGGCCACGCTTTCCAGGCGCACCGTCGCCTCCGTCTCGCCTTCGCCAAGGCGGCAGCCGAAGGCGTAGAGCAGGAAACGTTCGTGACGCGGGTCGACGGGCACGACGCAGCTCACGGCTCCGCCGTCGATCCGCTCCACCGCGGTCAGCTTGAGGTCGCGGGTCGAAAGCACCTCGAAGATGCCGTTCCGGGCGCACGGGGGTTCGGGCAGGCCGCGGTGGATGCGCACCTCGAGGTACAGGGGATGGGCTTCGGGCGGCTCCTCGCCGCAGGCGCCGAGCGCGGCCGCCGCCGCGAGCGCGATGACACGGTGCATGGTGCCGTTCATGTGCGGACCTTGCCGCACATCGGGTGCGGGTTCAAGCGCCCCTACTTCTTCACGCTGGCCCGCATCAGGTCGCGGTTCATGCGGGCGATGAAGTCCATGGAGACGCGCTTGGGACACGTCGCCTCGCACTCGCCGTGGTTCGTGCACGAGCCGAAGCCGGCCCGCTCCATGGCGGAGACCATCGAGCGCACGCGGTCCCACCGCTCGGGCTGGCCCTGCGGCAGCAGGCCGAGCTGGGAGATCTTCGCCGACGTGAAGAGCATGGCGGAGGCGTTGGGGCACGAGGCGACGCAGGCGCCGCAGCCGATGCAGGCGGCGGCGTCCATCGCGCGGTCCGCGTGTTCCTTGGGCACAGGGACCGCGTTGGCGTCGGGCGCGGAGCCGGCGCGGATCGAGATGTAGCCGCCGGCGGTGACGATGGCGTCGAAGGCGCCGCGGTTGACGACGAGGTCGCGGATCACCGGGAACGCCTTGGCCCGGAACGGCTCGACGTAGATCGTGTCGCCGTCGTGGAAGTGCCTCATGTGGAGCTGGCACAAGGTCGTCCCGGCCTCGGGACCGTGCGCGTAGCCGTTGACCACGCAGCCGCACATGCCGCAGATCCCCTCGCGGCAGTCGTGGTCGAACGCGATCGGCTCCTCGCCCTTCTCGATCAGGCGCTCGTTGACGATGTCCAGCATCTCGAGGAACGAGGTATCGGCGCTGATCCCCTTCGCGGCATACGGCACCAGCCGGCCCTTGTGATCGGGCCCTTCCTGCCTCCAGACCTTGAGCGTGAAGTCCATTACTTGTAGCTCCTCTGGCTCGGCTTGCACCACTCGAACTTGAGCGGCTCCTTGTGCAGCTCGGGCTCCGTGCCCTCGCCCTTCCATTCCCACGCCGAGACGAACGAGAACTTCTCGTCGTCGCGCAGCGCCTCGCCCTCCGGCGTCTGGCTCTCCTCGCGGAAGTGCCCGCCGCAGGACTCGGTGCGATGGAGCGCGTCCCGGACCATCAGCTCGGCGAACTCGAGGAAGTCGGCGACGCGCGACGCCTTCTCCAGAGTCTGGTTGAGCGTGCCCGACGGTCCCGGCACGCGCAGGTCCTGCCAGAACTCGTCGCGGATCTTCGGGATCTCGGCCAATGCCTTGCGCAGCCCGGCGTCGGTGCGACCCATGCCGCAGAACTCCCAGACGACCTTGCCGAGCTGCTTGTGGAACGAGTCGGGGGAACGCTTGCCCTTGATGCCCAGCAGTTTCTGCACGCGGCCCTTCGCGCCGTCCTCGGCCGCCTTGAACTCGGCGTGGTCGGTCCCGACCTTGCTGTTGCCGGCCGTCGCGAAGTAGTCGCCGATCGTGTAGGGGAGGACGAAGTAGCCGTCGCCGAGGCCCTGCATCAGCGCGCTGGCCCCCAGGCGGTTGGCGCCGTGATCGGAGAAGTTGGCCTCCCCGATCACGAACAGCCCGGGCAGGTTGCTCATCAGGTTGTAGTCCACCCACAGCCCGCCCATCGTGTAGTGGATGGCCGGGTAGATGCGCATCGGAGCGTCGTGCGCGTCCTCCCCCGTGATCTGCTCGTACATCTCGAACAGGTTGCCGTAGCGCTCGTCGAGCACGCCGCGTCCCAGGCGCCGGAAGGCGTCGGCGAAGTCGAGGTACACGCCGAGGCGCAGGTCGCCGACCTTGGGGCCGACGCCGCGGCCCTCGTCGCAGACCTGCTTGGAGGCGCGCGAGGCGACGTCGCGGGGGACCAGGTTGCCGAACGCCGGATACCGCCGCTCCAGGTAGTAGTCGCGCTCGGACTCGGGGATCTTGTCGGGCGAACGGGTATCGTCCTTCTTTTCCGGGACCCAGATCCGGCCGTCGTTGCGCAGCGACTCGCTCATGAGCGTGAGCTTGGACTGGTGCTCGCCCGCGACCGGGATGCAGGTGGGGTGGATCTGGGTGAAACACGGGTTGGCGAGGAACGCGCCGCGGCGGTGCGCGCGCCAGATGGCGGTGGCGTTGCAGCCCTTGGCGTTGGTGGAGAGGTAGAAGACGTTGCCGTAGCCGCCGGTGGCCAGGACGACCGCGTCGGCGGCGTGGGACTCGACGCGGCCGCTGACCATGTGCCGCGTGACGATGCCGCGCGCCCGGCCGTCGGCGACGACCAGATCGAGCATCTCGGTGCGGGGGAAGAGCGTGACGCGGCCGGCGGCGACCTGGCGCAGCAGCGCGGAGTAGGCGCCCAGGAGGAGCTGCTGGCCGGTCTGGCCGCGGGCGTAGAAGGTGCGGGAGACCTGGGCGCCGCCGAAGGAACGGTTGTCCAGGAGGCCGCCGTACTCGCGGGCGAAGGGGACGCCCTGGGCGACGCAGTGGTCGATGATGGCGTTGCTGACCTGGGCGAGACGGTAGACGTTGGCCTCGCGGGCGCGGTAGTCGCCGCCCTTCACGGTGTCGTAGAACAGGCGGAAGATGGAGTCGCCGTCGTTCTGGTAGTTCTTGGCGGCGTTGATCCCGCCCTGGGCGGCGATGGAGTGCGCGCGGCGCGGGCTGTCCTGGTAGAAGAAGCAGCGCACCTCGTAGCCCAGCTCCGCCAGTGTCGCCGCCGCCGAGGCGCCGGCCAGGCCGCTGCCCACCACGATCACGGAGAACTTGCGCTTGTTGGCGGGGTTGATCAGCTTCATCTTGAAGCGGTGGCTGTCCCACTTCTGCTCGATCGGACCTTCGGGTACCTTGCTGTCCAGACCCATGTTGATGTTCCTCGACAAACTTCCCCGGGGCTCAGACCGGCTTCACCATGCCCAGCAGCACGGCGCCGGGCACCGCGACCATGCCGGCCCACACCAGCTCGGCGAACACCACCGCCGCCGCCCTGCGCCAGCGGTCGAGCTTCGGACTCGCGGCGCCGATCGTCTGCAGCATGCTCCACACGCCGTGGTACAGGTGCAGCGCGACGAAGCTCACCGCGACGACGTAGACCGCGGAAACCCACGGCACCTGGAAACCGAGTACGACGTTGTTGTAGACGTCGTGGGCGTCGAAGGTCGGCGCCGTGGGGTGCAGCCGCCCCGTCGTCAGGTGCAACACGTGGTACAGGACGAACAGGGCGATGATCGGCCCGCCCCAGCGCATCGTCCTCGCCGCGTAGGTGGTCTCGCGGTACCTCTGCACCTCGTAGCGCTGCGGGCGCGCGGCCCAGCTCTGAAGGGTGAGCTGCGCGGCGGCGATCATGTGCAGGACGGTCGCCAGGAGCAGGCCGCCGCGGAAGGCCCAGAGGAAGGTCGGGTTGCTCTTCAGGAACGCGGCATACCCGTTGATCTTCGCCGGGCCGAGGAAGATCTGGAGGTTGCCGAGCATGTGGACCACGACGTAGCCGAAGACGATG
>JACRCZ010000037.1 GCA_016218765.1 Deltaproteobacteria bacterium | reverse complement strand
CGCTGTGCGTGCGTGTCGCGCGGGCGTTCCTGGAAGGCGGGTGTCCGGAAGTGGTGGTGGTGCTGGGGGCGGGGGGGGAGGAAGCGGAGCGGCTGTTGGGGGGGATCTCGGGAGTGACGACCGTGCGCATTTCCGATCCGAGGGCGCCGATGTTCGCTTCGGTGCGGGCGGGGCTCGCGGCGGCAAGCGGGGCGGGGGAGCGGGGGGCGTTCGTGCACCCGGTCGACGCGCCTCGGGTGGCACCATCGACCGTGTGGAGGATGGTGCAGGAACTCGCGGGGAGGGGACTGAGCGCCGACGCGGTCGTCGCATCGTACGGAACGCGGCGCGGGCATCCGGTGTGGATCGCGGGGAGGAGGGTGGGGGAGGTGCTCGAGGCGCCGGCGGCGTATCCGGGGGGGCTGCGGGGATGGATGGGGGACCGTGGGTGGGAGATGGAGGTCGCGGAGACGGGGGACGCGGCGGTGCTGGACGACTTCGATCGGAGAGAGGACGCGGGGGGAGGAGGGCGCGGAGGGGGGGCAGGGCGCGGAGATCCGACTTACCGCTGAGACCCTTCGACGGGGCTCAGGGCAGGCGCTGAGGGCGCTGAGACAGACGCTGAGAAGGCAGGGACGGATGACGGAAAGACCGAAGGGGAAGGGGGGGAAGGCTGCGGCGGAGGGGGGGGAGGCGCTGGACGTATTCCGGGCGGTGGTGCGGTACCTGGAGGACGGGCGTGCCGTGGCGTTGTGCACGGTGGAGGAGACGAGCGGATCGGCGCCGCGGGAAGCGGGCGCGAAGATGGCGGTGCCGGACGGGGGGCGCTCGGTGGGGACCGTGGGCGGCGGGATACTGGAGGCGCGGATCATCGATCGGGCGCGGGCGTGCCTGGGGGCCGGGCGGGGGGAGACGGCGGAGCTGGTGCTGAACGAGTCGGCGGAGGGTGGGCTGCCGGCGCGGTGCGGCGGGACAGTGCGGGTGCGCATCGAGGTCCTGGGGGCGCCGCGCCGCGTCGTGATCTTCGGGGCGGGACACGTGGGCGCGGCGACGGCGCGGGTGGCGCGCGACGCGGGCTTCCTGCCGCTGGTGCTCGACGACCGCGACGATCTGCTGGCGCCGCTGGCGGCCGAGGGCCTGGCGGTGCTCGCCGCGGGGGCGGAACGGGCCGTGCAGGCGGCGGCGCTGCGGGAAGAGGATTGCGTCGTGGTGGTGACGCGGGGGCACGCGCACGACGAGCGAGTCGTGGGGGACGCGTTGCGCGGGGCGGCGACAGCGTACGTGGGGATGATCGGGAGCAAGCGCAAGGTCGCGGCGACGCACGAGGCGCTGGTGCGGGGCGGGGTCGCGCCGGAGAGGCTGGCGGCGCTGCGGGCGCCGATCGGGCTGGACATCGGGGCGGAGACGCCGGGCGAGCTGGCGGTGTGCATCGTCGGCGAGATCATCCGGGAGCTGCGCAAGGGGTGAGGGTCGGTTTCGTGCCGGAAACTTGACCGATCGGCTCGTCCGCGGTTCCATCCGGCCCATGCATGAGCAAAGCCAGGCCACGGTCCGGGAGATGGTGGAGCAGATCGGCGCCATCCTGCGCCGGCAGTCGGAGCTGTTTTCCGAGCAGCAGCGGCTCTTGGACGAGCTCAACGCGCTGCGGGCGGAGAAGGACGCGCTCCTCGCCGCGACCCGGCAGGTTCGGCTGGCCGAGTCGGCCTGACCTCGCCCGCTTCCGTTTTCGACCTGCCGGGTGGCGTGCCGAGCCTGTGCGCGGGCGAGCGTGTTGCGGCCCGGGCGCCTGGGCTGCGGGCATCCTCAGTCTTCTGCTCCTGACCTGGGCAGCCTGCTCGAAGCACGATCCCGCGCGACAGCCCGAGGCGACCGGCCCTTCGACGGCGCTCAGGGCAGGCGGGGAAGGAACTTCGCGCAGAGACGCAGAGGCGCAGAAGAGCGAGGGGGCGAGCCCTTCGACGGCGCTCAGGGCGGGCGGTGAGCCGGCGGCGCGCGGCGTGGACGAGCCGGCCGCCGGCGTGATCCGGGTCGCGTTCTACCAGGCGCGGGGAGTCGGCGAGGACGGATTGCGAGCGGCGGTGGCGGCACTCGAGGATGCGGGCGGATTCGACGCGGTGACGGTGAGTCCGAGCGGGGTGCGGAGCGGGGAGCTGGAGGGCCGCGACGTCGTGGTCTTCTCGGGCGGGGTCGGCTCGGTGCAGGGGCGGCTGCTGGAGGAGAAGGGGAGACGGGTGGTGCGCGAGTTCGTGCGGGCCGGAGGCGGGTATGTCGGCATCTGCGCGGGAGCGTACCTCGCGATGCAAGGTCCGCGGGAGTACCACCACCTGGAGATGGTCGCGGCGCGGAGCTGGAGCGAGGACGCGTGGCGGCGCGGCATCGACATGCTGGAGGTGGGGCCGGTGGGCGGCGGCGAGACCTTCGAGCTGTTCTATGCGAACGGGCCGGTCTTTCGCCGGGACCCGGTGGAGGGTCTCGCTCCGTTCGTGCCGCTGCTCGAGTACCGGGAGGACCAGTACTGTTCGTCGTGCGGCACGAAGCCCGGGGAGCTTCCGGGCACGCCGGCGTCGCTGGCGGCTTCGTACGGCGACGGCCGCGTCGTGCTGTTCAGCCCGAATCCGGTGCTGGCGCGTGGGGAAGGGGCCGTCGCGCGTCCGGAATTGTTCGTCGCCGCGGTGCGCTGGGTCGCGGCGGGAGGACCCGTGGGGGACGACGTGACGTTCGACGACGTGTTCCGGTAGGGGCTCGCGGGCGCGACGGGGCGGCTTGCATCCGCGGGGCGGGGCGGGGTAGAAGTCCGTAGACTCCGATTCCGCGCGAGAAGGGGAGGTGAAGCATGGCCAAGCCGAAGAAGGTCGCAAAGAGGGTGGTGCGCAAGGCGGCGAAGGCGGCGGGGAAGAAGCCCGCGCGCAAGATCGCGGCGAAAAAGACCGTGCGCAAGGCAGCGGCGAAGAAGCCCGTGCGCAGGGTCGCGGCGAAGCCGGCGCGCAAGCCCGTACGCAAGGTCGCGGCGAAGCCGGCGCGCAAGCCTGTGCCGAAGGCCGCGGCGAAGCGGGTGAGCCAGGCTCCGGTGCGGAAGTCGGCTCAGCCAGCGACCACGGCTGCGCCCACGGCCGCGGTTGCCGGAAAGGCGTACGCGGCCGGCCGGTTCTGCTGGCACGACCTCATGGTGCCGGACGTCGACGCGGCGCTCGGGTTCTACCGCGGGTTGTTCGGCTGGACGACGCAGGCGATGGACATGGGTCCGGCGGGGACGTACCAGATGTTCGCGGCCGGGGGCGTGACGTTCGCGGGGGCGGCGAAGCTGCCGATGCCGGGCGTGCCGCCGCACTGGCTGCCGTACGTGGGCGTGGCGGACATCGACGCGGCGTGCCGCGCGGCGCAGGACGCCGGCGGAGCGGTCCTGGTCCCGCCGATGCCGATCCCGGGCGTCGGGCGGTTCGCGGTGCTGGCCGATCCCACGGGCGGCGCGATTTCCCCGATCCAGCTCGACGGCCCGCCGATGCGGGACCTCGACCAGCAGCCCTCGGCCGGGATGGTGGGCTGGAACGAGCTGGTGACGCCGGATCCCGCGAAGGCGGGGCCGTTCTACGCGGCGGTCTTCGGCTGGAAGGTCGCGGCGGCACCGATGATGGGCGGGATGCCCTACGAGCTCTTCATGCGCGGCGAGGCGATGGAGGCGGGTCTCATGAGGACGCCGCCCGGCGCGCCGGCCGATCGCGCCGGGTGGATGGTGTACTTCAACGTGGAGGACGCCGACGCGATGACGGGCCGCGCCCAGGGGCTCGGCGCCACGGTGATCATGGCGCCGTTCGACGTGCCCGATGTGGGCCGTATTTCGATCGTGGCCGACCCGCAAGGCGCCGTGTTCGGACTGTTCCACCCGTTGAAGAGCTAGGGACGAAAATCGGTATACTGGCGTCCATGAAGCGCACCGTGCGTCTTGTGGTGTTCGCCCTTCCCTGCTTGCTCTTCGCGTCTTGCGGCTCGGAGAGTCCGCCCGGCGACGTGGTCGTCGGCGAAGGGCCGGCGGCGACGACGGTGACGCGGTCGCCGTTCGACCTGCGGGTCGAGCTGACGGACGGAACGAGCTGGGGTGCGCCGGGCTCGGACGTGCCGGAGCTGGGCCTCCTGTCGTTCGGCGCGTATTCCACGCGGATGAACCCCGCCCGCTACTACGACCCGATGGCGCCGGCGCCGGGCTCCTGGATCCGCCCCGGACGCGTGCGTTCGGCGACGGTGGAAGGCGGGCACGCAGTGCTCGACGTGGAGATCGATCCGCTCGTGGGGGACGGGCTGGACGTCGAGCTGACGAGGGACTGCGACCGGCCACCTTCGGGCGGGCCGGACTACCGTTGCTGGACGACGGTGAGCGTCCGCGTCCGGGAGCCGGGCTCGGTGGCCTTCACGCGCCTGGCGTGGGCGCTGGAGCCGGACGAGGGGTTGTACGGTCTGGGGGAGAGGTTCGACGCGCCGGAGGCGCGGGGACGCCGGCACGCGATGCAGATGGAGCTGGCGGACACGGAGTCGGGCCTGAACGAGGTGCACGTGCCGGTGCCGTGGGTGGTCTCGACGCGCGGTTACGCGGTGCTGGTCGAGGACACGCGTCCGGCGGGCTTCGACCTGGGGGCGACGGACGGGAACGTCGTGACGGCGACGTTCGCCTCGGTCGGGTTCACCTTCCACGTGGTGACCTCGCCCGATCCGTGGGTGCTGGCGGGCGGGGTGGCGGCGCTCACGGGAGCGGCGCGGATTCCGCCGGCGTGGGCCTTCGGACCGCAGATGTGGCGCAACGAGCTGGCGGACGGGGCGGAGCTGTTGGCGGACGCGGCGGCCATCCGGGCGAACGATCTGCCGGTATCGGTGCTGTGGATCGACAACCCGTGGCAGACGGCCTACAACGACTTCACGTTCAACGCCGTCCAGTTCCCGGACGCCGCGGCGATGATCGGGCAGCTTCACGACGCGGGCTACAAGGTGCTCGCCTGGTCGACCCCGTACCTCGACAGCTCCGACGACTCGGGCGTGCGGGCGGGGATGAACCCCGACACGGGCGGGCTGTTCGAGGAGGCCGAGGCGGCGGGGCACTTCGTGCAGAACAGCTCCGGCCACGCGGCGCAGTTCCCCTGGACCAGCGGGAAGATGGGGGCGATGATCGACTTCACGGGGGACGCGGCACGCGCGTGGTGGACGGAGACGGCACGGCGTGCGACGGGGCTGGGTATCGACGGCTTCAAGCTGGACTACGGCGAGCTGACGGTCAGCCTGGTCGGTTCGCGCCTGGGGCTGCGCTTCGCCGACGGCTCGACGGAAGCGGAGACACACAACGTCTACTCGACGCTCTACCATCGCGCGTACCGTGCGGCGGTCGATGCCGATCGTCCGGACGGCTTCCTCATCGGGCGGGCCTCGACGCTGGGCGGCCAGCAGGACGTCGATTGCATCTGGCCCGGGGACCTCGATTCGGACCTGTCGTACCCGGGCGACGAGACGCCGGACGGACCCTCGGTGGGCGGACTCGCGTCCGCGGTCCACGCGCTGCAGTCGCTGGCGGTGTCGGGCTTCCCGACCTTCGGGTCGGACACGGGGGGTTTCCGCAACGGGGCGCCCACGAGCGAGACCCTGGTGCGATGGGCGGCGCACACGGCGTTCACGCCGGTGATGCAGCTCGGCGGCGGGGGGGACTCGCACAACCCGTGGGACACGACGCAGTTCCCGGAGGACTGGGTGTTGCCGGCGATGCGCAAGCTGATGAAGCTGCACCAGCAGCTTTTTCCGTACCTCTACGTGCTCGTGTGCGAGGCCGCGGCCGATCCGTCGCGCCCTTCCGTGATGCCGCTGGGACTGGTTTACCCGGACGACAACGCCGCGCGGGAAGACGATTGCGCGTACCTCCTGGGGCCGCGGCTGCTGGTCGCGCCAGGCTGCCGGGGCGAGGATCCGCGGCGGGTGCACTTGCCGGCGGGGACCTGGGTCGACTGGTGGACGGGGGACGTCCACGCCGGCCCGACCGACATCGATGCGCCCAACCCGGTCGACGCCGCGCCCGTGTTCCTCGCGGCGGGCGCGATCGTGCCGATGCTGCCGGCGGAGCTCGACACGATGGTCGAGACCGGCGCGGCGGACACCGTCGATCCCGGCGACGCCGCGGGTCCGCACCGGCTGCGGATCGTCCCGGCGATCGGCGAGGAGACGACCTGGGACATCACCGCCGTGCCGGAGGATCTCCGTTCCGGCTTCGCGGGCGTCGTGGCGGAGGCGAGAGTGCAGACCCGGGACGATTGCGTCAGCCTGAACGTCACGCGGCGCGACGAAGGCGCGGCCGTGGTCCTGGAGCTGGACTGGCAGGTCGTGTCGCCGGAGGCGCCGGGCCGCGTCGAGGGCGTGTCGTTCGTCGAGGCGCCGGACGTCGAGACGGTGCTGGACGGGTGCGACGGCTGCTGGTTCCACGACGGGACGACGGGGAAGGTGTTCGCGTCGCCGGTGCCGGCGAGGGTGTGCAGGTGAGCGGGCGAGCCGTCGACCGGTGATGACTCGTCGCGGTGGTCCGGACCCGGAGCGGGAGAGGTGGAGAGGTCGGCGGGGGAGGCGGGGAGGGGGGATCCGGGGGGAGGGGGTCAGAAGGCGAAGGGGAAGGTGACGAAGAGCTTGTGCTCGAGGCCGCCGAAGCGGCCGTCCCAGGAGCCCACCGGGGGGGAAATCTCGTAGGCGACGTCGAGAGTGACGACGAGGAAGCGGACGCCGCCGCCCAGGCGGAGGAACGGGCGGGGATCGAAACCGTGGTCCTCGGGCATGCGGTCGTTGATGAGCTGGAGGGCGGCGCCGAAGAAGAAGTGGTAGTCGCCGAAGTAATCGAAGAAGCCCGGGCGGCCGTCCTGGGGATACCAGGTGAAGGTGAGGGGGATCTCCAGGGCGCCCGCGAAGTCGCCTTCGACGCCGACCTCCATGCGCCACTTGGGACGGAAGGCCCAGGCGAACAGGCCGCGGAACCAGACGCGGCTGGCGGGCTCGCCGGCGTCGAGGGTCTCCCACGTGCGGCCGGTTTCCTCGCCCGTGCCGGGATCGCGAGCGATGCGCTGCGTGCGCGCCCAATCGACGGCGGCGCCGACGCCGAAGATGACGCCCCAATTGCGCGGGGCCTCGTAGTCGCCCTCGACGGCCGCGACTTCGATCGGCGCGGCGAGGTCGGCGACGACGGATCCTTCGACGACGGTGCGCCCGGCGGACTCGATCGCCTCGCCGGTGACGGGCGCCTCGGGCCGCTGGGGCGAGACGGCCTCGACGCGCATGCGCAAATCGGGGGCGGCGGCCAGGAGCGGGCCGGGCTGGAAGGAGACGGCGCGCCCGCGGGGCTGGTCGAGCAGCCGGTTGAGCAGGAACGTCGCCTGCGGATACGTCAGCGTCGCCTCGCGCTCGATGCCGGCCGTGTCGCCCAGGACCCGGACGCGGACCGCGGCGGGCACGCCGGGCAGCAGCGGCACGCGAAGAAGCACACGATCGTCGAACGGGCCTCCCGGGAAGACGAGGTCCGGGGGACGCTCGAGCGCCAGCGGCGCGCCGTCGACCTCGGCCTCGATGCGCCACGCGCCGCGCGCGCCGAACGCGAGCGCCAGCTCGCCGCCGGCGGGCGAGCCGACGGTGAACGAGATGCCGACGTGGACCATGCGTGCGCCTTCGCCGAACGCGACATCGTAGGCGGCGGCATCGATTCGGACGTCGGCCGGACCCACGGGGATCGGGCCGGCGAGGAGCGGAAGGTCGGCGTCGGAGCCGGAGGCAGCGGCGGGGCAGAGGACGGCGAGCGCGAGCAGCAGGCAAGCCGCGGTGCGCGCGGCGGCGCGGCGGTCGGGCCCGGGGCGCGTCGTTCCGCGGACGGCGGCATGCGCGGCGAGGCGGCGAGCGGCGATGTGTGAAGTTGCGAGCTTGACCATGTCGAGCGCTCCGTCCGAATCCCCCGTCCGCCCTCCCCCGCCGTCGCGGGAGCGCCAATCAAACGATTGTTGGGTCGAGATGTCAAGTGCCGCGGCCGGCGGGGGAGGCGCTCGCGCCTACGGCTCGGTCCCGAGCAGCCGCGCGAGATCCCGCTCGAAGCGTCCGGGATGGGTGCCGCGCCAGAAGACGCGGGAGCAGGAGGGGCAGCGGGAGAAGCGGGTCTGCGTCTGCGCGACGAAGGGCGGGACCCAGGCAGCGGCCTCGGCGGGCGCGGCCTCGCGCAGGAACGCGTTGCAGTGCGCGCAACGGGTGAATCGGGCCTCGACCGGGGGCAGCGCGAAGCGCGCGGCGACCTCCCGGAGCTGGCCGCTCAGGTCGTTCGCGTCGAGCCGCAGCACGGCGAGGTTGCGGAGGGCGAGGCGTGCGGCGCGGCGGCGGTGGCGGGTGACGAAGAGGCGTGACTCGCCGCGCAGGAGGGCGAGGAGGTCGTCCTCGTCGTCGCCGGTCCACGCGGCGGCGTCGGCGCCCAGGAGGCGGAGCCAGCGCGCGAGGCGGTCGAGCATCCGGTCGGTGCGCAGGGGAGGGAGGGGAGGGAGGATGGTCAAGTCGCACGGGGGGCGCGGCGGCGTGCGAGGGAGAGGACGTGGAGGAGCAAACCGGGCCAGTCGCCGCCGGCGCGGGACCAGGCGCGAGCGAGGCCGGCTTCGGGTCCGAGGTCGGGATTGGCATTCACCTCGAGGACGAAGGGGCGGCCGCGGGCGTCGAGCCGGACGTCGACCCGGGCGTAGTCGCGGCAGCCGGTGAGGCGCCAGGCGGCGAGGGCGTGGGCGCGCAGCGCGGCGCGCGTCTCGCGCGGGAGCGCGCGGGCGGGAATGGGCCTGGTGCCGCGATCCTCGACGCGGCCGGCCATCCACTTGGCCTCGAAGGTGACGATCGCCGGCCGGTCGGGCGGCATGGCGGAGAAGTCGATCTCGCCGAACGGGAGGACCCGGGGCGTGCGGCCGCCGACGAGCGAGATGTTCAGCTCGCGACCGTCGACGAAGCGCTCGACGAGGGCGGGCTGGCGGTAGCGGCGGTGGACGTGGGCGATGCGGTCGCGCAGCTCGGCGGGCGAGGCGACGACGGAGCGGCGGTCGATGCCGCAGGAGGCGTCCTCCGTGGCCGGCTTGACGATGGCGGGCAAGGCGGTCCAGCGCGGCGGCCGGCGGCGCGGGGGCACGACGACCCACGCGGGAGTCGGGACGTGCGCCCGGCGGAGGCACGCCTTGACCGCCGGCTTGTCGCGGCAGAAGGCGAGTGCGCCGGGCGGGGAGCCGGTGTAGGGGATGCCGAGCCGCTCCAGGAACGCGGGCAGGGCCGGCTCGAGCGCGGAGTCGCCCAGGGGGGCGTCGCAGACGTTGAGGACGACGGCGGGAGGACGGCAGACCAGGAGGGCGAGGGTCGAGCGCGGATCGTCGGCCAGGCCCAGGTCGACGAAGCGCGCGCCGACCTGCCGCAGGACGGCGCGCGCGGCGCGCACGGTGCGCAGCGTGTCGGCGTCCGACAGCAGGTCGCGCGCCGCTCCGCGCGCCATCTTGCGGTGCTTGCCGTACAGGACCCCCACCGAAACTCCTCGCCACTCCATGCGCTTCCTCCCTACGTGGCTTCGGGCTTCAGGCTCCAGGCTTCGGGATCCGGACCCCGCCGGGCGAAGCCCGGAGCCCTCGAGCCTCAGCCCCTGAGCTCGCAGATCAGAATCAGCAGGTCGTCGTCGTCGGCGTAGAAACGCTCCACGCGACCGGCCAGGCGGTAGCCCGCGCGCTCGTAGAACCGGTACGTCGCGTCGTAGTCCTGCTTGCTCGACGTCTCGACGCGGAGCCGGCGCCCGCCCGCCGCGCGCACGGCCCGCTCGACTTCGGCGTGCAGCGTGCGCCCGCAGCCGGAACCGCGAACGGTCGGCGAGACGGCGATCCAGTAGAGATCCCAGGTGCTCCGGGTCATGGGGGTCGGGCCGAAGCAGGCGTAGCCCACCGGCGGGCCGCCGGCCGGGGCCTCGGCGACGAGCACCTTGTAGTCGTCGGCGCCCGGGGGGGGACCGGCGGCCAGCACGACCAGCTCCACGGCGCAGTCCCTCTCGGCGGGGCTGAAGTTCTCGACCGAGCGGATCAGGGTTTCGACGGGCGCGACGTCGTCCGGGCGGAGCGCGCGCACGACGATGTGCCGCGCGGGGGCGGCGCCTGCGGCGGCGAGGTCAAGCAACCAGCATCCTGCGGTTTTCGGTGAGCTTGGTCCAGGAGCGGAGGGAGTTGTCGGCGGATTCCTCGATCATGGCGGAAAGGTCCTCGGGCTCGCCGCGCAGGCTCTCGTAGTAGCGGTGGCGGTCGGTGGAGTGCACGACGACGGGGAAGAAGCCGTGGTGCAGGAGCACGAGGTTCAGGAGCAGGCGGCCGATCTTGCCCGAGTGGCTGGGGAAGGGGAACGCCTCCATGAAACGGTGATGGAGGATGACCGCGGCGGAGAACGGATGGTGGCGGCGGAAGTCGGCCGAGTCCGACCAGGAGACGATGCGCTGCATGCGGTAGGCGATGCGGTCGGGCGGAGCGATGTCGTGGAAGTAGAGGCGGTGGATGGGGATGTCGCGCCGGTAGCAGCTCGTGTGGGGATCGTCGGCGTCGCCGACGAAGTGGTGGTACAGGCCGCGGACGAAGTCCATGCGGACGCGCAGCTTCTTCCGCGCGGACTCCTCGCGCACGAGGCGGACCGCCTCCAGGTGGCTGCGCAGCTCGCGGTAGACCGGGATCAGGCCGGAGTCGACGGGGTTGACGCCGGTCGCCGCCTCGCGCACCTCGTCGATCTGGGTGACCAGGCCCTCCAGAGCGGAGTCGTGATGGACCCAGGAGTACTCGACCCAGCGGTGAAAGCCTTCGCGTTCGGCGACGCGCAGCCGGGCGAGCCTTCGCTTCAGCACCGCCGTCTGGGCTTCGATCTCGGGATATCGTTCCTTCATCGCCTGGCCGGCCGCACACGACGGCCGTCGGAGCGAGCATATCGGAACGTGACGCGTCAGGCAACAGCATCATGCCAACGCCACGTAACAACTGGACAAACAACGGACGCCCTTGTGGCTTCGCGGTCGGATGGTATCCTGTCCGGTACGCGGCGCCCGACCGGCGCTGAAGGAGGCGGACGATGGCGTCACGGTCGACCGGGTTGTCCTCTCGGGCCGCGAGGATCGCGGCGACCGTCGTTCGGCGGAGGGCACGCGCCGGCGCCGGCGCGTTGGTTCTGGCGATCGTCCTGGGATGCGGACTCAACACGGCCGGGGAGTGGCCGACGGAGACGGGAGATTTCTCGCCGGACGGCGGAGACGGCGACGTCGTCCGCCCCGACGACGGCGGCCCCGATCGGGAGGACGGCGAGGTCGACCGCGGCGAGACGCTCGCGGACGATGCCGGGGCCGACGGGGACGACGAGGCCGGCGACGAGGGGTCGGAGGACGTCGTCGAGGAGGCGGGTCCGGTCTGCGGGAACGGTCTCCTGGAGAGCGGGGAGGAGTGCGACGACGGGCCGGCGAACAGCGACACGGAGCCCGGCGCCTGTCGCACCGACTGCCGGCTCTTTTCCTGCGGCGACGGCGTGCTGGACCCGGGGGAGGCGTGCGACGACGGGAACACGCTGGACGGGGACGGGTGCGAGGCCAACTGCACCTTGATCACCTGCGGCGACGGCGTCGTGCAGGGCCTGGAGGATTGCGACGACGGCAATGCGAACGACACGGACGACTGCCTGACGACGTGCGTCGCCGCCTCCTGCGGCGACGGCTTCGTGTGGGCGTTCCACGAGGCCTGCGACCTGGACGCGCCGCTGCCGTGCGACACGACGTGCGGGACGCCGGGCGAGCAGGCCTGCGTGTACTGCGCGTGGTCGAGCGAGTGCACGCCGCCGGCCGAGTCGTGCAACGGCGGGGACGACGACTGCGACGGGGAGACCGACGAGACCTTCGCCTGCGTGCCGGGCGCGGGCCAGGGTTGCACGACGGCGTGCGGGACGGCGGGCGCGCAGAGCTGCACCGCGGCCTGCCTGTGGGACTCCTGCGTGCCGCCGGCGGAGACCTGCAACGCGCTGGACGACGACTGCAACGGGGAGACCGACGAGACGTTCGCGTGCGTGACGGGGGCGTCGCGGGCGTGCGCGACGTCGTGCGGCTCGTCCGGGACGCAGGACTGCTCGGCGTCCTGCGCCTGGGGCGCCTGCACGCCGCCCGCGGAGGTCTGCAACGGCGTGGACGACGACTGCGCCTCCGGCTGCGACAACGGATTCGCCTGCTGCGCCGGCACGGCCACGAGCTGCACGACGACGTGCGGCACCACGGGCAGCGGGACGTGCACCGCCTCGTGCGCGGCGCCCGCGGCGGCGGCGTGCACGCCGCCGGCCGAGGGGTGCTACCGCGCGGACGACGACTGCGACGGGGACACCGACGAAACGTTCCCCTGCGTGCGCGGGGACGCGCGGCCGTGCACGACGACCTGCGCGACGACGGGCACCGAGAACTGCGACGCGACGTGCGCCTGGGGCGCCTGCGCGCCGCCCGCGGAGATCTGCAACGCCCGGGACGACGACTGCGACGGCGCGACCGAGCACGGCTTCGCCTGCATCCCGGGCGCCGGACGCTCGTGCGCGACGACCTGCGGCAGCACCGGCACCCAGTCGTGCAGCTCCTCGTGCGCCTGGAGCGCGTGCGCGGCGCCGGCCGAGACGTGCAACGGGCGGGACGACGACTGCGACGGGTCGACGGACGAGGGGCTGGCGTCGTGCAACGACGCGTGCGCCAACGCCATCGACATCTCCGCCATGGCGTCGGTCACGGGCACGACCTCCGGCGCGTCGAACGACAACGCGGTCTGCGCGGGGCCGTGCGGGAGCACGACGGCGGCCGACGTCTGGTACCGCTTCACCCTGGCGGCGCAGGAGGTGGTGTACCTCTCCGTGCTGGGGGCGACGTGGGACACGGTGCTCGATGTCCGGCGCGGGTCGGCGTGCGGCTCGCTGGCGCCGCAGGCGTGCATGGACGATTCGTGCGGCACGTCGCAGTCGCAGTGGGCGGGAATGCTCGCGGCCGGCACGTACTACGTCGCGATCGACGGCTGCGCCACGGCGGACGCGGGGGCGTTCACCCTGACCTACCGGCACTCGCCGTGTCCCGGCGCGCTCGCCGTGGCGGCGCCGGGCCGCCAGACGGGAAACAGCTGCGGCGACGGCAACGACACCACCTCCGGGACCTCGTCCTGCGGCGGCTCGAACAGCGAGGAAGTACCGTATTTCTTCGCGCTGTGTCCCGGCTCGCACACGCTGCACGCCGACGACTGCGACGACGGCGCGGGCTGGAACGCGTCGGTCTACATCCGGCGCGGCGGCGGCGGGACCTGCGGCGGCACGGCGGTGGACTGCAGCGGCCCGGGCGGCTGCGGCCTGTTCGATCCCCGCGCGTGGGTCGAGGCGACCGTGACGGGACCCGACCTGATCTTCGTCGTCCAGGACGGCTGGTCGCTCGGCGGCAACTCCTGCGGCAGCTACGGGCTCGATCTGGCCTGGTAGGGGGACGAGCCGACCGTCAACAGTCGACAGTCGAGGGGCGGGGAGGTGCGGGCATGAGCAGGCGGGGAGGCGCGGCGGGAATGCGCGTCGCGCTGGTCGGGCGGCGGCTGCCGGACAACGAGAACCTGGGCCTGGGCTACCTTCGCGCGGCGCTCGGCGCGGCCGGGTTCGCGGCGGAGACGCACGTGCTCAACGGCGCGGCGGACGTCGCGCGCATCGGGGCCGAGTTGCTCGCCCGCCCCCCGGGTCTGGTCGGGCTGTCGCTGGCGGACGGCGGCTCGGCGCTCCTGCCCCTGGCACTGGGGGAGCTGCTCCACGCGCACGACCGGCAGGGCCACGTCACGTGCGGCGGGGCGTTCGCAACCCTCGCGCGGCACTGGCTGCTCGAGCGGTACGCGTGGCTGGGGAGCGTCGTGCGTTTCGCGGGAGAGGTGCCGCTGTGCGGGCTGGCGGCGAGGCTGGCGGCGGGGGGGACGGCGGCGGGGGTCCCCGGGGTGACGACGCGGGAGGGGGACGGGCCGCCGGCGCCGGTGACCGACGAGGCGCCGCTGCGGCTGCGTGCAGTGCGCGACGAGCTGCCGCGCATCCTGGGGCATCGTGCCGCGCACATCGCCGCGACCCGGGGATGCCTCGGCCGCTGCCTGTACTGCGGCCCCGCGGCGATCCAGGCGCAGGAGAGGGAAGAGGGGCGGCGGGCCGGGCTCGCGCCGGAGGTGCTGGCGCGCTGCGGCGTCGGGGGAGTGCGCCGCCGGCCGCTGGACGACGTGTGCGACGAGATGGCCGAGCTGTGGCGCGGGCGCGGGGTGCGCTACTTCTACTTCGTCGACGAGCATCTCCTGCCGTACGAGGAGCGCGAGGCGCTGGACTACCTGGAGGCGTGGCGCGCGGGGCTGCGGCGACGCCGCGTCGGGCGGCTCGGTATCGGCGGAATGCTGCGGGCCGACCGGCTGACGCCGGCCGTGGCGCGCGCCTTCGCGGCCGCGGGGCTGGTGCGCGTGTTCCTGGGCCTGGAGTTCGCGACGGCCGGGGAGGCGCGACGCTACGGGCGCCGGGTCCCCGGGGCCGCGGAGCTGGAGCTGGTCCGGGAGCTGGCCGCGCTCGGGGTGGTCACGGTTTCCAACCTCATGCTCGTCCATCCCGACTCGACCCCCGCGACGCTCGCGGAGGGCATCAATTTCCTGTCCCGCATCCCGGCGGGCTCGTTCGAGGCGACGCGGATGATGGCCTACCACGGCACGCGGCTGTGGGAACGGCTGCGGCGCGAGGGGCGCCTCGACGGCAACCCGCTGCGCTGGGGCTACCGGCTCGACGACCCGGTCGTGGACCGATTCGCGCGGATCTTCACGCGGCTGCGGGCGGAGGTCTTTTCCGACTACAGCATCGGGTACCGCACGCACGACGCGCACCTGGCGTTCGCGCTGTCGCGGCGCCTCGGGCGGAAGACGCCGCCGGGCCTGGAGGAGCGGATCGAGCGGGTCCGCGGCGCGGTGAACGCGTTGTACGTCGAGGCGTACCGCGAGGCGTTGGCGCTGGCGCTGCGGGGCGGGGAAGAGGACGCCACGGCGTGGCTGCTGGAGCGTACGGGGGAGCGGGGACGGCGGCTGGAGAAGGAGCTCGGACGGCTGGAGGCGCGGCTGCTGGAGGGACGGAGCGCCGAGCGGCTTTTCGCGCCGATGCGGGCTGCCGCGGCCGGTGCGCTTTCGTTCTGCCTGCTCGCCGGGGGCGCGGCGTGCTCCCGCAGCCCGGAGCGGCCGGCGGGCTCGACGCCGCAGCCCGAGTCTGCCGCCCGGGACGGGGGACGTGCGGCACCGGAAACCCGTGTGGCGGCGACGGAGGACGTGGCGGGCGGCGGGGAGGAGGCGACGCCCGAGGCGGCGGCGACGGAGGGGGTGCCGTGCACGGACGAGCGTCGCGCGGCGGACAACGAGGCGTTGCGCCAGCGGGTGGGAGAGGTGGATCCGTGCTTCTCGGGTTCGGTCGGCGTTCTGGAGGCGACGCCGGAGGTGATGGCGACGCTGGAGGAGGCCGCGACGAGGTGGCCCGCGTCGGGCGGGGCGTACCGCGTCCACGACGACGGCCGCGTCTACCAGTTCGAGTTCCGGGCGGGCTCCTCGGGCTCCGGCTTCGGGCTGACGGCCTGCGACGCGGAGGCGGCGCGCGCGAGCGAGAAGCGGCTGAGCGAGGCGACGGCGGGGGAGTCGTATCCCTGCACGGCTCCGTACGGCGTGGGCATCGAGGGCGGGGCGCAGGAGGAGATCGGGCGGATGGCGGGGCGAACCGCGTCCTGCGGGCGGCGCGGGGGCTGGGGCGGGACGGACTTCGAGATCGTGCTGGACGGGTCCGGTGCGGTGGTGGACGTGCGGGGCACGGGCGATGGCGACCCCTCGGAGCTGCAGCGCTGCGTGCGCGAGGCGCTGCGGGGGTTGTCGTTTCCGTGCCTGGCGGACTTCGAGATCTGCCCGGAGTTCGTGATCATCGAGTGACGGGAGTGACGGGAGTGACGGGGGCTTGACGGCGGGCGGCGCTCGCGCAAAGCTCCGCACCCGGCCTGCGGAGCGGAGCGCTGCGACCGATGGACGGTCGGGCTGGTTTGCTTCCGGAAGAGTGTCCGCGGCCGAAGGAGGGAGCGACGATGCGGACGGCGGTGATGTTGATCGTGCTCGGTCTGGCGCTGGGTGCCTGCAAGAAGGGCGGCGGGATGGTGGCCGACATCGAGGCCTGGGGCAACGCGGCCTGCGAGTGCAAGGACAAGGCCTGCGCGGAGAAGCAGGGCGAGGAGTTCAACAAGCTCGAGAAGAAGTACGAGAGCGAGTTGGACAAGATGAACGAGGAGACCGAGAAGAAGCTGGAGTCGATCCTGGAGAAGGCCAACGGCTGCCTGTCGAAGTTCGAGGTCGAGGCCGGCTAGGTTTCCGCGTGGACCCGGTCATCAGATGATGATGATCGGGTTGCACTCCCACATCTCATCGACGATCGTCTGCAGCGCGGCCGTGAGGTCATCGATGTTGCCGGCGGGGATCCACCGGCCGAGCACGGTGCCGCCGTTCTCGGCGATGGCGGTGAGCTGGGTCTCGCTCACGCCCTCGCCGAAGCCGATAACGAAGGTCCGCACCTGGCGCTCGTCGCGCAGCGTGAGCGTGCTGGCGACGAGCGACTCGGTGACGATGGCGTCGGCCGCGGCCGCGCATTCGAACATGCAGCGCCACGGGGTGGGGCTGCCCAGGCAGCGGGTGGCGCAGTCGTCGTAGCAGGTGTCGACGCCGTCGGACACGACGAGCAGCGCGTTGTGGTACGCGGGATCGTCGAGGCCCGCCTCGGTCTCGGTGGTGAGGGCCTCGAGCGCGAAGGCCAGCGGCGTGTTGCCGTCGGGGCCATGGGATGCGAAGTAGCCGTCGACGGAGGCGGCGGTGGCGGTGGGAACGGGGTCGATGACCATGCCGTCAATGCTGCAGTTGCCGTCGGTGGGGAAGAGGCCCATCCCCCACTCGATGTCGGCCGCCGTGGTGCTGGTCATCATGGTGTGCAGGGCGGTGCGCGCCTGATCCCATTTCGACGCGCCGCCGCTCGCGGGGGTTTCGGACATGCTGCCCGACTGATCGATGAGCACGAAGATGCGCAGCAGGCAGGGGGCGTCGCACATGCCGGATTCGGAGACGCAGCGGGTGCCGGCGGCGCAATCGGTCTGCTCCCAGGCCGAGCCGTCGGCGGCGCAGCGTCGCTGCGTGTCGTCGTCGACGCACTCGGACTGTCCCGGCGGGCAGACCGATGTGACGCAGGCCCCGAGCCGGCAGGCCTGTTCCGGCCAGCACGATTGGAGCACCTCGGCCAGGTGCGTGGCCGGATTGCACTGCAGGAGGTCGCGGCCGTCGGACGAGCAGTACGGCGCGGTCGAGACGCAGCTCCCCGTCTCCGTCCCATCGCCCCCGCCGTCGCGGGGCTGCGAATCACCGTCCTCCGGCGAGCAGCCGGCGAGCGACCAGCCGAGCGCGAGCAGCGGGGCGTGAACCAGGCGCAGGGTCCGCTTCATCGTCCTACCTCCACGAGCCGCCAGGCGGTGCGGGCTCCGCCGGTATGATACGCGACCGCGCGGCGGTGGCAAGGAACCCGTCCGGAGAAGGAGCCCTACGAGCTCTTCAGGCGGCGTTCGACGCTGCGCCAGTGGCCTTCCAGGCCCTCGACGGAGGCGAAGGCGCGCATCGCGGGCGCGTCGCGGTGCAGGGCTTCGGCGCCGTAGCGCACCAGGGAGGTGCGGGCGAGGAAGGTGTGGACGCCGAGCGGGGAGGCGAAGCGGGCGCCGCCGCCGGTGGGCAGGGTGTGGCTCGGCCCCGCGACGTAGTCGCCGACGACCTGGGGCGTGCCGTAGCCGACGAACACGGCGCCGGCGGAGCGGATGCGGCGCAGGAGCGGGTCGGGCTGGGCGACGGCGAGGACGAGGTGTTCGGGCGCGACGCGGTCGGCGATGCCGACGGCCTCGTCGAGCGATCGGGCGACGAAGATGGCGCCGCGCGACTCGAGCGCCCGGCGGGCGATGGTCGCGCGCGGCAGCGTCTCGACCTGCTCATCGATCGCCGCGGCGGTGCGACGGGCGAGCGCCTCGTTGTCGGTGACCAGGATGGCGGTCGACTGCTCGTCGTGCTCGGCCTGCGCGATCATGTCCGCGGCCAGGACCTCCGGCGACGCCCCGCCGTCGGCCACGATCAGGATCTCGCTCGGCCCCGCCAGCATATCGATGCCCACCTCGCCGTAGACCGCGCGCTTGGCGGCGGTGACCCAGCGGTTGCCGGGGCCGACGACGAGGTCCACCTGCGGGACGGTCTCGGTGCCGACGGCGAGCGCCGCGATGGCCTGGGCGCCGCCCAGATCGAAGACGCGGTCGACGCCGGACGCGCGGGCGGCGCAGAGTACCTCCGGCCCGGGCGACGGCGTGGCCAGCAGCACCTCGTCGACGCCGGCGACGCGCGCCGGGACGACGTTCATGATCACGCTGGATGGGTAGCGCGCGGTGCCGCCGGGCGCGTAGACGCCGGCGCGCCGCACGGGACGCACGATCTGGCCCAGGAGCATGCCCTCCTCGCGGTAGGTCCAGGAGGGCTCGAGCTGCCGGCGATGGTACGACCGTACGCGCTCGATCGTGCGATGGATCGCCTGCCGGACCTCCGGGGCGACCCGCTCGACGGCGCGGTCGAGCGCCGGGCGGGCGACCTCGATCGCGGTCAGCACGCGCCCCTCGAACTTCTCGGTCAGCTCGCGCAGCGCCTCGTCCCCGCGCGCGCGCACCGCCTCGACGATCGCCCGCACCTCGACCTCGCACGCCGCGAGGTCGCGCCAGCCGCGCTCCGCGATGCGGGCCAGCAGCTCCTTGGCCTGCGGGGAAGGGACTTCCAGGACCGGCACCGCCGTCATCGCGACCCTCCCGTCGTGCGCCGCCGCCGTCGCGCCCGCCGCCCGCCCTTGGCAACCACCGCCGCGATGGACTAGGTTTCCGGCGTGCCGCAGGAGGGCGCTCGGCCCGATGGACATTCGCTTCTATAACACGCTGACCCGATCCAAGGAACCCTTCCGCACGCGCGAGCCCGGGCGCGCGGCGATCTACGTCTGCGGACCCACGGTGTACGACGACGCCCACCTGGGCCATGCGCGCGCCTACGTCGCCTTCGACGTGCTGGTCCGTTTCCTGCGCCGCTCCGGGTTCCAGGTCACCTACGTGCGGAACTACACGGACGTCGACGACAAGGTGATCCGGCGCGCGGCGGAGGCGGGCACGACGCCCGGCGAACTGGCCGAGAGGTACATCGCACGGTACCGCGAGGACATGGCGCGGCTGCGCGTGCTGGAGCCGGACGTGTCGCCGCGGGTCACCGACCACATCCCGGAGATCGTCGCGCTGGTGCAGGCGCTGGTCGACCGCGGCCACGCCTACGTCCTGGACGACGGCGTCTACTTCTCCGTCCGCTCGTACAACGGCTACGGCCGCCTCTCCGGACGGCAGCTCGACGACATGAAGGCCGGCGCGCGGGTCGATGTCGACGACCGCAAGCAGGATCCGCTGGACTTCGCCCTGTGGAAGCTGGCCAAGCCGGCCGAGCCGGCCTGGGAGTCGCCGTGGGGCGCCGGGCGCCCGGGGTGGCACATCGAATGCTCGGCCATGAGCCGCAAGTATCTGGGCGACGGCTTCGACATCCACGGCGGCGGGATGGACCTCATCTTCCCGCACCACGAGAACGAGATCGCACAGAGCGTCTGCGCCACGGGCGCGGAGTTCGTGCGCTGCTGGATGCACAACGGCTTCGTCAACGTGAACAAGGAGAAGATGTCCAAGTCGCTCGGCAACTTCTTCACCATCCGCCAGGCGGCGGAGGCCGTCGACCCCGAGGCCATCCGGCTGTACCTGCTCGGGACGCACTACCGCGGCCCGGTGCAGTTCGAGGTCGACCTGGCGGACGACGGCTCGCTGCGCGGCTTCCCCGGGCTCGTCGAGGCGGAGCGCCGGCTGGCGTACGGCTACGACGTCCTGCGACGGCTGGCGCGCGCCGAGGCGCAGCTCGCGGCGAAGGCCAAGGGCGAGGGCAGGCTCCCGGACGCGGTGGCGCGGGCCGTCACGACCTTCGAGGAATCGTTCCGGACATCGATGGCCGACGACCTCAACGCCGCCGAGGCGCTCGGCCATCTCGCGGGGCTGCAGCGCCTCGCGAACGAGCTGCTCGATCGCGGCAAGGAGCACGCGCCGCCGGACCGCGTGGCCGCGTTCCGGCGGCTGCGCGGCGCGTTGGCCGACGCGGGCGCCGTGCTCGGCGTGCTGGAGCGCGACCCCGACGAGGCGTTGCGGGCGATCGGCACGACCGGGCTGCGCCGCGTGGGGATGAGCGAGACGGAGCTGGACGAGGCGATCGCGCGGCGAGCGGCGGCCCGCCGGGCCAAGGACTTCGCCGCCGCCGACCGGGTGCGCGCCGAGCTGCTGGAGCGGGGAATCGAGCTGATGGACGCGCCCTCGGGGACCGAGTGGCGCGTCGTACGGGGCTGAAAGGGCGCGGGCGGAGCGGCCGGGGGCGGGGCGTTCGGAGCGAGGACGATGGCGGACGAGGCGACCGGGACGGCGGCAGGCGGTAATCTCGCCGAGACACCGCTGCCCGAGCTGCTCGCGCGGCTCGACGCCGAGCGCTTCACGGGCGACCTCGAGCTGTCCGTGAACAACCGGACGCACCGCGTGGCGCTGGCCGAGGGTCGCGTGCTGCGGGTGCAGCTCGCGGTGCCGGTCGAGCCGCTGGGGCGGCTGCTGATCGATCGCGGGTTGATCGAGGCGGAGGGGCTGGATCGCGTGCTCAAGCGGCAGCCCGCGACGGGCCGGCTGCTCGGCGAGCTGCTGGTCGAGGAGGGACGGATCGCGGCGGACGCGCTGGAGCAGGCGCTCGGCGACCAGGTGCGGCGCCGGCTGCTGCGGCTGTTCCTGGCGGGGGACGGCTCCTACCGTCTGGTCCCCGGCGCGGACGGGCACGGCGGCCGGGGCGGGCCGGCCGGCCCCGTGGACGCCCTGGCGGTGCTCCCCGAGGGCGTGCGCAACTCGGTGGCCGCCGACGAGCTGGAAATGCGGCTGCAGAAGCGGATGGCCGGCCGGACGGCGAGCGTCCGGCGCGGCGCCGACTGGTCGCGGATCGGCTTCTCGCCGGCCGAGCAGAGCGCCTGCCGCTACCTGGCGCGGGGCTCCTGGGACGCGGGGGTGTTCCGCTCCGTGCCGCCCGAGCACCGATCCACGCTGCTGGTGGCCGCGACCTGCCTCTTCGCCGTGGGGCAGATCGTCATGGAGGCGCCGTCCTTCATGCCGTCGCCCGACGCCGCGGAAGCGGCCGCCGCGGACGAGGCGCTGCGGCGGGAGATCGCGGACCTGCACGCGAACCTGAAGGATCGGAACTACTTCGAGCGGCTCGGCGTGTCCGAGACCGTCGCGCCGCAGGAGCTGAACGACAAGTACCTCGAGCTGGTCAAGCGGTACCACCCGGATCGGGCGGTCCGCCATGGGTTGACGGACCTGACCGACCAGCTCGAGGAGATCCTGATGTCGATCCGGGAGGCCTTCGAGACGCTGAACGACCCTGAGTTGCGGGAGGCCTACGCCGCGAAGCTGGGCGGGCGGGGGAAGCCGGTGCCCAGCGACATGCGGGAGCTGGTCGACCGCGCGATCTCGGCCGAGCACTCCTACCAGCTCGCCGTGGTGCTCGAGCGGCAGCACAAGCTGGAGGAGGCGCAGAAGGCGGCGGACGAGGCGCTGCGGGTCGCGCCCGGGCAGGGCGAGTACGACTGCATGGCGCTGTGGCTCAAGGCCGCCCGCCGGCAGCCGCGGGCGTCCGTCGAGGACCTCGTCCAGCCGATGATGGAAGCGGCGGCGGCGGCGACGAAGCACGAGCGGGCGCAGATGCAGGCGGGGCGCCTGCTGCAGCGGGCGGGCCGCACGAACGAGGCGGTGGAATTCTTCCGGCGCGTGCTGCAGCTGAACCCGCAGAACGTGGACGCGGCGCGGGAGATCCGGCTGGCCGGGATGCGGACGAGTCGTGCGCCGCCGCCGTCCCACGGCGGCGGACTCCTGGATCGGCTGCTGCGGCGCAAGGCGGGGCCCAAGAGCGAGCGACGGCGCGTCGCCGCGGAACCGCACGGGGATCGGGCGCGGCGGCGGGGTCCCGCGACCCGCCCGCGAAATCGTTCTTGACCCTGGCGCCTCGCAATCCCAAACTACAGTGTCCGGGTCGTGTGCGCTGCGGGGTGGTCTCGTGCGGCACGCGCCGGCGCCGGGGATGGGCAAGCGGGACGGATGAAGGGGCATTTCGTCGTCTTCGAGGGAATCGACGGTGCGGGCACGACAACGCAGTCGCGGCTCCTGCACGAGGCGCTCGTGCGCGACGACGTGCCGGTACACCTGACGGCCGAGCCCAGCGACGGGCCGGTGGGCGTCGTGATCCGGCAGGCGCTCTCGGGGCGGCTGGTGGTCAAGGGCATGTCGGGACTGCGGGCGCCCGGCTGGACGACGATGGCGCTCCTGTTCGCGGCCGACCGGACGGACCACCTCGACTCGGAAATCCTCCCCAACCTGGCGGACGGGATCACCGTGATCTCCGACCGCTACGTCTATTCCAGCCTGATCTACCAGACCGAGACCTCCGGGGACCTCGGCAACCTGCCCTGGGTGGAACACATCAATCGGCAGGCGCCGCGGCCCGATCTGACCATCGTGCTCGACGTGACCTCGGCGGAGGCGACGCGCCGCCGCCGGCATCGCCACGAGGTCGAGCAGATCTACGACGACCGGGAGCTGCAGGAGCGGCTGGCGCTGCGCTACCGCGAGCTGCCCGCACGGTATCCGGGGGATCGGATCGAGTTGATCGATGGGAACGGCGAGACGCAGGAGGTGCACCGTGCCTGTCTGGCGCTGGTGCGCGGCCTGCGCGGCGCACGGTAGGGTCGGAAGACCGTTGGGACAGCGGCCGAACGGCCGCGGGAGGGTACGATGAGGAAGCATCACGGGTGGACGGTCCGCTTCGCGGCGCTCGCAGGAGCGCTGGCGATCCTCGCGGGCGCGCAGCCCGCGGCGGCGCAGACACAGATCAAGCCCTACATGCTCCTCATCTTCGACAACTCGGGCAGCATGGCCGGGACGCCGCTCACGCAGGCCAAGACGGCGGTGACCAACATGGTCAGCGCCGCCGGGGACGTCATCTTCGGGCTGGAGCGCTTCCAGACGACGTGCACCGGCTGCACCACCGGGAGCTGCACGTGGCGCGCCTGCTCGTCGGGCATCTCCTGTCCCACGCCGAGCGGCGTGTACCGCGCGAACGAGGGCCAGATCCTCGCGGGGTTCGGCGAGGAGAACCAGGCGCAGGTTCTGCGCTGGGTCAACACGACCTGCGCCGGCGGCGACACGGGTGCGGACCCGGAGCTCCTGGCCGTGACCTGGACCCCGCTCCACGGCTCGCTGGACACGGCGCTCCTGTACTACCGCGACGGCGGGACGTGGCTCTCTACGGCCTACACCAGCGCCATCTCGACCGATCCCTACCGCGGCTGCCGCCCGTACTACGTCATCATGCTCACCGACGGCGACGAGACCTGCGGCGGCTGCCCGCAGAACGGCGCCACGGCGCTGCGCTCCACTCGACTGACCACCCTGCCCTGCACCACGGTGGCGGACTGCTGCCCCGCCGGCACCTGCCGCACCAGCGGCGCCGGCACGCCTTCCTGTACCGGCAGCCCGGGGCGCTGCCAGTACGACGTCATGACCTGGGACATCGGCTTCCGCACTGCCGTCCCCTATGCCACGATGGAGAACATCGCCATCGCGGGCGGCACCGACTGCCCCGGCACGAACCGGGCGTGCTACGCCAGCGACCAGACGAGCCTCTCCGCGGCGCTCTCCGACATCGTCGCCAGCAGCGTGCTCGTCGAGATCTGCGACGGCGCGGACAACGACTGCGACGGGCTGATCGACGAAGGCTTCGTCAAGTACTGCAACCGGCCGAGCGTCCCGACGCAGACCCTCTGCGCGGATCCCGGCGAGACGCTGTGCGACGGCATCGACAACAACTGCGACGGGCGCACCGACGAGGGGCTGCTCAACGCCTGCGGCACGTGCGGCGCGACGCCCGCGGAGATCTGCGACCTGCTCGACAACGACTGCGACGGCTCGGTCGACGAGGGCGGCGTGTGCGGCGGGTGCGTCGTGGGCGCGGAGGTCTGCGACAACCTGGACAACGACTGCGACGGGCTGACGGACGAGCTGCTCACCCGTCCCTGCGGGACCTCGATCGGGCAGTGCCGGCCCGGCACGCAGACGTGTTCGGCCGGGGCGTGGGGCGCCTGCGTGGGCTCGACGCCGCCGACCGCGGAGCTGTGCAACAACCTGGACGACGACTGCGACGGGCGCACGGACGGCTTCTCGCGGCCGTGCGGCACGGACGTGGGCGTGTGCGAGTTCGGCGCCGAGATGTGCGTGGCCGGCACCGGATGGACGGGGGTCTGCGTCGGCTCGTACGGCGGCAGCGCCGAGGTCTGCAACCTGCTGGACGACGACTGCGACGGGTCGACCGACGAGGGCGATCCGGGCGGGGGGGGCGAGTGCGGCGGGTCGGTGGGCGAGTGCCTCCCCGGCATCCGCCACTGCATCGGCGGAACGCTGGTCTGCGGCGGCGGCTCGGAGCCGACGCCCGAGCTGTGCGACAACCGCGACAACGACTGCGACGGGTTCACCGACGAGGGCAACCCGGGCGGCGGCGGGACGTGCTACTCCGGGCCGGCGGGGACCGAGGGCGTCGGCGTGTGCGAGGGCGGCGTGGAGCGCTGCCTGGGCGGCGCGATCGTGTGCGACGGCGAGGTGCTGCCGCGGCCGGAGGACTGCAACAACCTGGACGACGACTGCGACACGCTCACCGACGAGGACCTGGTGAGCGGCGGGACCTGCGGCTCGGACGAGGGCGAGTGCACGGCGGGCACGCAGGACTGCGTGTCCGGCGCGTGGGTCTGCAGCGGCGAGGTCGGCCCGACGACGGAGATCTGCGACCTCCTGGACAACGACTGCGACGGCGGAACCGACGAGGGCAACCCGGGCGGCGGCGCGGCGTGCGGCTGGACCGCGGACCCCGCGAGCTGGGACTTGGGCATCTGCGAGCCCGGTCTCAGCGACTGCGTCGCCGGATCCCTCGACTGCGTCGGCATGGTCGGGCCGGAGACCGAGGTGTGCAACGGCCTGGACGACGACTGCAACGGCCTCACCGACGACGGGCTCGGGCTGGGCGACCCGTGCGGGACCGAGGAAGGCGAGTGCGAGCCCGGAACGATGGCCTGCGTCGACGGACGGACCGAGTGCGTCGGCGGCGTCGGCCCTTCGACCGAGGTCTGCGACTGCGGCGACGACGACTGCGACGGGCAGACGGACGAGGACGACCCGTGCGGCGGCGGCGCGACGTGCGTCGAGAGCGCGGGGACGTGCACGTGCGCCGAGCTGTGCGACCCGCTGATCGAGTTCCCGTGCCCGGTCGGATTCGAGTGCGTGGCGGGGCTGAATCCGGAGGATCCCTCGGCCGCGTACTGCGTGCTGGAGACCGAGGAATGCGGGACCACCACCTGCGGCGCCTGCCAGACCTGCAACCGCGCCACGGAGACCTGCGAGGACACCGTGTGTCCGCGGTGCCAGGTGTGCCAGCCGGAGACCGATCGCTGCGTCGATGCCACCTGCGTGCCGGATTGCACGGAGCCCGACGTGTGCGTCTGCGGGGAGTGCATCCCGCCCGACTGCTACACGCCGGGCTTCGAGTGCGACGCGGGGGAGAACTGCGAGCCGGACGCGACGACCGGGCGCGGCCGCTGCGTGCCCAACGACTGTTACGAGGTGTCCTGCGCGCCGCCGCAGTTCTGCCGCGACGACGAAGGGTGCTCGCCGAGCACCCCGGAGGGCTGCTGCCACGACCCGTGCGAGCTGATCGATACCTGCCCCACGGGGCAGGTCTGCTACGACGGCGAGTGCATCGATGACCCGCATCTCTGCACGCCCGCCTGCCCGTCCGGCCAGGTCTGCGTGGACGGCGCCTGCGTGGCCGACACCTGCGGCGCCGTCGAGTGCGCCTGGCCGCTGGAGTGCGACCCGGACACGGGCGACTGCGAAGAGCCGCCGTGCTGGGACCTCACCTGCCCGACGGGCTACGAGTGCCGCGACGGCACATGCTTCGAAAACTCGCACCCGGCCGACGATCAGGACGGCGGAGGCGACGGGACCACGGGCGACGCGGCCGGCTCGCAGGTGATCGCCACCGGCGCCGGCGGCTGCGCCTGCACCACCTCGGGCGGCTCGTCGCCGGCCGGCGCGCTCGGCCTGCTCGGCCTCGTCGGACTGGGCCTCCTGCTCCGGGTACGACGGCGGGAGTCCCGTACGACGTCCACCCCGGCGGGGCGCGGGTAGGGAGGCGGGTCATGCGCAAGACGACGACCCACATCCGGCTCCTCGCCACCCTGGCCTCCCTCGCCGCGCTCGCCGCCGCCTCCGGCTGCGACACCAGCCCCTACTGCGTCGGCGGCAACTGCGGGCTGCCGACGGGCGACGGCACCGGCGGCGACGACGGCGGCGGCGATTCCATCGAAGGCGGCACCGACATCGAGGACGGACGCACCGAAACCGACACCGACGTCGAGGGCGGCGGCGACGCCGACACCGACGGCGGCGGCGACGGCGACGGCACCGACGCCTCGTGCGACGCCGACACCAGCAGCGACCCCAACAACTGCGGCTCCTGCGGCAATCGCTGCACCCTCCCGTTCGCCTACAACGGCTGCGTGGACGGGGTGTGCGTCGTCGACCGCTGCGTCTTCGACCACTACGACTTCGTCGTGGACGACCCCGCCGACCCCGAGACCATGGGCTGCGAGACCTTCTGCCATCCGAGCATCACCACCGGCGCCTGCACGGGTTGCGTGTCCCCCACGTCCGGAGGCGAGTGCGACACGAGCTGCAACCACATCGACGACGACTGCAACGGCACGGCCGACGACTGCGTCGACATCACGAGCGACCCGGACGACTGCGGCGTTTGCGGTCGCCGCTGCCGCTACCCGAACGCGACCGGGGCTTGCGTGGACAGCGAGTGCGTGCTCGCCGCATGCGAGGACGGCTACTGGGACCTCGACGGCAACCCCGACAACGGCTGCGAGTACGAGTGCGGCCCGACCGACGGGTCGCCGCCCCCGGCCGAATCCTGCAACAACCTGGACGACGACTGCGACGGGCTGACCGACGACGGCCTGCCGACCGGTGTCCTCTGCGGCCCTTCGGACGGCACCTGCGTGCAGGGGACCGAGACGTGCGTCGACGGCGCCGTCGAGTGCGTCGGCGGCACCCCGCCCGCGCCCGAGCTGTGCGACGACCTGGACAACGACTGCGACACCACGACCGACGAGGATCCCACCGACGTCGGCACCGAGTGCGGCACGCGCACCGGCTGGTGCGAGCCGGGCACCTGGATCTGCAACCCCGGCGGCGGTCGCGAGTGCGACGGCGACATCGAGGCGCGCGCCGAGACCTGCAACGGCATCGACGACGATTGCGACGGCATCGTCGATAACAGCCTCACCGACACCTTCGATTGCACGGATCCCACGGTGTGCATCGAGGGCACGCCGCTGTGCGACAGCGGCGTGTGGGTCTGCGACGGCGAGGTCCCCGGCAGCCTGGAGGTGTGCAACGGCGTCGATGACGACTGCGACACGACCATCGATAACGGCTACGACTTGGCCAACGACGTCCTGAACTGCGGCACCTGCGGCTTCGTCTGCAACCTCCCCGGCGCCGTGGAGACCTGCTCCGGCGGCACCTGCGGCATCGCCGCCTGCGAGGCCGACAACTGGGACATCAACGGCAACCCCGCCGACGGCTGCGAATACGCCTGCGTCCGCGTCGCGACGGACTACGACACCTGCAACGCGCGCGACGACGACTGCGACACCCTGACCGACGCGGCCGACGCGGCGAACTTCGCCGCGTCCCGGCCGACCGTCGGCGCCCCGCACTACTTCTGCAACACGGTCGGCGCCTGCGGCGGCGCCACCGTCGCCTGCGGCGTGCTGGGCGGCGTGACGCAGTGGATGTGCAGCTACCCCGCCGCCGTCCGCACCGACTCCACCGGCACGATCCTCCCCGAAACACTGTGCGACGGCGCGGACGAGGACTGCGACGGCACGACCGACGAGAACTGGCCCGGCGTGGCCCACAGCACCGCCGATCTCGCCGACGCCTGCTCCGCCGGCCTGGGCATCTGCCTGCGTACCGGCACCTACGTCTGCTCCGGCGGCGGCACGGCCCAGTCCTGCTCGGTCACCGCCGGCACCGTGGGCACCGAGACCTGCAACGGACTCGACGACAACTGCGACGGAACCACCGACAACTTCGCCGAGAACTACTTCATCACCGGCGCCTCCCCGGCCGCGGTGCAGGTCTCCGGCCAGCAGGACAACGACGGCGACACCGTGTACGACGACACGGCCCGCAACTTCTACGTCATGCGCTGGGAAGCCAGCCGGCCCGACGCGACGGCCGCATCGGCCGGCTCCGTGAGCACGTTCAAGCCCTGCTCCGTCAACGGCGTCCAGCCTTGGACCAACGTGACCTGGACGTCCGCGCGCGACGCCTGCTGCCGCCTCAACTCCGACGGCGTCTGCCACGGCACGCCCGGCGCCACGGGCTCGCGCTGGACCCTCTGCCCCGAGTTCGACTGGGACATGGCGTGCGCCCGCTACAGCACGGGCTACTACCTCTACCCCTACGGCGCCGCCTATGCCGCCGCGACCTGCAACGGCAACGACTACGACACCTCGGGCGCCGCCGGCGACCAGGACGACATCCTGGCCTCCCAGACCATGGCGAGCTGCCGCAACCCCGCCCCCGGCTTCCCGCCCTCCACGAGCTGGATCTGGGACATGAGCGGCAACGTCAAGGAATGGACCGCCACCAGCCGGACCTCGGGCGGCACCACCTACTACGTCATCCGCGGCGGCGCGAGCAACAACTCCTCGCTCGGCCTAACCTGCAAGTTCAACTTCACGGTCGGCGCCGCCGGCTTCCTCTTCCCCAACCTCGGCTTCCGCTGCTGCTACTTCCCGTAGACCGGAGGGAACGCCAGCCCATGCAGGACCCCCGCACCGATCCCCGTGATCGCGCCGCCCGTCCGGGCACGGCCACGCCGGCGCTCCTCGCGCTCGCCCTGGGGCTCGCCCTGGGCGCCCTCCCCCGCTGTTCCGGCGGCCCGCCGCCGGACGAGCCGCGTCCGTTGCCCGAGGGCGACGCCGGGCCGATCGTCGAGCCCCCGCCCGACGGGCCGGCGTTCACCGCCTGCCCGGAATCCCCGGAAGCCGCGACCATCACGCGGGCCGAGCTGACCGCGTTCCTGGACATGACCTTCCCCGTCTTCACCGGCCGCGTCCGCGTCTCCGCGGTGCTCGACCGCCAGGGCGCCGGCGCCCGGCTTCTCGGCTGGCGCATCGTCTCCATCGACCCCGAGCTGCGCTGCGGCCCGCTCGGCGTCCGCGAAGGCGACGTGGTCGCCTCCGTCAACGGCCTGCCCATCGCCATGCCCGAGGAGGCCCAGGCGGCCTGGGACTCCCTCTACGAGGCCACCTCCGTCACGCTGGACATCATCCGCGGCGGCGTCGAGGAACCGGTCACCGTCACGGTGATCGACGAGCCGATCGCGATCACGAACGACGGCGTGACTCACCCGGCTCCCTAAGCTGTCGGCTTCCGCATTCGTCGCCGCAGGCGACGAAACCGTCGACTCCGGACTGTCGACTCTCGACGCGCGGCCCCGGGGGCCGCGCTATGGAGCGCGCAGCTCGGTCACCTCCACGGCCAGCTCGCCCTCGAGATCGATCAGCCGCCCCCGCGCCACGGGAACCCCGTTGGCCAGCAGCTCGACGGCCCCCGCGGGGCTCCGCCGCAGACCGACGACCGCACCGACCCCCAGCGCGGCCAGCTCGCCCACGCTCATCGTCACGCGCCCGGCCACCGCCGCCACCTCGATCGGGACGTCATCGATCGCGGCTCCCGCGCCCGTCCCGGCGATCACCTCCGTCCGATCGCTGCCCTGGCTCGACATCGCATCCCTCCCTCGTCCGGCCCGCGCCGGCGGCCCCTCGATCGTCCAGTTCCCCGCACCGTCGCCTCGGCACGGCCATCGCACCCCCCCGACCACGAGCCACGCGGCCCCCGTCCCGTCACCCGCTGGTCCCCTTTGCTCACCCGGACCTTTCGCCGCTGCGTCTCTGCGCCTCTGCGCGAAATCCTCCCCCGTGCCCTCCGGAGCCTCGTCCAGCACCACGGCGTCACCCGGACGCAGCGCGCGCAGCTCCCGCCGCGCCACGCGGCCGCGGGCCAAGGCCAGCGCGACCTCGACCGGCACCGCGCCCAGCCAGCGGGGAAGCGCTGCGTTTCGCGACCGACTCCCGCCGGGCTCGACCTGGATCGTCGCGTGGCCGACGGTGTCGCCGACGAGCAGTCGCAGCGAGAGGGCGACGGCCCCGCCGGCCGCCGCACACCCGGCGCTCGCCCGATGCAGATCGACCAGCTCCACCGGCCGACCGGCGGCGGCGAGCGCGCCGAGGCACCGCAGCGCCTGGAGCGTGAGCACGCCCGCCACGACCTCCCCGCCGTCCGCGTCCGGCAAGGCCCAGGCATCCATTCCGAGAGCCGCGGCGGCGACGGCCGCCGCCAGGCGGTCGTCGAGGCGCAGCACGAGCGCCGCTCCGGGCGCGTCACGCAGGTGGACGCACCAGCCGGCGTCGGCCTCACCCGGCCGCCCGGCGGGTGCGGGATCGATGCCCAGCAGCCGGACCGGGAGGCCGAGCGGCCGGCCGAGCGCGGCGAGGGTGCCGGGGCGCTCCGGAGTCTCGCGCAGCGCGTCGAGCACCGTGCCGCGCGCGGCGGCGAACGCCCGATCCATGCCCGGCCACCGTACCGCTCGTCGCTCCCCGCTCATCCCGTCCCGTCCCGCTCGTCGCCCTCGCGCTCGTCCCGGGCGTGCCGGTCGCGGCCGTTTCCCTCGTCCGCGTCGAAGCGCTCCAGCGTGATGCCGCGCGCGGCGAGGGCCTCGCGGACGTCGTGCTCCCGCGCGCGGATCCGCTCCAGCGGTCCGACGGCGGGGGCGTCGAGCGTCACGTCGAGGACGTCGCCGCGGAGGGAGAATGCCATGCGCAGGCCCGCGAAGTCACCTTCGTCGATGGTGAACCGCAGCCACGCGTCGTGCCGACCCGTCGCGACCTGGACGCCGTCCAGCCCGATGTCGGGCAGGGCAGGCGTCGGCGCGGCCGGACCCGTCGCCGGCGGGCTGCCGTGCCCGGCCGCGTACTCGCGTTCGGCGGCGCGCGCGGCGGTCGCCGCCAGTCGCAGTGCGTCGGCATCGGGCCCGGCGTCGGCGGGCCGCGTCGCGGGTCGCGGGCCGCGGTCCAGGAGGTCGCGGAACCTGCGCCGCGGCGGCGCGCCCGGATCGTCCCGGAGGGGCCGCCGGTCGTCTCCCGGCGGGTGCGGGCGGGCCGTGGTTTCGGGGTCTCCGGCGGGTCGGCAGTTCGTCATGGCGGGGATCCATCGCGCCGCCGCGGCGGGGCGTTGCGCGAATCGTTTGCGTTTCGGGCCCGGGTCGATCTAGAAAGGTGTCCATGGATCCCTACCTGGGTCAGGAGATCCTAGGCCAGTTCCGGATCATCCAGAGGCTCGGCCAGGGCGGAATGGGATCGGTGTACAAGGCCGAGCAGCCCTCGATGGACCGCCTCGTGGCGGTGAAGATCCTGCATCCGCGGCTGGCGTCGCGGCCCGATCTCGTCACGCGCTTCAAGCGCGAGGCGCGGGCGATGAGCCGGCTGACGCACCCCAACACCGTGCGCGTGTTCCTCTACGGCGAGCTGGAGATGGGGGGCGCGCTGTACATCGTGATGGAGTTCCTCGACGGTCCCGACCTCATGCGCGCCATGCGGCGCGAGGGGCCGATGGACGTGCCGCGCGCGGCCAAGGTGATGATCCAGGTCTGCGGCGCGCTCGAGGAGGCGCACAACGCCGCGATCGTGCACCGCGACCTCAAGCCCGAGAACATCGTGCTCACGACGCAGGGCGGCATCGCGGACTTCCCCAAGGTGCTCGACTTCGGCCTGGCGAAGATCCGCGACATGCCCCAGCACCGCATCGGCGGCCCGATCCTGACCCAGCAGGGAATGGTCTTCGGCACGCCGGAGTTCATGTCGCCCGAGCAGGCGCAGGGCATCGAGCTGGACCGGCGCACCGACATCTACTCGCTGGGCGTCATCTTCTACGAGCTGATCTCGGGCAAGCTGCCGTTCAAGGTCAACAACCCGATGGACTTCGTCGCCCACCACATCAAGTCGCCCCCCATCCCGCTCCAGGAGCGCGCCCCGGATCGTTCCTTCGGACCCCTCACCTGGCCGGTCATCGCCAAGGCGCTCGAGAAGGACCCCGCCAAACGCTACCAGACCGCGGTGGAGTTCGCCGGCGCCCTGGGCACCCTGCTGGACGGGCAGAACGTGTCCCAGGCGACCTTCTCCGTCCCGCCCGCCGCACCGCCGCCCGCCTCGTCGATGTCCGACATGACCACCGCCAGGATCGCCGCGGTGCGCGCCGTGGGAGGAGCGCCCGCGACCGCCCCGCGCGTCCCGCAGCCGGCCAAGGGCGACGAGCCCTCCGACCGCGCGGCCGGGCCCGCCGCAGACCGTACCGGACCGCACGCGCCCGTGACCGCGCCCCGCACCGGACCGCATCCCCCCGTCCCGGACGCGGCGGCACACGCCGCCCCGGCGCCGGCCCCCCAGCCGGCGGGCGTCAGCCGCGGCGTGGTGCTCCTCCTGATCGCCATCATCGCGGCGCTCGTCGTCGCCCTGATCGTGGTCTTCGCGACCAAGTCACCCGCGCCGCCCCCCGAGCTTCCCGCGTTCGCCCGGCAACCGCCGTTCGTGTGAGCCGCCGCCTATGGGGTCTCCGGAAGCTCGAGCAGATCCTCGACGACGCGCCGCAGGGTTTCCGGGTCCTCCTGCCGCACCGCGTGGAGCCCGACCGAGCGCGCCGCGGCGACGTTGTCGGCCAGGTCGTCCACGAACAGGCAGCGCTCGGGCCGCAGCGTGCGGCGCTCCAGGAAGCTGGTGAAGAACCGCGGGTCGGGCTTCTCCAGCCCCACCTCGCACGACAGATGCAACCCGTCGAACCACTCCGTCCAGGACCACCGCCGGCGGATCGACTCCCAGTGCAGGACGTCGGTGTTCGACAGCAGGAACAACGGACGCACGCCGCGCACCCGGCGCAGCGCGTCCACCGAGGCGGTGTTCTCCGAGAAGACGTCGCACCACGCTTCCACGAAGGAGTCGTAGGGCCACGTGCACCCCAGGTGGTCCTCGAACGCGGCGTGGAACGCGCGGGAATCGATCTCGCCGCGGGCGAAACGATGGTACGTCGCCTCGGCAAACACCACCTCGGGGTCGTCCGGTCCCGGTGCCGCGGTGACGTCGCGCAGCCGGCGGAAGAACCGCCCGACGTGCAGGCGCACCAGCACGTTGCCGAGATCGATGAGCAGCGCGTCCAGGTCGGGGAGCCGCACCGGGGTCATCGCGCTCACGTCGCCACGGAGCCCCGGTCCGGCGTCGCCGGTGCCGCGAGAGGGGGCGCGGGAGCCTCGATGCGCACCCGCAGCTCGCCGCCGTCCGCGTCGAAGGCGACGCGATCGCCGGCCTTGGCGTCGCCCCCCAGCAGCATCTGCGCCAGCCGGTCGAGCACCTCGCGACGCACCACGCGCCGCACGGGACGCGCGCCGAACTCCGGCGGATCGCGGCGGGAGACGACCCAGGCATCCACGGCCGGCGTGAAGGAGACCTCGACGCCCAGCGGCCGCGCCAGGCCGGAAGCCTCGTCCAGGGACAGCCGCGCGATCGCGCGCAGGGCGTCGTCGGACAGCGAGCGGAAGATCACGATCTCGTCGATGCGGTTGAGCAGCTCGGGGCGGTACGAGCCGAGCAGCGCCTCGCGCATCGGCTCCTCGAGGTCCTCGCCCGGCCCGGCCCGCAGCGCGAGCATCCCGCCGACGTTCGTGGTCATGACCACCACGCAGTGGGTGAAGTCGAACAACCGCCCGCGGGCGTCGCTGAGCCGCCCGTCCTCCAGGAGCTGCAGCAGGATGTTGTGCACGTCGCCGTGCGCCTTCTCCATCTCGTCGAGCAGCAGGACGGAGTACGGCCGGCGCTTGATCGCCTCGGTCAGCACGCCGCCCTCCTCGGAGTCCTTGTACCCGGGCGGGGCGCCCAGCAGCCGGGCGACCATGTGCGCCTCGCGGAACTCGCTCATGTCCAGCCGGATCAGGCTCTGCGGGTCGTCGAACAACGCCTCGGCCAGCTTGCGCGCCAGCTCCGTCTTCCCCACGCCCGTCGGCCCGGCGAAAAGGAACGAGCCGATCGGGCGGCGGGGGTCGCGCAGGCCGAGCCGGCCGCGGCGCACGGCCCGCGTGACGCGACACACCGCGTCGTCCTGGCCCTTGATCGACTTGCCGAGCGTGCCCTCCAGCGCCCGCAGGCGCTCGGCCTCGCCGCGCATCAGCCGCGCGACGGGGATGTGCGTCCAGCTCCCGACCGTCTCCGCCACGTCGTCTCCGTCGATCGCCGGCCGTCCGGCGGACGCGGCGCGCGCGGCCGTCGAATCCAGGAGGTGGATGGCCCGGGCCGGCATCGCCGGCTCGTGGAGGTAGCGCTTGCCGAGCGTGCGGGCGGCATCGCGGGCGTCCGGTCGGATCTCCAGGCCGTGGTGCCGCGCGAGGATGTCGCCCTGCACCGCGAGAATCGCGGCCAGGTCGTCGCTCGACGGCTCCGGGATCGGGACCGCCTCGAACGCGGCCAGCAGCCGGCGCGCCTTGTCCTTGAGCCGCTGCGCGTCGTCGGGCGTGCCGAGCATCGCCATGCGCAGCCCGTGGCGCTCCGCCAGGTCGGCGAGGATCTCGTCCAGGCCGACGCCGGAGGTGGCGTTCTCCAGCATCGACGCGTCGGGAATGCAGAGCAGGATGCCGTCGGCGTCGGACCGCAGCGCGTCCTCCAGCTTCGTCAGGCGGTCCTCCAGATCGCCGCGGGCGCGCGTGCCGGCGAGCAGGGAAACCAGGTCGAGCGCGGCGGCGGTCGAGGGGAGTCCGGCGGCCGGGCCGGACGCGGCGCCGGCCGCGTCCGCCAGCCTCGCCAGCACCTCGGCCAGCACCGTCCTGCGGCCGCAGCCGGACGGACCGGCCACGAAGGCGCAGCGCACGGTCCGCTGCCGGAGGACGGAGAGCACGGACGAGATCTCGACCGCCCGGCCGACGATCGGGGCGCGGCCGGCTGCCGCGCGCAGCGAGACGGTCCACGGGCCGGGCGGCGGAGCCCCGCCCGTCTCCAGCGCCGGGACCGAGCCGGGCGGCGGGGCCGCCGGTGCGGCGGCGGCGCGAGGCACCGCGGGATACGCCGCGGTCGTCGCCCCGCGCTCCCTGACGGCGGGCGGCACGCCCGCGGGAACGGCGGCCGCCGCGCGGTACGACGCCGGCCGCGGGGACGCGCCGGCGCTCTCCACCGCGGCCGCCAGCTCGGACGAGCGCAGATCGAACTCGGACAGCACCCGCTCCACCTCGGGCGAGCCGCAGCGCAGCGCCGCCACGGCCAGCGCCGCCGGGGTGAGCAGGCCCCCGGGCGCCGCGGCGGCCAGCGACAGCCGCGCGACAAGCCGCTCGTCGAGGATCGGCCGCAGCCCGGCCGGGCCGCGCTTGCGCCGCGCCAGCGTCACCTCGGCGAACGACGTCAGCAGGCGCGGGTCGACCGCACGCCGCTCCACCGCCGCCCGCAGCTCGTCGCACGCGGGCAGCAGCGCGGTCAGGACGTGGAGCGGCGTGATCTCCCCCTGCTGTCCCAGCTCCGCCTGCGCCAGCGCCTCGGCCAGCGCGTGGCGGGCGAACGGATCCAGGCGGCCCGCGATCTCCGGCGGCACGACCGTCATTGAGGCACCTCCATCGGGACCACCGTGACGTGCGCCGCGCTCCCGTCGCGCCAGATCTCGATGTCGACGGGACGGCCGATCGGTGCGGTGGACACGGTCCAGGGGAACAGCACGGGACGATCGATGCGCTGGTCCCCGAAGGCCAGGATGACGTCGTTCGGCCGCAGCCCGCCCTGCTGCGCCGGACCGTCCGGGATGACGTCCACGACGACGACGCGGCCGGCGCCGGGGACCGGCGAGGGCGGGAGGCCGAGCTGCCGCACGGCGTCGGCGTCGAGCTGCCGCCACAGCACCCCGAGCCACGAGCGCGCCATGTCGCCGTGCGCGACGATCTGCGGCAGCACCTGCTTGACCATGTTGATCGGCACGGCGAAGCCGATCCCCTGCCCCTCGGCCGTGATCATCGTGTTGATGCCGATCGCGCGGCCTTCCAGATCGACGAGCGGTCCGCCGGAGTTGCCCTGGTTGATCGAGGCGTCCGTCTGGATGAAATCCGCGTACCCGGGCGTGTCCGCCTGCACCTCGCGCCCCACCGCCGAGATGATCCCGGCCGTGACCGTGTTGGACAGCCCGAGCGCGTTGCCGATCGCCACGACGTAGTCGCCGACCTGCACGCCGTCCGAATCCCCCAGCTCCAGCGGCGCCAGACCCTCGACATCGATGTCCAACACCGCCAGATCGATGCGATCGTCCCGCCCGACCAGCTTCGCCGGCGCCTCCCGGCCGTCGTCGAGCTGCACGGAAATGACGTTCGCTCGCCCGATCACGTGGTCGTTGGTCAGCACGTGGCCCTCGGCATCGACGATGAACCCCGAGCCCAGGGACTCCGACGTGCGCGGCACCCAGTACCGGCGGCCCCACGGATCGACCATGATCTGCCGCGTCTGCTGCGCCGCGACGATGTTCACCACCGACGGCCGGATGCGCTCGACCAGCGGCGCCAGCGACGGCATCGGTCCCAGGACGCGCGGCACGTCCGCCGCGGCGGCGGTACCGCCGGCGTCGCCCAAGGACGCGGGCCCGGGACCCGGCAGGGGCGCGACCGCCGCGTCCGGACCGGGAACGGGCGCCGGACCCGAGCCGCGCTCGCCCCGACCGCAGCTCGCGGCAAGCGCGCCGGCGGCCGCCAGGACCAGGAATCGCCGGTGCATGATGAAGCGCCCGCCTAGCAGCGCTCGCGCACCACCTGCACGTAGGTCATGCGCAGGTCGTAGAGCACCGTGTCGAGAATGCGCTCCTCCTCGCCCGTCAGGTTGCCCTTGGTCTTCTCCTGCAGGATGGCGAGGAGATCGATCGTCTGGCGCGCCAGCGGCAGGTCGAGCTTCTTCTCCTGCGTGCCCGGCGCCGGCAGCATGCCCAGCGAGACCATCGTGTTGGTCGACAACGACAGGACGAAGGTGACGAAGTCGATCGGCGGGACCGGCTCGTCGCACGTCCGCTCGCGCGCCGCGGCGAACGCCGCCTCGTCGTCCGGCACCGGCGCCTCCGCCGGCGCGGCAGCCTCGGCGCCCTGCGCCGCCGTGCGACGGTCGACCACCTTCACGCCGTCTCCTTTGCGCTCCGCCATCGTCTCCTCCCCGGGGCCGGGCCGCGCTCCGGCCGGCGCCTACCGTCCCTTGTCCTTCCCGTCCTTGCCGCCCGCCGGCAGCGGCTCGGCGCCGAGCGTCTCGGCCTTCTCGGTGCAGTCGGGCAGCTTCTTCAGATGCTCCTTGATCTGCTCGTCCGTGACCACGCCCTCCTTCCGGTAACGGCTGAGGGTCCGTCGGTCGAACAACGCTGGATTCTGCGCCATCTTCCTCGCCTCCACGGTCCACTCCCCCACCCGCGGCGTGCGTGCGGCGGAAAGATGCGTCGGGCGGGACCGGGTGTCAAGGGAAGCGAGCGGCGGGCGCCCCTACTTGGAGAACGTGAAGCCGGCGGGCAGGTCCTTTTCCTTCGTGTCGGCCGGGACGAAGGCGAGGTCGGTGATCGTGAAGGTCGGCTGCTTGGTGCGGAAGACCGGACGGACCTTCATGCCGATCTCGGGGTTCGTCTTGCCCAGCAGGTAGCTCATCAGGATCGTCGACACGCCGTCGAACTCGACGTTGATGAAGCGGATCGGCTTCTCCAGCGAATTGAAGGCGCCCGAGCGCTCGCAGATCATGAAGCTGTAGACGTGGGCCGTCCTGTTCGCCAGGTCGGTGATGTCGAGCGGCGTGTTCTTCTCCAGGCAGTCCGGGCAGTGGATGCGGAACGGGATGAACAGCGCCTTGTAGGCGACCTCGCAGTCCTTGTTGTCGCAGCGCGTGGCCCACAGCCGCCCGTCGCCGAGCCCCTGGAAGAACGGCGCCTCACCGCCGTACGAGTGGTGGTGCACCACCCGGCGGGGGTTCGTGATGCCGCAGAGCTTGCCATGCTCGTCCCGGATCGGCTGGTTCGGCTCGGCAGTGTGGAACTCGCCCTGCAGCTTGAACTGGCCCTTGACGACCTTGACCGAGTAGCTCATCGTGCGCCTCCTACTTGTCCAGCCGGGCGTCCGGCTTCATGAGGATCGTGCAGGTGACGTGGCTGCCCACGCCGGCATGGCTGATCGCCAGCGCGCGCTTCGCACCCTTGACCTGCAGGTCCTGCCAGTCGGCGGGCTTCTTCTTGCCGTAGCTCTCCCACCGCTTCGCATCCCCGTGGATCTCGGCGTGCCGGCCGTGGATGTGCAGCATGCACTCGACCGTCTGCATGATCCCCGTGGCGCCCACGGAGTGCATGCATCCGATGAGGCCGCCCGAGAGGTTCGCGGGGAGCTTGCCCGACTTCCCCGTCTTGGGGTTCGTGAGGTAGCAGTCGCCGCTCTCGACGTAGGTGCGGCCCTTGCCGTACGGCCGGATGCCGATGTCCTCGTAGGTCTGGATGTCGCTGATCGTGAACGCGTCGTGCAGCTCGACCAGGTCGAGGTCCTCGGTCGGGTCCTTGATGCCCGCCATGCGGTAGGCGTAGTAGGCCGCCATCCGGGCCGCCAGGAACCCCGTGAACCCGGGATACCGCTCGCCGCCCGGGAACTCCTTGTCGATGTTCTTGTAGGTTTCCTCGGTCTCGTTGGGCAGGAGCGGGATCTCCATGTCGCGCCGATCGGCCACGCGCAGCGTGTGCGAGCCCGCCGTGGAGTAGATGAGCAGCGGCTCCTTGCACATCTCGTACGCGGTCTCCTTGTCGGCCAGGATGACGCACGAGGCCCCCATGCTCATGAGGCAGCAGTCGAGCGCGCGCAGCGGGTAGGCCACGACGGGGGACTTGAGCACGTCCTCCACCGTGATCTTCATCGGCGCCTGCGCCATCGGGTTGTGGCACGCGTAGCCGTGGTTCTTGACCGAGATCTCGGCCAGCGTCCGCCGGAACGACTCCTCCTCGCGCCCGTAGACCTTCCAGTACTTCTGCGCCATGACGGCGTAGTACCCGGTGTAGATGTGCCCCAGCGGCGTCTCCCAGTCCTTGTCGGCCGCGCAGGAGATGTAATTGTTGCCCTCGTCCGTCGGGACCTCGTCCATCCGCTCCCAGCCCAGGGCGAGGGTGCAGTCGGAGTAGCCCGAGGCAACGGCCTTGGCGGCCTCCCAGATCGTCGAGCCGCCGGTCGCGCCGCCGGTCTTGACGCCGATGTTGCCGAGCGGGTCGAGGCCCAGGCGATCGTGGATCACGGCCTCGCCCAGGAGCTGGTCGCCGAAGTGGTCGGCGAAGTGGCCGTAGTAGCAGGTGTGGATGTACTTCTTCATCGCCTGCGGGGTCATGCCGATGTACTTCGCCGCGTCCTGGAACGCGTCGATGCACAGCTCCTCGGTGCGCTTCTCCGGGAACGCGCGGCGGTACTCGCTCTGGCCGCCCGTCACCAGGTAGACGTCGCGCAGGAACCGCGGCGTCTTCAACTGACGCTTGCTGAATCGAATCATCCTCGAACCCCTTTCCCGACCCCCGCGGGTCGTGCTCCCCCGCGATGCGGAACTCCGGCGCTGCCTGCACCGCCCGGTCCCCCTCCCTCGACGCGGTCCGCCCTGTCTAGCCGATTCCGGAGCGCCTTCCAACCCCCCTTTTCTTCCTTTCTTCCCTCCCCCCCCTTTGCGTCCCTTGCGGCCCTTTGCGCCCTTTGCGCGACGTCCGGATCGGGCCAAGCTCGCGGCGCCGCGGTTGACCCGCCCCTTCACGCCGTGATATCCACAGATCAATTCGGCTGAGCCGTCACCGCCGGGCAGGCGGAGCGTCCCCGGCAAGCGACTTCATACGAAAGGAGAGGGGCATGAGAAAGGTGGGCATCGTCGGTGCGGCGATCACGCCGTGCAAGGGACGGTGGGTCGAGCGCACCTACTACGGCCTGTCGCAGATGGCCGTGAAGTCGTGCCTGGAGGACGCCGCCGTCTCGGTCCGCGACGTCGATGCCGCCGTCTTCGGCATCTACAACGACATCTTCGAGCTGTCCGCCATTCCCGAACACCCGCTCCAGGGCATCATCGGCATGGCCAACAAGCCGGGCATCCGCGTCACCAACGGCGGAGCCACTGGCGCCTACGCCATGCTCGCCGCCTACTCCTTCGTCGCCAGCGGCCTGTACGACACCGTCCTCGTCCTCGGCGTCGAGAAGGCCACCGACTGCTTCGACTTCGAATCGATGACCGAAACCCCGGAGGTCATCAAGACCATCGGCTGGTCGGGCGACACCTTCTTCGAGCGCGAGCTGGGATGGACCGCCTCCGACAGCTACGCCGAGGTCGTCCTGGCGTACATGGACGACCACCCCGGCGACCTCAAGCCGGAAATCAGCGCCCGCATCGCCGAGGTCCTCTGCGCCCAGGCCAAGAACAACCCCTTCGCGCAGCGCAAGGACGAGAACGTCACGGCCGAAATGGCCCTCAACTCGCGCTACGTCGTCTACCCCTTCAAGCTGCTCGAGATGTGCGTCTACACCGAAGGCGCGGGCGCCGTGCTCTTCGCCAGCGAGGAGAAGGCCAAGGCCATCGCCGCCAACTCGGGCAAGGACCCGATCTGGATCACCGGCGTCGGCGCCTCCAACGAGCACAGCGTCTCCGGCAAGGACCTGCGTCACAAGTACATGGGCCGCATCTTCTCCGATCACTTCGCCGCCCAGGCGGCCTACAAGATGGCCGGCATCAAGGACCCGCTCAAGGAGATCCAGGTCGTCGAGCTCCACGACGCGTTCATCAAGCAGCTCCAGATCACCATGGGCGAAATGGGCTTCGTCCCCATCGGCCGCACCGACGCCCTGATCGAGGAGGAAATCATGAAGACGCCCGACGGCCGCGGACGCGTCCTCATCAACCCCTCCGGCGGCCTGACCTTCGGCGGCCACTTCGTCGGCGGCTCCAACGTCTTCTCCACCTGGTCCGCCCGCCGCGAGATGCTCGACCACGGCTTCGCTCGCGGTCTCGTCCACGGCACGGGCTCGACCATCGCCCAGTACGGCGTCGCCATGGTCCTGGAGAGGAGGTAGCACGATGGCTCCTCGCCCCAAGAAGCCCCCCGCCCGCAAGCCCACCCGCAAACCCGCTCGCAAACCCGTTCGTGCGACCGCTCGACCGCTCGCCCGCCGTACCACCGCTCCACCGCGCCACCGCTCCACCGCTCCCTCCCCGGCTTCCTCCAGCGTCATCCCGCCCCACATGAACCCCCCGGTCGCCTCGGAGGTCGTCGCCCGCGACGGCGTCGGCTACCTCCAGAGCAACGAGGCGATGTTCACCTTCTACAAGCGCACCAAGGGGGAGTTCTCCAAGTACTTCCTGGGGCTGCGCGACGAGCTCAAGATCTACGGCGCGCGCTGCCCCGGCTGCGGCGTCGTCCGCGTGCCGCCGTTCGAGCTGTTCTGCCCCGAGTGCGACTTCACCGAGCTGGAGCCGGTACCGATGCCGGACACGGGCGTGATGATGAACACGCCGCCCGTGACCTATTTCGCCCACTCCCTCTTCCAGAGCTGGGTGCCGTTCGGCCGCGGCCGCGTCCTGCTCGAAGGTGCCGACACCGCCGTGCCGATGCACGTGTACACCACGAAGGGCGTCCTGACGCCGTTCGTCTTCCGGCGCGGGACGCCGGTGAAGGTCGTGTTCCGCGACCGGCGCATCGGCAAGCCGACGGACGTCTTCGCCGTGCCCCAATCCGAGCTCACCGCCGCGCAGCTCGCGAAGTCGCCCCTCCTGGAGAGCGAGCTGGACTTCACCCGGCCCGCCGAGCCTGCGGTCCCCCCTGCGACCCCGGACGCCAAGGCCAAGCTCGCTCGCGCCCTCAAGATGCTGCAGAAGCTCGCCAAGGACGCGCGCCGCAGCCCGCGGGCCCGCCACAACCTCGCCGGCTGGAAACGCCGCATCGCGATCAAGACCCCGGGCGGCGCCCTCGCCATGGTCATCGACGACGGCACGCTCGACGTCTCGCCCGGCCCCCTCAAGGGCCCTACCGACCTCGTCCTCCTCTTCCAGGATCCGCAGACCCTCCTGGACTGGCTCACCTTCCGCGAGGCGCTCACGAACGCCATCATCGCCGGCAAGCTCTGGATCAGCGTCAACCGCGAGTTCACCACGATCTTCAAGCTCGATCGCCTCCCCCGCTCCGTCCTGCGCGACGGCACGTAGCGCCAACACGTCGGTACCGCACGCCGCACGCCCGCGCTATGATGCACGGCCGTGACCGACGCTCCCCGCCGCTTCGACGGTTCGCTCGCCCTGGTCATCGACGATGACTCCGCGATCGTCCATCTGCTGCGCCGCTTCCTGGAGACGTGCGGGTTCGCGGTCGAGGCCGCCGGCAACGGCCCCGAGGGCCTCGACTCCCTCGCCCAGCGTCCCCCCGATCTGGTGATCACCGACCTCGCCATGCCCGGCATGACCGGGATCGACGTCATTCGCGAGGCGCGGGCGCGCGGCTCGGACGCGGCCTTCATCGTGCTCACCGCCGTGGGCAGCGTCCCGACCGCCGTCGAGGCGATGAAGACCGGCGCGTCCGAGTTCCT
>JACRCZ010000001.1 GCA_016218765.1 Deltaproteobacteria bacterium | reverse complement strand
GGCGCAGCGGATCAAGACCCAGATCTCGCAGATGGTCGAGGAGGAGATGGGCCGCAACCGCCGCGAGTACTACCTGCGGCAGCAGATGCGGGCGATCCGCGACGAGCTGGGCGAGGCGGGGGAGGAGGACGATCTCGAGTCGCTGCGGCAGCGGGTCGAGGAGCTGGGGCTCTCGGACGAGGCGCTGGCCGCCGCGCGCAAGCAGCTCGCCCGCCTCAAGCTGATGCAGTCCGGGTCGCCCGAGTACACCGTCGCGCGCACGTACGTGGAATGGCTGTCCGAGCTGCCCTGGCGCGCGCTGACCGAGGACCGGCTGGAGATCCCAGAAGCACGGAAGATCCTGGACGAGGATCACGACGGGCTGCAGAAGGTCAAGCGCCGCATTCTCGAGCACCTCGCCGTGCGCAAGCTGCGCCCGGAGGCGCGGGGACCCATCCTGTGTTTCGTCGGCCCTCCCGGCGTCGGCAAGACCTCGCTCGGCCGCTCCATCGCCCGGGCGCTGGGGCGGCGTTTCGTGCGCGTCTCCCTGGGCGGCGTGCGCGACGAGGCCGAGATCCGCGGGCACCGCCGCACCTACGTCGGCTCCCTGCCCGGCCGCATCCTCCAGGGCATGAAGAAGGCCGGCACCCTGAACCCCGTGTTCGTCCTGGACGAGCTGGACAAGCTGGGCGCCGATTTCCAGGGCGACCCCGCCTCCGCGCTGCTCGAGGTGCTCGACCCCGAGCAGAACCGCGCCTTCTCCGACCACTACCTCGAGGTGCCCTACGACCTGTCGAAGGTGATGTTCGTCGGCACCGCCAACGTCCTGGAGACGATCCCGCCCGCGCTGCGCGACCGGATGGAAGTCATCGATCTTCCGGGCTACACCTCGCAGGAGAAGCGCCGCATCGCCCTCGACTTCCTCCTGCCCAAGCAGCGGCGCGAGAACGGGCTGGCGGACGGGCAGCTCTCGTTCACCGAGGCCGGACTGGCGCTGCTCGTCACCGAGTACACGCGCGAGGCGGGGGTACGCAACCTGGAGCGGGAGATCGCGGCGATCTGCCGCGCGGTGGCGGTGCGGATCACCGAGGGTGAGTCGGATCCCAAGGTCGTCGCGGACGAGGCGCTGGTGGAGAAGGTGCTCGGGCCGCCCAAGTTCCACCGCGACATCGCGGAGCGGACCGCGACGGCGGGGGTGGCGACCGGGCTGGCGTGGACGCCGGACGGCGGTGACATCATCTTCGTCGAGGCGACGTGGATGGACGGCACGGCGAAGCTGCACTTGACGGGCCAGCTCGGCAACGTGATGAAGGAGTCGGCCCAGGCCGCGCTGTCGTGGGTCCGCTCGCGCGCCCGCGAGCTTGGGCTCAAGCCGGATTTCCTGGACAAGCGCGACCTGCACCTGCACGTCCCGTCGGGCGCCATCCCCAAGGACGGGCCGAGCGCGGGCGTCACCATGGCCACCGCCCTGGTCTCGCTGGTGCGGGGCATCCCCGTGCGCTCCGAGGTGGCGATGACGGGCGAGCTGACCCTGCGCGGCCTGGTGCTCCCCGTGGGCGGGATCAAGGAGAAGGTCCTGGCCGCCCACCGGGCGGGGATCCGCGAGGTCATCCTCCCGCAGCGCAACGAGAAGGACCTGGTGGACGTGCCGCCCGAGGTGCGGGAGGGGATCAAGTTGCACCTGGCGCAGACGATCGACGACGTGCTGGCCTTCGCGCTGGGCGGGAAACTGCGGCGCCACGGGGCCCGCGGCGCGGCCCGGACCCGCGGACCTACGACCGGCGCCGCATCGCCTCCGCCATCTCCTCCGCGGTGAGCAGCGCCTTCCGGGAGAGGACGTCGAGCAGCGCGGCGACGATGCGCGACAGCTCGGCCGGTCCGTAGGGCTGCGGCGCCGACGGATCCTCCGCGAACCGCCGCAGCGACGCGATCATCCCCGCCAGATCGGACGGCCGTTCGGCTCCCGCGGCCGTGCCGTCGCCCAGCGCGATGCTCGTGCCGTCCAGGAACGTCAGGGCCAGCGCCCGGCGCTTGCGGCGCGAGGACGACTCGTGCGGCTGCGCCGCGAAGAGATCCGGCGCCGGAGACGGCGGCGCCGGAGCCGGCACCACCGCCCCGCCCTCGATCGCACCCGGCACGAGGAACGACGGCGCCGGCAGACCGCGGTCGTCGGACGACGCCGCCGGCAGCCCGGACGGCTCCTCCCCGGGAGGAGGAGGCGGCTCGCTCGCCGCCTGGACCCCCTCGTCGAGATCCTGCTCCGTCGGGGGCGGGGCGCCCACGCTCCCGCCCGCGACCACCGGCCCTTCCGCCGCCGGCACGGCAACGGCGTCCGGCGCCGCACCCGACGCGACCCGCTCTTCGCCGGCCCGTCCGGCCGCGCCCGGCGTCTCCGCCGGCGGCTCGTCCCCGTCGGCCGGCTCCGTCAGCTCCAGGGCCTCCTCGGGCGGGGCGGCGGCGGAACGCGCGCGCGGCGGCGGAGGCGGGGGAGGCGGCGGCGCGGAACGCCGCGGCGTGATCGCCGGGGGCGCCGGCGGCGGCTCCTCTTCTTCCTCCTCCTCGCCGCCGTACAGGACGACGATGGCCTGCCTGAGGTCGGTCGGCGCGGCGATCATGGGCCGCACGTCCATCCCGGCCGCCTCGCGCACGAACTCCAGCGCCTCCTGGTTCGTCGGGTCGTCCATCGCGACGAACAGCGCCGGCTTCTCGCCGCGCACCGTGCGCGCGTAGATCGGCAGGAGATGGTACTTCTCCGCCTCCTCGCGCGAGACGATGGCCAGCAGCTCCGGCGCGACGTCGACGTGCCACAAGGAGACCCACGGAATCGAGAGCTGCCGCGAAAGCGCCTGGATGAGCTGCGCCTCCGTGACGAACCCGGACTCGACCAGGATCACGCCCAGCGGCCGGCGCTGGCTCTTCTGCAGGTCGAGCGCCTCGCGCAGCTTGGCGTGGTTGAGCACACCGGCTTCGATCAGGAGCTCGCCGATTCGCAAGCGCTTCTCTTCCATCGCTCCCATCCACGAACCCCGGCGCCCCGGGAGCCGGTAAATTACCGCGAAGCGCGGGCCGGGATCAACGGGCGGGCGCACCGGATGCTTGCGCCGGGCCCCCCATCGGCGTTATGGATGCGCCGGCGCCCTTGGCGGACGCCCCGGGAGGTACACGATGAGGAAGTGCAGCGGGACGCGCATCGTCTTGGTCGTCGCCGGCCTGGCGGCCGCGGCGGCCTGCAAGCTGTCGACCGATCAGCAGGCCGCCGTCGACGCCTGCCGCGGCAACGCCGCGAGCCCCTCGTGCGAGATGGCCAACCGCATGCTCGCCAGCGGCTCGCCCGGCATCGCCAAGGCGCTCGGTCAGGAAATGCAGGCGCGAGCGACCGCCGAGCAGCAGGCGGCCGCGGCCAAGGCGCACGAGGCGGAGCTGGCGGCCCAGGGCATCGATCCCTGCCAGGCCCTGCAGCAGAAGCTCGCCGCCGACCACCCGGCCGCCGCCTGCGCGCCGAAGATCCAGGACGCCGTCAACTGGCTCAAGGACGATCCCGGCTGCGCCGCCGCCCTCGACGACCCGGAAGGCACCGCCATGACCGCCGCCGACCTGCTCGGGGACTGCGACTCGGCCGCCCCGTAGGACCCCTACTCCAACCGCACGTCGATGTAGGTGGCGCGACGGAGGTTCTCGACGAAGACCTCCTCCTGGCGCTGCATCATCTCTTCCATCAGCCGGTTCTCGATGCCGCGCCGCGCGTCCTCGAACGGACGCACGCCCGTGATGCTCCCGCCGAGCAGCTTGAGGACGTACAGCCCGTGCGGACCGCGGACCGGCCCGGCAACGCCGCCGACGTCGAGCATCACGACCTCGTCGTCGAGGCTGGCCGGGAGGTCGCCGTGGTGCATGGTGCCCAGCGTCCCGCCGGAGGCGGCCGTGGCGGCGTCGTCGGAGAAGTCCCGGGCAAGCTGCGCGAAGTCCTCGCCGTCCTTCGCCCGCCGCGCCACGGCCTCCGCCCGCTCCTCCAGACGTTGCACCTCGATCGCCGTCGCGCCGTCCGGGATGCGGATCAGGATCTGCGCCGCCTCGAACGCGTCGCTCGACCGGCTGGCACGGACGATCTGCCGGTACACCCGCCGCACCTCCGTCTCGTCCGTCCGCAGGCGGCCGCGCAGCCGCACCGAGAGCACCTTGTACTTCAAGAGCTCGATCTTGGTCTCGCGCCGGTAGTCGTCCATCGTCTGACCACGCTCGGCAATCTGGTTTTCCAGCGCGAAGAGGTCCCACCCGTTGCGCTCCAGGATGCCCGCGATCGCCCGCTCCACTTCCTCGTCGGTGACCGTGAGCATGAGCCGCGCCGCCTCCTGCACGATCAACAACTCGTCGATCATCCGCTCCAGGTAGTTGGCCAGGATCTCCCGCATCGTCTGGTCGCGGATGAACGCGCTCTGCTCGCGCATCGCCTGCTGCAGGGCCGTGGCCGCCCGTTCCTGCACCTCCGAGACAAGGATGATCTCGTCGCCGACGATCGCGGCGATCCCCTCGACCGACTCGCCCCGCACGCTTCCGAAGGGGGCAAGCGCAAGGACGACGAACAGCAGCGGGACGGACGAGCGCAACGTGCGCCTCACTCCCCGGCCGGAGCGGCCGGCGGCGGCGACGGCTGGTTCGGGCCCGGAGCGGGCGCGGGCGCGGGCGCGGCGGCGGGCGGCGCGACCGGGATGACGGACGGACCCGGCATCCCGCCGTGCGGCGGGTGCCGCGCGCCTTCCAGCTCCTCCGGCGTCGGCAGCACGGGCCGGACGTCGGTCAGGTTCTCCGGATGCAGCTCGACGCCGAGCTGCGACTGCAGCTCCTGCAGCCTCGCCTTCCACGCTTCCTGGAAGCGTTCCTCCTCGATGGCCATGCGCACCGTGGGGCGGACCTGGTCGAGGCGCCGGACGTCGGCGGGCCGCCGTCCCATGAGCTTGAGCACGTGGAACCCCTCGGCGGTCTGGACCGGGCGCTCGTAGATCTGGCCGATGTCCTTCATTTCGAAGGCGGCGGTCGCGATGGCCGGATCGACCGAGCGGAAGCGGTCGCTGTGCACGTCGGGTCGCGTGAAGCTGCCCAGGTTGCCGCCGCGATCCTTCGTGGCCTGGTCGAGCGACTTCTCGGCGGCGAGCGTGGCGAAGAGACTGCGCTCGGCCCCGGGCGCCGCGAGCTGCGCCAGGATCGCCTGCGCCTCGGCCTCGGTGGCGACCAGGATGTGCGCCGCGCTCGCCAGCTCCGGGCGGTTGTAGCGATCCGCGTGCGCCGCGAAGTAGGTTTCCTCGTCCTGGGGCGTGATCGCCTGCCGGATCTGCAGCCGCAGCTCGTTCTTGAGCTGCGCTTCCATCTTCTCGGCCAGGATGCGCTCGACGTGGAAGCGGGTCTCGGGGTCCTGGTCCAGTCCCAGGCGCCGGGCCTCCTGCTCCATGACCGCCAGGGAGATCATGTCCTCCAGCAGCTCCTTGCGGCGCTCGATGGAGTCGAAGCGCGCGCGGAACCGCGGCGGCAGGGAGTTCACCTCGCGGATGAAGTCGCAGACCGTGATGCGGAAGCCGTCGCCCTCGGCCAACGCCATCCGGCACTCATCGACGGTGATGCCGGAGCGGCCGGCGACGTCGTCGTCGCCGAGCCCCGACCAGTCCGGCTCCGGCTCGGCGGCCGACGCGGGCGATTCCGTCCCGGGTCCCTTGGCCTGTTCCGGACCGGGCGCCGCGCCGGGCGACGGCGCGATCGCACCGTCGGCCGCCGCGCGAGGCGACGGCTGCTGCGCCTTGCGGCACCCGATCCCGCCCGCGGCCAGAATCGTCATGAAAACCAAGACTCGCGCATTCCCGAGGCCCATCTTCGAACCTCCTCCACGACGCCGGAGGGAACTACCATACGCTTCGGAACGCCGCAACCTCTTCGCCGGACAACGTGGCACGGAATCGGGCCGTCGGGCGGGCCGGGCGCGGGCCCGAACATCCCCTCGAACGCCCGCTCACCGGAAGTCGTGGGACACCGCAGGCACGCCGGCGGCACCCAGCTCCGCGAAGCGCACGCCCTTGATCGTCGACACACCGTCCCGGTTCTGCAGAAAACCCTCGACGAACATCGCGGCCGCCGTGACCAGCAGCACGCGGTGCTCCTCGTAGCGCTGCGGCGTCACCACCACGTTGGTGAACCCCGTCTCGTCCTCCAGCGTGAGGAAGAAGAAGCCCTTCGCCGTCCCCGGCCGCTGGCGCACCGTGACGATCCCCGCCACCTTCACCCACCGCCCGTCGGGCAGCCCCGCGATCTCGGAGGCGCGCAGGAACCCGGCGCGCGTCAGCTCCAGCCGCAGGAACCCCACCGGGTGCACCCCCGTCGTCATGCTCGTGCCCTCGTAGTCCGCACGCGCACGTTCGAGAGGGGTCATGGGGAGGAGGGGGCTGGGGGGCGCGGTGGAGCGGTGGAGCGGCGGAGCGGCGGCCGGCGGGCGGCGTGGCACCCCGATCTGCCGGTTTGACGCCGTCGCCGAGCGTTTCCCACAGCGGGCCGTCGCCGCGGGCCATGCGCGCCACCTGCCAGATCGCGGCACGACGCTCCAGGCCGAACGAGCCGAGGGCGCCGATCTCCGCGAGCACGTCGATCTCGTCCGAGCGCAGCGCGCAACGGCGCACCAGCTCCGCGACGGAAGCGAACGGCGCCCGCGCACGCTCCTCCGCGATCCGCTTCCCCGCCTCCTCGCGCAACCCGTGCACGTACCGGAAGCCCACGCGCAGTTGGAGCGGCGGTGCGGTGGTGCGGTGGTGCGGTGGTTCCGCTCCCTCCCCCCACCGCTCTACCGCTCTACCGCTCCACCGCTCCAGAGTGCACGCCCACTCCGAACGTGCGACGTCCACGGGCAGCACGGGCACCCGGTGGCGCTGGAGGTCCTTGACGATCGTCGCGGGGTGGTAGAAGCCCATGGGCCAGGAGTTGAGCAGCGCACAGCCGAAGGCCGCGGGATGGTGCGCCTTGAGGTACGCGCTGGCGTAGGCGATGAGCGCGAAGCTCGCCGCGTGCGACTCGGGAAACCCGTACAACGCGAAGCCGGCGATGCCGCGCACGATCTCGTCGGCGGACTCCGGGGAAATCCCGCGCTCGGCCATCCCCGCCCGCAGCTTCTTCTCGATCGCCGCCATCCGCTCCGCCGAACGCTTCGAACCCATCGCCCGCCGCAGCTCCTCGGCCTCCCCCCCCGTGAAACCCGCCGCCACCATCGCCACGCGCATGAGCTGCTCCTGGAACAGCGGCACCCCCAGCGTCCGGCGCAGGATCGGCTCGAGACTCGGGTGCGGCACCACCACCGGCTGCCGCCCGGCCCGCCGCTCGAGATACGGGCTGACCATCTTGCCCACGATCGGGCCGGGACGGATGAGCGCCACCTCCACCACCAAGTCGTAGAACCGCTCGGGCCGCATGCGCGGCAACGTCGCCATCTGCGCCCGGCTCTCGATCTGGAACACGCCGACCGTGTCGGCGCGGCGGATCATGTCGTACGTCCGCGGGTCGTCGGGCGGCAGGTGCGCCAGGTCGATCGCCCGGCCCTCGTGCCGCCGCACCAGCGGCACCGCCTGCTCGAGCACCCGCAGCATGCCCAGGCCCAGGAGGTCGACCTTGATGATGCCCAGGTCGCCGCAGTCGTCCTTGTCCCACGGGTTGACCGTGCGACCGGGCATCGCGGCCGGCTCGAGCGGCACGACCTCGTCCAGGCGTCCGCCCGCGACGACCATGCCGCCAGAGTGCTGGCCCAGGTGCCGGGGCAGGCCGTGGAGCTGGACGCACAGCTCGAGGAACAGGCGCGTGCGGCGGTCGTCGGGCAACCCGGCGTCCTTCGCGCGCGCCACCAGCTCCTCGCGCAGGTCGACCCGGAACGGCCCCCAGCCGTGGAACAGCTTCGCCGTGCGGTCGATGGCCTCCGCCGGGAGCCCCAGCACCTTGCCGACCTCGCGCGTCGCCAGCCGCCCGCGATAGGTGATCACGTTGGCCGTCATCCCCGCCCCGTGCGGGCCGTACCGGGCATAGACGTGCTGGATCACCTTCTCGCGCTGCTCGCCGGCAGGGAGGTCGAGGTCGATGTCCGGCCACTCACCACGCTCCTCGGAAAGGAAACGCTCGAACAACAGCTCCATCCCCACGGGGTCAACCGCGGTGATGCCGAGCACGTAGCAGACGGCGGAGTTGGCGGCCGAGCCGCGCCCCTGCGCCAGGATGCGCTCGGCCCGGCAGAACCGCACGATGTCGTGCACGACGAGGAAATAGCCGGCCAGGCCGAGCTTCGCGATCACGGCCAGCTCCTTCTCGAGCTGCGCGCGGTGGCGCTCCTGCAACGGGCGGTAGCGCTCGCGCGCCCCGGCCCGCACCCGCTCCCGCAGCTCCGCGTCCATCGAACGGCCCCCAGGCAAGGGGACGTCGGGAAAACGGTAGCCCAGGTCCTCGAGCGTGAAGGCGCAGCGTTCCGCCAGCGCGTTCGCGCCCGCGATCGCCCCCGGCAGGTCGGAGAAGCTCGCCGCCAGCTCCTCCGGCGCGAGCAGCCGGCGCTCGGCATCGGGCAACAGGCCCCGCCCGGCGCTCTCCAGCGTCGTGCCCAGGCGCAGGCAGGTCATGACGTCGTACAGTGCGGCGCGGTCCGGCGCGGCGTAGCGCACGTCGTTGGTCGCCACCAGCGGCAGCCTGCGGCGCCGCGCCAGCTCGACCAGCACCCGGTTGTCGTGCTCCTCCTCGCGCAGCCCGTGACGCGAGATCGCCAGGACCAGATCGCCGGGCGGGAAGATCGCGGCGAGACGATCGAGCAGCGGCTCGTCACGAACGGCGAGCGTTCGGCCGGCAACCGCGACCAGCCCGCCCGCGTGCACGGCCAGCTCGTCGCAGGAAACGACGCACTCGCCCTTGGCCCGCCCCGCATGCCCAAGCGTGAGCAGCCGGCAGAGATTGCGGTAGCCCTGGAGGGAGAGGGCGAGGAGGGAGAGGCGGGAAGAAGAAACCACCGATGAACACCGATGGACACCGATAGGAGCAGCGCCCGGAAGATCCGGTAGGGGAGCCACGCAGCGTCCCGCGCCTGTCGCGGGGCGCGAGTGCTCCCGTTCGCGCCGCAGGGCGAGTGCGCCCGCGCGCTCCGGCGCGGGCGGGGGCGCGACGTGGAGTTCCGCACCGACGATGGCCTTGAGCCCGACCCTGCGCGCGGCCTGGAAGAAACGCGGGGCGCCGTAGACACCGCCGAAGTCGACGAGCCCCACGGCCGAATAGCCGAGCGCCACGGCGCGGGAAACCAGCTCCTCCGGCTCCGAAGCCCCGTCGAGAAACGAAAACGCGGAGCGGCAGAGCAACTCGGCGGAAAGTCGCACTCCCCGCCCCCCCCGCACTTCCCGCACTTCCCGCACTCCCCGCACTCCCCGCACTCCCCGCCCCCCCCCGCACTTCCCGCACTCCCCGCACTCCCCGCACTCCCCG
>JACRCZ010000035.1 GCA_016218765.1 Deltaproteobacteria bacterium | reverse complement strand
GCCCCGAACGGTGCCACGGCGGGCGAGCCGAAGGCCCACGCGGCGGCGATGCCGGCCGCCGCCCATCCGAGCGGCAGGGCAGCCGCTTCCCGCGCGGTTCCTGCGCCGCCCCGCACCAGGCGGAGCGCGGCGGGCGCCGCCGAAAGAGCGGCGAACGCCGCCAGGAGCGCCGGCAGCCCGGCCGCGCCCGGGCGGGTCCCCGCCCACGCCAGCAGCAGCCCGCCCAGCGCGAGCTGCGCGGTCCACCACGCCCAGCCCCATCGCGGCGTCCCGCCGGCCGCCCACCCCAGCAGCAGCGCTCCGCACAGCCACGCCGCGGGAACGGCCGGCGACGAGCCGCGCACGTCGAGGAGCGCCGCGACGACGAGACTCCCGACGAAGCCCACGGCGCCCAGCGCGGGCGAGCGCGTCCGCCGTCCCGTCGCCACGGCCGCGAGCGCCAGGGCTCCCAGGACGCCCCAGGCCGCGAGCGGTCCGGGAAACCCGTAGCGGTGGTAGCCTTCGACCACGACCGCCTGCGCCAGCACGCAGCCGGCGCCGGCGAGAGCCAGTCCTGTCGCGCGCCGGCGCGCTGCCGTCGCCCCGCCGGCCGCGAGCAGCACGGCGCAGTACACCAACCCCAGCGTCGCCGCCGGCGAGCGCGCCAGCCAGTGCTGTTCCGCCAGCGTGCGCAGGAGCAGGGCCACCGCCAGCACCCCGAAGAGGACGGCAACGAGCTCGAACGTGCGGCTGAGCCGCGAGCCGCGGCCGTCGGCCGGCGCGGCCGCTTCCTGCGGGGCCCGCGGCGCATCGGCGGCACGCCGGGGCCTCGGCGCCGGCACCTCGCCGTCACGCAGCCGCTCCTCCAGCAACCGCAGTCGTCGATCCAGATCCGCCAGACGCGCCTCGAGGCGCTGGTCGTCCTCGCCGCCCAACTCACTCACCCCCACGGGGCCTGGCCCCGGCAGCCGCCGGAATCCCTGTCCGCGGCCGTGGAACGGGCCGTCTCGCCTTGCAGCATAACGGGTCGAGCGCCGAAGACAAGACCTCCGGCGGTGCTTGTCCCCCCCCTCCCGTTGTGCTGTATGATCCGGTCCTCGCCTGGGGGGTCGGACCGCGCGCCGCCGGGATTCGGACGCAGACGTCGGAAGCGGAGGAGTGGAATTCATGAGCGGACCGGAAGATACCGACGACGGGAAGGACGCACCGGAGGCCGCCGGCACGCCGCCGGGCGGCGAGGCGGAGCCGGAGGCGAAGGCTTCACAGTCGCCCGGGCCGGAGGGGCCGCCGGCCGTTCCGTCGGCGGCGCATTCGGTCTGGGGTCGCTTGTTCCGCGACGCGCAGAACATCGTCACGGTCATCGGGGCGATGATCGTCACGGCCGCCGCGGTGTCGCTCGTCGTCTACTTCACGGTGGACGTCATCTGGGGCTTCACCAACCGTTACGCGAGCCTCGTGGTCTACCTGCTGCTTCCGGGCGCGTTCGTCGCGGGCTTGGCCCTGATTCCGATCGGCATCTGGCGCACGCGTCTCCACCGCGCCCGGGTGCGCGCCGACGAGCGGCTCCAGCCCTACCCGGTGATCGACTTCAACGACCGGCGGGTCCGGCTCACGTGGTCGTTCGTCATCGGCCTCACGTTCCTCAACATCGCCATCCTCGGCGTCGCCGCCTACAAGGGCCTGGAGTACACCGACTCGGTCGAATTCTGCGGGGACCTGTGCCACAGCGTGATGAACCCGCAGCGCGTTTCGCACGCCGATTCGCCCCACGCCCGCGTGCCGTGCGTTGATTGCCACATCGGCGCCGGGGCGTCGTGGTTCGTGCAGGCCAAGCTCAGCGGCCTGCGCCAGGTCTGGGCGGTCGCCACCGGGTCCTACTCCCGGCCCATCCCGACGCCCGTCGAGAACCTGCGTCCGGCGCGAGAGACCTGCGAGGCCTGCCACTGGCCGCAGAAGTTCTACGGCGACCGTTTCCTCGTCCGCACGCACTTCGCGTCCGACGAGACGAACACCCACGACCGCACGGCCCTGCTCGTGAAGACCGGCGGCGGCGATCCCAAGCTCGGGCTCCACGGCGGCATCCACTGGTTCCACATGGAGGGCCAGCACGAGATCCGCTTCATCCCCGCGGACCGGCGGCAGCAGAGCATGGCGTTCGTCCGCTACCGGACCCCGGACGGCGAGGTCTTCGAGTTCACGAACGCCGACCATCCGCCGGCGCCGGGCGCCGAGCTGCGCGTGATGGACTGCGTGACCTGCCACAACCAGCCGACCCACGGCTTCAAGCTCCCCAGCGAGGCGCTCGACGACGCCCTCGCCCTCGGCCGTCTCGATCCCACCCTCCCCTTCCTCAAGCGCGAGGCCCTGGCCGTCGTCAGCGGCGAATATGCCAGCGAGTCCGAGGCGCGGCGGCGCATCGAGAGCGCGCTGCTCGCGTTCTACCGGCTGAGCTATCCCGACCTGGCCGAGACGCGCGCGGACGCGATCCGTACGGCCATCCGGGTCGTCGGCGACGTCTGGGCCCGCAACGTCTTCCCCGAGATGAAGATCACCTGGGGCACCTACCCCGACAACGTCGGCCACCCGCACGCCGTCGCCGTTCCCGACGATCACGAGGGGCGCACGAACGACACGTGCCTCATGTGCCACGCGACCGATTCTCCGCCCGACGCGCCGACCGCCATCCCCCACGTCGCCGCCGCCGACACGAGCTGCCTGGCCTGCCACGCCCCCGTCGGCCCGGCAGATCGCGGGTTTCCCGGCTGTTTCCGCTGCCACAACGACCGCATGACCATGACCTCCGGCCCGCGCCCCATCGCCATCGCGACGACGTGCGACTCCTGCCACCTCATGACCTTCCTGGGCCAGGGCGACTTCGTCGTCCCCCGCTCCTTCCTCGGCCAACCCTGATCCCCTTTCCCCTCTCAGCGTTCCTCCCAGCGCCCTCAGCGCCTCGGCGGTGTAGTCGGTCTCAGCGTCCTCTCCTCCCACGTTGACAGTTCAAGCGCCCGCCCGATACCATCCGCCCCATGCTTTCCGGCCATCGTCATGGACTGCCGTTCCTCGTCCTTCTGGGCGCCCTCCTCCTGGTACCGCTCTCCGCAGGAGCCGCACGGTACCGCATCGACAGCCGGACCTCGGCCTTGCTCTACCCGATCATCGGCCGGGACGGCATCGGCGAGGTCGACGCGCAGATCCTGCAGACCCGGCTGCGTCTGCGCATCGATGATTTGCTGCCGGTCGAGTCGGATGCGGCCGACCCGCTCGTGGCCCCGGACTTGGCCTTCGATCTTTCGGTCCGTCTGTTCGGCGACTTCGGCGTGCCCTCGGGCGCGAACGACCCGGCGGGCCTCGACTTCGTGCCGGGGGTGGACGCCTTCTCGCCGGAGATCCAGTTCGCGTTCTTCGAGGCGACCAACCTGGCCGGGGGGTGGATCGACGCGGTGCGGGCGGGGCGCCTCATCCACACGACGGTCCTGGGGTGGCGCAGCGACGACGGCGCGCTGATCCGTTTCGGCTACGAGGAGTACTTCCATCTCCAGCTTGCCGGCGGCATCGAGAACATCCCGGGGTTCGACTTCCTGTCCGCCTCGCCGTTCGCTCCGGAGGGCGTCGAGCGGTGGCAGGAGAACGGGGACGGTGCCCGGCGCTACCAGCACAACAACGCGAACGGCGGCCAGCTCACGCCGCGCGAGCCGCAGGCTCGGCCCACGGTCCAGGCCACCGCGGACGGCGTCGTCGGCCCCGTCGGCTACGAGGTCGGGTACCGCCACACGTGGCTTTCGTTCGACGGCAAGGCCGCGCAGCAGGTCGCGGGGATCCGCCTGGACGGCGACCTCGACCCCGTCTTCCTCTCGACTTCGCTGCGCGCCGACATCGGCGGCGCCGCGGTTTCCGACGCCGACGCCTCCGTCGACGTCCGGCTCGGCGGCGGCCGGCATCGCATCGGCCTGCAGTACGACTACTTCCGGCCGACGTTCGACCTCGACTCGATCTTCTGGGTCTTCGCCAGCGATCCCTTCCACGAGGCGACGGTGCGGTACCGTTTCCCGCTGGTGGGCGCGCTCTCCGGCCAGGTCTGGGCGACCCTGCGTTCCGTGGAAGACACCTCGGACGCCGGCGACAACGAGGATGGGGCGCTGGCGCCGTTCACCGACGCCGGCGGAGGCCTGGGCCTCACCCTTCGCCGCCCGCTGTGGAACGTCGCGGCCAAGTGGAAGGTCATGCGGGGCGCCGCCACGAACCTCGCCGCCTTCGACCTCTCCGGGCGCGTCGCGGTCTTCGATTGGTGGGACCTCTACGCGATCGGCTCGATCTGGCAGTACGAGGATCGGCTGCGCGACGCCTACCACGGCCTCGGCGGCGCCGGACGCCTCGGCGCCTCGTTCGACGTCGTCCCCGACATCGTCGGGATCGACGGCGAGTTCCAGGCCGCCTACGACCCGCGGGAGGGAACCACCTTCGCCGGATTCGTCTGGCTCGATCTGGGGGTGGTGCTATGAATCGCGTCGCCGCCCTCCTCGTCGCCCTCGTCGCGCTGGTCGCCGGCCTGGCGCCCGCGCAGCGCGACGCCGCCGATCCCGCGGCCCGGGTCCGCTTCGATCACCGGCGCCACGCGGACCACCTGCCCGACTGCACGTTCTGCCACCGCCCCGCTCCGGCGCCGGGGGCGGGAGACGAAGGCGCCGTGCTCGACTTCGCCCGCCCGATCGAGGCGATGTGTTTCTGCCATCCGCTTCCCGAGGGCGCGCTCACGCCGCTCGAGTCGTCCCTGCCGCCCGCGACGGCGAGCCTGCGCTCCGCTCCGGCGGCCTCGCCGCCTCCCGCTTGCGACGCCGCGACCGCGCGGGCCGCTCGCGCCGGCGGCTCCGACGGGCCTCTCGTCGCCGCCAAGCAGCCCGCCGTTCCGCACGAGCTCGAAGGGCGCGACGACTGCCTCATGTGTCACGCTCCGGGCTCCGGCATGAAGCCCGCGCCGGCCGACCACGAGGGACGTACCAGCGACACCTGCACGATGTGCCATGCTGCGCCGGCCGCGGAGGCGACTGCGACCACCTCGGAGGAGCCCGCGGCTTCGAGCGGCCCGCCGGGAATCCCGCACGAGCTGGAAGGCCGCGACGACTGCCTCATGTGCCACGCTCCGGGCTCCGGCATGAAGCCCGCGCCGGCCGACCACGAGGGACGTACCAGCGACACGTGCACGATGTGTCATGCGGTCCCGGAGATGACGACCACCACGGATCCGGGCGGCGCCGCGTCGTCGTCGGGCGGCCCGACTCCGGTGCCGCACCTGACCGACGGTCTGCCGGGCTGCACGAGCTGCCACAAGGCCCAGGGGATGCGCCCGATCCCGGCCGATCACGAGGGGCGCACCGACGACACGTGCCTGATGTGCCACCCGACGACCCCGCCGAGGCAGGCGTCGTCCGCGGCCGGCGGCTCCGACCCGGCGGTGTGCGGCCTCTGTCATCCGGTGGACGAGTCCGGCCGCGTCGCCCTCCCGCCGCTCGGCGAGCCCACGCCGCACGTGCTGACGCTCCGTCACGCCGAGCACGAGGAGCGCAGCGGCGCCCCTTGCGACGCCTGCCACACGCTGGCGCAGGTCGACTCCGGGCTGCCGCCGCCGATGAAGGCCTGCATGATGTGCCACGAGAAGGCCGCTTCCGAGAACTGCTCGGCCTGTCACCTGCACGACGCGCGCGGGCTGCTCGCGACCGAGCTGCCCGACGGGCGGCGGCTCGTGCCGGCGGCCTGGTGGGGCGCGATCTCGCACGTCGAGGACTGGGAGACGTCGCACGGTCGCGCGGCCGGCACCGACGGTCCGATGTGCCGCAACTGCCACGAGCAGACGTTCTGCGAGGCGTGCCATCTGGGCGAGTCCGGCGAGCGCCGTTTCCACGGCGCCGGCTGGATCACGACGCATGGACCCTCGAGCCGTTCCTCCGATCTCGACTGCACGGTCTGTCACGACGAGCAGAGCACGTGTCTGTCGTGCCATCGGCGCGCCGGCGTGGCCTACGACTCGCCCGACTCCGCGGTGCCGGACGGCGCGGGGCGCTACCACTCGGCGGGGTGGGCGTTCGAGGAGTCCGGGCATCGGCGCGAGGCGCGTCGCAATCTCGGCTCCTGCGTCGCCTGCCACACGCAGGGGGACTGTTTCGCGTGCCACCAGGGGGTGAGTCCGCACGGTGACTCCTGGGTCGGCGGCCGGTGCTCCACCATGGAGGACACGGCGCCCGGCCTCTGCGTCCAGTGCCACGCTGCCGTTCCCGAGTGCGATTGAGAGGGAGAGCGCCGAGGGGAGGGGAGGGCGCGGAGACCGGATTCACCGCTGAGACGCTGAGAACGCTGAGAGTGCTGGGAGTCTGGTAGCGGCAAGGGGCAACCCGAGCGGAGCCTGCCTCGCGTCTGTGGAGGGGCAAGAGCGGTGGCGTGGACTACGAGCCGGGCTGCGCGACGGGGAGCGGGGGGTGCCCCGGGGGCATGGGCGCGGCGGAGCCGGCCGGGTTCAGATCGGGCAGCATGGCCATGAGGCGGCGCCAGGTCGGAAGGTCCCAGGTGACGGGGCCGATCAGGCGCACGCGGGTGTGGCCGCGGCCGTCGAGGAGGAACGTCTCGGGGTAGCCCGTGATGGGCCGCTCGGCAGTGGGCGTGCCGCCGCCGTCGGCCAGGACGTCTTCCTCGGCGACCGCCCAGCTCACGGCGATGTCCGGCACGGGCCGGCCGAACCATCCTTGGCTCCGTGCGCTTTCCACCTGGGCGCGGCCGGCTTCGCCTGGTTTGCCGGCGGAGTCCGGGACGACGAGGATCGAGACGACGGTGGGGAACTCGCGGCCTGGGCCGGTGTGTTCGGCGACGAAGGCGCGTTGCACGGGCCATTCATCGGCGCAGGTCTCGCAGGCGAAGCTCCAGAGGTGGACGACGGTGGGGCCGTTGTGGAGGGCGGAGAGCCGCTGTGGGGTTTCGCCGTCGACGGAGGCCAGCAGGAGGTCGGGGAACGGGGGTGCTTCGTCGGGTCCGTAGGCGTCGAACGGGGGCAGGCCTTCCACCTGCATTCCCGGCGGGGACGGTGGGGACGGCGCGGCTGCGGTGGTCGGGGGCAGCGTGGTCGTCTCGTGTGGCGTGTGGTGTTCGAGCGCCACGCGGGCGAAGAGCACGCCGAGGGGAGCGGCGACGACGGCGCCGTAGGCGAGGAGGGCGGCTGTGGGCACGATGTTCTTTGGTTTCGGCTGGGTCATCGCGTGGAGGCTACCAACGGTGGGCGTTGCGGTCAACGCTGCATGGTGTTGGAGAAAGCGAAAGGCCCCGCGGGTGGTGCCCGCGGGGCCTTTCAGGAAAAAATCCGGCGACGTCCTACTCTCCCACAGGGCTTCCCCTGCAGTACCATCGGCGCTGGAGGGCTTAACTTCCGAGTTCGGGATGGGATCGGGTGTGGCCCCTCCGCCATGGTCACCGGAAAGTCGAAGACATCCGAGCGAGGCGCACCAGGCGGCCGGTGCCGACCGGGGCTCCGTCGCGGAGTTCCGGTCGCGACATCGGTAGTCGCCATAGAAATACGGTCAAGCCTCACGGCCGATTAGTACGGGTCAGCATTCACCTCCCGCCTATCAACCTCGTAGTCTCCGAGGGGCCTTCAGTGGACCGAAGT
>JACRCZ010000034.1 GCA_016218765.1 Deltaproteobacteria bacterium | reverse complement strand
GGAGCACGGCGGCATCATCCGCCACGGCGCCAAGATGCTCCACGCCTACTCCGCCGCCACCGTGCCCAAGCTCACCGTCATCGTGAAGAAGGCCTACGGCGGCAGCTACCTCGCCATGTGCGCCAAGAGCCAGGGCGCCGACCGCGTCTTCGCCTGGCCCACCGCCGAGGTCGCCGTGATGGGCGCCGAGATGGCCATTCCGCTCATCTTCCGCAAGGAGCTGGCCGCGGCCAAGGACCGCAAGGCGAAGGAGGCCGAGCTGCTCCAGCAGTACCGCGAGACGTTCTACACGCCCTTCCGCGCCGCCGCGCGGCTCCAGGTGGACGAGGTAATCGTTCCCTCCGACACCCGCCGCCACCTGCTGGCCGCCCTGGATGCGGTGCGCACCAAGCGCGAGGCGATCCCGGCGAAGAAGAACGACAACATCCCCTTGTAGGGCGCTGGCTTGCCCTGAGCGAGCGCAGCGAGCCGAAGGGGCCCATAGGACGGAACGGGGAAACGCGGCGGAAGATGGCGGAAGCGGGAACGGAGTTGGATCCCAGGACGGTGGTCGCGATCACGGCGGCGCTGGCGGTGGAGCGCGCCGAGTCGACCGTGGCCGCCGCGATCGCTGCCGCGATCGCCGCGTCCCGGGGTCGGGGAATGCCGGTCGAGGTTCGGGCGGAGCCGTTGGACTTCTGGTCGCGCGCGGCGATGGCGCCGCCGTGGCCTTCGCCCGTGACGCTGTTGCGCCGCTGTTGAGCCAGAAAGGACGTTGCCCATGAGTCGCTACAACATGGTCATTGACGGCAAGCCGATCGATGTGGAGCTGACCGAGACCGGTCCCGGACGCTACCGGGCGATCGTGGATGGTCGGGCGCACGACGTCGCCGTGAGCGGCGCCTCGACCGCCACGTTCTCCTCCGCCCCGGTCGCCGCCGCCGCGCCTCCTCCTCCCCCTCCGATGGCCGCACCGACGCCGATGGTTACGGCCGCCCCGGCCGTGATCCTCGCCGCACCGCTCGTCGCCGCCGCGCCGGCCGCGCGCGCCAGCGCGGGCGCTCGCGCCGTCAGCGCCCCGATGCCGGGCAAGGTCGTCGCCGTCAACGCCAAGGAAGGCGACACCGTCAAGCGCGGCGCCCCCGTCATCACCATCGAGGCGATGAAGATGAACGTCCCCATCGCCTCCCCGATCGACGGCAAGGTCGGCAAGATCCACGTCAAGGTCGGCGACTCCCTCCAGAACGGTCAGCTCGTTGCCGAGGTCATCGGGTAGCACCCCCGACCCCGCTCGCAGGTCGACCGATTCGAAGCCGAGGCCCCCGAATCGGGTTGCCGGACGCGGCCGCCGTTGTTAGGGTCGCCGTGACGTGACCGCAGGCTACCTCGCCGATCTCGCCATCGTCTTCGCCGTCGCCGTCGCCGTCGGTCTGCTCTTCGCGCGCTGGAAGCTCCCCACGATCACCGGGTTCCTCCTGGCCGGCGTCCTCATCGGCCCCGACGTCTTCGGCCTCGTCCCGGACACGCACCGCATCGAGGCCCTCGCGGAGATCGGCGTCGTGCTCCTGCTCTTCACCGTCGGCCTCGAGCTGTCGCTCGACCACCTCAAGCGCATCTGGCGCTCCGTGATCGTCGGCGGCGCCCTCCAGGTCGGGCTGACCACGCTCGCCGGCTGGGGCGCCGGCGCCGCGGCCGGTTGGTCCTCCGGCACGTCCGTCCTGTTCGGCTTCCTGGTCGCCATGTCCTCCACCGCCATCGTGCTCAAGGCGCTCGGTGCCCGCGGCGAGTCGGATTCGCCCCACGGCAAGCTCGTCGTCGGCGTGCTCATCTTCCAGGACCTCTGCGTCGTGCCGATGATGCTGGCGCTGCCGCTCCTGGCCGGGCGCGACGACGCCGGCGCCGCCTCGATCGCCCTCGTGCTGGCCAAGGCCGTCGGCGTCGTGGCCGCCACGCTCCTCGTCGGCCGCTTCGTCGTCCCGGCGCTGCTGGGACGCGTCGCCGCCGCGCGCAACCGCGAGGTCCTCCTGCTCTCCGTCGTCCTGGTCAGCATCGCCACCGTCTGGGCCACCGCCTCCACCGGCCTCTCGCTCGCCCTGGGCGCCTTCCTCGCCGGCGTCGTCGTCGCGGGCACGCCCTTCGGCCGGCAGGCGATCGCCGACGCGCTGCCCCTGCGCGACATCTTCGTCAGCCTGTTCTTCGTCTCCGTCGGCCTGCTGCTCGACCTGGACGAGGTGGCCGCACGGCCGCTGGCCGTCGCGGGACTCGCCGCCGCCATCCTCGCCGGCAAGACCCTCCTGGCCATGCTCGCCGCCCTCGTCATGCGCCTCCCCCTGCGCATCGCCGTGCTCTCCGGCTCGGCCCTGGCGCAAGTCGGCGAGTTCTCGTTCGTCCTGCTCACCGCCGGCGCCGCACTGGGCCTCGTCCCCCCCGACCTCGGCCGCGTCTTCCTCGCCGCCGCCGTGCTGACCATGCTCCTCACGCCCGTCGTCATCGCGCTCGCGCCCCGCCTCGCCGCCGGCGTCACCCGCTTCGGTCGCGCCGGCGAGCTGCTCGACGCCCGCCCCATCGAGCCGCCGCACGGCACGGACGGCGACCTGCGCGGCCACGTCGTCATCGCCGGCTTCGGCACCGGCGGCCGGCTGATCGCCGACGCCCTCCGCCGCGTCGGCGTCCCCCACGTCGTGCTCGACCTCAACGCCGAGTCGGTCCGCAGCGCCCGCAACGACGGCATCAACGCCTGGTACGCCGACGTCACTTCGTCCGAGGTCCTCGAGCGCGCGGGGCTTCCACATGCCTCCGCCTTCGTCCTCGTCCTCTCCGATCCCGCCGCCACCCGCCGCGCCGTCGAGGTCGCACGAGGCTTGGCGCCGGAGGTTCCCGTGGTCGCGCGCTGCCGCTACGCGGCCGAGGAGGAGGACCTGCGTGCCAGGGGCGCCGTCCGCGTCGTTGCCGCCGAGGTCGAAAGCTCCATCGAAGTGCTCGCCGCGGTGCTGCGCCTGCGCGGCCTGCCGCGCAACGTCCTGGACGAGGAGGTCGACGCCGCGCGCGCCCAGGCGGGACCGGCAGAACGACGCATGACCGTCCCGCCGACCGGATGGCGGGACCTGGCCGAGCTGCTGCAGGAATTCCGCGTCGAGGCCTGGCTGCTGCGTCCCGGCGACTGGGCCGTCGGCCGGTCGCTCGGCGACGTCGGCCTGCGCGCCTCCGCCGGCGCCTCCGTCGTCGCCGTGCGCCGCGCCGGGAAGCTGCTGCCCAACCCGCCGCCCGACCATGTGTTCGACCACGGCGACATCGTGTATGTGATCGGAACGCGCCGGCAGGCGACGCTCGCCGGGTCGGTCCTGGCCGCCGGCGCCAAGGAGAACGCCCCATGACCAACCCCTGGCTCTGGAGCATCCTGATCGGCATGCGCCACCTGCGGCGCAAGTGCCCCAAATGCGGCCACGAACAGCTCGTCCCGAAGGAGAAACAGGCCGAAACCGTGCGCTGCAAGCACTGCGGCGCTGATGTCCCTCCGAAACCCCCCCGCGACCCCTGACCGCGCCCTACGCCGCCGGCCGCTCCGCCTGCGGCTCGCACGGCTCCCCGCACGTCCGTTCGCCCTCGACCGCTCCCGTCCCCACGTCCGCTCGACCGCTCGTCCGCTCGACCGCTCGCTCTTTCCCCTCCTCCTCCGGCCCCATCACCCGGTCGCACGCCGGGCAGACCTCGCGGATGAATCGCGACAGCCCCGCCATCCGGGCGTTGAGCTGCGAATGTCGCAGCGTCCGCGCCGCGGCGAGCAGCGCACGGTAGGCCTTGTGCGAGTACGGTTGCCAGAAGGGACTCTTGAGCTGCGCCACCCCCACCGGCTCGTTGACGTGGGCCGCGACGCCGAGCTGCCGCAATCCGTCGTCCGAGTGCACGAAACCCACGCCGCTCGACTTCACCCCGCTCCACGGCGTCTCCGGCGCCGCGTGCGTGATCAGCGTCTCGTTGATCATCACCGTCCCGGCCTCGAGCCGGTCGGCCACGTCGCGCGCCGCCGCAACGTCCGACGAGAAGACGTAGGCGTTCAGGCCGTACGTCGAGTCGTTCGCGCGGTCGATCGCCTCGTCGACCGTCTCGCAGCGCATCAGCGGCAGCACCGGCCCGAACGTCTCGTGGCGCACCACGTCCATCCGGTCCGCCACGTCGACCAGCACCGTCGGCAGGTAGAACTGCCCGGGACGGTCCGCGCGCGTCCCGCCCGCCAGCACGCGCGCCCCGCCGGCCCGCGCGTCGCCGACGTGCCGCTCGACCACCAGGAGCTGGTTGGGGTCGGTCATCGGCCCCATGTCCGTTCCGTCCGCCAGCGGATCGCCCACCCGCAGCTCCTTCGCCCGCTCCACGATGCGCTCCACCAGCCCGTCCCAGATCGCGGTGTGCGCGTAGACGCGCTCCACCGAGCTGCACGTCTGCCCGGCGTTGGCGTAACCGCCCCAGACGATGCTCGCCGCCGCGTGGTCCAGGTCCGCGTCCGGGAGCACGATCGCCGGGTCCTTGCCGCCCAGCTCCAGGGCGTACGGCACCAAGTGCCGGCCGCACAGCTCGGCCACGCGCCGTCCCGTCTCGACCGAGCCCGTGAAGCTCACGTGGTCGACCCCCATGCCGATCATCTCCGAGCCCAGGCTTCCCGGTCCCGTGACGACCTGGAACAGGTCGGCATCCAGGCCCGCCTCGTCGAACAGCTCGCGCGCGGTCCGCGCGATGAGCGGCGTGAGCGACGCCGGCTTCAGGATCGCCGCGTTCCCCGCCAACAGCGCCATCACCACCTCGCCCATCGGGATGGACAGCGGGTAGTTCCACGGCGCGATGACCAGCGCCACCCCGCGCGCCTTGTAGTGGATCGACGACTTCCGGTGCTTCAGCAGGTGCAGCGGGATCCGCCGCTCCTCCAGGATCCGCGCCGCATGGTCGGCGAAGTAGCGCGCCAGGTCCACGACCGGGAAGACCTCCATCTGGAACGATTCCTGGAGCACCTTGCCGTTCTCGCGAGTCAACTTCCGGCTCACGTCGTCGGCGCGATCGAGCAGCCGGTCGGCGAAGCGGTGCACGACCGCCGCACGCTCGCCGAGCGGCGCCTTGGCCCACCGCCGCTGCGCTCGCCGCGCGCGGTCGATGGCCGCCCGGGCCTCCTCCGCCGTGAAGGACGGAACTTCGCCGAGCACCTCCCCCGTCGCGGGATTGCGAACCACGATCGATCGAGCGGAATCAGCCATGAGGCGCCTCCCCTCTCGTTGCGGGGGAAGCTAAGGACGCGGAGCCGGAAGTCAGGGCGGAGCGGCTCGCCACCTCTCCAGCCGGCCTCCCCACCTCTCCCACTCCGGCTTCGCGGATGACGGACGACCGCCGCAACCCCGAAAGTCGTGGCTCCTCGGTTCGAGGCGCCGAGCTCGCCTACAGGTTGATGTTGGAGTACTTGCGCCAGACCTTCCAGGGGCAGGAGCCGGGCTGGACGAACTTGTTGGCCAGGAGGTCGAGCGCGCGGTTGACGTACTTGCGCGTGTCGTGCGGCATGATCACGTCGTCCGTGTAGCCGCGCTCGGCCGAGACGTACGGGTTCTCGTAGATCTCGCTGAACTCCTGCAGCCGCTGCGCCTTGGTCTCCTCCGGCGTCTTCGATTCCTTGATCTCGCGCGCGAAGATGACGCTCGCCGCGGTGGCCGCGCCGACGATCGTGATGCGCGAGGTGGGCCAGGCGAAGACGAAGTCGGCGCCGATGCTCTTGTCCAGCATGCCGTAGTGCGCGCCCGCGTAGGACTTGCGCACGATGATCGAGATCAGCGGTACCGTGGCGTCGGTCCAGGCGTAGAGCAGCTTGGCGCCGTGCCGCAGGATCCCCGCCCAGTCGGACTGCGAGCCGATGAGATAGCCGGGGCAGTCGACCAGCGAGACCAGCGGGATGTTGAACAGGTCGCAGAAGCGGATGAACCGCGCCGCCTTGTCGGCCGAGTTGCAGTCCAGGATCCCGCCCGCGACCATCGGCTGGTTGGCCACGATGCCCACCGGCCGGCCGCCGAACCGCGCGAAGCCCGTGATCATGTGCTGCGCGTGGTACCCCAGCGTCTCCAGGAAATACCCGTCGTCCACGATCGACTTGATGACCTCGAACATGTCGAACGGCTTGAACGGCTCGTCCGGCGTGAGCGTGTCGAGCGCCGGGACCAGCCGCTCCTCCGGGTCGGCCGTCGCCGCCCGCGGCGCCTTCTCCCGGTTGCTGCTCGGGAAGAACGCCAAGAGCGCCTTGGACAGGTCGATCGCGTGCTTGTCGTCCTCGGCCACGAGGTGCGTCTGGCCCGACTTCACCGCGTGCGCCTGCCAGCCCGACAGGTCCTCCAGTCCGATCTTCTCGCCCGTCTGCGTCTCCACGAACGCCGGGCCCGCGATGCCCATGAACCCCGTCTTCCGCGTCTGGATGATGAAGTCCTGCATGATCGGGTGGTAGGCCTGCCCGCCCAGGCACGGACCCATCAGGAGCGCGATCTGCGGGATGACGCCGGAGGCCAGGTCCTGGGTGTGGAACAGCCAGCCGTACGACTCCAGCGTATCCATCCCCTCCTGCAGCCGGGCGCCGCCGGAGTCGTTCATGCCGATCACCGGCATGCCCTTCTCCATCGCGAACTGGATGGCGTACGCCTCCTTCTTCCCGTGGTACTCCCCGAAGCTCCCCGCCATCGCCGAGAAGTCCTCGGAGAACGCCGCCACCATCCGCCCGTTCACCTTGCCGAACGCCGTGACCACGCCCTCCGCCGGCACGTCCGCCTTCGCCATCCCGAAGGTCGGCGTGCGGTTCCGGACGTGCATCCCGATCTCGGTGTACTCGCCCCGGTCGAACAGGTAGTCCAGCCGCTCCCGCGCGTTGAGCTGCCCCGCCTTCTTGCGCTTCTCCAGCACCTTGGGCTCGCCCAGCGCGAGGATCCGCTTCCGCCGCTCCTCCCACTCCTTGTACAACTCGTCACGCGACTTGTAGACGCCTCCAGGATAGCGGTGCCATTCGGCCATGCGCGACCTCCTTCAAGTGCGCCGATGCTTAGGAGAGGCTCCCGCCGCAGTCAACGGAATTCCTTCGCAGCCGACCGCCTACCCGCGCGCCTTCCGCTCCAGCTCCGCGAGAAACCCCCGCGCCCGCGCCGCCTGCTTCGGGCACCGCTCCACCCCCCGCCGCAGGATCTCCGCCGCCTCCGCGAACCGGCCCGCCTCGCGCAGCACCACCGCGGTGTCCCAGTACGGATCGAAAAAGTCCGGTTCGAGACGCATCGCCTCGTGCAGGTGAGGCAGTCCCTCCTCCAGCCTCCCCTGCCGCGCCAGGCACAGACCAAGCCCCTTGTGGGCGTAGGCGTGATGCGGGTAGCGCTCCAGCGTCCGCCGGCACCACCCCTCGGCGGTCGCGAACTCCTTCTTGAAGAAGTGCGCGAATCCCAGCAGGTCCATCGCGCCGCGATGGGCCGGGTCGACCTCGAGGATCTCGCCGCACAACGCAATCGCCTCGTCGTGACGGCCCGCCGTGGCCGCGGCCCGCGCGCGGTCGAACTGCTCCCGCTGCGGATCCCCGGACATGGCCTCCTCCTTTCCCGCCGCGGGCTCGTCCGCCGCCGCCGGACGCGGGCCCGGTGCCGCCTCCGGGCCGCGCCCGCCCGGAGGGCCCTTCTTCCCGGACCGGCTCCCGCCCCCCGTCCCCGTCCCGGCGGAGCTCGCGAGCCGCCGGGCGATGGCCCGCCACAGCCCGTCGATGCCGTCCCCCGTGTCGGCCGCGGTGGCGTGGGTCTCCAGCCCGGCCAGGCGCGTGCGCAGGCGCTCGACCGCCGTCTTGACCTTGGATCGGGGCAGCTTGTCGCACTTGGTGAGGACGATCAGCGGCTGGAGGCCGAGGGAATCGACGAAGTCCAGCAGCTCCTGCTCTTCCTTCTGCGGTCCCCGGCGGACGTCGATCAGCATCAAGACCAGCGCGAGCCGCCGCGTCCGGCGCAGGAAACCCTCGATCAGCGGTCCCCAGCTCCCGCGCCGGTCGCGCGAGAGCGCCGCGTAGCCGTACCCCGGCAGGTCGGCCAGCACGAACGACGCGTCGGGCGCCTGGACCGAGACGAGCTGGATCGTGCGCGTGCACCCCGGCGTGCGGCTGGTGCGCAAGAGACGGTGGCGGCCCAGGAGCGCGTTGAGCAGCGTCGACTTGCCGACGTTGGAGCGCCCCGCCGCGGCGACGACGGGGAGGACAAGGTCCACCGTGTCCTCCGGACGCCGCAGCTCGCCCAGCACGTCGATCCGGATGCCCGCCCCGGTCATGTCCGCCTCCCGCCCAGCCGTCGTCGCAGGCCCCCCAGCAGCGCGCGCGCATCCTGCGCCGCAAAGACCCAGGCCGCAAGGAAGTACGCGAGCGCGGCGGCGACCACGGCGCCGCCGAGGACGAGGGCGTTGCGTGCCGTGAAACCCTCCTCCCAGCGGCCCGGCGCCGCCGCGATCAGGCACGCGCCCGCCATCACCCAGCCGGCCGCCGCGTGGCGCCAGACCTGGTCCAGCACCCGGCGCAGCCCCCGCGCGCCAAGCTTGCGGCGCAGGAACCAGGCCTGCGCCAGGAACTGCGCCGTCGGCGCCGCGCTGATGGCCATCGCGATCCCGACGTGCTGGTAACGCCCCATGAGGGCCAGGCACAGGCCGATGTACAGCACCAGGCTCAGGGCCGACATCTTGACCGGCGTCCGCGTGTCCTGCAGCGCGTAGAACACCGGCGAGGTGTTGCGCACCCCGGCCACGCCCGGAATGCCGAGCGCGATCCAGACCAGCGCGTCCGCCGTGTGGCCCGTCATCTCCCGCGTGAATGCGCCGTGCTGGAACAACACCGACACGATCGGCACCGCCAGCACCGCCAGCCCGATCACCGACGGCACCGCCACGAACGACGACATCGAGAGGCTCCGCGCGTACGTCCGCTTGATCTCCCCCACCTCGCCCTTCGCGCTGGCCAACGACAGCTCCGGCAGCGCCGCCGCCGCGATCGCCATCACGAACACCGCCTGCGGCAGCTCG
>JACRCZ010000036.1 GCA_016218765.1 Deltaproteobacteria bacterium | reverse complement strand
GTCGTCGGCCGCGCGTCCTCCGTCGACTTCGGGGCCGTGCTCTCCGGACTGGACGCCGACGACGTCGAGCGCTGGATGCTGCAGAAGGAGAAGCTGGATCACGGCCCGTTCCGCGATCGCGAGCTGGCCGAGATGATCCTCAAGGGGGCCGCGCTGGCCGACCACACCGTCACCAACCTCGAGACCGGCGTGCGGCTCAAGCTGAAGCAGATCGAGCCGTTCCAGCCGTTCCTCGAGAAGTACAAGCAGCGCAAGAAGCAGGAAGAGGAGCAGGCCGCGCTCCAGCGCTCGGTGGCCGTGGAGCGCATGGGTCTGGCGGCCAAGGTCGCCATCGCGGCGGGCATCGCGCTGGCGGTGGCCGGCGCCGCGGTCGGCCTGTACTACGGCCTGCGCGGCAGCGGTGACGGGACGACGTCCGCCTCGGAGGACCAGAAGGTCGCCAGCGGCGGTCCGACCGAGGTGAAGGGCGTGCAGCCCAAGATGATCCCGGCGTCCGAGCCGACCAAGGACGAGCCGCCTCCGGACGCGGTCAAGAAGAAGCGGACCGGCGGGCGCCGGGGCGGCTCCCGGAGCGGCAGCTCGGGACGTCCCGCCGGCGGCATGCAGGACTGGGACACCGCCTGGGGCCAGGGCGGCGATCTGGACATCGAGAGCGGCGACAACACGCGCATCTTGAACGGCCAGGACGTCACGCGCGCGATGCGCACGAAGCAGAGCGCCCTCTTCTCCTGCGTCCGGCAGGAGATGGGCCGCAACCCCGGAATGCCGAAGAAGGTCAACATCGAGATGCTGATCCGCGGCTTCGAGATCGTGGCGGTCCGCACGCCCGGGCAGTCCTCCGATCTGGAGCGCTGCCTCCAGAGCGCCCTGTCGTCCGTGCGTTTCGACGTGCCGGCGTACGGGCAGATGCGGTCCACGTTCTCGATCGACGTCCCCTAGCCGCGACCGGGGAGGGATGCGACGGTGAGCCGGTACCAGAGGCCCATCACGCCCGTCGCGGCGCTCGTCGCCGCCTGGGCCTTGCTGGGTTGCAGCGAGACGGTGCTGCACAGTCCCGACGAGTCCGAGGCCAACCGCGCGGCGGCGGCGCTCGAGCGCCACGGCGTGCCGGCGGAGCTGCTGGCGGGTCGCAACGGGCGTTCCGCGACGTTCGAGCTGCGCGTGGACGCCGCCGACGCTCCCCGCGCCCGCGAGCTGCTCGCGGCCTTCGGCATGCCGCGCGCCGAGCGCGCGGGCGCCGCGGCGCTCGCCGCCGGCTCGTCCCTCGTCTCCTCGCCCGTGGAGGAGCGCGCGCGGATCGCGGCGGCCCTGGCGGGCGACGTGGAACAGAGCCTCGAGGCGATCGACGGCGTGGTCGAGGCGCGCGTGCACCTCACGTTCCCGCTCGCCGAGGACTCGGCGTTCGGGGCGGAGGCGGTCGCGCGGCCCCCGCGGGCCTCGACGCTGCTGCGTCACCTGGGCGACGCCCCGCCGCTCGCGGCGGACGACGTCCGGCGCCTGGTCGCCGGTGCGGTGGACGGCCTGGCGGCGGCGGATGTCGACGTCGTCTTCCGCCCCGTCCGCGTGCCGCCGGCGGCCGACGGCTGGGAGTCGCTTGGACCGTTCGTCCTGCGCGCCGGGGGCCGGACCGCCCTGGTCGTGCTGCTGGCGGTGGGCCTCGGAGTCGTCGCCGCGCTGGCGGCGCTGCTGGTCTGGAGCCGCGTGCTGCTGCGGCGCGCCCGACGCCATGGCGGATAGCCCGCGGCGCCGGGGACTCTCCGCCGCCGATCAGTGGATCGAGCGCCTGCTGGAGTCGAGCGTCACCAAGGCGCTCGTGGTCGCCTTCATCGCCTGCTCGCTGCTGCCCCAGCTCGATCGCCCCGTGCTGCACTTCTCCGTCTTCCTGCCGCTGTTCGGGGCCGAGTTCGCGCTGCGACTCCGGTTGTTCGTCGCCCACCGCGCGTTGCGGAGGCGGCGCCGGCTGGCCGGGGACGTGACGGCCCCGGGGGAGCGGCGTCGGTTCGAGCCGCTGCTGCTCGCGCTGGACCTGGTCGCGGTCCTCTCCTTCCTGCCGCTCGGCCACCTGCTGGACAACGGACGCCTGCTCCGCCTCGCGCGGCTGGTGCGGCTCGTGATCGTCGTGCGCTACGCGGCCGACCTGCTCCGCGACTTCTGGCTCGTCGTCACCCGGCGCGAGCGTCTCGGCCAGCTCCTGGTCCTCCTGCTCACCGTCGCCACGTTGTCCTTCGTCGCCGCCGCGCTGCTGGTCTTCGCCGAGCCCGGCAACCCGCTGCACGGGGGCAACCTGTTCGACGCGTTCTGGTGGGCGTTCCTGCAGCTCGAGAGCGCGGACAACATCGTCCGCTCCCTGCACCAGCACCCGGCGCTCGTCGTCGCCTCGGTCCTGCTCACGGTCACGGGCATCTTCCTCATGTCGTTCGTCATCGGCCTGGGCACCAACATCGTGGCCGCGCTGGTCGTCGCGTCCCGGCACCGCGCGGTCGACCTGGAGGGGCACACCGTGCTGGCCGCGCCGGCCCAGGCCGCGCGGCGCATCCTGCGCGACCTCGGCCGCCTCCGCTCGCGGAACGTGCCCGAGCGGGGGACGCCGGAGGGCCTGCGCTTCCTGTCCCCGATCCGCCGCCTCCGCCGGCACCTGGGGTCCCGCCGCGTGCTGCTGGCCGGGCCGGACCACGAGCCCCCGGCGTTCCTGCTCGACCACGAGTTCCGCGGCCTGCTCTACCGCACCACCGCGCTCGCGGATCCGCGGGGCTGCGAACTGGTCGGCGCGGGGGGCGCCCGCTGCATCGTGCTCGTCCCCGACGAGTCCGATCCCGCGGCCGACGATCGCTGCCTCTCCAGCGCCCTCGCCGTGGGCGAGGCGATGGCGCGCGCCGCGGCCGGCGACGCCGACGACCGCAATCCGGCGCCGCGCGACCTGTTCCTCCAGGTCCGCGACGAGGTCAACGTGCCCGCGGCGCTGCGCATCCACCGCCGCCTGCACGAAGCCGGCGTCGGCTGCCAGGTCCTCGACATGGAACGCCTCGTCGGCCTCTTCCTCGCCCAGCACGTCATCGACCCCGGCCTCGATCCCGTCTTCGAGCAGATCCTCGCCGTGCGCGGCCAGGCGATCTGGGTCCGCATGGCGGGCGAGGACGATCGCGACGGCCATGCCTGGCCCCGCCCGCTTCCCGGCGTGGTGCCGCACGAGCACTCCTGGCGCCGCTGGGGCGTCGTCCCCCTGGGACTGCTCACGGTGCCGGACGACGTCGCGCCGCCCCCGCGGGGCGCCAGCGCCCTGCGCCGCACGCACGACTGCTCCGCCCAGCTCGGCCTCGGACCGCGCACCGCACGGCCCGATCCGGCGCGCATTGCCGGGGTCGTCGCGCTGGCGATGTCCGAGCACCACGCTCGTTCCTGGGCCCGCGCCCTCGCCGCCGGACGCCTCGACGGGCACGAGGAGCCGTCGCCGGCCCCCGCCGCCGCCGCACTCGCCGCCGCCCTGTCCCTCGCCTCCCACGAGGCCCGGCGCGTCCTGCTCGTCGGCGACCATCCCGCGCTGGGCGCCCTGATCGTCGAGCTGATCCGCTTCCTCCCCGGACTCGAAATCCGGCTGCGGCCCGAACGGGCGCCCGACAGCCGCGAGCGCCTGGCGGCGGCGCTCGAGGCGTCCCTCCGCCGCTTCGACCCCGCCGCCGTCCTCCAGACGGACGGCGACGGATTCGTCGTGCGGCTCGCCGAGGGGCGTGCGGGGCGGTTCGGCCTCCATCCGGCGCGGGCCGGCGCGTCCGCGGTCGACGATCTGGTCGGCACCGCCGACCTGGAGGAGTTCGACCGCGTCGTCTTCCTCTCCGACCCCACGGATCCGGGGAGCGACGATCGGACGACGGTGCGCCTGCTGCGCGTCGTGGATGCCGCCCGCTGCCGCCGCGGCTGCCGTCTGGTGGTGCAGGTGGAGAGCGAGAGCCGGGCCGAGCTGCTCACCGCGGCCGCGCGGGCCGATGGGGACGCAGGTGCCCGCCCGCTCCTCTCCGTGCTGGCCGCCGAGCAGGTGCGCGCCCATTTCCTCGCCCATGCCATGCTGACCCCGGGCATCGTGCCGGTCCTGAGCGAGCTGCTGGCAGAGCGGGGCCAGGAATTCGTGCGGCTCGACCCCCGACCCGACGTACCCGTCCCGCACGAGCGGATCCCGTTCGGCGACCTGCTCGTGGCGCTGGCACAGCGCGGCCCGGGGGCCCTGACCGCAGTCGGCTGGGCGATCGATCGGGGCGGAACGCGCGAGACCGTCCTGAACCCGGGACCCGACGAGCGTCCGTTCGCCGACGAGATCCGCTCGGTCCTCGCGATCGGCGACACACGAACGTTGTCCGGCGGCTCCGACGCCTGAAGGCGCCGGCCGGGACCCGCTCGAATCGCGGGTCCCTACTGCGTGGGCAGCATGAACGGGAACGTGAAGGTGAAGGAGGAGCGGCGGAAGCGGGCGAAGGTCGCGTTCCGGGCCGCGCTCTCGGCGCACGCGCCGATCGCCGTCCCGGCGAAATCCCCGGTGACCCGCGTGCCCGTCACGGCGCCGGTGGAGCCGGAGACCGTGAACTCGACGATGATCGTGCCGGTGTTGCCTGAGCCGCAGCCCTTGACCGCGGACGAGACGGAATCGGCGCCGCGACGCATCTCGGGACGCCCCAGCGTCTCGGGCAGGTTCTCCTCCGGCGGCGGAGGAGGCGGGGGAGGCGCGACGACCGCGGGCGCGGCGGGCGCCGCGGGCTCCGCGGGCTGTTCGGGACGTCCGCCCAGCGCCGCCATGCTGCCGACGACCCGCTCGTCCGTGCCGGTCGTGCCGCCCGTGCCGCTCGACGCCGTGCCGGCGTCGCGCGCGGGAGCGGTCGAGCCGCCCGACGCCGGGCGGCCGCCGAGCATGCTGATGAGCGGATTGGCTCCGGCATCCGCGGGCTGGGTCGCGGGCGTGCCCGGGGGGGCGGTGCTTCCGCCGGTCGCGGGACGGCCCGGGGTGGTGCCCGTGCGCGGGCGGGAGGCGCCGCTGCCCGTCGTGGCGGGCCGGGACGGCTCGGTCGCCGCGGACGGGGCGGTCGCGGCTTCCGTGGGTGCGGCGGGAGCGGCCTTCGAGGCTTCCTGCGCCGCCAGCTCGGCCTTCAGCCGCTCGACCTCCTCCCGGTAGCGGGCCAGCTCCTCCTCGTTCGCGTTGTCCGGGGGCGGCGGCGGCATCTCCACCGCGGGCGGCTCGGCGGACGGGGCGGACATCACGGACGGACCGGCGGCGACCGCCGGCGTCGTCGGGGTCGCGGACGTCTCGTCGTCGCCCTCTCCGCTCCGCGACATGAGCAGGTAGACGAGCACGCCGCAGACGGCGACGAGGCCCGCGGCCACGGCGAAGAAGACGCCGAGGGACTGCCTGCGGCGGGGCTTGGCCGCCGTGGTCCCGGCCGCCGCGGCCTCCGCCGCCGGCGACGTCGTGACCGCCTCGCGCTGCGCCTTCGCCCGGTAGTAGTCCTCGGCCAGAGCCTTCAGGTTCACGACGCCGGAATCCGACTTCTCCGTCTCCTTGGTACGCTTGATCGCCGGCGCCGCCGGCGCCACGGATTTCGTCGACTGCTGCGCCTCGGCCGGGGGTGCCTCGGGCCCGGCATCGCTGCCCGCGCTGAGATCGTCCGCCATCGCCTTCGTCTCCTCTTCCGTTTCGGGGAACGGCGGCTTGCGCAGCGCGGCGGAATCGTCCACCTCGCCGCACGTCGCAAGACGCGACTCCAGCCGCGTCACCACGGCCGCGAGATCCTCGTCGGACACCCGGGTTCTGCCGTCCAGCGACCGCAAGCTCTCGAGCCTGCGCTGCAGGGCCAGGTAGCGATCGGCGATGCCGGGCGCATCGCCGCCGACCTCCTTGGCCTTGCGCAGGACGGCTTCGGCGCCGTCCCGGTCCAGCCGCTCGGACAACGACCGTCGGCGGCTTGTACTCATCGTCGAGCCCTCCTCCCGTCGCCGATCCACCCGCTTCCCGCGCTCACCCTGGCGCCTGCAGCACGTCCTGCAGCGCCTCGCGCAGGAGCTCCCGCGCCCGGAAGACGCGCCACGCCACCGTTCCCTCGGAACAGCCCAGCGCGTGGCCGATCTCCTCGTAGTTCAGCTCCTCGAACACCACCAGCATCAGCGTCACGCGCAGCGAGTCGGGCAGCTCCCCGATCGCGTTCCACAGCCGCTGCAGGCTCTCCCGGTCCCCCGCCAGCCGTTCGGGCCCCGCGGCGCCGTCCGCAGCCGACGGGCCGTTCTCGAACAGGTCGTCGAACGAGAGCGTACCGGTCCGCTGGCGCCCCTCCTGCCGGGCGAAGTTGAGCCAGAGGTTGACGAGTATGCGATACGCCCATGTGAACAGCGTGCTCCGCCCGTCGAACGCCCGTATCGCGCGCAACGCCCGGAAGACCGCCTCCTGGGCCAGATCCTCCGCGACGTCCCGTCGGCGGGCCATGCGTACGGCCGAGGCGAGCAGCGGGGGATACAGCTTGCGCGCGATTTCCTCGCGAGCCTGCTTGTCGTCCGCCCGAGCGCGCTCGACCAGCTCTTTCTCCTCCGCTGGGTCCATCCGACCTCCGCACGGCGTCGCTTCGTCACGATCCACTCAACCCGATCTGCTCGAAGCGCCCATTCGCCGCCGGCCGGGCCAGACTACCCTAACGCCGACAGCTTTGACAACTAAGCGCGCGCAGGATTGGCACGCCGGCGGCAGCAGGTTTGACACGTTTCCGGCAGGGCGCTATACGGTCGGCGCCGACGGTGCGCGGCGGCGTGCGGGAGAGGGCGCCGTGCCGGTCGGATGGGCGATTAGCTCAGTTGGATAGAGCACTGGTCTCCGGAACCAAAGGTCGCGCGTTCGAATCGCGCATCGCCCACCGGAGGACGCAAGGGGAGAAACCGATGCCGCCGGTCCGGGAACGCAGGTCTTCTCCGCGGATCAACGTGCGACTCCAGGTCGTGGAGACGCACGAGGACTCCGTCTACTTCCAGCGCACGGGCAACCTCAGCACGGGCGGCCTGTTCCTGGAAGGCACCATGCCTCATCCGCCGGGCACCCGGGTCTGCCTCGGCTTCCACCTGCCGGGCGACGAACGGCCGGTCGAGGTCACCGGTGAGATCATGGCGCCGGGCAAGGACGAGGGGCTCGGCATGGGCGTCCGCTTCCTCGATCTTTCCCCGCACGACCGGGAACGGATCGAGCGCTTCCTCGACGAGTCGGTCGGGCAGCCCCCGGGAAGGTGACGGTATGGGCGTTGTTCGGACCCCCCGCGCGTTGACGACCTCGGCCGTCCTGCTCGCCGCGCTCCTCGCCTCCTCGGCCGCCGCCCAGGAGTTCCCGCCGGAATCGATCGAAGCCTACCAGGCCGGCATGGAGGCCTTCCAGGCCGGAAACCTCGAACGCGCGATCGAGCTGTTCCGCGAGTCCTACGAGGTCTTCCACGGCCATCCGAACGCGCTGTACAACATCGGCCAGTGCTACGAGCGTCTCGGCGACCTGGAGCAGGCCGTCAACTACTACGAGCAGTACCTGGCGTCGGACCTGGCCGAGGGGCGGGACGAGGTGTACGCGCGGATGCGCGAGCTGCGCGCCCGCAAGGCCGTCTTCACGCTGCGCACCATCCCCGCCGGCGCCGCCGTCCACGTCACCGACGTCAACGGCCTCGCCGTTCCCGAGATCCCGGACGCGGCGACGCCGTGCGAGCTGGAGCTGCCGCCGGGCACGTTCGTGATCCACTTCGAGCTGTCGGGCTACACCGCACGCACCCAGGTCGTCGAAGGCGGGCTCGGCCGCCGCGCCGTGATCGAGATCACCCTCGCCGCCGCGACCACCGAGCCTCCCGGCAACGGCGAGCCGACCCCCCGCGGCGAGACCGGTCGCATCTTCCTCGGCCCCTACGCCGGCGTCGCCGTCCACCTGAACGGCTCCAGCGACGTCTTCGCCACCGTGCCCTTCGGCATCGCGGGCGGCTACACGCTCTTCGACGGCGAGTGGCGGCTCGATCTGGGCGCCGATATCGGGGCGATTCCGTACCAGATCACCGACCCCGGCGACCGGAAGGACTACCTGACGTGGTTCATCGAGCTGGCCGTGGTGCCGGCCGCGCGCTGGGTCGTCCTGCCCGAGCTGCACCTCCTGGCACAGCTCGGCCTCGGCGTCGGCATCTACACCCCGCCGTCCAAGAAAAGCCTCGACGTGCCCTGGGCCGGCAACGAGATCGACAGCGCCCTCACGATCATCCACTTCCGTCCCGCCCTCGGCCTGGAGTACCTCCCGCTCTCCTGGCTCGGCATCCAGGCCATCCCCGCCGCCTTCGATATCGATATCCCGTACTCCAGCGGCGCCACGCCGAAGACCAGCGTGCTGCTGCGCTACGACGCCTACCTCGGCGTCAGCTTCCACTTCTGATCCGGTCAGTGGGCGTCTGTGCCGATCTTCGAGAAGGGATCGGGGGGCGAGCCGCCGCCGCCGATCTTCGTGAACTGGAACCCGGTGTCGCGCGGGCGCCCCGCGTCCCTCGTGGACGGGCCGCCGGACGTGTCGCGCGGCGGAGCAGCCGCGGTGTCGCGTCGGCCGACCGCGTCCCGCCGCCCGCCGGCATCGCTCGCGCCGCGATCCGGGGCGAGTGAAGCGACGTCCGGCACCGCCGCGGCATCCGGAGCCGCCGGTCCCGCGTCCGGCTCCGCCGCCTCGACCAGCGCCCGGATCTCCTCCTCCTCCGCGTCGACGATCTTCACGGCCGCCGCGTCCGGCGTCCCCGCGTCCGACGCGGCCACGGCCTCCGTCGCGACCGGCTTGCCGGCATCGGCGCCCGCGACCTGATCCGCGCCGGTCGCCGCCTCCGCGGACGCGGCCGGAACGCGGGCGTCGAGCGCCCCGGCGGCGCCGGCATCCGCGCCGGCCGCCGGACCGGCCGCCGGCGCGTTCTTGCCGTCCTTGCCGGACAGCACGACGATCAGCACGACCGCGAGGATCGCCGCGACCGTCCCGCCCGCGATGCCGACGTACAGCCCGGTCTTCTTCGGCGTGACCGGAACCAGCTCCAGGACGTCCTCGTCCTCGGCCGGCGCCGTGGACGCGGGCGAGGGCGTCCGGTCCCGCGTCAGGAGCGCCCCCGCGGGGAGCGGACGCGAGCCGGACGTCTCGGCGGAGGCCGAGAGCCGGAAACGTCCCGTCGTGTCGTCGCCCCATCCGTGCTGCGCCGCGATCTCCGTCAGGGTCTGGACGACGGAGTCCATGTCCTTCGGCCGGCGCGCGCGGTCCTTCTCCATCATGGAGTGGACGAAATCGGACAGCTCGACCGGGCAGTCGTCCAGCACCTCGCGCAGGCGGCGCGGGTCCTGGATCAGGTTGAGGTGGATGTACTCCAGCTCGGATTGCTCGGTGCGGATCGGCGGCTGGCCGGCCAGCATCTCGAAGGTGATCACTCCCAGGGCGAAGATGTCGACGCCGTTGTCGAGCCCCTGCTGCTTGATCTGCTCGGGCGGCATGTAGCGCGGCGTGCCGACGAAGGAGTTGGTCGCGGTGCCGCGGGTGGTCGTGACGCGGGCGATGCCGAAATCGAGGATCTTGAGCAGGCCGGTGCCTTCCTGCAGCCGCAGGTTCTCCGGCTTGAGGTCGCGGTGGATGATCTGCTTGCGGTGCGCCTCCGCCATCCCCTCGGCCACCTGGATGGCGATCTTGAGCGCCTTCCCCGGATGGAGGCGCTTCTCGCGCTGGAGGATCTCGTCGAGGCCGTCGCCCTCGATGAACTCCTGGACCATGAACGGCGAGCCGTCGGTGTCGTAGTCCAGGTCGAAGACGCGGACGATGTGCGGGTTGATCAGCTCGCGCGCCGTCTTCACCTCGGTGAGGAAGCGCTTGCGCAGGTTCGCGTCCTGGGTGTGCTCGGGGTGCAGGAATTTCAGGATCACGCGGCCCATCTCGATCCCGCCGTGCACCTGCATCGAGAGGAACACGGTGCCGAAGCCGCCGGCGGAGAGCCGCTTGTCGATGCGGTACTTGCCGTTGACCACGCGTCCGATCTGCGGGTCGACCGGCCAGCCGGACGCCGGGCGAGGGAGTCCGCATACCTCGCAGGTCGGTGCTTCCGCCGTGATGGTCGACCGGCAACCCGGGCAGAAGATGGCGCCCAATCCCAGCCTGCCTCGCTCGGCCCGCACGTCGGCGTGCGTCCGTGCGAGCAAGTATAGCATTGGCCCGGATCTTTCCAACTTTGTTTGCCAGCCGGCCCCGCCGTTGGGCTATCATCCCCTCCGTCCCGGGTTCCGATCCGGGCGTCGCCGCCGGAGGTTCGTGATGGACGTCGAACAGCTCGTCATCCTCGGCTCGGGGCCCGCGGGCTTGACCGCCGCGATCTACGCCGCCCGCGCCTCGCTCCGGCCCCTGGTCATCGACGGGCTGCAGCCGGGCGGCCAGCTCACCACCACGTTCGAGGTGGAGAACTACCCCGGCTTTCCCGAGGGCATCCAGGGTCCGGAGCTGATGGATCGCACGCGCAAGCAGGCCGAGCGTTTCGGCACGCGCTTCCTCATGGACGAGGTACTCAAGGTCGATTTCGCACGGCGGCCCTTCACCGTGCACACCAACGCCGGCCCGATCGCGACGCGCGCCCTGATCGTCGCCACCGGCGCCCAGGCCCGGCACCTCGGACTCCCCTCGGAGGAGAAGCTCTGGGGCCGGGGCATCTCCGCCTGCGCCACGTGCGACGCGTTCTTCTTCCGCGAGAAGGACGTCCTCGTCGTCGGCGGCGGCGACACCGCCCTGGAAGAGGCGTCCTACCTCGCCCGCACCTGCCGCGCCGTGACCGTCATCCATCGCCGCGACCAGTTCCGCGCTTCCGTACACCTGCAGAACCGCACCTTCGGCATGCCCAACGTCTCGCGCATCACCGATCACGTCGTCGTCGAGTGCCTCGACCCGGGCGTCGGCCGCTTCGTCGCCGCCCGCCTGCGCCACGTCAGGTCCGGGGAGGAACGCGTGGTCAAGGCCGACGGCCTGTTCGTCGCCATCGGGCACACGCCGTCCACCGAGGTCTTCGCCGGCCAGCTCGACCGCGACGAGGCCGGCTACCTGCGCACGATCGACGGGACGCCGCGCACCAAGGTGCCGGGGGTCTTCGCCGCCGGCGACGTCGCCGATTCCCGCTACCGGCAGGCCGTCACCGCCGCCGGCAGCGGGTGCGCCGCCGCGCTCGAGGTCGAGCGCTTCCTCGCGGCGGAGGGCGGGTGATGGAACAGGAATCGTTCTCCGAGAAGAGCCTGGGCGAGGAGCTGCGCAAGGTCGGCCTGTTCAAGAACCTCGGCGAGGCGCAGATCGCGAAGCTGTGCCGGATCGCTCGCGTCGAGCGCTATCGGCGGACCGAGTTCCTGTTCAAGCATGGCGACCCCAGCGATCGCATCTTCGTCGTGCTGGAAGGCAAGGTCCGCATCGGCCGAACCATCGAGGGTCTCGGCGAGGAGGCCCTCGCCATCCTCGACGCCGGCACGTACTTCGGCGAGCTGTCGATCGTGGACGACGGCCCGCGCTCCGCGGACGCCGTCGCCCACGAGTCCTGCGCCCTGCTGGTCATCGACCGCACGGCGCTGGAGGACGTCATGCTGCTGGACAAGGCGCTGGGCTACGAGCTGCTGTGGAACATCGCCCGCACGCTGGCCGCCCGCCTGCGCGAGACCAACGACAAGATCATCCTGCTCTCGGGCTGCTCCCGCTTCGGCTGATCGTCGCCTCCCCCAGCAGCCGCTCCGCCGCCGCCGCCCGCCGCGTCCGCCGCGCCCGCTCGGCCAGCACGATCCCGACCAGCGTCTCCACCGCCCGCTCGACGTCGTCGTTGACCACCAGGTAGTCGAACTGCGGATACGCCTCGATCTCGCGCAGCGCGTTGCGGTAGCGCAGCTCGAGCGACTCCGCCGTCTCCGTCCCGCGCTGCTGCAGCCGCCGCCGCAACTCGTCCAGCGAGGGAGGCAGGATGAAGATCGCCACCGCCGACGGGTACCGCGCCCGGATCTGCGCCGCGCCCTGGTAGTCGACGTCGAACAGGATCGCCCTCCCCTCCTCCGCCGCCCTCCGGATCTCCGCGTTCGACGTGCCGTAGCGGTTGCCGTGCACGAACGCCCACTCCGCGAACTCGCCCCGCCCCGCCATCGCCTCGAACGTCGCCACGTCCACGAAATGGTAGTCCTGGCCATCCACCTCCTGCGGCCGCCGCGGACGCGTCGTGTGCGACACCGAAAACCTCATGTCGGCGAACCGCCCCAGCAGCCGGCGGCACAGCGTCGTCTTGCCCGCCCCCGAAGGCGAACACACGATGAACAGCTCCCCGGTACTCACCAACCCGCCTCCCTCTCCGCGTGTCCCTCAGCGTCTCGGCGGTCCGTCGGATCCGCGCGCCTTCCGCCCCCTCCCCGTCCTCCCTACTCCACGTTCTGCAGCTGCTCGCGCGTCTGCTCCGCCAGCGCGCGCAGGTCCGCGGCCAGCCCGGAGACGACCGCGTCCTGCGCCTTGGCCGCCAGCGTCCCCGCCTCCCGCAGCATCTCCTGGGCCAGGAAGTCCCCCCGCCGCCCGGCAGGCGCCTCGCCCCTCATCGTCGCCCGCAGGTGCTCGACGTGGCAGGCGAGCCGGGCGCTCTCCTCGGTGACGTCGGCGCGATCGAGCAGCATGGCCAGCTCCTGGCGCAGCCGCTCCTGGTCGAGCGCCGGCAGGGCCGCCGACTGCGCCAGCAGGTCCGTCCTCGCCCGCAGCCTCTCCGGAAGCCGCTCGCGCAGCTCCCGCACGGCCGCGCCGAGCGACGCTACCAGCTCGCCCATGCGATCGACGAGCGAGAGCAGCAGCTCGCGCAGGGCCGCGCCTTCGGCAACCCGCATCTCGTCGACCTGGTCGAGCGCGGCGAGGGTCGCCCTTTCCACGGCCTGCGTGAAGATCGCGCGGCCCGGCGCCGGCACGCCGGCGGACGTCACGGCCAGGAACACCGCGCCCAGATCAATCGGCGCCGCGACGCCCAGCTCGGACCGGATGCGCTCCAGGGCGCGATAGGCCGGGACCACCGCCGCCATCCGCTCCCGCTCCACCGCTTCCCCCTCGATGCCGATCGCCACATCGACCCGCCCGCGCACCAGCCGCCGCCGCACCGCCCGCTCGACCGCGGCCACGGCCGCGGAGCAGCCACCGGGCGCAGAGAGCCGGACGTCCAGGTGCCGGTGGTTCAGCGTCCGGATCTCCACCGTCGCCCGCACCCCGTCGTGTTCACCGACCCCCACGCCGTAGCCGGTCATGCTCTTCATCATCGCTGCTGCTCCCGGTACCAGCGGGCCGTCCGCGCCAGCGCCTCGGACAGCGGCTCGAGCGGCGCGAACCGCAGCCGTTCCCGCGCCCGCCGCACGTCGGCCACGGAGCGCACGATGTCGCCCGGTCGCGCCGCGGCGAAGCGCGGCCGGGCCGGAACGCCCAGCGCGTCCGCCAGCCACCCCAACAGCCGCAGGAGGTCGATCTCCTCGCCCCGTCCGACGTTGATCGCCTCGCCGTCCCCCGCCCCCTCGACGGTCGCCGCACGGAAGCAGGCATCGACGACGTCCTCGACGGGACAGAAGTCGCGCGTCTGCCGTCCGTCGCCGAAGATGACCGGCGGCGTCCCGGCCAGGAGCGCGTCCAGGAAGCGCGGGATGACCGCGGCGTACGGCGAGCGCGGGTCCTGGCGGCGGCCGAAGACGTTGAAGAAGCGGAGGGAGACCCCGCGCAGGCCGTGCTGCCGCGCGTAGAACCGGACGTAGTGCTCGCCCGCCGCCTTCGTGACGCCGTACGGCGAGATCGGCCGCGGCACCGCGTCCTCGACCTGCGGCAGCGCCGGCTGGTCGCCGTAGATCGCCGCGGAGGACGCCAGCACGAAGCGCTCCGCCCCGGCCGCGCGCGCCGCCTCCAGCACGCGCAGCGTGCCCAGGACGTTGACCTCCTCGGCCAATACCGGCTCGGCGCACGTCCGCTCCACGGCGACCATCGCCGCCAGGTGGTAGACGCGGCGCACGCCGCGTGTCGCCTGCGCGACGGCCTGCGGGTCCGTCACGCTCCCGACCAGCAGCTCGACCCGGTCTCCCAGGTGCGCCAGGTTCTCGCGGTGCCCGGTCGACAGATCGTCGAGCACCCGCACGGCGCCGCGCTCCGCGACGAGCCGCTCGGCGAGGTTCGAGCCGATGAATCCCGCCCCGCCGGTGACAAGGTCCTCGATCATCGGGTGGCGCGTGCTATGCTCCCCGCGAAGAGGCGGGCCGGCGCGCTACTTCTTGAACAGCGCGTCGAGCTTCTGGCGGACCGCCGCCT
>JACRCZ010000030.1 GCA_016218765.1 Deltaproteobacteria bacterium | reverse complement strand
CGACGGGCTGGCGCCGCAGGTCGGAGCGGTGCGGATCCTCGTGGAGGAGCCCGGGGCGGAGATCTTCGTGGACGGCGAGTCCGTCGGTCCATCGCCGCTGGACGAAGTCGTCTACGTTTCGCCAGGGGCGCATGCGCTCGAGGGTCGATGGCCTGACACGGAGGCGGTGGAGCGGCCGGTCGATGTGCTGGCCGGCATCACGACGCCGCTGTACGTCCGGATGGAGAAGCCCGAGGCGTTCCTCGACGAGTTGGAGCCGTCGACGCCGCCGGTGGAGGGGCCGGCTCCGGTGCCGGAGTGGGCCTTCTGGACGGCGGTCGGGGCGACCGGGGCGTTCGGGCTGACGGCGATCCTGACGCTGACGTTCGCCGAACTGACGTACGACGATTACGTGAGCGGCGGGCGGAGGCCGGAGGACTCGGCGCTCGCGGCGCGGGGCGAGGCACTGGACGTGACGACGTGGGTCATGGCCGGGCTCTTCGGCGCTGCGCTCGTGGCGGGCACGGTCCTCTTCTTCTACACCGACTTCGGGGGGGAGTCGGCGGAGACGCCGCCGGAGTCGGGGCCGGAGGTCGCGCTTCTTCCGGGATCGCTCGTCCTGCGCTGGTAGTCGCTGGTAGCTGGTGGCTGGTGGCCGGCGACCGGCGGCTGGCGGCCGGCGCAAGGCGATCGAAGTCACAGGCCGGAGAAGGGCTCGGGAGCGGGGCCGGAGTTGAAGGGGCAGACGTCCTGGCAGACGTCGCAGCCGCGATCGTAGGGGCCGCGGGGGAGCGAGGCGGGAGCGGGAAGCCCCGCGGTGCTCCAGCGGGCCAGGCAGCGGCCGGCGTCCAGGACTCCGGGGAGGGCGAGCGCGCCGGTCGGGCAGGCATCGAGGCAGCGGCGGCAATCGCCGCAGCGATCGGGGATGCGGGGCGACGGGGACACCGGGCGATCGATCAGCACGCCGCCGAGGACGAAGGTCGAGCCGAGGGTCGGATTCAGGACCAGGGTGTTTCGTCCTTGCCATCCGAGGCCGGCGCGGACCGCGAGCGGTTTCTCCATGACCGGCAGGACGTCGCAGAAGGGGCGCAGGGCGAGTCCCGGTGCGGCCCGGCGCAGGCGGCCGGCGAGGCGGCGCAGGACCCCGCGGAACACGGAGTGGTAGTTGCGTCCGCGGTAGCAGCCCGCGACCAGCATCCCGTTCTCGTCGCGAGCGGCCGGGCCGCGACGGTGCGGGAGGGCCAGGAGGATCGCGCCGAGTGCGCCCGCCCGCAGCGCCCCGGGGAGCGTCGGGTCGGCACGAACCTCGACAGAGTCGGCGAGGTACGGAAGGCCGCCGTGGAGACCTCGTGCCAGCCACTCGCGAAGGCGTGTCCCTTCCCGCTCGAGCGGCTCGAGTGGCGTCATGCCCCAGGCGGGGATCCGCTCGGCCTCGACGAACTCGCGCAGGACGTCTAGCGGCACGCCGTCCCGCCCTCGATCTCGAACTCGATCAGCAGTCCCGTGGAGCCGGACCAGGAGGTGTTGCCGCCGACGACGAGGCCGCCGTCGCAGCCGGGGCGGAAGGCGGAGTCGTTCAAGTTGGTGTTCGAGTCGCCCAGGTACGGGGCGGCGCCGAAGCCGGGGATCGAGACGTCGGTGATCTCGCCGGAGGTGTAGAGGTCGTAGCGGTACTCGAGCGCCGTGCCGCGCAGCGGCGAGCCGCCGGCGCGGCCGACCACCAGCGCCCGCCGGCCGTCGGGCGAGAAGCTGACGTCCCACACACCGAGCGTCGACCAGCCGGGGGAGGACGAGTAGGGCACCCACGCCCCGTCCTCGAAACGGTTCAGCCGCCGGCCGGACCACGACACCGCCAAGGCCAGGTCCCCGTCGCCGTGGCGCGCCGCGCGCGAGGTGTTGCCCAGCGTCGCGGTCGGGCCGGCGCGCCACTCGCCCACGCCCCCGATCCGCGTGTAGTACGGCGCGTCGGCACCGTTGGTGCCGCACACCAGCACGATGCCCCACCCGCCGAACTCGTTGTCCGCGAACGCGAGGTCGTCGCAGCCGGCGCTCGTCGCACGCGCCTCGACCAGGCCCGCGAAGGCCAGGGTCGCCAGGTCGAGCTCCCGCAGGCGCGCGATGTAGCCCGGCGTCGGCCCCGACTGCGAGAGCACGACCGGACGCCCGTCGCCCGCCGGACCCTCGCCCGCAGGCGGATACTCGAGCGCCGTGAACCGCTCGCCCGCCCGCGTCTCGCCGAGCCGCGTGAACGCGGTCGAAGCGCTGCCGGCGCGGATCGCCGCGTCATCGACCTGGATGACGATGCCGGTGTCGGAGCCGGAGACGGTCTCGTAGCCGACGATGAGGGCGAAGACGCCCGACGGGTCGAAGGCGACGTCGGTGAGGTACGTCGCGCGCCCGGAAATGCGCACATCGACGCGCGTCGCGGTGTCCGCCGCCCAGTCGTAGACGTGCACGGCCTCGCTGCGCTCGAGCACGAGCGCGTACGAACCGTCGCGATGGAACGCGACGACGCTCGCCTCCCGCAGACCGCCGACGGGGATGCGCCGGTAGAGGTAGCTGCCCGGACCGGGTGGCGGACCGCCGTCGTCCGGCGCGTCGGCCGTGTCCCCGGTGTCCGCATCCGCGTCGGCGTCCGCGTCCGCATCCGCGTCCGCGTCGGCGTCCGCGTCGGCGTCCGCGTCCGCTCCTGCTTCGCCGTCGGGGATGATCTCGGGTGGCGCGTCCGCGTCCGGGCGGTCGGGACCGTCGTCGGGCGCATCGGCATCCGCATCGGGAGCGTCGGCAGGGGCATCGGCGTCCGGTGGAGCGTCGCCGTCGGGCGCGATGTCGGGGAGCGCGTCGGCGTCCATGGGGACGTCCTGGGCGGCGTCGTCCGCGGCGTCGGCGTCGGAACGACCGATGTCGGCGTCGGGCGGGGTGTCTGCTGTCTCGGCGCACGCGCTGCCGAGGAACAGGAGGCATCCGGACAGGAATCGGACGAACGCAGGGGACGATCGCATGGGGTCTCCTTCGCGACGAGGGACTGTAGCACCCGGGGGGCGTCTGTACCCAGCCATGTCGGGCCCGGGGGGCGCACTGCCTTCCCCCGGGCCCGGTCCCCCGCCATCGGTGTCCATCGGTGTCCATCGGTGGTTTCTCCCCCGGGCTGGAAGACGCTCTTGCGCCGCCGGCTCGCCCCGCCGTATGGTTCGGCCGCGCGTTCGGCCGGCGCTCCGGATCATCGGGGGAGCGGAGGGAGGATGAACGTCTGCCAGACATGCGGGCGCCTCTACGGCGACGGGACGACGGCGTGCCCGGCGGACGGGGCCGCCCTGACGGCACACACGCCCGAGCTGCCGGACGGGGCGACCGTCGCGGCCCGTTGGCGGATCGTGCGGGCGGTGGGCGTCGGGCCCGCCGGCGAGGTGTTCGAAGGAGCGGCGACGGCCGGCGGCGCGCGCGTGGTCGTGCGCCTGCTGGCGCGGGAGCTGACGGCGGACAAGCGGGGCGCCGAGTCCCTGCGACGGCACCTGCTCAAGGTGGTGGGCGTCCAGCACCCCGGCATCGTGCCCGTCCATGCGCTCGAGGCGCACGAGGATCGTCTGGTCCTGGTGCGGGACTGGGTGGAGGGCGAGCGGCTGGAGGATCTTCTCGCTCGCGAGGGCGCGCTGCCGACGGTGCGCGCGGTCACCCTGGCGGCCGGGATCGGCGACGCGCTGGTCCAGGCGCACAAGGCCGGGCTGCTGCACCTGCAGATCCGCGCGTCGAACGTGCTCGTCGTCCCCGCCGGGGCGGGCGAGGAAGCCCGGCTCGTCGACTTCGGGCTCGGGCCCTCGCGCAAGGTCCTCGGCCGTCCGGTGCTTGGCGACATCGCGACGATGGCGCCGGAGCAGATCGAGGCGCGGGTCCCGTCGTTCAAGTCCGACATCTTCAGCGCGGGCCTGCTGCTGTACCGGATGATCGCGGGCACGCCGGCGTTCGGCGGCTCCGAGCAGGAGCTGACGCAACGGCTGGTTTCCGCACCGCTGCCGCCGCTGCGCGACCCGGCGGGGGAGATGCTCCCCGCCGACCTCGATCTGCTCGTGCGGCAGATGACCGACAAGAAGCCGGCCTTCCGTCCGGCCGGGATGGCGGCGGTGGTCGAGCGGCTGCGGAAGATCGCCGCGGCGGGTCCCGGAGCGGCCACGGGGCGACGAGCGTCGTTGTCGCCCGCGGAGCGCCCGGCGGCCGTCCGGCGCGAGCCACCGGCGGCGGCCGCCCCCGCCACGCACACGGCGGAAGTCACAGGCAGGCCCGTCGCTCCCGTCCCGGCAGCGTCCGCGGCGGCAGACGCCGCACCGCCATCGCCGGCCGCGGTCGAAGAAGCCGTACCGGCACCAGACCAGGCAGCGCTCGCGGCCCCGGTGGACGACGGGCGGACGACCGCGCCGGCTCCCGCGATGTACGGGTTGCTGGCGCGGGAGGAAGGCGTCGAAGCGCGGACCACGGCGCCGGCCCCGGCGACGTACGAGGACTTCGTGGGGCAGGCGGCGGCGACGAGTGCCGACGACACCGTCGACATGAGCGTCGACGTCGTGCCGGCCATCCAGCGCGCCGACGCCGCGGCCCCGGGCGTCACGCCTGCTCCGCCGTCACCCCCAGCGCCGCCCGCCAAGCCCGTGGGTCGGCCGAAGCCGCCGGCCCCGCCTCGCGCTCCCGCGCGGGCGCCGGCCCAACGGGGCGGCCCCGCCCGACCGGCCGCGACGGGCGAGGTCCACCCGTCGCCCGCCGCGAGGGAGCCGCCCGCGGAATCGCCGGTCGGCCGAGCCCTTCGGATGGGTCCGGACGAACCGGTCGTCGCGCCGGTCAAGAAGGCGCCCGAGCCGGCGCCCGCGAAGGTCGAGCCCAAGCCGCCGGAGAAGGCCGGGCCCAAGTCGCCGGAGAAGGCCGAGCCCAAGCCGCCGGAGAAGGCCGGGCCCAAGCCACCGGAGAAGGCCGGGCCCAAGCCACCGGAGAAGGCCGCCGCGGCGCCGCCGGGTGCGGCGGCTCCGCAGCGCCGTGGTGCCGGCCGAACCATCGTCCAGCCGTTCGGCGCGGTCGCGGGGTCGGCGGGCCAACATCCTCCCGTCGCCCCGGCGTCGCCGATCAAGCCGGCCGAGCCGGCGCCGGGCGCGGACCGCGCGAAGCCTCCCGCCGCGGCCGCCGCGAGTCCGACGGGCTTCGAGCCGCTGGTTCCGGGGTCGGCGACGGCGGAGGCCGAGCCCCCCTCGCCCCCGGGGTCCGGACCGCGTGGTGACGCCGAACCGGCGGAGCCGGCGGCGGGCGCCGTCCCGGCCGTCTCGCCGCCTTCCCCCGCGATCGAGCCGGAGTCGTTCTCCTTCGAGCCGCCTGCTCCGGCTGCGGCGAAGTCCCGGATGAAGCTGTACCTGGCGATCGGCGGCGGCGTCGCCCTGGTCGCCGTCGTGCTGTTCCTCGTGCTGCGCGGGGGTGGCAAGGGGGGCGGCACGACGCCCGGCGCGGGAGCGAGGGCCGACGCCGGAATGGACGACGCCGTCGCGCTGGCGGCGGAAGGGGAAGACGCAGCGACCTCGACGGCGCTCGGGCCGCCGGACGCCGCGGAAGCGTCGCCGGCGCCGCAGGCGACAGCCGACACGGGGGACACGACGGACGACGCCGCGTCGACCGCGGACGCGGACGCGGGGACCGGGATGCCGGACGCCGATGCCGGCGACGGGGGCGCGCCTGAGGTCGAGGAGCCGGAGGCCGAAGCGGCTGCTCCCGCGGACGCGGACGCGCAGGCCGCGGAAGACGCCGGGGCCGATCGTGCCGCGGCCGAGGCCGCGGCCGGCGGGGCGTCCGCCGACAGCCTGGTCGCATCGGGCAACCGCGCCCTGGCAAGCCGCGACTTCGGTCGCGCGGAAGGCCTGTTCCGCCAGGCGCTCGCGCTGGACCCCGGCAACCGGCAGGCCCGCATCGGGCTGGGCAAGGCCGCGTTCCAGCAGGGCGACTTCGCCGAGGCCGTGCGGCGTTTCGAGCCGATCTACCGCACCCGCGGCAACATGGACCTCGGCGTCGCCTACGTCCGCGTTGGGCGGCGCGAGGACGCCAAGCGGCAGTTCCAACTCATCCTGGAGCGTGACCCGAACGACGACGCGGCTCGACGCGCCCTCGACGCCCTGAACCGCTGAGCCCCGCGCGCCCCGCCAATCCCCGTCAGTTGTACCAGGCCGACAGGGACGAAAGGTCGAACATGTCCGAGTCGTCGCGCTTGGGGGGCGACGGGACGTAGGTGTCGTGCTCGTCCGTCCCCCGACGCGGGCGGCGGGGCGGGGGCGGCGGCGGCCGGAGCTTGGCGCCCTTCATCGCCTCGCGGAGCTTGTCGCGCGCGGCGTGGATGCGCCAGGCGATGGTGCCGTCGTTGGTGCCGAGGATCTCGGCGGCCTGCTGGTAGGAGAAGCCCTGCAGGCACACGAGGATCACGCTGGCGCGGATCGGGGGCGAGAGCCGGTCGAGGGCCACGACCAGCCGGGAGTAGAGCTGCCGAAGGGCGGCGGCCTTGCGGGGGTTCCCGGCCGAGTCGACGGCGACGCCGAACTCGACGCGGGGATCGTCGAGCGTCTGGCCGAGACGCCGGGCGCGGTCGCGGCGGAGCGTGAAGGCCAGGTGCAGGGCGATGCGGTAGAGCCACCGGAAGAATTCGCCCCGCCCCTCGAACGAGTCGAGGGCCCGGTAGGCACGGATGAAGACGTCTTGCGCGATGTCGTCCGCGTCGGACTCGCTGCCGGTCACGTGGAGGGCCAGGGCGTAGATCCGGGGCCGGTAGCGCCGGACCAACTCGTTGAAAGCACGGCAGTCTCCCTGGCGTGCCCTCTGGACCAGCGCGGCGATCTCGTCACTCTTCGGCTCGGCTCGTCCCATCGCTTTCTACCCGTCGGCCAAGAGACAGACTCGCGCCGCGCCGGTTCCCTTTGCGGCGAAGATCACCAGCCGGGGACCTCTCACCCCCAGAAAGCCAAGGGCCGCTCAATCGAACACCTCGCTGTGCCGCAGCGGCCGGGATCGCTCGGTCAACACCTCGCACCCCGTCTCCGTCACCACCACCGTGTGCTCGAACTGGGCCGAGAGCATCCGGTCGAGCGTGACGGCCGTCCAGCCGTCCTTGAGGATCTCCAGCTCCCAGCCACCCAGGTTGATCATCGGCTCGACGGTGAACGTCATGCCGGGCACCATCCGCGGGCCGCGATCGGTGTCGCCGAAGTGCGGCACCTGGGGACCCTCGTGGAAGTCCCGCCCCACGCCATGGCCGACGAAATCGCGGACGACCGAGCAGCCGGCCTGCGTGGCGTGGCGCTCGATGGCGTGGCCGATGTCGCCGATACGCCCACCTGGACGCACCTGTTCGATCCCGATGGCCAGGCAGCGTCTCGTGACCTCGACCAGCTTCCGCGCCTCGGGCGAGACGGCGCCGACGAAGAACGTCGCCGAGGTGTCGCCGTGGAATCCGTCGAGCTTGCACGTCACGTCGACGTTGATGATGTCACCCTCCTTCAGGCGTCGGCGAGAGGGTATGCCGTGGCAGACGACCTCGTTGATCGACGTGCAGACCGACTTGGGGAAGCCGTGGTAGCCGAGCGTCGCGGGGACGGCGCCGTGCTCGATGGTGTACTTGTGCACGAGCTCGTCGATTTCCAGGGTCGTCATGCCGATGCGGAGGTGGTCGGCGACCATGAGCAGGGTGTCGGCTGCCAGGCGACAGCTACGGCGCAATAGCTCGATGTCGTTGGGGCTCTTGATCCGGATCGGGGGCTTGCGCGGCATCATCACCCGTCCAGTGTCGGCGCGCCCCTCCCCTCTTGTCAACGGCGCCGGGAGCGGTAGGCTCGGGATCGTGAGACTCGTCCCCGCCGTCTGCATCGTGCTCGTGGCTGCGAGCCTGCCGTCGTGGAGTGCCGCCCAGCAGCCGGATCCGAGGCGAGCCGAGCGGCTGGCGGAGGCCGAACGCGCGCTGCTGGACGAGCGGTACGACGACGCGCAGGAGATCCTCGACGAGCTGGCGGCTGGGTTGGAGGTCGAGGAGGCGGTCCTGGCCGCGCGGCTCGAGCTGGCGTTGCGCCGCGCGGGGCTGCGCGGGGCGGCGGAGCCCGCCCCGGCAATGCCGGAGGACGTGACGGCCGCGGCGACGGCGCTCGAACGTCGCAGCGAGCTGGGTCACCGCTCGTGCGTCCTGCTCGCCGACGAGGCGATCGCCGCGGGGAACAGGGATGCCGCGGCGGGCTGGCTGGAGCGCGCCGTGGTGCTGACACCGGAGGACGACGCCTCACGGCTGCGACTGGCGCTGCTGGAGATGGAGCGGGGCAGGCCGGCCGAGACGGCGTCCCTGGCGCTGGACCTGCTGCGCCGCCGCCCGCGCTGCCCGGGGATCCTCCAGCTCGCGGGCCAGGCGCTGCTGGCCGCCGGGCGGCCGTCGGATTCCGTGCCGATCCTCGAGCGCCTGGTGGAGCTGGCCCCGGACAACGCCGAGGCTCGCTCGCTGTACGGGACCGCGCTGCTGGTCGAGCGGCGGATGGGGGAGGCGGTCGAGCAGCTCGAACGAGCCGTGGAGCTGGAACCCACCCCCGCGCGCCGGGCCAACCTCGGCCTGGCGCTGGTGTACGCCGATCGAACGGCGGAAGCGCGGACGCTCCTGGAGCAGCTCACGCGGGACGAGCCCGAGCACGGCGGCGGATGGATCAACTACGCCCTGGCGCTGGCGGCGTCGGGACTGCTCACCGAGGCGCGTTCGGCCCTGCTGCGGGCGCTGGAGCTCGACCCGGACGACGAGCGGGCGCTGGTCAACCTGCGCGATCTGGACGCGCTGATGCCGAAACCGGAAGAGTAGGGGAGCGTTCGCCCTGGCAGGCGACTCCTCCCGTGCGGCTTGCCGGGACGGGTCCACCTTCGGGGGACCTTTCCCCTACGGCTCGTCCGAGTAGTCCTGCGAGAGGCGGGCGTCGGCCTTGGCGCGCCCGACGATGCGGTCCCAGGCCTTGCGATCCTCGTCGCGGGGAAACTGGAGCTCGACGCCGATCGCGGCGCCGTTCGCGACGGGGCCGCCGGGACGAACCCAGGTGACGAAGCCGGCAAGTTCGATGGTGCCGAGGAGGCGATCGTCGAGGCGGAGGAAGACGGCATCGCCGACGGCGGGCCGGTGCGCCACGTGCACGGCCGCACCGCGCGGGCTGACGTCGGAGATCTCGCCGGCGATCTCGAGCGGGCGGCGGCGGCCGAACGTGCAGGCGACCGGGATGCGGAGGGCGAACCGCTCCTGCCGCCGACCCGCAAGCCCGACCCGCCCCTCGGCCTGCTCGACGAGCCGGCGGAACGCCGTCATCGAGGTGGACCGCAGGACGACGCCGATGCCGGCGCGTACGTTGGGGTCGCTGCCGGCCCGCATGCGGCGCCACAGGACGCGCCCGCCCAGCCGCACGCCGTCCGCGTCGCCGGGAAACGTGCAGCGCACCTCGATCTCCTGGCCGACTTCGACCGGGAAGGCACCGGCGAGGAAGAGGCCGGCGGGCATGACGTCCAGCCGGCAGCCGAGGAAGTCGTCCCAGTTGGCGAAGGGCGCCACGATGTGGCGCTGGTCGCGCACGCCGGCCTTGTTCCCACCTTTCGACTGCACCGTCGCCATGCCCGGCCCTCCGCGACCGCCCCGATTGTAGACGCGGGGGCCGTGGGGTCAAGTACCGGGCGGAGGCCCGGGTGAAGGCCGCAGAGTTCCGATTCCGGAGTTCACGCAAAGAGCGCAAAGAAGGAGGTTCCGCAAAGGGCGCAAAGGGGGGCCAGCGTCACTCCCAGAAGTCGTCGAAGGGGTCGGCTTCCAGGTAGACCTGCTCGAACACGAACATCAGGGAGAACAGGCCGATCGACGTCGCGTCCTGGCCTTCGGGCGGATCCTCGGCCGAGTCGTCCATGTAGTAGCCTTCCAGCTCGAACCCGAGGAGCGTGTGGTCGTCGCTGTCGTTGTCGTCGTTCTCCACCTCGGGGAGCACGGCGAACGACCCGCCGGCGCCGACCCAGGCCCGGAAGACCTCTTCCCAGGCCATCTGGAAGCGGGCCCGGAGGCCGACGCGGTACGCGATCTCGTCCTCGGTGAGCACGAAGTAATCCAGGCCGACGACCGGCGTGACGTGCGGCGTCACGAAGCCGCCGGGAGCCGCGTCGACCCGGATCATCTCCGACAGGCCGTCGTCGTCCGACATGGCGACGCCGATGTTCGCCCGCACGCTGAGCTGCATCCCCACCTCGCCGCGCGTGTCCACCATCGGGCCGACGCCGAAGCCGTAGCTGACGAAGCACCCGCCCGAGAACAACGCCGCCAGCGCCGCCGGCGCCCACCGCCTCATCTCCGACCTCCGTTCGCGTGTCCGCCCCGCGGCGGCTCGTCGCGGCCCCATCCTACGAATCGGACCGGGCGACGGTCTACGAAGGCGCTCCTACTGCCAACCGCGCCCCAGCGGATTGTCCGGGCCATGGAGGCTCCCGGGCCGCCCCCCGCCCGCTTCCGGCTCCGGCTCCGGCTCGTCCTCGTCCTCGGACCGATCCCCTCCCAGCGAGAAACACAACCCGGCCCCGACCTCGCCCCCGAAGCCGAACACCTTGTCGTCGCGGCCGACGTAGGCGCCGAGCACCAGGTCGCCGCCGAGGTGCAGGGCCAGCCAGTCCAGCACGGGGAACTCGATCCATGCGCCGGCGCGGAACGGCACGAGCCAGTGCAGGTCGTTCGCATTCGGCACCATGGCGTAGAAGCCAAGACCGCCACGAACGCCCAGCACGACGTAGGGGAAGCTCGTCCAGACCCAGCCCAGACCCGCAGCGGCCGACCAGACATCCCACGTGCGCCGGCTCGTCTGGACCTCGGCGGAGAACGTTCCCCCGGCCGCCACGTCCAGCACGAGACCCTTCCACAACCTGTACTGATAGCCCAGCTCGAGCCGGAAGCCGTCGAGGTCTACCGGGACCGTCTCCGTGGCGGCCGCGTAGGCGGCGCCGCCCGGGTAGAAGCCCCAGCCGCCCGAGACGCGGAGGCGATGGTCGGCCAGGGGATGCTCGCTCTCCTCCTCCTCGACCTCGCCTCCCCCGCCCTCCAGCTCGGCGATCCGATCCTCCACCGCCGCACGGTCGGGCGCTTCGGGCAGGCCGGTGACGTACACGCGGTACCACTCCGCCGCCCGGGCAGGCTCGCCGGCGTTGTCGTACGACAGGCCGACGTTGAACGCGACCTCCGCCGAGCCGGTCAGGCGGTAGGCGACCTCGAACTCGACGGCGGCCCCAAGGAAGTCGCCGTCGTCGAACGCCGCGACGGCCGCGGAAAACGCGCCCTCGGCATCCTCCGCGCCGGCCGGCGGCGGCTCGATCGCGGGGGGCGGCTCCTGGGCGGACGCGGTCGCGGACAGCACCAGCGGAACGGCGAGCAGAATCGTCGCGAACACCGGTCTGGACATGAGGCGGAGTCTATCGAGCGCCGCGGGCGAGCGCCAGCCCGGTATGGTCCCCGAGTGCCCACGAAGCGCCCCGCATGGCCGCGCGCGCGGCGGTTCCGCCGCCTACGGCACGGCGCCGTCGCGCAGCAGGTCGCGACGGCCCGTGGGCCACGGCAGGCAGTTCGTCGAAGAGCCGGGGACGGTGTAGACGAGCACCTGGCGCACGCGGTCTTCGCCGTCCTTGAGACTGACGATGATCTCCAGCGTTCCGTCGCCTTCGACGTCCGCGAGCGTCGGCACCGGCATCGCGCCCCTCCCGGGCAGCGGGATGCGGTGCCGCTCGGCGCCTCGAGCATCGAGGACGAACAGGTTTCCCAGGCCGCCGTCCGGGGAATACGAGTTGAAGACGATCTCCGGCGAGCCGTCACCCGAGAGGTCGGCGATCGCGACACCGCCCGTGAGCACGCGGTCGCTCGTCGTGTACGCGGCGGTCCACAGCCCGGCGGCATCCGAGGCCACGGCGTGGATGCGGCCGTCGAAGCCGGCGAAGACGAACTCCGGTCCCGCGCGGCCCGGATCGAGATCGGCGACGCCGACCTGGTTGGTCGCGCCGACGACGTTGGTCCCGTCGAAGTCCCACAACCCGGCGAGGTAGTCCGGGGCGTGGAAGGGCGTCGTCCAGGCCTCGGGGCGCGTGCCGTCCTCGTTGACGACCCACAGCGCCACGCCCCGCAGGCGATCGGACTGGGCGGCGTTCTGGACCGAGGCGAGCACGACCAGCTCGCGGTCGCCGTCGCCGTCCACGTCGACGATCGCGGGGGCGGAGTTGGTGAAGTGCGCCTGGTTGTCGTTCTCCTCGTCGTCGCTCCATCCCTGTTGCGCCAGCGCGTAGTCGTGGAGGAAACGGATGCCGTTGAACTTGGTGGGCCAGTCGAAGATCGGGTCGGCGTCGAACGCCCGGCCGGCGCCGTCGTGAAGGCTCAGGTACGCGTTGTCCTGGGTGCCGAAAACCTCGGCGGCGCCGTCGCCGTCGACGTCGCCCAGGGCGAGGTTCTGGTCGTAGCCCCCGGTCTGGTAGCAGCGGTCGTCGCAGCCCGAGGCGCCGGTCGTGTTCGGCGGAAAACCGGCCACGAACCGACCGTCCGTTTCGAAAGCGATGAGCAGGTCGCGCTGGCCGGAGCCCTCGACGGGGTTCGTCGTCACGGCGACCAGCTCGAGCGCCCCGTCGCCATCGATGTCGCCGGCGGCCAGCGAGCGCAGCTCGTCCTGCCACGTCGCGGGGAAGCCGGCCACCTCGGTGCCGGCGGCGTCCCAGACGTGGATGCTGCCGCGGGAAGCGACGGCGACTTCGAGTCCTGGGCGGGACGGGACCAGGTCGCCCACGACCGGCGGGGCCCAGATGCGCCCGCGGGTCTCCTGCCGGAAGACGACGGAGCCGTCGATGTGCCAGCCGAGAAGGACCTCGTCGCGAGGGACGAGGATCTCGTTGGTGCCGTCGCCGTCGAGGTCCGCGACGGCGGGGGAACCCAGCCACGCTTCGTGCCAGCGGTCGAAGAGGGTGGCGACGAGCACCGGCGCCTGGACGGTCGCGGAGCCTCCCCCCGGAGCGGCGTCGCAGGCCGGCGGAAGGGGACCCGCGTCGTCGCCGTCCGCATCGTGGTCGCCGTCCGCGCCACCGTCCGCATCGGCGTCCGGCGCGCCGTCCGATTCGGCGGGAACGTCGGTGATTCCCTCGCCGTCGGTCTCCGCACCGCCGTCGCCGTCCACCGGCGAGCCTTCGTCCGCGGGACACGCCGCGGCCGCGAGCATCGCGAATCCGCAGACGAACATTCGCCGGCTTCCTTTCCGATGCGCCATCGTTCGTACCTCCTCGTGGCCGCCGCGAACGTAGCATCCGTCTTCCGGGTCGTCCACCGGGCACGGATCCCGTTGATCCGGAGGCCGGGCGCCGCGCATGCTGGCGGCGTGCGCACCCGCGACCGGCAGCGTCCGTGGAGCCGATCCCCGGCCCGGGGGCGGGTGCCGGCGGAAGCGGAGCGGAACGCGCTGCTGGACGCGCTCCGGCGGCACCGCGAGGAGCAGACGGCGGCGTACGCGGAGCAGGCTCGCGCGCTGGCCTCGCCGTGCCCGGACCTGGTTCATCCACGAATCCGGGACCCCCCCCGCAATCGAACCGCGCCCTTCAGGGCGCGGCTGCGGCGGTCGGGACAGCCGCGGGCTGGCCCCGAAGGGACTCGGCGGCTCTGCCCCCGAACAGCCCGCGGTTCGGATCCGGTCCCGAACTTGCGGGGCGCTGCACTACGGAGCCGGCGCGGCCGGCTCGACGGGCGCGACGGGCTCGGCCGCCGGTGCGGCAGCGGACGGCGGCGGGACGCTCGGATCGGCCGCGGGCGCCGCGGGTGGCGGCGGCGGGGGCGCCTCGGCCGGCGGCGGGG
>JACRCZ010000029.1 GCA_016218765.1 Deltaproteobacteria bacterium | reverse complement strand
ACCCCTCGTCCATCGGCACGACCACGTCGTCGAGGTAGAAGTTGACCTGGTCGGGGTCGGCGGAGGGGCCGGGATCGTCGAGCACGTAGTCGCAGGTGATGACGGACGAGGCGATCGACTCCAGGGCGGCGGCGAGCCCCGCGCCGTCCTCGGCGTGGAGGAACGTCGTGAACGACGTGCCGCCGTTCGAGGCGATCGCGTTCAGCTCGGACGCCATCGTGCCCGAGGTCGAGCCGAACCCGATGGCGAAGGACCGGATGCCGTGCGTGGACAGGATGTTGCGGGTGTGGTTGGTGAGCGCCGAGACCGGGTCGCCGTCGAAGCACCCCTCGTCCTCGCCGTCGGAGACCACCACCAGGTAGTTGTCGCCGTCGTCGGCGTAGATCTCCGGCGCGTCCGTCGGCCCGGGCCCCGTGTCGTAGTACTCCATCTGGTTGACCAGCGGCGTGAAGGTGCAGAACTGCGGGTAGGCGGGGTCGTTCATGTGCGCCTCGATGTCGGGCGCGCTCAAGTAGCGGATGGCGACCGGCACCTGCGGGGGAAAGTACGTGCCGCACTTGTCCTCCGGGCAGCGCATGCAGAAGCCGCCGCAGTCGGCCCACGAGCCCGGGTACCCGTCGGGGAAGGCGTCCAGGCCGAAGTACATGTCTTCGAAGGCCGGGTTGGCGAGCAACTCGGAGACCGCGTCGGTGGCCTGCCGCCAGGGGGAGCCCTCCATCGAGGACGACTGGTCGAGGAGCAGCATGAGGCGGACGATCTCGTGGTGCAGGTTGAAGTCCTGCTCGGCGCACACGTTGTCGATCTCGTAGTCGGGGATCGTGCGGTCCTCGGCGGTGCCGTCGAGGTCGGCGTCGGCGCCGTCGGTCCCGTCAGTCCGTCCGGTGTCCCGGGGACCGGTGTCGTCGGCCGGGTCGCTGCACGCCGGCGCGACGGCGAAGGCAGCGGCCAGCACCGCCACCCATGGAACCAGGCGAGTCGGCCTGCGTGGATCGTCCATCACGGCTCCTCCCTTCCCCCGAACGCCCGCGGAGTGTACCCCGGCCGGCGCGAGGCGGCAACGCACCCCCTGGCCCTGCCCCCTGCCCCCCTGCCCCCTTGCCCCCTTGCCCTTGCCCTCTCAGCGTTCCTCTCAGCGCCCTCAGCGTCTCAGCGGTAAACCGGCTCTCCGCGCCCTCCCCCCCCTCCGCGCCCTCCCCCCCCGAAGTTTGCGTCCGCGGCGCGCCCGTCTTACTCTGCCGGCAGCGTGCGTCACGGCGCGGCTTGGGGGGCGGGGCGGCCGATGGAGCTTTGTCTGGCATGTGGGCGGGTCTTCGGCGACGGGACGGCGAGGTGCCCGTCGGACGGGGACGAGCTTCTGCCGTACGAGCCGTCGCGGCCTGCGGGGGACGTCGTCGAGGGCGGTTACCGCGTGGTCCGCATCGTCGGCGTCGGGCAGTGCGGCGAGGTCTTCGAGTGCCGGGAGGAGGCGACGGACCGCCAGGTCATCCTGCGGCTCATGGCGCCGGAGCTGACGGGGAGCCGCATTCCGACGGAGCTGCTGCTGCGGCACATGATGCAGCTCCGCGAGTTCCGCCATCCCAACGCGGTCCAGGTGCACGACGTCCGCCTGCACGAGGGGCGCCTCGCGCTCGTGCGCGACTGGGTGGATGGCGAGCGGCTGCTGGACGTGCTGCTGCGGGAGCGGGTGCTGACGGTTCCGCATTCGATCGACCTCGCGCTCCAGATTGCCGAGGCGCTTGCGGCCGCGCACAAGGTCGACCTTCTGCACCTGCAGCTCCGTCCGTCCAACGTCTTTCTCGAGGTGGGCAAGGGCAGCGCGCTGGAGCAGGCGCGGCTGGTCGATTTCGGCATCGGCCCGCAGCGCAACGTCGACGGTCGGGACGTCTTCGGCACGATCCGCACGCTGGCGCCCGAGCAGATCGAGGGCTGGGATCCGACGCCGCGCTCGGACATCTACTCCCTGGGCCTGCTCCTGCACCGGATGATCTCCGGCCGCCAGCCGTTCGCGGGAACCGGCGACGACGTGGTGCGCCAGGCGCTGGAGGAGAAGCTCCCGCCGCTGACCTCCCCGGCCGGCCGGGCCGTGCCGCCCGCGCTGGACGGGCTGGTGCGCGAGATGGCGGAGAAGCGGACCGCCGACCGCCCGCGGAGCATGGCCGACGTACTGGAGCGGCTGCGGAAGGTCCAGGCCGAGGTCGAGGACGACCTGCCGTTCGAGCTGGCGTTCCGCGAGGAGCAGCGGCGGTCGTCGCACCCGGGTGCGTATCGCGAGCAGGCGACGGTCGTGGTGCGGCGTTCGAGCATCGCGCCGCCGCCGCCCGGACCGCCGGAGCGCGGCCGGCCGTCGAGCCCGCCCGTTCCGCCGTTGTTCACGCCCCGCGGCGCCGAGAAGAAGCGGCGCGAATCCCTCGCCCCGGCGGCACCGGGAGAGCCCCCGCCCGCGGGTGCGCCGCAGCCCGCGCCGGAGGCGCCGGAGCCCCCGCGCCGCGAGGCGCAGACGGTGATGTGGCCGGCGCTCTCCGAGACCGTGACGAAACTCTCGTCGCCCCAGGCCCACGCCGCCGGGCCGGGGCCGGCGGTCGCGCGCCGCCCGGCCGACGTGCCGCCGCCGAAGGCGCCGAACGCTCCGGCGGCCGCGGCCGAGCCGCCTCGCAGCCCCGCGCACTCGCCGAAGCCCGCCGTGGCCGCGCCGAAGACGGCGACCGCGGTGAAACCCGCCGCGACCCGGGCGAAGCCGGAGCCGGCGCCGGCGGCACCGCGCAAGCCCGAGAGTCCGGTGGCGCCGGCGACGCCGTCCGGCCACCGGCCGCAGCGCACGCTGT
>JACRCZ010000032.1 GCA_016218765.1 Deltaproteobacteria bacterium | reverse complement strand
CTTCCAGGAACGCCCGCGCGACACGCACGCACAGCGCCTCGCCCTCCAGCCGCAACAGCGCCTTCGGCCCCCCCATCCTTCGGCCCTCGCCCGCCGCCACCACCACCGCCGTAGGCGCCTCGCGCCGCGCCCGCAGCCCCAGGAACACCCGCTCCGCCGTCGCCGGAAGCTCCGTCACCGGCAGCCCCGTCGCATGCCGCACCGCGGCCGCGATCGCCGCCGCAGCCGGCACGAACGAAGGCTCCCCCAGGCTCTTCGCCCCGAACGGACCCGGCGGCGAATGCCCCTCCACGAACTCCACATCGACATCCGGCACGTCCAGCGCCGTCGGCACCAGGTAGTTCGACAGGTTCGGATTGACGACCCGCCCCTCGCGGAGCTGCAGATCCTCCAGCAGCGCCCAGCCCACGCCCTGCACCACGCCCCCCTCGACCTGGGCCCGCGCCAGCGTCGGGTTGACCACCGTGCCGACATCGTACGCCGCCCAGACCTTCTCCACCCGCACGCGCCCCGTCGCCGTGTCCACCTCGACCTGCGCCACGTCCGCCGCGTGCGTGTACGCCACGTAGGCGTCGCCCTGCCCGACGGCAGGCTCCCACGAGCCGTACTCGTTGCGCATCCGGCCCCGGACCTCGAGCGCCTCGCCGTCCGGACGCGCTGCGGCCACCGCCCGCTCCCAGCGCTCGACGTCGTGCAACGCGCCCCGCGCCGGCGCCCCCGGCAGCCCCAGCCGCTCGCGCAGCCGCCGCGCCCCATCCAGGATCGCCCTTCCTCCCACCATCGTCACTCGCGACGCCGCGCTCGGCCCGCAGTCCCCCACCTCCCCCGTGTGCGGCGGCAGCATGCGGATCCGGTCGAGCGGCAGATCCAGCGCGTCGGCCGCGATCTGTGCGAGGGCGGTCGCGGCGCCCTGGCCCATGTCCGTGAGCCCCGTCCGTACCTCGACCACGCCGTCCGCCCGCGCCCGCAGGACGGCTTCCGCGTGGTCCAGCTCCTGATCCACGACGCCCAGGTTGCAGCCGAACTGCAGCAGCGCCACGCCCAGCCCGCGGCGCCAGCGGCCACCACGGGCGTTGGCCGCCTCCGCCTTCGCCCGCGCGTCCGCCCAGCGCGAGCGCCTCCGCACCGACTCCAGCACCTCGAGGAGATGCAGATCGGTCGTGAACACCTGCCCCGTCGCGTTGGCGTCTCCGGGCCGCAGCAGGTTCTGCAGCCGCAGCTCCAGCGGGTCGCGTCCCAGCCGGGCGGCCACCCGGTCCAGGATCGCCTCGTGGGCGAACAGCGCCTGCGGATGCCCGAACCCCCGGAACGCGCTCGACGGCACGTTGTTCGTGTAGGCCGCACGCGCGACGAGGTCCAGGTCCGGCACGCGGTACGGCCCCGCCATGACGTTGAACGACCGCCACAGCACGATCGGCGACATCGCCGCGTAGGCCCCCGCGTCCGCGACCGCGTCGACCTTGGCGGCCACGAGCGTCCCGTCCCGCCTTGCTCCCAGCCGTGCGCGGATGCGGTACGGGTGCCGCTTGCTCGTCACGGCCATGTCCTCGTCGCGCTCGTAGATCAGCTTCACCGGCTTGCCGGAAAGGCGGGCCAGCACCGCCGCGCACGCCGCGACCTCGTTCGGGTAGTCCTGCTTCCCCCCGAACCCCCCGCCCAACGGCGCCGGCGCGATCCGCGCACGCTCCAGCTCCACGCCCAGTACCTGCGCCACCTTCTCCCGCGCGTGGTACGGACACTGGATCGAGCCCCGCACCGTGACGCCCCCGTCCGCGTCCGGGACGGCCAGCGCCCCTTGCGGCTCGAGGTACGCGTGCTCCTGCCGGCTCGTGCGGAAGACATCCTCCACTACGACGTCGGACGCTTCCAGCGCCCCCGCCGCGTCGCCCCGCCGCAGCACGTACCGCGCGCACTCGTTGCCCTTCTCGTGCACCCGGGGCGCCTCCGGCCCCAGCGCCTGCTCCGCGTCGTGGACCGACGGCAGCCGTTCCACGTCGACCCGCACCCGCCGCGCCGCCTCCCGGGCCGCCTCTCGCGTGCGGGCCGCGACCAGCGCCACGCGGTCGCCCGGGAACCGCACCCGCTCCCACGCCAGGAGCGGCTGGTCGTCCCGCACCGCCCCGACCTCGTTTCGTCCCGGAGTGTCCGCCGCGGTCGCCACGAGCACCACGCCAGGAACCGCGCGCGCCTCCTCGACCTGGACGGCCAGGATCCGCCCGTGCGGGACCCATGCGTACGCCGCCGCTCCGTGCAGCATCCCCGGCTCGTGGAGGTCATCGACGTACCGCATCCGCCCCAGCGCGCGATCCAGGCCGTCGCGCCGCGGGACCGCCGACCCGACCGCCGCGCCCAGCGCCGGGCGCGCGACCGGGCCGTCCCCCGAGTGCGCCGCGGCTTCGACCCCCGCCAGGATGGCCGCATAGCCTGTACAGCGGCACAGATGCCCGCCCAGCGCCTCCGCGATCCGCTCGCGCGAGGGCGCCGGCTCGCGCTCCAGCAGCGCGTGGGCGCTGAGCACGACGCCCGGCGTGCAGAACCCGCACTGCACCGCCCCCGCCTCGACCAGGTGCCGCGCGATCTCGTGCGGGTCGCCCGCGACGAACGCATCGATCGTCGTCACCTCCCGCCCCTCGACCTGTCCCGCCAGCAGGAGGCACGCCGCTGCGGGCTGGCCGTCGACCAGCACCGTGCACGCCCCGCACTCCCCCTCCCCGCATCCCTCCTTCGTCCCCGTCAGCCGCAGATCGTCGCGCAGGACGTCGATCAGCCGGCGCGCCGGATGCGCCTCCAGCGCCATCGCCGTCCCGTTCAGCCGGAACCTCACCGTCATCGCGTCACCTGCAGCTCCTCGCCCGCCCGCGAGTGGCTGGTAGCTGGCAGCTGGTAGCTGGCAGTCCGCATCTCACAACTCATGACTCACGACTCACGACTCACGACTCACGACTGCCCCCTCCCCCCTCTCCCGTCCCTCCCCCTCCCCACCGCCGTCCGCAGCGCTTCCCCCAGCGCGCCGGCCCGATACGCCCGCGAGGCCCGCGGGTCGCTGATCGGAGAAGTCTCGGTCGCCAGCGCCTGGACGGCGGCCGCGAGTCGTGCCGGCGCGCCTTCACCGACCGGCAGACCCACGATTGCCGCCGCCGTGCGCGGGCAGAGCAGCACCCGCGGCCCCACCGCCCCCGCGGCGACCCGCGCCCACGACACCTTCCCCTCGCGGACTTCCGTGTGTACCGCGACCGACCCCACCGCGATGGCGAGCTGCCGCCGGTAGACCAGCCGCTCGTAGGCCCCCGGGCCGCGCTGGAACGGGACCGTCACCTCCGTGATCAGCTCGTCCACCCGGCGCGCGGTCTTCCCCGGACCCGATGGGAGGTCCTCCACCGCCAGCTCCCGCGTCCCGTCCTTCGACGCCAGCGTGATCCGCGCGCCGAGCGCCACCAGCGCCGGGGCGAGGTCCGCGACGGGCGAGGCGTTTCCCAGATTGCCGGCCAGGGTCGCGCGGCCGCGGATCTGCGGCGAGCCGAACTCCGCGGTCGCTTCGCACAGGAGCGGCGCGCGGCGTGCGACGCGCGGCGACGAGCGGAGGTCCGCGATGCGCACCGCCGCCCCCAACACCAGCGCGTCGCCGCGCTCCTCCAATCCGCCCAGACCGATGCCTCCCAGATCGATGAGCGTGTGTTCCGTGCCGACCAGTCCGTGGCGGAGGCGCAGCGCGACGTCCGTGCCCCCCGCCAGCGGCACCGCGTGCTCGCCCAGCCGCGCCAACAGCGCCAGCGCCTCCTCGAGGCTCCCTGGTCGTTCGTATCCGGGCCGTCCGTCCACCGCCACGGCGCCGGAGTGTAGGGGCGCTGGGGTGCCCCCGGCAAGGAGGAGTTGGGGGGCATCAGGGAACAGGCAACAGGAGACCGGCAACCGGCAACCGGCGATGATCATTGCCGGCTGCCGGTTGCCTGTGGCCGGTTGCCTGTTGCGCCCGGACGGGCGAAGGCTCGCTGCGCGGTCTTGCCGGCGCCTTCAGGCGCCGGTCCCGCCTACAGGTTCTCGCCGCTCTTGAACAGCTCCTGCATGAAGTTCAGGCGGATCTTGATCAGCGAGATCGTCGGGCGACGGTCGCGCACCGTCGTGTAGATGTCGTCCGGCCTCAGCAGCTCGGTCCGCACCAGCTCGTCGCCGAACGTGTACGCGACGAAGGGCAAGTTGTCCTGGTCCTCCTCCTGTGCGGCAACCGGCGCGGCTCCCAGCAGCATTCCCAACGCGACGATGACGGTCAGCAGCTTCATCTTCCTTCCCTCCTTGTCCCTCGGGCCGCGAGTGCGGCGTTCGACATCGCGTTGGACCCCGCCGCTCCGCCGTCCTTGGCGGGCCCTCCCGCCACCTCCCGCCGCGGCGCCCCCGCGTCCCTGCGCGAGTCTGCCCCGAGCGGAGCCGAGGGAATCCTTCCCCCGCCCCCGCCCCCCTGTGCTACAACCCACCCCAAGGAACGACGGACGCCACGAAATGCACGGCTCTCCCGACAACAACGCGAGGATGGCGGAACTGGCAGACGCGCCGGCCTTAGGAGCCGGTGGGGCGACCCGTGGGGGTTCGACTCCCCCTCCTCGCACCACCACCCTCCTCCTACCCGCCCTCCTCCTCCTCTCCGCCTGCCCACCACCCACCCCAGGCCCCGTCGAACCCACCGGCATGACCCACACCCCCACCCCCGACGCCGCGCCACCCCCCGACGCCGGCGCACCGGAGCCCGAAGCATCGGCAGCAATTGAACCCGAACCCCCCGTCGAGTTCGGTCCGTGCATGAACGCCCACGACGTCCTGCGCTGGGCCCAGGGCCACGGCGCCCAGGTCGTCGCCGAAGCCCTGGCCCGCTACCTCACCGACCTCACCCCCGCCGACATCCCCGAGATCGATGCCGACCGCGCCGCCGCCTGGATCCGCTCCTGGCAGGCCGCGCCCCTCGCCGATCCGGACTGCGCCTCCCTCGTCGTCTCCTTCTGGTTTGACCCCGACACCTTCCTCACCGCCGGCGCCGGCTCCGGCCCCGCCGAAGGCGTCGCCCTCTTCTCCCCCGCCCTCACCGAGCCCGCCGTCGCCTTCGCCCTCTGCGTCGACGGACGCGAGTCCTGCCGCGTCCTCCGCCTGGAAGACCTCGACGACGACGGCACCACCGAGCTGCTCCTCGAACGCACCACCCTCGACTCCAACCACCCCTCCGTGCAGGTGCTCTACGAGTTCCCCGCCAATTCCGACCCGCTCCCCGTCTGGATCTCCGACGACGACGCCGTCCGCCGCGCCCTCTTCGGCGACGGCGCCGACACCGATCCCCAGAACCAGGCCGTCGTCCTCGACGTCTCCTTCGACGCCGCGGGCGACGCCCTCCAGCTCCATGCCGACTACCAGCTCGTCGCCTGTCCCCCCGCTTCCGCCGACCCCTGCGAGCCCAGCACCACCAGCTCGCTCGTCTTCTCCCGCCTCGGCGACGTCTACCTGCTCCCCGATGAGCCCGAACCCGGCGCCCCCTGGGGCCGCCCCGATTCCTCTCCCTGACCCCCTTCCCCGTTCGCCGGTTCCCCCTCCCCGGTCCCCTCCCCCCGACATCTCTCCACCCTCTCCGCCAGCGGTGCCTCGCTCTCCCCCTCCGCCGGCCGGCGCAGGATGCACTCCGCGTCCAGCCGCGACAGCGCCTCCTCTTCGCCCGTCGGCACGAACGAAACCCGCCCCGCCTCGTCCGTACGCCCGTCCAGCCACTGGGTCAGCCGATCGACCGCCGCCTCGCACCACCGCCCCGGCTCCGCCGCCACCTCCGCGCACTCCGCCCCGCAGACCTCCGCCGAGTCCGGAATGTCCCCCGTCACTGCCGCGGGCGTCCGCGCGACGCACCGCTCGACGCACGCCTCCTTGCGGTCCGGGACCGACTGGCACTCGACATCGGCCACAACCGACTCCGCGGTCAGATCGCGCGGCGCCACGCCGCCCACCGCGCTCACCGCCGTGGCCGTCTCCGTCGTGTACTCCCGCCCGTTGCGCGCCCACTCCACCGTGTACGCCGACTCGGCCCACGAGAAGAGCGTCTCCGGCGCCAGCCGCCCGTCCGCGATCGAGAACAGGCGGAAGATGCAGCGACCCACGGCCCGCGCCTCGGGGAACCCCGGCTCCGGATCGCTCGCGGCCGCCACGACACCCGCCGCCACGACCGGCTCGTCCATCGCCTCCCATTCCGTCAGCTCCGCCGGCAGCACCAGCACCGTTCCCTCCCCGAACCGCGGGAGGTAGATCGGGGAGAAAGCCAGCGGGTCGCACGCCTCGCCCTGCGCCACGACCGCGACGCAGCCGGGCTCCTCGACCACGGTCGCCGCGAACAGCTCCTGCGGCCGCGCGTCCTCAGGTCCCAGCCGGTACACCGCCAGGAACGTGCCCGCCTGCCCGGTCTCCACGAGCTGCAGATCGCGCACCTGCAACAGCCGGTACGCCGACGCGATCGCCTCCGCCGCCAGCACTTCCCGCGGCACGTCCGCCGCGCACATCCTCCCGATCGCCGACTCCTGCGGCCCCGCCACGCCCCCCATCCCCTCGGGACACGCCGCCCCCGACGCGAGCCCGCCACCGACCACCAGCACCACCAGCCTCCCGACCCTTCCCATCGCCCGCCACTCTACCCGCCCCCCGCCTCAAGTGTCGACGCCCCACCCCCCTTCCCCCCCTTGGCGCCCGTTGCGTACCCTTTGCGTCCTTTGCGCGAACTCCGGCCCGCGCAGACCACGACCCTTCGCCCGGTTTGCACGCCCCAGGGTTCACGCGCTACTCTTCACGCGCAGGAGGTCGAGGATGCCGCGAACGCTCACGACCCTGGCCGCGGTCGGTTTCCTCTGGTGGGGAGCCGCTTGCGCCCCGCCCGACGACGCCGTCACGGACACCGGACGTCCCGAGGACGCCCGCGCCGAGGACGTCGCCACCGAGGCCGATGCCGAGGCCGAGGCGGGGTGCACCTCTTCCTCCCAGTGCGACGACGGCATCGCCTGCACCCAGGACGTCTGCCGCGCCGGCGGCGCCTGCGGCCATACCGCCCTCGACGCCCTCTGCGCCGCCGGCGAACGCTGTGTCGAGGCCGTCGGCTGCACCTCGTCGGACTGCACGGGCGACGAGCAGTGCTCCGACGGCGTGTTCTGCAACGGCGACGAGATGTGCATTGCGGGCGACTGCTTCGACGACCCGGCCGGCCGCGTCTGCGACGACGGCAACGTCTGCACCGCCGACTCCTGCGACGCCGCGCTCGACCACTGCGTCTACGACTGGGTCCCGGGCGAAGGCTGCGAGACCGACGGCGGCGACTCCAGCACCACCTTCGACCCGCTGGTGCACTACAGCGGCGAGTTCTACTTCGCCCCGGGCCAGTCGCAGTCCTGCCCGGGCGTCACCTACTCCGTCGACTCCATCTCCTTCGTCCGCACCGATCCCCAGCTCGAAGTCTGGGGCGCGCCGTGCGCCATGCGCCAGGCGCCCCCGCCCGACGGCGCCACCTTCTCCGTCACCTGCACCCAGGGCTGCGGCACCTACTCCCTCTCCGGCACCTTCTCGGACTCGAACAACTTCGCCGGCCGCTGGACCGCGACCTTCCCGGGTTGCCCGTCCTGCTCCTCGCAGGACGTCGCCGTCGTCGGCGCCCGGATGTAACCCGAGGAGGAAGCCCACGATGCCACGTACCATCGCGATCCTTGCTCTCACGGCCGCCGCCGTCGCCGGCGGCTGCACCGCCACCCCGGCCGACGACGTCGACGTCGGCGGCGAGGTCGGCGACAACGCCGATGCGGTCACCCGCTGCTCCAGCAGCGCCGAGTGCGACGACTCCATCGAGTGCACCGTCGACACCTGCGGCGCCGACCGCGCCTGCCAGCACAACCCGATCGACGCCATGTGCGCGGACGGCGAGAGCTGTGTCCCCGGCCGCGGCTGCATCGCCGGCGCCTGCACCGTCGACGGCGACTGCGACGACGGCTTCGCCTGCACCGTCGATACCTGCGGCGTCGGCAACCTCTGCGAGAACCAGCCCGTCGATGCCCTCTGCGAGACCCTGGAACGCTGCGACCCCGCCGCCGGCTGCGTCCCGAACGGCGAGTGCCTTACCGCCGCCGATTGCGACGACACCATCTGGTGCACCGTCGATGACTGCGTGATCGGCAACCTCTGCCAGCACACCACCAACAATGCGCTCTGCGAGACCGGCGAGGTCTGCGGCGCCGACCGCGGCTGCTACACCCCCATGCCCTGCGACGACCCCTCCGACTGCACCGACTTCGCCTTCTGCGACGGCATCCCCCGCTGCGATCCCGAGTTCGGCTGCCAGGAGCCCGAGACCCCGCGCGACTGCAACGACAGCGACGTCTGCACCATCGACTCCTGCGACCCCGCCGCCGGCACCAGCGGCATGTGCGCCTACGAGGTCAACTGCGGGCTCTCCGAATGCCTCGCCGACCACCCCGAGTGCCTCTGGAACGGCTGCTTCGACCTCGACGCCACCGTCGCCCAGCGCTGCGCCCTCGGCGCCGTCAACTACAGCTTCAACCGCGTCTGCTTCGAGCTCCGCGGCCCCATCCTCTACATCTCCCCCTCGCCCCTCTCCATGCTCAGCGACGGCAACCCCATGGAGCTCGTCCAGGCCGGCACCCCCACCGGCACCGCGTTCGACGCCTCGGTCGTCGTCAGCGGCGGCTGCATCGAGAACTACCGCATCGAAGGCGCCTTCCCCGACCCCGGCGGCGTCGTCGACCCCTCCCACTTCGAGGCCACCTTCACCGCCACCTACGTCGATCACGACGGCTACTCCTGCAGCTTCTCCGGCTGCCGCAACCAGGCCATCCCCATCACCGGCACCCGCATCTGATCCCCCTCCCCACCTCCCCAGCCGGCTTCCCCACCTCTCCTCGCCCGGCTTCCCCGCGCGAGCCCCTGCCCCCGCTGTTGCCCAAATCCTCCATAGCGGGTATCAGTAGGTCCGCGAAGCGGAGGTGCGCCCGTGGACCCTCGTCGACCCGTCGGATCGCTCGTGCTGCTGCTGACCCTCGCCGCTGCCGCCCCGCCCACAACCGCCCAGCCGCTCGAGCCGCAAGCGGGAGGTCCCCCCGCCGCGATCCCGGGGAACGAGAGCACCTTGCCCGACCCCCCCCCGGAAGTGGACCCCCTCCTCGCCGAAGCCGGACGCCGCTTCGACCTCGGCGTCGCCTACTACGACGAAGGCCGCTACGACGCCGCACTCGCCGAGTTCCTCCGCACCTACGAGATCACCGGCGAATGGTCCGTCCTCTACAACCTCGGCCAGGTCTGCCGCGCCCTCGGCCGCAACGCCGACGCCGTCGGCTACTTCGAGCGCTACCTCGCCCTCGGCGCCGCCGACATCGACCCCGACCGCCGCGCCGAAGTCCAAGCCGCCCTCGACTCGCTCCAGCCTCTCGTCGCCCGCATCCGCATCGATGTCGTGATCGACGGCGCCGTTGTGTTCGTCGACGGCGTCGAGCGTGGTGCGACGCCGCTCCCCGGCCCTCTCCTCGTCGACCCCGGCTCCCACGCCGTCGAGGTGCGCGACGATCGCCTCCCCGGCGGCCGCGAACGCCGCGAGATCATCCTCGCCGGCGGCCTCACCGAGCTGCTGGAGGTCGTCGTTCCCACCTCCGTTCCCCCGCCCCCTCTCCCTCCTCTCCCCGAAGAGGAAGGTTCCGTCTGGGCCTCCTGGTGGCTCTGGACGATCGTCGGCGTCGTGGTCCTCGGCGGCGCCGTCACCACCGGTGTCCTGCTCTGGCCCCGCGACACCACCTACTCCGAAGGCTCCGTCCCACCCATCGTCCTCAGCCTCGGCTCGTGGTGAGCCCCATGCGAGTTTCCCTCCCCTCCCTCCTCCTCCTCCTCCTCGCCCCCTCCTGCACCGAGCAAGGCACCGAAATCCTCCTCACCATCCGCACCGATCTTCCCGTCCCGCAGCGCGCCGATCGCGTCGCCCTGCACGTCACGGCCGAGTCGGACTCGCCCGAGGTCGCCAACTTCGAACAGGACTACGAGTATCCCCTGGGAGCTGGCGAGGGCCAGTACGGCATGCCCGTGCAGGTCTCCGTCCGGCCCGGCACCCACTACTCCGGTCGGGTCGTCTTCAACGCCGAGCTGCGCCTCGGCCCCGAGCGGATCATCGCGGGCGACACCGAGGTCCGCTTCCGCTCCGGCGAAAGCGTCCAGGCCGAGATTCTCCTTCCCGCCGCAGACGCCCAGGCCTGCCCCGGCGATCCCGCCGACGGCACCATCGGCCTGCCCTGCGCGGCATGCCCCACCGCCGAAGGCTACCAGTGCATCCCGCCCATCGAGCAGTCCTTCGACGGCGAGGAATACGTCTCCTGGGCCGATGGCTACTGCTTCCAGGCCGAGGCTTTCACGCGCAACTGCTCCCTCGTCGCGGACAACTGTCCCGAGGGCGCCAGGTGCATGCCCTACGGCCGCGGGCTGGACGGCCTGCCGCGCTACATCTGTTTCGACGAGTGCAACCCGCTCGACGAGCGGGGCGAGCCGTGGGACGTCAACTGCGATTGCCGCGACGGCTACGCCTGCGAGATCGGGGCCGGCATCTGCCTCCCCGGCTGCTCCAACGATCGCGAGTGTTGCGAGACCTGGGAGGACCTCGACGCCGACGGGCAGCGCGGCGACGGCGAGGTCGCCCCCGTGCCGGGATGTGTCGGGCATTGCGACCGCGCCACCTTCCGCTGCGTCTACGAAAGCGGCGCCGGCGACTACTGGGCCTCCTGCACCCACCCCTCCCAGTGCGCGGACGGCACCGCCTGCCTCCAGCTCGACCAGGCCACGCTCTCCGGCTACTGCACCGTCGTCGGTTGCGAGGTCCCCGCGTTGGGCACCGCCTGCGAGGACCACGGCGGCTGGTGCCTGGAGTCGACCTACTCGCAGTGCCTCAAGCGCTGCGACCCCCGCGTGCCTTTGGCCGACAGCGGCTGCCCTGAGCGCACCGCGTGCCACGACTTCGGCGACGACACCGACGGCAACCCCATCGGCGGCTGCTACTACGTCTGCGGCGCCGCCGCCCAGTGCGGCGGCTTCCGCTGCGACCCCGTCAGCCAGGGCTGCGTGTGGGAATGAGGTTGTTCGCCGCTGCCGCCGCAATCCTCGCTTCCCTCTCCTGCACCCCGGCTCGCTCCCCCGAACCGAACCGCGCCCTGCTCGGCGGCGGAGCCGCCGAGTCCCTTCGGGGCCAGGGCGCGGCTGCCCCCGAAGCTCAGCCGCGGGCTGAAGCCCGCGGTTCGGTTCCGGAAGCCGTCCCCCCCCCGCCCCAACCGACAACTGACAACCAAGAACCGATAACTGCCCCCCCCCTTCCCCCCCCCTGTTCCCACGTCCCCGGCGTCTGCTGCGTCGCTCTCCAGCCCTTCGGTGCCGTTCCCCAGGAGTACATCGACGCCGCCGCCGCGGGGCTGCGCGAGCTGTACGGCTTCGAGGTTCGCGTGCTCGAGCCCATCGAGCACCCCGAGTCCGCCTGGTACGAGCCTCGGCAGCGCTGGCGCGCGGAGAAGCTCAACGACTTCCTCCGCGACCGAGTCCCCGAAGGCTGTGACCGCATCGCCGGCCTGACCACGCAGGACATCTCGACCACCAAGGGCGACATCGAGGACTGGGGCATCCTCGGCCTGGCCGACATGCCGGGACCCGCCGCCGTCCTCAGCACCTTCCGCTGCCGCCGCAAGGTCCACGACGTCTCCCCCGTCGAGCGTTTCCGCCGCGTCGCCGTCCACGAGGTCGGTCACACCCTCGGGCTGCCCCACTGCCCGACCTGGGGCTGCTTCCTCGAGGACGCGGGCGGCAAGGCCGAGACCATCGACCGCGAGACGTTCCTCTGCGACGTCTGCCGCGAGCGCCTCGGCTGGGTCGAGTAGGGGAGGGCGATCGTGCGGTTGTTCGGCCGCTGGAGGAAGTTCAGCTCGATGGTCCGCCAGACGGTCCTGCCCGGCCAGGGCGAGATCGGCCGCACCGAGCGCTTCGCCGCCACCGCCGTCCGCTTCTGCTGGCAGATGGGCCGCCAGTTCGCTCGCGACCGCTGCCTCCGCCAGGCGTCCTCCCTCTCCTACCAGACCATCCTCGTGTTCGTCCCCCTCGGCGCCGTCCTCCTCGCCCTGACCCAGTGGGTCCAGCGCCTCGGCGACCGTCCCGCCGTCACCCAGCTCCTCGAGAAGCTCGTCATGCCCCAGGCCGCCCGCGATCTCGCCGAGCGCATGGCGGAGCTTGTCGTGCGGGTCGACTTCGAGACCATCGGCTGGGTCGGCGGCATCTTCCTGACCTTCCTCGGCGGCACGCTGCTGCTCCAGATCGAGGATGTCCTCAACGACGTCTGGAACGTCCCCCGCGGGCGGGTCCTCTGGCAGCGCGCCCTCGCCATGCTCGGCTTCGTCCTCTTCGCGCTCCCCGCCTTCGCCGCCGCCTTCTACCTCTCCATCGACCGGCTTCGCCCGCCGCTCGACTGGCTCGTCCCCTTCGGCCTCCTGGTCCTCTCGCTCGCCCTGATCTACAAGCTGCTCCCCCACATCCGCGTCCGCTGGCGCAGCGCCGTCGCCGGCGCCCTCGTCGCCGCCGTCCTCCTCGCGCTCGGCCACTGGGGCTACGGTGCGTACGTCGAGCGTTTCCGCTGGACGTACGAAAGCGTCTACGGCGCCATCGCCTTCCTCCCCCTCACCCTCCTGTGGGTCTACGCGAGCTGGCTGATCTTCCTGCTGGGGGCCGAGGTCTCCTACACCAGCCAGAACCTCGGCGTCCTCTGGGCCCGCGCCCGCCGCCGCCAGGAGCGCTCCACGCTCCGCGACGACACCGTCGGCTCGGTCTCCTGGCCCAACGCGATCCGCGCCGCGCGCGAGGTCGCCGCCGCGCAGCGCGCCGGCCGGGGCCCCGTCGCCCCGGAGTTCCTCGCGCTCGAGATCGGCATCCACGTCGATTCCGTCAACCTCATCGTCTCGCGTCTCGTCCTGGCCGGCGTCCTGCACCGCGATCCCGAGGGACGCCTCTCGCTCGGCCGCGACCCCTCCTCCATCGCCCTCGTCGAGGTCTACGACGCCGTCGTCGACCGCCGCCCCCTCGACCCCGATCTCGAGGCCCTCTCCGCTCGCCACCGCTCCGCCCTGCGCGGCCTCTCTCTCGCCGCCGAGGCTTCCCCTCGATGAGTCGTGCTGGTCCACCCCACGCCTGCTTCGCCGTCTGCGCCCCCGGCCTCGAGGCGCTCCTCGCCGCCGAGCTCCGCGCCCTCGGCATCCGCCCCGGCCGCCCCGACCGCGGCGGCGTCCCCTTCGACGCCACTACCCGCCAGCTCTACGCCGCCAACGTCTTCCTCCGCACGGCGACCCGCGTCCTTCTCCGCCTCGCCTCCTTCGACGCCCCGTCCTTCGCGGTTCTCGAGCGCGAGGCGCGCCGCGTCCCATGGGACCAGTGGCTCGCCCCCGGCGCCCCCGTCGCCATCAGCGCCTCGTCTTCCGCCTCCCGCCTCTACCACACCGGCGCCGTGGCCGAGCGCCTCTCCGCCGTCCTCACCGGCCCCGTCCTTTCCCCTCCGGACCAAGAACTCGACCCAATTGACCCACCAACGACTCGACCCGATCGACCACCTCTCCACCTCCTCGTCCGTCTCCTCCACGATCACTGCGTCCTCAGCATCGACAGCTCCGGCGAGCCGCTCCACCGCCGCGGCTGGCGCCTCGAGACCGCGAAAGCCCCCCTGCGCGAGACTCTCGCCGCCGCCATGATCCTCGCCTCGGGCTGGGACGGCTTGACCCCCCTCCTCGACCCCCTCTGCGGCTCCGGCACCATCGCGATCGAGGCCGCCCTCTTGGCCCGCGGCATCGCCCCCGGCCACGCCCGCGAGTTCGCCTTCCAGAAGTGGCCGAGCTTCGCCCCCGGCACCTTCGCCAGCGTCCGGGGCGAGGTCAGGACGCGCGCCCGCCCCGACCGCCCGGTCGTCATCGTCGCCTCCGACCGCGACCCCGGCGCCATCCGCGCCGCCGTCGCCAACGCCGAGCGCGCCGGCGTTGCGGACGCCGTCACCTTCCTCTGCCGCCCCCTCGCCGGCCTCGACCCCTTCCCCCTTCCCCACCAGGAACTCCCCCCGAGCAACCCACCATCAACTCGTCCCGATCAACCCACTCCCCCCTCCCGTCCCTGGCTCCTCTCCAACCCCCCCTACGGCCGTCGGGTCGGCGGCGCCGACCTGGGTGACCTGTACGCCTCCCTCGGGGCGGTGGTCCGAGGCCGTCTCCCCGGCTTCGCCGTCGGCCTCCTCGTCGCCGACGACCGCCTCGCGCGTCGCACCGGTTTGCGACTCGCCCCGCTCTTCACCACTTCCAACGGCGGTCTGCGCGTCCGCTTTGTCGCGACCGCGCCCGTTGCCGGGAAGGGCCTTCCCCGCTGACACCCCTCGCGGCCTGTGGTAGATCCCCACCCCGGGGTGCAAGGACGGATGATCGAACGCAGGATCTACGGGGACGGGGCAGAGGCGGCGAAAACGGCGTTTGCCCCGGCGGAACGCGCGACGCGCGCCGAGGTCGAGGCGGCCATCGCCGGCTTCGTCGAACAGCCCCTGCTGCGCGCCCTTCTCGACGCCACCAGTTCCTCGGTCCTCGTCCTCAACCGCGAGCGCCAGATCCTCGTCGGTAACGCCGTGCTCATGGCCACCTTCGGCGTGGACGACGTCCGGCGCATCGAGGGCCTGCGCCCCGGCGAGGCGCTCGGCTGCATCCACGCCTGGGCCTGCCCGGGCGGCTGCGGCACCGCCCCCCAGTGCTCCGTCTGTGGCGCCGTCCTCGCCGTCCTGGAAAGCCAGCAGACCGGCGCGTGCGTCGAGCGCGAGTGCCTCCTGACCGTCCAGCGCGGCGACCGCATCGAGGCGCACGAGCTGAGTGTGCGGGCCTCCCAGCTCGAGATCGGCGGCCGGACCTACACCATCGTCGGACTCACCGACGTCGGTCCCGAGCGCCGCCGTTCGGCCCTCGAACGCGTCTTCCTCCACGACATCTCCAACACGATTGGCGCCCTGGTCAACCTTTCCCGCGTGATCGCAGCCGTCGCGCCGCCCGACCTCGGCGACGCCTCGCGCCGCCTCGAGGTCCTGACCCACCGCCTCCAGCGCGAGATCTCGGATCATCGCGTGCTCAACCAGGCCGAGAACGGCACCCTCGAGGTGGCGTGTGCGCCTGTCGAGCCGGCCGCCGTCCTGGAAACCGCCGCCGAGCTCCTGGCCGATCACCCCGTCGCCCGCAACCGCAGGCTCGAGGTGCTCCCGCGCGACGGGCTCCCCCGTGTGGTCAGCGACGAGTCGCTGCTCGTCCGCATCCTCGTCAACATGATGAAGAACGCGCTGGAGGCGACGCCCGAGGGCGGAACCGTGCGCGCCTGGGCCGAACCCGCGAGTCCCGGCCCGGGCTGCGTCTGGTCGGTCTGGAGCGAGCGACCGATCGAGCCCCGCGTCGCCCTCCAGATCTTCAAGCGTTCGTTCAGCACCAAGCCCGGCCGCGGTCGCGGCCTCGGCACCTTCAGCATGAAGCTCATCGGCGAGCGCTACCTCGGCGGCGCCGTCGGCTTCACCTCCGATACCGACACCGGAACCACCTTCACCATCCGCCTCCCGCCCTGACCCGCCTTTCCGCTATGATGGCCGCCCGCAAGGAGGTCGAATCGATGAAAGCCACGATGTCGCTCCTGCTCCTCTTCCTCCTCTCCCTCCTCTCCTCCTGCTGCCCCTCCCCCGAATCCCCGGCCGGCTCCCAGGCCGCACAGGACGTCGAGTCCCCCTGCGACGCGTGGTCCGACACCCTCTGCCGCGCCGCCGGCCGCGAGACGCCCACCTGCCAGTCGGTCCGTACCGTCTCCCGCTTCCTCGGCGAGCCCGCCTGTCGCGCGGCGCTGGGCAACATCGACGCCGCCCTCGCCCTCCTCGACGAACGCCGTTTCGCCTGCCGCGAGCTCGAGACCCGCCTCTGCGCCGACATCGGTCCGGACACCGAGTCCTGCCGCATGGTCCGCGAGCAGACGCCGAGCTTCCCGTTCGAGCAGTGCGACCAGATGCTGGCGGACTACGACCAGGTCCTCGAGCAGCTTCGCGACATGGAAGCCGGCTTCGCGCCCCTCGAAACCGGTCTCTGGAGCCGCATCATCGCTCCGTCTCCCGCGTCGTTCGGACCGCCCGACGCCCGCGTCGTCCTCGCCGTCTTCTCCGACTTCCTCTGCCCCGCCTGCGCCCGCGCGGCCGACACCGTCCGCGCGCTCCGTGAGCGCTACGCCGGAAGCTCCTTGCGCATCGTCGTGCGCGGTTTCCCCCTCTCCATGCACGGCTCGATCGCCCGCCTCGCCGCCGAGGCCGTCCTCGAGGCGGCCGCCCAGGGCCGTTTTTGGGAGATGCACGACGCGCTGTTCGGCGATCAGGGATCGCTCGAGTCCCGCGCCGACCTCGACCGCCTCGCCGCCGATGCCGGCCTGGACGCCGCCGCCTTCGCCAACGCCATGGACCAACACCTCTGGGCGTCCGCCGTCGACGCCGACCTCGCGCTCGGCGACGAGGCCCGTCTCCGCGGCACCCCGACGTTCTACCTCGACGGCCGACCCTTGAGCGTCGACTTCAGCGACGCCGAGGAGTTCTTCGCGCCCCTCGACGAAGCCCTCCGCGCCGCCGGCGAATCCCCCCCCGACCAATAACTCGACCCACTCGGTCCACCAATGCCTCGACCCGATTGTCTCACCCCCACCTCGTCCCAATCGGCCCACCAACAACTCGACCCGATTGTCCCACCTCCCACCTCGTCCCAATTGCCCTACCGAGCACTTTTGGTAATGAGCCGGGACATCGTGGACCACCGTTCGGTGCTCGCTGATCGGAAGCACGTTGCCAAGTAGTTGGGGGAGCGGGCCGAGCTGATCGAGCAGGATGGTCGGGAAGAGGGCGACGTCGCGGCGGAGTGGGGGGAGGATCTCTTGGGCGCGGTCGATGGGGCGGCGGCCGTTCATGTGCTTGCCGAAGTGGGGCCGACGGATGTTGAAGCGGCATTGCCAACGGAAGGCGCCGACGAGGAAGGCGTCGGTGTCGGGGTAGCGGGTGAGTT
>JACRCZ010000033.1 GCA_016218765.1 Deltaproteobacteria bacterium | reverse complement strand
GGCGCAGAAAGGCGAGAGGCCCATGGAGATTTACTTCGACCGCCGTACCGTCCGGGAGCTGCGCAACGCCGCGCAGGACGCCATCGAAGACGGCGACTACGAAGCGCTCTCGGAGGATCTCGTCAAGTCGTTCTCCGACGAACAGATCGACGAGATCGAGAAGCGCCTTTCCTCCGGAGACTTCCCGGACTTCATCAACGAACTCCTCGAGGAGTGGGGCCTGGACGACGTCGACAACCTGTTCGATACCCTCGAGACGCGATTCGCCGAGATCGACATCGAGATCCGCTTCGAGGACGCCCGGACCGAGGAAGACGAGGAAGAGGAAGAAGAAGAGGTCGACGACGAGGAGCTCGACGAGTCGCTCGACGAGGAAGAGTCCCCCGACGAGGACGAGTAGTCGAGCCGCGCCCGCCTCCCCCGCCGCTCACCCGCAGCGCGCCAGCAGCTCCTCCGCCGCGCGCCTCCGGTTCGAATCCGGGAACTCGTCCAAGAGCTCGCGCAACGCCGCGCACCCGCGGGACGGCTCGTCCAGCCGCTCGAGGAACAGCCGCGCCGCTTCGTACAGGCCGTCGTCGCGCAGCACGGAGTCGGTGAAGTGCTCCAGCTCCAGGAACGCCTCCGCCGCCGCTCCGGGCTCCTGCAGGTCGTCGCGGAGGATTTCGGCCTTCCACCGCTGTGCGTTGTCGTAGTACGCCGAGTAGTAGGAGCCGTTGAACCAGCACTCCTCCTTCCACTGCAGCAGCCGGTCGAGCCACTCGATCGTCCGGCGGTGGTCGCCCGAGTCGCTGGCGACCTGGGCGCCGAGCCACGGCAGGTCGTCCCAGTAGCAGCAGGAGGGGTAGGCGCAGCCGGCCAGCCCGGCCTCGATGTCGGCGTAGGCCTCGCGGGGCCGGTCCAGGTCGGCGCGGGCCCGGGCGCGGAAGAGGTACAACGCCGCCAGGAGGTCCGGTGGGCGCTCGAGAGAGGTCGCCAGCTCGGCTGTCGCCAGCGCGTCGAAGGTCCCGAGGTCCTCGTGCTCGGCGTGCGTCTGGTACAGGCGGCGCACCGCCATGTCCGAGAGGGCGCACTGCGGCTCCCGGCGGATCAGCCGCAGCCACAGGTCGATCGCGTCGTCGTCGCGGCCGAGGGTCCGGGAGAGGCGCGCGGCGTCGTACAGGCCCCGCCCGGCCTCCGGCGTGCCCGGGAACCGGTCCGCCAGGTCGAGGTACAGCTCTCGCGCCGTCTCGAGGTCCCCCGCCTGCTCCGTCGCCTGCGCCGCCCGGTACAGGGCGGTGCGTGCGACGGCCTCGTCCTCCGTGAGCGTCGCGGCCTGCGCGTACGCCGTCGCCGCCTCCGCGTGGCGGTCGGCCCGCTCGGCGCGCGCCGCGCGCGTCACCTCGGCGACGTAGGGATCCTCCGGGAGCGGGGCGGCGGGGCAGGCGGGCAAGGCGAGCGCCGCGGCCGTCGCGAGCACGAGGACGAGCAGCCGCGTTCGCGAATCGCGGGCGCGGCGGGTGGCGTTCGGTCCCATCGGGGCGCAGGGTAGCACCGCGGCGCGGGTCGAGGCCAACCCCGGTCGAGGCGTGGTTGTTAGCGCGACTCGTAGACGTCCAGCGAGGGAAGCTCGACGGCCGTCAGGAAACCGCCCTCGTGCCCGCAGCGGGTGTCCAGTCCGATCAGGAATTCCCCGCCGAACATGTCGGTCGGGTCGTGCACGGTGTAGTGCGACAGCTCCTGCGGCAGCATGGCCGTCGCGGTGTGGCCGAAGACGACGAGCTTGCCGCGGTAGTGGCGGACGAAGTCGAGATCCCGCAGCCACAGGAGGGGCGCGGGATGGTCCAGCTCCGAGGGGTGGGCCCAGCGGTCGCCCTTCCGCGGCAGCCCCGCGTGCACGTAGATCGCGTGCTCGTCCTCGTGGTACGCGGGCAGGGCCGCCATCCACTCGGCCACGTCCTTCGGGAAGAAGTCGCCCTCCAGCATCGCGAGCAGCTCGTCGTTCGCGGGGAATTCGCCCTTGGCCGGGACGGGTCCGCCGGCGAAGGAGCGGTAGGTGGCCAGGCAGCCGTTGTCGACCGGGACCACGTACTGCGGCCAGCCCGTGCGCCGCACGCGCAGCCAGGCGTCCTCGTGGTTGCCCATGAGCGTCACGACGCGCGCCGGAACGCTCGCCGGCAGCTCGCGACGCAGGAGCTCGACGACCTGGGCCGACTGCGGGCCGCGGTCGAGGTAATCGCCCACGAAGACCAGCGTGTCGTCCGCGCGCAGCGGCGGCAGGCGCGCCAGGACGGTGCGCACGGCGGCCAGCTCGCCGTGCACGTCCCCGAACGCGAAGGTCCTCCCCGGCATCGGGCCGCATCCTATCAGCGCCCCCCTCCCCGGAACCAACAGGATCCTCCCCCCCTTCCCCTCCTGCCCGGGAACTCGCCCCCGACGACCCACCGTCGACTCGACCCGATCAACCCACCATCGTCCCCCTCCGGTTTGACACTCCCCACCCCGTCCCCTATCGTGCCGCGATCGTCCCCGCGACTCTCGGGTGGCCGGAGAACAGGAGCAGGCGGATGAAAGCACGGATCCTCGAAGGCTGGGAGCGCGCCAAGGCGGCGGGCGTGGATATTCTCACGGAGGGGATTCGGCTCGCGCAGACCGTCGGCGAGCACGTGCTGCAGCAGATCGCCGAGCGCCGCATCCGGATGCCGCCCGTGGTGCAGGATCTGGTGGAGCGCGTCGCGGGTCGCGACGCGTCGTCCCGCCCGCCGGACGAGGTCGAGTTCGTATGCCGGCCCGCCGGGCCGGACGAATTCGTCTGCCGGCCGGCGTCCGAGGCCCGGGCGCGCGAGGAAGCCGAGCCGGACCTGGGCGAGGCGGCGGTCGAGGCGGAGGCCCGCCGGGTCGAGGAAGCCGCGCCTCCCCCCGCGCCGCGTCCGAAGCCGTCGCGGCGCGTCGTCAAGCGTCCCGCCGCGCCGTCGCCGTCGCAGGGCATTCCGTCGGGGTCTGCCGGCGCTTCCCCGCGCGCCCGCCGGACGGCGAAGGTCGCGAAAACCAAGCCGGCCGCCGCGACCAGGCCCGCCCGGAAGAAGCCCGCCCCCTCGGTTCCCCCGGCCGCTGCCGTTCCCCCCGTTTCCCCGAAGCCCGATCCCGATCCCGCCACCTGACCCTCCCCCCTTTGCGGTCTTGGCGTGTCCTCCCCCTTTGCGCTCTTTGCGCGCCCGCCCTGGGCGAAGTCGAAGGGAAATTCGGATCGTCTTTTCCCCGCGGCCTTCACCCCTTGACCCGCCGGCCGGCGTGCGCTAGGAAGGCGCGTCCCGGGGTGACCTGGGGACGAGAGGGGCTGTAGCTCAACTGGGAGAGCGCTTGACTGGCAGTCAAGAGGTCGTGGGTTCGAGTCCCATCAGCTCCACTTCTCGACGGTAATTCCTTGACACGACAAGATGTCCGGCTATACTTCCCCAGCTTTGTCGGCTGGATGTCCGGCCGACCACGCCGGCTCAGGGATGGGAACGGTTCTCGGGCGCGCTAGGGTGGGGGGACGTCGTCGCCGGGTCGGCACGGGCCCGGGCTGGAAGGTGAAGGGCCCTTGATTCCAGCCGGTTTCGTTCGGGATCTACGCGACCGAACGGACATCGTCCAGGTGATCGAGGCGCACGTCCGGCTGCGCAAGGCCGGGCGTTCCTTCGTCGGGCTCTGCCCCTTCCACCAGGAGAAGACGCCCTCGTTCCACGTCAACCGCGAACGTCAGATCTTCCACTGCTTCGGCTGCCAGAAGGGCGGCGACGCCATCACCTTCCTCATGGAGGTCGAGGGCCTGTCCTTCCTCGATGCTGTCCGCGACCTGGCCGCCCGGGCCGGCGTCGATGTGCCGGAGGAGTTCACGCGCGGGCGGCGTCCCGACGCCGATGCCGACGCGCGCCGCGACCGCTGGCGCGAGGTCATGGCCGACGCCCACCGCTTCTTCCAGAAGATGCTCTGGTCCGACCCGGCCGGCGAGCCGGCCCGGCGGTATCTGGACGAGCGCGGGTGCGCGCGCGAGGTGGCCGAGCGATTCGGCCTCGGCTTCGCGCCCCTCGCCTGGGATCGCCTCACCGGAACGCTCGGCGCCGCCCGCCACTCTCCCGCCGACCTCGAGGCGATGGGTCTGGCGGTTCCGCGTGCCGGCGGCGGGCATTACGACCGCTTCCGCGGGCGCCTCGTTTTCCCCGTCCACGACCTGCGGGGCCAGGTCATCGCCTTCTCCGGCCGCATCCTGCCGGGCCTGGAGGAGGCGCGTCCGGACGGCTCCGAGGCGGCCAAGTACATCAACTCGCCCGAGACGCCGTTGTACCGCAAGGGGAGGAGTTTCCTCGGCCTGCCGCAGGCGCGCCAGGCGATCCGGTCCGCGCGGGCGGTGATCCTGGTCGAGGGCAACTTCGATCTGGTCGCCGTCCATGCGCTCGGTCATCCCCATGTCCTGGCGCCGCTGGGCACGGCGTTCACGCCTGAGCAGGCGGTGCTGCTCTCGCGTCTGGGAGCGGAGACCGTCACGTTGCTTTTCGACCCCGACGCCGCCGGGCAGGGCGCCGCGCGCAAGGCGTTCCCGGTGCTTGCGGCGGGCGGCGCGGTCGTGCGTTGGGCGCGGCTGCCTCAGGGTCGCGACCCGGGCTCGCTCCTGCCGCGCGGCGAGAAGGAGGCCCTCGACGCCTGCCTCGCCGAGGCGCCGACCTTCCTGGAGCGCGCGCTGCGCGACGAGGTGCTGGCGGCGGGGGAGGCGCCCGAGTCCCGGGCGGCGGCCTCGCGTCGCGTCGCCGTCTTCATCGGGGCGATCGCGGACATGGGCGAGCGCGACGAGCAGGTCTTCCGGGCGGCGGCGGCGCTGGGGATTGCGCGGCACATCCTGCACCGCGAGGTGGAGACGGCCCGCGCGGGGGCGGCGGCGGGCGCCGAAGGGGCTCCCGCACCGCCGGCCGAGATCGGGGCGGAGCCGTTGCAAGTACGGCCGCCGGAGGCCGAGGCGCTGGTGATCGAGGCGGTGCTGGCGCACCCGTCGCTGGCGCGCGACGCGGCGGCGGATCGGGTGGAAGAGGCGTTCGCCTCGCACGAGCTGCGCCGGGTGCTGCAGCGGCTGGAAGCGCTGGTGATCGAGGGTTCGGGCGAGGGCGCGATTGCGGCGGACGAGCTTCTGGAGGGGCTGGACGAGCCGGCCACGCGCGGGTGGGCGCGCGGTGCGATCCTGCGCGCCGCGGAGGCGGGTGCGGAGGGTGCGCCGGAGCGCTACGCGCGGGCGGTCGAGGCGGTCCGGGTCGCGGCCGAGAAGCGGCGTGCCGGGCCCCTGGGCGGCCGGATCCGCGCGGCCGAGGCGGGCGGGGACCACGCCGGCGCCGTGCATCTGCTCGAAGAAAAGCGTCGCGCCGTCAAGGGCGGGGTCAAGAAGATCATCTATGGATCGGGGTCTCGGCGACGTCGTGCCGCCGCCGGGACGGTGCCGCGGGGTTTCGGGACGGAAGGCGGCGGACAAGTGCCACGGGGGGCGAGGCACGGGGCGGTGGGCCAACGATGAGCAACCGGGAACCATTCGGTCGGCTGGTGACGAAACTGGTGCGTCTGGCCCGCGGGCGGGGCGAGATCACCTACGACGAGCTGAACCAGCAGATCCCCAAGGACATGGTGTCGGCCGAGCGCATCGATGAGCTGATCGTGGCGCTGGCGGAGCAGGGGGTCGAGATCTCCGATCGTCCGGGCGCTCCCCCCGCCGGCGTCAAGGCCGCCAAGCCGCGGCCGGCGGCGCGGCCCGAGGAGCCGGCCCGGGGCGGCGCGCTGGCCGCCGTCGCCGGCGACGACGACGACATGGGCGAGCCGTCGGTACCCGGCCGCTCCAACGACCCGGTGCGCATGTACCTGCGCAAGATGGGCACCGTCTCGCTGCTCACGCGCGAGGGCGAGGTGGAGATCGCCAAGCGCATCGAGGCGGGCGAGAAGCGCGTCTTCTCCACCATCCTGCGCTCCTCCATCGCCGTTCGCGAGATCCTCGACCTGGGCGACAAGCTCAAGAAGGGCAAGCTGCGCATCCGCGACGTCGTCCGCGACTTCGAGGACGAGGAGGCGGAGTTCAACGAGGAGGAGGTCGTCAAGCGCGTCGTGCGCCAGATCGACCGCATCCGCCGCCTGGCGCGCAACATCGAGGGCACGCAGCAGCACCTGGCGAAGGCGCGTCGCCTGAGCGAGGCGCGGCGCAAGGCCCACCTGCGCACGGCCGACGCGGCGCGCGAGGCGATCGTCGAGACCCTGCACGACATGCACCTCTCCAAGCGCCAGGTCGACGGCATCGTCGACCGCCTGAAGCAGATCATCCAGCGCGTCGAGCGCATTCGCGAGGAGATCGGCGAGCAGGAGAAGCGCAGCGGCATGGACGAGCGCTCGATGCGCCGCACCATCCGCGAGATGCGCCGCGGCCGCGCCGTCGAGCGCCGCATCTCCCAGAAACTCGGCGTCAAGCTCGACGACCTCGTCCAGGCCGACTCCTTCATCCGCAACGCGCGGCGCAAGATCGCCCGCGTCGAGCAGGAAGCCAGCCTGTCGGTCGAGGAGATCACGCAGACCTTCGACGAGATCCGCGAGGGCGAGCGCGAGGCGGAGAAGGCCAAGGCCGAGCTGGTCGAGGCCAACCTGCGCCTCGTCGTGTCGATCGCCAAGAAGTACACGAACCGCGGCCTCCAGTTCCTCGACCTCATCCAGGAGGGCAACATCGGCCTCATGAAGGCCGTGGACAAGTTCGAGTACCGCCGCGGCTACAAGTTCTCCACCTACGCCACCTGGTGGATCCGCCAGGCCATCACCCGCGCCATCGCCGACCAGGCCCGCACCATCCGCATCCCCGTCCACATGATCGAGACGATCAACAAGCTCATCCGCACCAGCCGCTACCTGGTCCAGGAGATCGGCCGCGAGCCCACGCCCGAGGAGATCGCGGAGAAGATGGAGCTGCCGCTGGACAAGGTGCGCAAGGTCCTCAAGATCGCCAAGGAGCCCATCTCCCTGGAAACCCCGATCGGCGAGGAGGAGGACAGCCACCTCGGCGATTTCATCGAGGACAAGAGCATCACCTCGCCCTCCGACGCCGTCATCGGCCTCAACCTCGCCGACCAGATCAGCAAGGTCCTGCAGACCCTCTCCAACCGCGAGGAGAAGGTCCTGCGCATGCGCTTCGGCATCGGCGAGCGCAGCGACCACACGCTGGAGGAGGTCGGGCAGGATTTCGAGGTCACGCGCGAGCGCATCCGTCAGATCGAGGCCAAGGCGCTGCGCAAGCTGCGCCATCCCTCCCGCAGCAAGCAGCTGCGCGCCTTCATCGAATCGTCGTAGCCGTCGTCAGGTTCCCGGCGGGACGTTCGCGGGCGGGTATCCGGCCGGCGGCATGCCTCCCGGCGGCGGGTATCCCGCGGGCGGGAACGCGCCCGGCGGGGCTGCCGCCGGCTGCTCCTTCTTCCACACCGTCGCCCGCAGCACGAAGAACGCGATGATCAGCAGGATGACCCCTGCGAACACCCACCGTCCGTTCTTCCGCCAGAAGCCCATCTTCGCGTCGCCCAGCGGGAAGGCCTCCGTGAGCTTCTTGCCTCCGCCCTTCTGCTCGAAGGCCTTGATCAGCGCGACGACCTCCGCGATCGCGTTCGCCCGCTGCTCGGGATCCGCGATCTCCGTCGCCGCCTCGGCCTTCGCCGCCGCCTCGTCCGCCGGCAGGTACGTGAACTCGTTGGCCCCGGTCTCCTTGAAGAACACCGGCTTGCAGTCCCACCAGTGGAAGTAGGCCCAGAACAGGCCGAAGACCTGGCACATGTACCCGAACTTGAACCCGGCGAACTCCTGCGTCATGCCCGTCAGCGTCTCCGCCTTCGCCTGGGCCAGTTCCTCCGGCGTCAGCGTCGCCAGATCCACCTCGTTGTGCTTCGCCACGGCCTCCAGCGCGAACGGCACCGCCGCCTCCAGGATCGCCTGGTCGATGTCGGCCACCTCGAACGCGTCCGGACCCGAGTTGTAGATGATCGTCCCCGCCGCCCGCGCCGTCCCACCGGCGCCGAGCACCAACGCGCCGGCCAGCAGCGCCATGGCCGTTCCGCCCCGTACAAGCTGTCCTGTCCGCATCGGCTTCGCCCTCCTTGTCTCGAACCGCCCCCTCTGTCTCGTGCCGCCTACCAGCTACCTCTGCGGTCCGCCGAGGTATCCGAGCGCGCGGAGCTGCTGCTCCAGCTCGGTGTCGATCTGCGCGTCCTGTGCCGGCCGCGGTTGCAGCTCGTCCCGGCCCGCCCGTTCCTGCCACTCCAGGTAGCGCGCCAGCCGCAGGAGCATCGTGCGCAGCGCGATCGGTTGCTCGCCGGCCACGTCGAGATTCTCTCCTGGATCCTCGTGCAGGTCGAAGAGGACGGAACGGTACCCGCGCTGGATGATCTTGAGGCGCTCCCCCGTCGCGGCGCGCTGGCCCTCCAGGAACTCCGTGAACGCGACCTCCGTCCCCGTCGACGACCCGGCCGCGAGGGGCAGCAGGCTCCGCCCCTGCGCCGTCTCCGGCACCGGCAGGCCGAGGGTCTCGAAGGCCGTCGGCAGGACGTCGACCAGCCCCACCACGGTGTCGATCGTGCCGCCGCCCTCGAAGACCCCGGGCAGCCGGAAGAACAGCGGCACGTGCAGCAGCTCCTCGTACAGCGAGTGGCCGTGGCCGACCGAGCCGTGTTCGAAGAACTCCTCGCCGTGGTCCGCCGCGACCACGACCAGCGTGTCGTCCAGGAAGCCGTGCTCGGCCAGCGCGTCCCACAGGAGCGGGGCCTGCGCGTCGTGGTAGCTGATCTCCCCGTCGTACAGGGCCTCCAGGTGCTTGCGGTCGCGGGCGTTGAGCGTCACCTGCCCCGCCTTGACGCGTTCCAGCAGGGTCGAGGTCTCGCTGGCCTTGACCGGACCGTCGTACGCCTCCGGGTCGTACATCTCGGCGTATTCCCGCGGGGGGATGTACGGCACGTGCGGATCGATCGTCTGGATGTAGAGGAAGAACCGCTTGTCGGCGGTCTGCTCGCCGATCCACGCCGCGGCGTCCGTGAACACGTTCAGGGCGCGGTTGGGGAGGCCGCTGCGCACGTAGTTGCGGTACATGTCCCACCCGCGCCGGAAGCCGAAGGCGTCCGAGACGTAGCCGTTGGCGATCACGCAGCCCGTCGCGAATCCCTCCTGCTGCAGCGTCTCCGAGATCAGGACCGCCTCGGGCGGCAACACCGATCGCTCGCTCTGTGCCGCGTGGGACGAGGGGAAGAGCCCGGTCAGCAGCGTTGCGACGGACGGCTTGGTCCAGTTCTCCTGCGCGATCGCCCGCGTGAAGCTCACGCCTTCGGCCGCCCAGCGCTGGACGTTCTCCGCCTGCACCTCGCTTGTGCCATCGATGCGGCTCAGCTTGTCCGCGCGAAGCGTGTCGACCAGCAGGATGATCAGGTTGCGCGCCGTGCGCGCGGGGGCCGACGGCCGCCCGCGATCCGGCACGACGATCCGCGGGGCGGTCCACGCCAGGGCGCCGCCCTCCGCGACCGAGAGCTCCAGCCGAACGGCGCGGCCCGCCTGCGCGGACAGGTCGAGATCCAGCGCCTCGGCCTCCGGGCCGAATGCTCGCGGCGGCAGCAGGTCCACCGGGGCCTCGCCGTCCAGCACGGCGCGGACTGCCGCGGTCGCCGTCCCCGTCGCCGCCGCGGCCCCGACCAGCAGGCGCGCCCCGGACGGCACGTACGCGTGGAAGCGGATCGTGGTCGAGGGTTCCTGGAGCAGCGTGGCGGCCGTTTCCGCGGTCGCGGGGACGATCGAGAATCCGGGAGTCGGATCGCTCGCTTCGTCCGGTACGGCGGTCGCTCCGCCCGCGGTCTCCGCGGCGGCATCCGGCGTTCCCGTCGGGGACGGGTCCGCCGTCCCGCCGGGCGGCGGGGCCGGCGTCTCCGGCGGGGCCGGTGCGGCGGCCTGTTCCGGCGTGAGGAAGTCGATCCGGTCGACCAGCGCGACGCCGCGGCCCAGGGTCGCGTGGCGGCCCGATCCGCGGAACGTCAGCTTGAGCGTCACGTTGCCTTCCAGCGCCTCGGGCACGTCGAAGTCCGCCGCGGCGTAGGACACGGTCGAGCCCGTGGCGTCGCCGAGCGACTGGCCATCGATGTCGGCGCTGATCCGGCGGCCCCCGAGCGCCTTGGCGGTGACGCGCATCACCGTGCCGCGGATCGCGTCGGCCGGCAGGTAGAGACGGACGGGCGAGCGCCCGGCCAGGGTGACGGTGCGGCCCTCGTCCTCCCCGTCGCGGCCCCACGCGGTGCGCCAGCGGCCCAGCATCGGGCCCACGACCTGCCCCGCCCCGAAATCGAGGCGCAGGGCCGGCGCGACCAGCTCGGCCAGGCCGGATTCGTGCACGAGGTCGTACGCCGTGAGCGCTTCCGGCTCGGCGTCGCCGGCCGCCTCCGGGGCGCCCGGCGTCGCTTCCGGGGCACCCGCCGCTCCCGGTGCGCCGGCCGCATCGCCCGCGCCCTCCGGCGTCGCGTCCATCGCCGTCGCCGGCCCGGCCGCCGCGTCGGCCGTCGCGGGCGGGGCGGCCGTCCCGGGTGCTGCCGGCGCCGGCGGGCCGCCGACCCCGGGCTCGCGACCCGCGCAGAACGCGGCCAGCAGGACGGCGACGGTCAGGACCGCCGCGCCGGCCGTGCCTCGCCGGTGCCCGCCCCCGGTCCTACGTGTCATCGTCGTCGTCGTCCGGATCGCCATCGTCGTCCTTGTCCTTGGTCCCGTCATGTTGCGCTTCGACGTCCCCGGAGGCCAGCGGCTTCTCCGACCCGTCCTCGAGCAGCTCGGTGATCCGCTTCTCGGCCGCGTCGAGTCGCCGGTGGCCCTCGCGGGCAAGCCCCACGCCCTCCTCGAACAGTCCGAGCGACTTTTCCACGGTCAGCTCGCCCGACTCCAGCGACTCGACGATCTCCTCGAGTCGCCGCAGCACCTCTTCGAAGCTCTTGCCCTCGAACGCCTTGGTCACCGCGGTCCGTTTTCCTTCGTTCTTGCCCATGGCTCCTCGCTCCGCGCGCATCCTATCATCGGCGGCCGCGTGCCGGACAAGTACGACGACCTTCGCTTTCGCCGGACTCCCGTATCCGAACCGCGGGCTTGAGCCCCCGGCTGGCCCCGCCGATTCGGCCGCGCCCTGAAGGACGGGGTTCGGTTCCGGCAAGTCACCGGATCCTTCGCCCTTGCTCCTCGCTGCACGACTCGCTATACGACGGCCAGCCGGGGGGAAGGGAGTCCAGAGACATGAAGTTGCGTCCGGGGTTGATGCTGCTCATCCTGTGTTCGATGGCCGTCGGGTGCAAGAAGGCGGAGAAGCTGACCTGCCCGGAGTCCTCGACTCCGGCGGCGCCGGCCGCGGCCGCGGCGGCGTGCGCGCCGTGTCCGGAGCCGGACGTGCCGGTCGCCATGACGCTGGTGCCGGCGCCGGCCGCGGATTCCGCGAAACAGGCCGAGCTGGAGGCGCGGGCGTTCCTGTTCTCCTTCCTCGACCAGCGCATGCGCCTGGACAAGCTCGCCCAGCTCGCCTACTGGCGCGCGACCAACGCCTCGAGCAAGGAGGAGTCGGAGCGCGAGTACGCGAAGAAGGCCGAGCTGGAGCTGGCCTGGAAGAAGCTGCACGCGGACCCGGAGCGGTTCGCGGAGCTGAAGCGGTTGCGCGAGTCGCCCGAGCTGCGCGACCCGCTGCTCAAGCGGCAGATCGAGCTGCTCTATCTCGCGTTCCTGCCCAACCAGCTTCCCGAGGAGATGCTGAAGAAGCAGACGGACCTGATCAACGCCGTGGAGAAGGCGTTCAACAACTTCCGCGCGCAGTTCGAGGGTGGGGAGGCGAGCGACAACGACCTGCGCAAGGTACTTGACGAGGAGACCGACTCGGCGCGCCGGCAGGCGGCCTGGGAGGCGCTCAAGCAGATCGGGCCGGCGGTCGAGGCCCAGGTACGGGAGCTGGCGCGGCTGCGCAACGAGGGGGCGAGGACGCTGGGGTTCGACAACTTCTGGGTGATGATGATGACGGCCCAGGAGATGAAGCCCGAGGACATCGTCGCGCTGTTCGAGCAGGTGGCGGCGCTGACCGAGGAGCCGTACACGACGGAGAAGGCGAAGCTGGACCAGACGTTGGCGGCGCGCTACGGCGTGACGGTCGAGCAGCTCCGGCCGTGGCACTGTGCCGACCCGTTCTGCCAGTCGGCGCCGCAGACCGGCGAGATCGACTTCGACCAGTTCTACAAGAACCCCGACCCCGCCGCCCCCGACGGCTCCAACCTCGTCGCCCTGGCCGAGAAGTTCTACGCCGCCGCGGGCATGGACGTGACGCCCATCCTCGCCGCCAGCGACCTGTACGAGAAGCCGGCCAAGGAGCAGCACGCCTACTGCATGGACGCCGACCGTCTGGGCGACGTCCGCTCGCTGCTCAACCTCAAGTCCAACGAGAACTGGGCGGAGACGCTGCTGCACGAGCTGGGGCACGGGGTGTACTTCTGGTACACGGACCAGACCGACCTGCCGTACCTGCTGCGCGAGAGCCACGCCATCACGACCGAGGCCGTGGCGGAGATGATGGGCGGGCTGACCAAGAACGCGAAGTGGATGCAGGCGATGCTCGGCGTGCCGGCCGAGCAGGCGGCGGCGGTGGCGGATGCGGCGAAGGTCGAGGCGAAGCTCGGGCAGCTCATCTTCGCGCGCTGGAGCCTGGTGATGCTCAACTTCGAGCGCGAGCTGTACCGTGATCCGGAGCAGGACCTGAACGCGCTGTGGTGGGGTTTCGTGGAGAAGTTCCAGAAGGTCACGCGGCCCGACGGGCGCAACGCGCCCGACTGGGCGACGAAGATCCACGTCGCGACGGTGCCGGTCTACTACCACAACTACCTCATGGGCGAGATGTTCTCCGCGCAGCTCGAGGAGGCCATCGCGCGCGACGTGTACGGCGGCGCCGCCGTGCACGACGTCGTCTTCGCCGACAAGCCGGAGGCCGGCCGGTTCCTCATCGACAAGGTCTTCGCCGCGGGCCACTCGATCCGCTGGGACGAGCTGGTGCGGCAATCGACGGGCGAGGCGCTCGCCCCGCGCGCCTGGATCGACGCGCTGGACTGAGATCCCCGGAACCGGGAGCGGCCGATCGCCGCCGAGGTTGATCGCCCTCGGCCGGCGGGGATAAGATGACTGCGAGCGGGGTGGCGCGCGGGAGGCGCCCGGATGTCCGATTCTCGCGACAAGCATCAGCTTGCCAAGATCACGTTGCGGCGCCGCGCCGCCCCGGCCGCGCCGGCGTCGCCGGGCGCTCCGCGTGCGACGGGCGAGCCTTCGGGCGGCGGGCTGGATATCGACGAGGCGTTCGACCGCTCGTTCGACGAGACGTTCGGACCTGCCAACTCCTCGTCGTCCTCCGCGCCGCCGCCGTCCGCGGCCGACTCCGCGCCGCCCCCGGAGCTGCCCTTCGCCTCGTCCGTGGCGTCCGCGCCCCCGCCGAGCTCGCTCGATCTCGAGGTGGACGTCGTCGGGATCGACGTCGCGGAGCCGGCGACCGAGGACGCGGTCGAGGAGGACACGGGCGATCGGTCCGAGGGCACGAAGGCGGCGTTCCTGCGGACGCTGGCCGCCGACACCGGCGTGCCGGCCGTCGACCTGGACCGCGTCACGTTCGACCTCTCCACGCTGGACCTCCTGCCGCGGGACATCGCGATGCGCTCCTTGATCCTGCCGTTCGCGGTGCGCGACGACCGCCTGCTGGTGGCGGTCGCCGACCCCGGCCAGAAGCGGACGCTGGACGAGCTGGAGTTCGTCTCCGGCCTGCGGCTGGTGCCGCACGTCGCCCCCCACTCCCAGCTCCGCCGTTTCCTCGACGCCTGCTACCGCGGCCGTGCCGCCGGGGATCGGACCTACGCCATGCCCGGTGCGGCGCCGCCCGAGCGGCTCGAGCAGGCGATCGTCTTCGCCCACGGCGCGTCGCCCGCCGCCGGCGACCTTGCCCGCTCGCCCGTCACGGTGCTGCCGATCGATCTGGAGGCGATGGGCCTTCCGACGCCGCCGGTCGCGGCAGCGTCCGAGTCCCGCGAGCCGCGTCCCCGGCGCGTGCTGGTGGTCGACGACGAGGCGGACATCCGGCAGCTCGTGGTGCGGGTCCTGCGCGACCGCGGGTTCGAGGTGACCGAGGCGAGTCATGGCGCGGAGGCGCTGCGCATGGTCCAGGCGCAGCCGCCCGACCTGCTCGTCCTGGACGCGATGCTCCCCGAGATCCACGGCTTCGACGTGTGCCGCCGGCTCAAGCAATCCACCCGCTACGCGCACATCCCCGTGATCATGATCAGCGCCATCTACCGCGGCTGGCGTTTCGCGACCGACCTCAAGAAGTCCTACGGCGTCGATCACTTCATGGAGAAGCCGTTCAAGATCGGCGAGCTGGCGGAGAAGGTCGAGCAGATCCTCTCGGGCGCCCCCGCCGCCGCCGTCGCCGCGCGCGAGCCGAGCGCGCAGGCGCAGGCGGAGCTGGCGGCGGGGATCCGCAAGTATCGCGACGGCGACCTGGAGGGTGCCGTCGTGCACCTGGTGCGCGGCGTCGACGCCGACCCGCAGTCGCACCAGCTCCATTACCAGCTCGGCATCCTCTACGGCCGCCAGGGCCGGATCTACCAGGCCATCCAGGAGCTGGAGCGGGCGCTGGAACTCGAGCCGGGCGACTTCGGCACGCTGCGCGGACTCGGGCAGCTGTACGAGCACGCGGGATTCCCGCTCAAGGCCGTCGAAATGTGGGAGCGGGCCGCGAACGCCTCCACCGACGAGGCCGCGCGTTCCTCGATCAAGGAGCACCTGCTCAAGTTGCTATGACGGACGGTTGGACCTGACATGCAATTCGTTTGCGACCGGTGCAAGGCCAAGTACGACATCGACGAGGCGCGTCTGCGCGGCAAGGCGGTCAAGATCCGTTGTCGCGGCTGCGGCAACGTGCTCGAGGTCCGCGATCCCAACCTGCCCGCGGGCTCGCAGCCGTCGCTGCCGCCGCCGCCCGCGGCGCGGCCCCGCGAGCGCATCGCGACGCCCCTGGCCAAGTCCGCCGACTCGTCCCCGCCCGCCGCGGCCGCCGGGGCCTTGGGCGAGCGCTTCCAGAAAGCGTTCGAGGGCGCCGGGAAGACCCCCGCGCCGGGAAAGCTGGCGCTCCTGGCCGCGGCAGCCGCACCCCCCACCGCGGCTCCCGCCGCGGCCCTGCCCGACTCCGACGACGCCACGCACATCATCGCCAGCCCGTTCCTGGGCGACGCCGCCAAGGAGGCCGTCAAGCAGGAGGTCTCCCGCAAGCTCGCCCGCTGGCACGTCTCCATCCGCAACCAGCCGATGGGCCCGATGAGCGAGGAAGCCATCCGGCGTCACATCGACAACGGCGAGGTCGGGCTGAACTCGCTGGTCTGGCGCGAAGGCTTCGACGAGTGGCGTCCGCTGGGCCAGGTGCGCGACCTGGGCTACCTGGCCGAGGCCGCGTCGAAGAAGGGCGCGGCCGCCGACGGGGCGCCCTGGCGCGGCTCGGTCTTCGAGCTCCCGCCGATGGCGGGCGCCAAGGTCACCACCGCGACGTCCGCCAGCCTGGTGCCGCCGACCCCGGGCTGGAACCGCTGGCTCGTCCACGGCCTCGTCGCCGTCATCGCCTTCGCCCTCGGCATGGTCTTCATGTACCTCGTCTCCGGCGGCGCCGCGAGCCCCGCCGCCGCCGACACGCAGGGCGTCGTCGGCATCGCCGCGGCCGAGGAGGCCGGAACGGTCGAGGCGAATCTGCCGACCATCCGCTCCGGATCGCTCACGATCCAGCTCACCAACCCCACGATCGTCGCCGAGGAGGAGGTCAACCCGGCCCAGCCGGGGACGCCCGGGACCACGCCCTCCTCCGGCGGCTCGACCGGCTCGCGCCCCCGTCCCTCGGGAGGCGACGGCGGCCGCACCGGCTCCTCGGGCACGTCCGGCTCCTCCGGGACGCCGCCCTTCCTCCCGGGGCGCGACATCGGTGTCGGCGGCCAGATCCGCACCGGCGGCGGGCCGCTCGCCGCGGGCGGCGGGGACCAGCCGCGACCGCTCGGCACCGACCAGATCCTCCCGGTCGTCTCGGCCGGCAAGGGCGGGATCGAGCACTGCTACGCCCAGGCGCGCCAGCGCGACTTCATCGGCGACCTCGCGCTCCGCCTCACGCTCGAGATCTCGCCCGACGGCTCCGTGCGCAGCGCCACCATCGCCAGCGAGGACTACATCACGGGCGACCTCGAGAGCTGCATCGTGGGCAAGGTACGGGCCTGGCAGTTCCCGCGCGCGGGCGCGACCACGCGCCTCGTGCTGCCTTTCGGGTTCCATGAGAGGTGAGGGCGCGGACGGGGGGGAGGGCGCGCGGAGGGGGGGGAGGGCGCGGAGATCCGACTTACCGCTGAGGCACTGAGGGCGCCGAGAGGAACGCTGAGAAGGGGGAGGGGGAAGGGGAAGGGGGAAACAGGGATGGTCCTTCAGTTGGCTCGGGACGCGCTGGTGTTGTCGCTGGTGCTGTCGTTGCCGGTGCTGGCGGCGAGCCTGCTGGTGGGGCTGGTGGTGTCGTTCCTGCAGGCGGTGACGCAGATCCAGGATCATGCCTTGTCGTTCGTGCCCAAGATCCTTGCCGTCTCGGTGGCGCTCGCCGTGTCCGGTGCGTGGATGGGCGGCGAGATCGTCCGTCTCGCGTCCCGTCTTTTCTCCCACTTGCCGTAGCCGGCCGGCTCGCGTAGAGTCCCGCCGCCATGCGACCGGGGAAGGCCCGTCGATCCGTCCGTTTCGCGCTCGCGGCGTCGGCCGCCGCGGCTGCGCTTGCGGGCTGCTTCGGTTCGGGCGGGATCGATCCGCCCGGGCACCGCTTCTTCTACCCCACGGGCCTCGCCCTCAGCCCCGGCGGGCGGTACCTCCTGGTCGCGAACTCCAACTTCGACTTGCGGTACAACTCCGGCACCGTCGACGTCATCGACCTGGCCGTGGTCGATGCCGAGATCGAGAGCTGCCTCGGCCGCTGTCGCGGGCCGCGGGACGAGGCGCAGTTCTTCGCCGGGTACGATCCGGCGGCCCCGACCCTGGACGAGCGCAACGAGAGCGCCGGGCGCCACACCGTGATCATCGGCTCGCAGGTGACCGATCTGGCGATCGCCCCGGACGGGCGGCGCGCCTACGCCGCGGTCCGCGGCAACGCCTCACTCACCTGGTTCGACCTGGACGAGGACGCCGCGTCGGGGGCGCGCGTGCTGTCGTGCTTCGGCGACCCGAGCCCCGGCCTTCGGCGGTGCGATGGCGGGCACGAGGTCATCCGCAACGGCGACTTGTGGCTGCCGACGGAGCCCTACGCGCTGCTGGTCGACCGCGACTGGGTGTTCACCGGCCACGTCGACTCCGGGGACGTCGCGGTCTTCGACGTCCGGGAAGGCGGTGACCCGAGCCTGGTCCGGGTGCTGGACGTCTTCCCCGAGGGCGTCAACGGCTTCGCGCGGCAGCCGCGGCTGGACGATCCGGGCACCCCGCGCGACGAATCCCAGGATCCCGCCTGGTACTGGCTCGTCAGCCGCTATTCCACGCGGCTCTATCCGTTCCTCATGAGCATGGAGAGCCGGCAGGCGGGCGAGGGTCCGGCCGTTTCGACCGGCCCCAGCATCGCCGTCGACTCGAACGATCCCGGCACCGACTCCCGCTCGCTCGCCTTCAGTCCGGACGGCACGCGCGCCTTCGTGGCCAACCGCGAGCCGCCCAGCGTGGTCGTCCTGGACACGACGTTGCGCGAGGACGGCTCGGTCGACGGCTCCACGCTGGCCACGCTGGACCTGGGCGGCGGCCCGTCCCGGCTCGTCATGCTGCCCCTGGCGGACGGCGAGTACGTCGTCCTGGTCGTGTGTTTCGACGCCGAGGAGGTCTTCGTCATCGACCCCGACCTGTTGGCGGTCGTGGACGTCTTCCGCACGGGCATGGGCCCGCACGCCATCGTCCCCGATCCCGCGCGCGGGCGCGCGTACCTCGGCAACTTCGGCGAATCCACGGTGTGGGTCCTCGACTTCACCCCGGGCGGCGCCGACTTCGCCCGGACCGTCCTGGAAATCGGGACGCCGGAGCCGCCGACGAGCCATGAGTAGGACGATGCCGCGCACGCTCGCAGCGGATCCCGTCCGGCTCCCCGCACTCGCCGCTCTTCCCGCTCTTTCCGCTCTGCTCTGGTGCGGCTGCGAGAGCGCGGCCGTCGAGACCACGACGCGGCAGATGGACAGCGCCTCGGACGTCGCGCTGCTCTGCGCCCTGGAGACGCGGCACGAGGACGGGACGACCACCTGGGCCGGCACGACGATGGATCAGTGCGCCAAGGACCTCGACGGCGACCTCTTCGCCTTCGTCGTCCAGCGCTACCGCGGCGAGCTGGCGGCCGTGAACCTGCGCGACCGCCGCCTGCTCGACCTCGACCTTCGCCAGCCCCTCTCCTCGCCCGTCGTCGTCGGCCCCCTCCCCAACGCCATTGCCGCGGCCCCCGACGGCTCCTCGCTCGCCGTCGCCAACCTCGGCGACCCCCGGCCCGGCGACGACCCGACCAACCCCGACGGCGTGCCGTTCCTGTCGATCGTCAACCCGGCCAACCTCCTCCCGCGCATCTCGCTGGACGCCGGCCGTCCCTTCCTTTCGCGCGTCCCGCTCCCCGTCCCGGCCTCCAACGTCGCCTATCTCGATGCCACCCATGTCGTCGTGACGCTGCCCGGGCTCTCCGCCGTCGCGGTCGTGACGCTCGGGGAAACCCCGGTCGTCGGGCCCCCGGTCGTGCTCGACCCCTTCCCGCTGTTGGACCCCGAGGGCGACCCGTTGCCCGGTCTGGGCGTGCCCTGGTCGATCCTGGTCGACGACGTCCGCGGCCGGCTGGTCGTCGGCGACCGCGCCGCTCCCTGGCTGGCCGTGCTGACCTGGGACGACGCGTTCGCCCTCACGGTGGCCGCCCACGCTCCCGACCCGTTCCAGCTTCCCGGACCGTCCGTCGCGATGGCGATCGAGCCCCCGGGGAGGGGTCCGGCGGGCGACGAGCCCGGCCGCTGGATCTACGCCGTCGACGGCAGCTCGCGCGGCGTGATGGTCCTCGACGCCGAGACCCTGGCCGCCATCGATATGTCCACCGGCGACCCGCTGGAGTGGCGCAACGAGCTCATCGTTCCCGGCCTGGCGCAGGACGTGCTCCTCGGCCGGATCGCGCAGGATCCCGTGCCGGACCCGGCCGATCCCGAGCCGGAGGTGATGCACGGCACGTTCGGGTTCGTCGTCTCGTCGTTCGGCGAGGTTTTCGCGGTCGACGTCGAGGACCACGGCAACGCCGCGTGCTGGGACGGCGCCGCGGCGGGCGAGGGCAGCTACGTCGAGTCCGCCTGTCCCCGCCACGTCCTGCGCAACGGCATCGCCGGTGCCGAGGGGCCGCGCTGGTCCGACGAGCCGCCGTCGCTTTTCCAGGCTAGCGGCGCGGCCCTGTCGTACTCGGGCGCGCCGCCCGACGAGTACCCCCGCTTCCACGACTTCGGCGGGGAAACCGCCGAGGGCGACCCCACCTGGGGCGTCCTCTTCGACACCGTGCACCCCCGCCGCGCGGTCAGCCAGACGTGGATCGTGGAGTACGAGGGCGTCGTTCCGTGGACCGACGGGAATGGCGGACAGGTCGGCGACGCCGGCTGGTTCAGGGACCGCGCGATGCCGTTCTGCGCCCGCGGCGTCCTGGCCGGCGACATCCTGATCATCAAGGACGGCCCGGACCCGCTCTCCGAAGCGACCGATTGCTCGGCTTGGGGCGCCGTCGGCCAGGAGGCGGAGCTCGAGTACCGGATCGTCGAGGCGCGGGCCGACCGGTTGTTGCTCGAAACCGTCGTCGGGGCCGACGGCAACACGGATCCCTTGCCGACGCGCGAGTGCTTCCCCTGGGCGGTGCGCTACGAGGTCCGGGTCGGGGGGCGGTGGCTGGTGCGGGGCGAGGCGACCGGGTTCCAGCACCACGTGACGGTGGGCGAGGACCCGGATCCGACGGACGACGTGCCCGGCTTGTGCATCGAGTTCCCGGACGACGCGATCTGCACGCCGTACGAGAACTGCACGACGGAGCCGGTGGACGTGCGCTGCCTGCACGACGGCCGCGCGACCGACGGCGTGATCCACAAGAACCCCTTCCTCTGTTTCACGATGGACGCGGGGACCGTGGCGACGCCGCGGGGGATGCGCTGGGAGCTGGACGCGACCGGTGGTTTCGCGGCGTTGTCGGTCGAGACCGGCTCGCTCCCGGTCGCGGAGGCCCTGGACGTCACGACGGGCACCGGCCCGGCCCTCCTGGTCGTGGACTCCTCCAGCGACGGGCTGATCCGGGTCGACCTGGCCGACTTCACGGTCTCCGACAACTGGCCGTAGTGGGGGCTTGCGCCTTCCGCCCGTCGAGTGTATGAATCCGCGAGATCCTGGCGCAGTGCGATCCTCCCGGGGGGCCTGTGCTCGGTTGCCGGAAGGAGTCGGGTCGGGGCCCCCGAAATGATCGCGAAGAAGGCCGGGATGCAGGGGAGCGGTCCATGGCGAACACGGTCTCGAGGATTTCCTTCGTTCTCCTCCTGATGACGGCGGTTTCGACCGCGGCCGGCGCGCAGCCGGCCGACCCGGCCCCCACGGGTCCGGGTGCGACTCCCGCCTACCCCGACGCGCTGCCTCCGGCGGGCGAGACGACGCCGGCGACGCCTCCTCCTCCGACGACGCCGCCCGAGGCGACGCCTCCGGCCACGATGCCGGCGACGACGGGGCCGACCACGCCGCCCGGCAGCCCGCCGGGGACGACCGTGCAGGCGGTGCGCGAGGGCGAGGATCAGGCGGTCGCTTCGTACGCGCTGCAGCTTCGCGAGCTGGAGCAGCGGATCAACCAGCTCAAGCAGGAGGTGTTCCGCTCCAAGGCCCGGCTCGCGCAGCTCGCCGAGACGGTGATCCAGGGCAGCGCCTCGGGCCGCTCCAAGATCAAGATCATCCACAAGAACGAGATGAGCGGGACGTTCCAGCTCGTCAAGCTGGTCTACCTGCTGGACAACAGCCCGGTCTACCAGCAGGTCGACGACAGCGGCGAGCTGGGGGATCTCGAGGAGATCAACGTCTACGAGTCGATCATCGCGCCGGGCGACCACACGGTCGCGGTGGAGATCGAGTACCGCGGCTACGGCCACGGCATCTTCTCCTACCTCCAGGGCTACCGCTTCCGCGTCAACTCGAGCCACACGATCACGATCGCGGGGGGCAAGGAAGTGGTGATCGAGGGCATCGGCTTCGAGCAGGGGGATCCGCTGACGGCGATCGAGGAGCGGCCGACCATCCGCTTCACCGAGCAGATCCGGGACCTCGCCGCGTCGGCGACGGGCGGAGGGGAGTGATGTTCCGCTCCGCGGCCCTCGCGGGGGCCGTTCTCCTCGCCACGCTGGCGGCGGGACCCGCCGTCGCGGATCTGGCCGCGACGCAGGGCCGGATCCAGGACGCCGCGACCGACGTGGCCAACCTGGCGCGCGAGGCCAACGTGCGTGTCGGCGAGGACCGCACGCAATACGTCGAGGAGAAGCTGGCCGACGCGGACATGTTCTTCCGGCTCGCCTTCTACGAGGAGGCCAGCATCCTCTATCTCGACATCGTCGAGAACTACCCGGACCAGACGGCCTATGCCGACGCCCTGTTCCACCTCGCCGAGTCGCTGTACGAGAGCGACGACCCGTACGGGGCGCGCGAGTACTTCGAGCGGCTCTTGCAGCAGTCGGGGCAGATGCGTTTCCGGCCCTACGTGCAGGATGCGCTGGGCCGCCTCATCGAGATCGCGATCCGGATGGAGGACTTCGAGGGCATCGAGCGCTATTTCGCCGAGCTGAACCGGCTGCCGGCGGCCGACGTGGCCGCGATCACGCCCTACTTCCGCGGCAAGTACTACTTCTTCCGCGGCAACCTGGCCGAGGCGGAACGCTCGTTCCTCCTGGTGCCGGACAACGCGGAGTTCACGCTGCGCGCGCGCTACTTCCTGGGCGTCGTCTACGTCAAGCGCGGCGATCTGCCGCGCGCGCTCGAGGCCTTCCAGGGCGTTCTGGTCTCGCCCGCGACCACCGACGAGGACGAGCAGACGGTCGACCTCACCTACCTGGCCATCGGCCGGGTGCAGTACGAGCTGCAGCGCGAGGACGAGGCGATCGACGCCTACCAGCACATCTCGACCGATTCGGAGTTCTTCGACGAGGCGCTGTACGAGGTTTCCTGGGTGCACCTGGCCCGCGGCGACACGACCAAGGCCCGCCGGTCGCTCGAGATGCTCGTCATCTACGACCCCGAGAGCCGCCATGCGCCCGAGGCCAAGCTTCTCCTGGGCAACATCCTCCTCCGGGAGGGGCGGGTGGTGCTGAGCGAGGAGTGTTTCCTGCTGGACGCGGAGCGGCGGATGGCCGAGGCGGCGGGGCAGGATGCCGCCGCGCTGCCGGCGCTGCCGGCGGAGTGCACGACGGCGCAGCCGGGCGAGGGTTCGGCGACCACCAACTTCTCCGTCGATGCCTTCCGCTCGGTCAAGACCGACTACGGCCCCGTCTACTCGCAGATCGAGGAGTCGATGTCCTCGCGCGAGCAGCTCCGCACGTACTTCGCGGACATGGTTCGGACGGGGGCCGAGGCGGTGGCGGCGACGAACCTCCTGCCGCCGGAGGCGCGTGCCTGGTACGAGGAGAACGAGAGCATCGCGCGCGTGCAGGGCGTGCTCGACGGCCTGGCCACCATCCGCCGCTACATGGGGGAGACGGAGCGGCTGGCGGCGCAGCTCGAGGCGATCCTCTCCGGCGACAGTGCGATGGGGGCGTTCGCCGAGTTCCGCGAGGTCCGGGACGAGGCGATCCAGGTGGCGAACCGCTGCGCGCGCATTCGCGCGTCGCTCGCCGCCGAGCTGGACCGCGTGGCCGCGCCCGCGGGCGCCGCGGCGCAGGCCCGCGAGGAGCGCCGGCAGCTCGACGCGCAGGTCGCGCGGCTCCCGGTGGACGCCGAGGCGATGTCGTCGGAGTACCAGACGCAGCGCGACGCGATCGACGAGCTGTCCCACACGCTGACCGAGACGGCGCATCTGGTCGAGCTCGTGCACTCGATGTCCACGGCGCTGGACGAGTACCTCTCCCGTCCGGAGAACTGGGGCAACCTGACGGCGGCGGAGGTCGAGGCGATCCAGGCGGAGCTGCGGCTGATCCGCGGCGCGGTGGGGCACTACCGTGACCAGGCCGTGGCGATGCGCCAGCAGGTCGACGTGCTGCGCGCCCAGGTGCAGGTCGGGGAGATCTCGGCCGAGCAGGCGCAGGACATCCGCGACCGCCATCGCGAGGCCGTGGCCCGTGAGATCGCGGCGCTGGGCGGCGCGTCCGCCGGGGGCGCCGTGGCCGGCGTCGCCGGAGCGCTCGCCGATCTCGGCCGGGTCGAGGCCGATCTCGACCGCGTGCTCGCGACGCTGGAAGGCCAGGCCTCCGACCGCAGCCGCGTGCTCCTGGCGGCCGTCCAGGAGGAGCGCGGCAAGCTCGACGGCTACCGCCGGCGGCTCGACCTGGTCGAAGACACGGCGGCGGACGTGGTGGGCGGCTATGCCTTCGAGAACTTCGAGCAGATCGCGGGGCGGTTCGAGGACCTCATCCTGCGCTCCGACGTCGGGCTCGCGGACAGCGCGTGGACGATGTCCGAGGAGCACCGGCGGCGCGTGATGCAGATGGGCCAGCAGCGCGACCGCGACCTGGAATCCATCCGGATGGAATACGATGACCTGCTGGGACAGTGAGGAGCGGGCAATGCGGGGCGGCAGGATGCGGGTTTTCGCGCTCGTCGTGCTGCTCGTGGGTCTGGCCGGCGTCGCCGGTGCGCAGCCGGGGCCGGCCGAGCCGCCGCCGTCGGGCGACCTGGGGGCGACGGGGCTTGGGGAGCCGGCGGAGCCGGGGGCCGAGCCGGGGGCCGAGCCGGGCACGGGCACGGAGCCCGGGGCGGGGCCGCTCTTGCCGCCGTCCGAGCCGTTGTTGCCGCCGACGGGGCCGGTCGAGCCGCCGCCGGCGGCGACGGGACCGGCGACGGTCGACGGCGCGGCGTTCGGACAGCTCTTCCGCGACGAGCCGATGTACCACGCCGGCCTGGCGGCGATCGTGAACAACCCGCCCGGCGCCGCGGAGACCGCGGCGCTGTCCGACGTGAACGACGATCGCGACGCGTTCGTGCGTCTGGTGGGCGACTTCCAGCGCTACATGGACCAGTTCGCGCTGGACTGGTACCGCCGGCGCGAGCGGGACGTGTACCGCACGTTCCGCCAGCAGTCGTCGACCGAGATGGACCTGCGGCGCCGTTCGCGCCGCGCGGCGATCTACTATCTCGAGCAGTTCCTGCGGGAGCATCCGGACAATGCGACGTATTCGCCCGAGGCGATGTACCGCCTGGGCGACCTGTACTGGGAGGACGAGGACGAGATGGCGGGGCGCGAGATGCGCGCCCGCGAGTTCACGAAGACGATCGAGATCTACAAGCGCCTGCTCACTTCGTATCCCGGCTTCGACCGCCGCGACGGCGTGTACTACGTGCTGGGCTTCTCGCTCAACGAGACGATGACGCCCGGGTTTTTCGACCAGGAGCCGGCGCTCGGCGTCGCCTCGCCGATCGACCCCAACAAGGAGGAGGCGGTCGCCGCCTTCCTGTCGTCGGTCTGCGCGAACCGCGTCCACTACCCGCCCTACCGCGGCGCGGTGGCCGGTCCGCACCGGGTCGCGGGGGCGGCGCCCGACTGGCTGCCGCCGCCCGTGGTGGATCCGGTGCTGGCGGCCCGCGCGGCGCCGCCGCCGGTTTTCGAGGAGTACCGCGATCTGACCGATCCGAACACGGGGATGCGCGACTATTTCCGCGACTGCCGTCCGATCGTTGCGCAGAGCAAGTTCAACGCCCCGACCTGGTTCGTCATCGCCAAGAGCTTCCAGGGCCGCTACGCCATGGAGTTCAACGACGAGAACATCGAGTGGGCCATCTCCGCCTACCGCCGCGTGCTCGACGCCGGACCCGCCGACAACCCCTACTACGCCATCGCCATCGCCGAGATCGGCCATGCCCTGTCGGGCATGAACCGCTACGACGAGGCGATGGAGGCGTACCGCCTGTTCCTGGCCAAGCTCTTCGGCGGGGAGTTCAGCGACTACCAGTCGACGGCCGACCGCCAGAAGATCAACGTCCTCATCGGCATCGCGGCCAACCTGATCTACGACTACTGGCTCGGCGCCCGCCACTCGCAGACCCCGGCGGAGCGCGTCGCGGACGCCCAGGTCGTGCCGCAGGACGCGCCGTATTACCAGGAGCTCCTGGAGACGCTGATCGACGAGTGCTGCGAGGAGCCGAACAGCAAGTGCGACACGTGGCAGAAGAAGGCGGGCGTGTACCGCCTCTTCGTCAAGCGCTTCCCGCTGCACCCCAAGATTCCGCAGATCCTGCGCAAGCTGGTCGACCTGTACCGCGAGAACGCGGGGGAGGATCCCGCGGCGCGGCAGGAGATGCTGGAGGCGATCGAGTGCCTGGCGATGTTCCGCCAGAGCGGCGGGCCCGGGACGGGCGCCGTCGTTGCCTCGCCGGTCGGCGCCGCCCACGGCAATCCGCTGTGCCCCGACCCCGCGGTCGGCCAGCGCTGGTGGGACGAGAACCGCGACAACCCGGAGCTGATCCAGGAGGCGGAGGAGCAGGCCGAGGGCGCGTTGCAGGACGCGGCGGCCCAGTACCACGCCGCCGCGGAGACGCACCAGGCCAACTGCGATGCCGGCGCCGAGGAAAGCTGCATCATCAAGGACCGGATGTTCGAGCTGGCGATCGAGGCCTACCGGCAGCTCCTCACCGAATACCCGTCGTCGGCCTTCACCTACGACAACATGTTCAACCTCGCCACCTGCTACTACTTCCTCGGGCGGACCGACGAGGCGCTGGCGCAGTACCGGACCGTCGAGCAATCGACCCTGGCCACCTCGCACCAGCGCGACGCGCTGGCCAACCAGATCACGATTCTGGGCAACCAGTTCGCGACGATGGCGCACGTCATCCCGGAGGAGCCGCCTTCGCACGTCGAGGTCGCGGAGGACGGGACGGAGCGGACCATCGCCGACCCGATGCCGATCCCGGCCGTGGTCGCGGGCCTGCACGAGGCGATGGAGCGCTGGGTCCAGCGCTACCCGGACGACCCCGAGTCGCTCGGCTACCGCCGCAGCATCGCCGGCCAGCTCTTCTTCCTGGGCCACTGGCCGGAGGCCCAGCGGTTGTACGAGGAGCTGTTCAACGAGTATTGCGGCAATGCGGCGCAACGCTCCCTGGCCCTGGAATCGTGGCAGATCCTGAGCACGCTGGCCGGCTACGCCCAGGATCGCGAGCGGATCGAGCAGCTCCGCGACGCCGCCGAGGCAGGCACCTGCTTCGAAGCCGGCGGCGGAACCGGACCCGTCCAGCCGCCCCCCACCGGCAACTGCGAGGACATCGAAGATCCGGGCGAGCGCATCCGCTGCGGCATCATCCTGCAGCGACTGGGCGAGGAGTTCGAAGCGGCCTGGAACGAGTACGACGCCGCCCGGGAAAGCGGCGAGCCGGACGCGTACCGCCGGGCCGCCGTGGCGCTGCTCCAGGTCGTCGCGGCGCACCCCGAGCACGAGGACTCTCCGGCGGCCATCCGCATCGCCGCGGTCGCGTACGGCCAGGCCCGCGAGCCCATCCAGGCGGTCGAGACGTGGAAGAAGCTGGTCGAGTTCTGCTCGCCTTCGGGACCCCACGTCGACGCGTGCGAGGGCGATGGCCCCGACGATCCCAACCGCGTGCGCCTGCCCGAGGCCTACTTCTACATCGCGTTCAACGCGATGCAGACCTACGACCTCGACGAGGCCGCGCAGAACTTCGCGGCGCTCGAGCGCGCGGCCGGCCGACCGGTCCGCGGCGAGCGGCTCCGCCCCGTCTCGGAGTGCATCTCCGACGCTCGCCGGCCCTGCTCCGACGCCGAGTACACGGCCGAGTCCGAGCGCGCGCAGGCCGACATCCGCCGGCTCCAGGGCAACTGGAACGAGGCGGGCCGACTCACCGAGCGCATCCTCAACGAGGGCTACACGCGCTCGACCCAGGAAGCCACGGCGATGCGCATGGACGTCATCGACTACTACCGCCGCGCATCCGCCTGGAGCGACATGCGGCGCGCCGCCGACGCCTACCTGAGCCAGTTCCAGGGCGACTCGGCCCACGTCATGGACATCCTGCGCGTGCGCTGGATCCTCTACAAGGACGCGGAGCGCCAGAGCGACCGCCGCGCGGAGGAACGCGCCATCGGGCTCCTGGAGGACGCCTACAACCGGCTCTCCCCCACGCAGAAGGCCGTCGTCGGCGCCGGCTTCGACGCCGCCGAGGCGCAGCTCGTCATCGAGGTCGAGGAGATCCTCGGCGAGCCGCGCTTCCAGGCGCTCGAGGCCAGGTTCAACACCTACGATCGGCTCCAGTTCGAGCCGCGCACCCTCCGGACGTTCGGCGACGACCTCGGTGCCTACAAGGACAAGCTCGTCACCCAGGCCAAGGAGCTGACCGTCGCCTATCTCGCCGTCATCCGCGACTACCCCGTCGCCCCGACCTGGGGCACCGCCGCGCGCTACCGCATCTCGCTCGTCTGGAACCGCCTCGTCCTGCGCCTCGCCACGCTCGAACAGCGCCTCCGGGCCGAGTGGCTGGACCTCCAGCTCCCGAGCGGCCTCACGTTGCGCGACCTGCTCGACGAGCTGGCGGCCGGAATCCGCAGCGTCGTCGTCGAGAACGGCGTCACGATTGACGAGATGATCCGGCTGTACCTCATCGGCGACGGCACCGAGCCCCCGCCGCGGTCGATCGTCGGCGCGGTCGTCTACGCCCGTGCGACGGGAGTATCCAACGAATGGGTGCGCTCGGCCATCGATCTGGTGCGGACGCTGAGCCTCACCGACGATCCGAGCCAGCTGTTCGCGAACGGGCGCCTTCCGGAGGTGACCGGCGAGGCGTTGGGAGGTGGGCTCGATCCTATCGCCCAGTGATTCGTAGGATCCCGCGGCCGTCGCGCGCGGCCGGAGGTGCCGTCATGAGTACGAGAAACATCGCGATCCCTCTCGCTTTCTTCCTTTCGGCCGCGTTCGGACCGGCCTGCGGTGACGACCATCCGACCACGACGCCGACCCCGGGCCCCGGAGGCTCGGGCAGCGGCTCCTCGGGCGGGACGACCACCGGCGGGGGGACCGGGACCGAAGGCACCTCCGGCGGTGCCACGTCCGGCGCGGGCGGATCGACGGCGACCACGCCCCCGCCTCCCCCCGACTCGCCGCTGGAGGCGGGAGTGGACGAGGCGCTCGCCGCCGGGTCGGGAGCCTCCACGACGGGCCGCGAGCTGATCCCGCTGTCGGCGTCCGAGTCCTCCAGCTTCCAGCAGGGGGTGGAGGCGTTCGAGCAGCGCGGCGACGCGAACGCGGCGCGCTCCGCGTTCGAAGCCGTCCTGGTCTCGAACCCCACCGCCTATCGCGCGGCCTACAACCTGGGCTACCTGGCGGAGCGCGGCGGGGACAACCGCGAGGCGATCCTCAACTACCAGCGGGCGCTGGACATCAAGCCCGATTATCCGACGGCGTTGCGTGCCCTGTTCCGGCTGCTCGACCGTCTGGGTCGCGCGTCCGAGGGCCTCTCGCAGGTGCAGAGCCGCGCCGCGGCGTTTCCCGGGGACAACGAGATGCAGGCGATCCTGGCGGAGGCCTACATCGCGGCGGGGCGGGCGAACGAGGGCGTCGTGATCGCGCGCCGCATGCTGATCGCCGACGCCAACAGCATGGAGGCGTTCCGCATCCTCCTGCGGGCCAGCATCGAGGACGAGCAGACGGCGCTGACGCTCGAGCTCCTGAAGCGTATTGCCGACAAGCTCACGGAGACCGTGCCGTTCGAGAATTGCTCGGGCGGCGGCACCCCGGAGGACCGCGCCAAGTGCCGGTTGTGGTCCTACGTCAAGTTCACCTACGGCCAGATCGCGGCGTCGGAGGGGCGCAAGGTCGAGGCGAAGCGGTACTACGAGGAGGCGATCGACGCCGACCCGACGTTCGTCGAGGCGCGCGTGCTGGTCGCCGGCTTCCAGCTCGACGCCGGCCAGCTCGCGCCCGCGACGGAGAACCTCGAGGAGGCGCGCAAGGTCGCGCCGTCCTGGCTGCCGGTGCTGGTCGGTCTGGGCAACGCCTACCGCGGCCTGGGGCGGTACGCCGATGCGATGACGGCGCTGCGCGAGGCCGAGCGCCTGTATCCCTCGTCGCCCGAGGTCCCGATCGGCATCGGGATGGTGTACTACGATGCGCGGACGCAGACCTTCGAGGGGCTGGACCGGGCGCAGGCGGACCAGAGCGCGCTGGACGCGTTCCGCAGGGCGCAGGGGATGGGCGGCGCCGGCGCCGACACCGAGCTGGCCGCGCTGATCGCGGCCGCGCAGGCGGACTACGACTTCGCCACCGCGCCTCCTCCCGAGATCCCCGCGGCCGGCGGCTGGGGCGAGGAAGGCGGCGGCACCGAGGGCGGCACCACGGAAGGCGGCGACGGCTGGGGCGGCGGCTGGGACGAGGGCGGGGGAGCGACCGAGGGCGGCACGACGGAGGGTGGGGGCACCGAGGGCGGTACGACGGAAGGCGGCGGCGGTGACGAATGGGGTGGGGGCGGTTGGTAGTTTTCGGGAGGAGGTTGACACCGATGAGATGCAGATCGTGGTTGGCGCTCGCGGCCCTGCTCGCAGCGGCCAGCTTCGTCTCCCCGGCCGCGGCGCAGACGCCCGACTCCGACGCCTGCCACATGGGTGCGGACGGGTACCTGGTGTGCGGCACGATCGAGATCCACGGCACGCTGCGCAACATCGTGATGGTGACGTTCAGCCGCGAGCCGCTCGGCATCCGGCTGCTCGAGCTGCGGCAGTCGTTCCTGCAGGACATCCTGCGCAGCGTCGAGGGAGATCCCTTCTGATTTTTTTTGTTGCTTGACGTCGGAGCGCTCGCTTAGAATCCGGGCCACCGTGCGCGGGATAGGCCCCGGGAGAACAGGGCCGCGACGGAAACAAGGCCGGGGACGGCCGGTCGAGGTTTCGGCTGAGGAGGAACCGATGGATTACATCAAGGGTGCATTCCAAGGGCAGGGCGCGATCTGGATGTGGCTGATCATCCTTCCGTCCGTCGCAGCGGTCGCGCTGATCATCGAGCGCACCATCTTCCTGCTCTTCCGCTTCAACATCAACGCCACGCAGTTCTGGGCGCAGATCCAGAAGCTGGTCATGGCGAACAACATCGACCGCGCGATCAAGCTGTGCAACGCCGCGCCGAACGCCGCGCTGGCGCGCGTGCTCAAGGCCGGCCTGATGCGGGCCAACAAGGGCGAGGTGGAGATCTCGAACGCGCTGTCCGAGGCGCAGCTCGAGGTCGTGCCGATGGTCCAGAAGCGCACCGGCTCCCTGCCGCCGGTCGCCTCCATCGCCACCCTGATGGGCCTGCTGGGAACGATCACGGGCCTCATCCTCGCGTTCGCCGCGTCCAAGGTCGCGAGCCAGGAAGAGCGCTCGACCCTGCTGATGCAGGGCATCGCCGTCGCCATGAACACGACCGCGTTCGGGCTGATCATCGCCATCCCGACGCTGGCCGCGTACCTCGTGCTCGCCGGCGTCACCAAGAAGATTCTCGACGAGATCGACCAGTACTCGACCAAGCTCGAGAACCTCCTGGTGGCGCGCGCGCACGGCCAGTTGGGCGCGCCGCAGCAGTAGCGGCCCGCGCCGTGCGATGGCCCGCCGTCGCCCGTGAGGGCAAAGGCGGGCCGGGCTTGCCGGAGTCGATCGTGACACGGCAGCCCTGGCCGACGAAGCCCGCAAGGCGAAGTCGGCGCGAGGAGGTTCGGCGATGGCAGGCAAGATGAAGAAGGACGTCGGCGGGTACGAGGATCCGGATCTGGTCCCCGTCATGAACCTGGTCTGCGTCTTGATCCCGCTCATGCTCTGGGTCACGACGTGGGTCACCTTCGGCCAGATCACGGTCCTGCGCGGAGCCGAGGGCGGGACGTCCAAGGGGCGCCAGTCGGAGGAGCAGAAGAGGCTCCGTCTGGTGGCGATCCTCACGAAGGGCTCGATCACCCTCATGGCGGGCCGGGACGTCGCCCAGGACGTGATGCCGGAGGACGTTTCGACCGGCACGAAAGGCCGCGTCGACCTGGCGCACAAGGCGATGTCGCTGGACGAGATCCGCAGCGAGGGTTCCAAGTGCCAGCCGCCCGCCGATCCCCGGGAGTTCAATGACTGCGCCTACTGGGGGTACCTGGAGAAGTTCGTCAGCATCTGCTGGAAGAACCCGGCCGGACAGGTCAAGATCCCGGACCTGAAGGGGTTCAACATCAACCTGCGCAACATCAAGGACCGGGTGGCGCAGGCGTTCGGTGATCAGCTCGACGACAAGGACCAGATCAACATCAAGTCCGAGGATGACATCCCGTACTGCCAACTCGTCGGACTCATGGACTTTTCCAGGTTCCGCGCGTTCGATTACGACTGGCAGAAGGACGAGGCGTTCATCACCGAAGTCAAGGAAGCGATCGAGGGTGGCGTGACCGACCCGTTCCTGGATCCGAAGACCTGGAAGGACGCCATGAAGAAGGAGCTGCTTTTCCCGGTGGTCGGGTTCGTGAATTAATCTCCCGCGCTCGGGAACCTCCGGCGCCGGGGGAGTACCAAGCCGGGCTTCAGGGCGATCCTCCAAGGATCGCCGGGGCTCGGCGGAGGGTTTGGGACCGATGAGCTACGAGCAGCAGCCGCCGAATCAACCGCCTCCCGAAGTCGAGCAGGGGATCCAGCTCGATGCCGCTTATCTGGCCAAGAAGAAGCAGAAGAAGGGCCACTCGGACCTTCCCCCGGTCGGCCTGGCGATCACGTCGCTGATGGACGCCATGACCATCATCCTCTCCTTCCTCATGTCCAACTACGCGATGGAGCCCATCAGCATCAACCAGAACGACAAGCTCCAGGTCGCATTCTCCTCCAGCAAGCTCGAGATCCAAGGTGCGGCCCGCGTCGAGATCCAAGCGGATGCGATCTACTGCAACCAGCAGCGCTCGGCGCTGCTGCGCGAGGAGAACGGGGTCCGGACGGTCGATGAGAAGGCGAAGGCCGGCGGCAAGTCGAGCTACCTCATCGAGGACCTCCGGGCGCAGCTTGATGCGTACAAGCAGCAGCTGGGCGAGGTCGAGCGTCGGACCGGGCGGGCGTACTCGACGAAGGATTGGCTGCTCATCGTCGCGGACATTCACACGCCCGTCCGGATCATCAAGGAGGTGCTGTACACGGCCAAGGAGGCGGGGTACCAGCGGTACATGTTCGCGATCGTCCGGACGGTCACGGCGATGAAGGACTAGTCCGGAGAGATCCCGCGAACCTTTCCGCTCGTACGGACCCCGCAACCTCGCCGGTCACGGCACGACAGGGGGCCGAAACACGATGAACAAGCCAAGCGTACAGCCCGTTGCGAAGGGTGGCCCGGCCGCACCCGGCATGGCCAAGCGTCCCAAGCCGATCCGCGTCGTTCGCGGGCCGGACGGCAAGCCGCGGGTGATCCGCCGCGGCGCCGCCGCCATGGCCGCGTTGCAGGCCAACGTCCCGAAGGTCCTGCGCATCGGCGTCATCCAGGGCGCGCGCATCATCGAGGAGCGGATCATCCGCCTGCGCGAGACGGTCACCGTCGGCCAGTCGGAGAAGAACCACTTCGTCACTCCGCACGCCTCCGTGCCCGGCCGTTTCCCGCTCTTCGAGCTGCGTCCGGGCGGCCCCAAGGGCGATCAGTACTTCCTCACGATCGCGCCGGAGATGTCCGGGCGCGTCGCGTTCCCCGCCGCCGACGGCGGGGTGATGGACCTCGCCGCGATCCGTGCCTCCAAGAAGGCGCTCCCCGGTTCCCGCGGCACGCAGGTGGCGCTGACCGAGGACTGCAAGGGCAAGGTGGTCATCGGCGACACGACGATGCTGTTCCAGTTCGTCGTCCCGCCCCCCATCCAGCCCCGGCCGCAGCTCCCGGCTTCCGTCCGCGGCGGCTGGATCGCCCGCCTGGACGGCGGCTTCATGTACTCGCTGGGCGCCGCCTTCGCGATCCACGTCGGCCTGTTCTGCGGCGTGATGATCCCCGAGTGGCCCAAGCCGACGCTCGACGAGATCCTCGCCGGGGACTTCTCCCCGGTCAACATCCAGGTCGTGACGGCTTCCGAAGTGGAGCCCGAGGACGACGAGAGCGACGAGGGGGAGACGAAGCCGGGGGAGGGGGAACAGACCGGAGAGGAGACGCCCACGACGGGCGACACCGGCGAGGTGGCGCCCGAGGCCGCGGTGACCGAGGTCAAGCCCGAGACCGGCCCGACGCGCCGCGGCCCGGATCCCAACCGAGTCAGTATCGGCGGGGAGTCGCTGACCCAGGGCCAGATCGCCTCGATCGGTGCCAAGGTCGAGAACAGCCTCAACCTCGAGAATCTCCTCGGCGGCGGCGACGGCACGGGCCCGGTGATGGGCATCGGCACGGAGTTCGGCGGCGTCGGCGGCGCCGTGACCGACCTGATGGGAGCGATGGAGGGGGCGGCCGGCACGACCGAGGGCGGCGGCGCCGGCGGCTACTCCACCACTCCGGGCAACTTCATCGCCTCGGGCCCCGCGGTGGGCGAGATCGGGGGCACCGGGACCGAGGGTGCTGCCGGGACCGGACCCGCGGTGGTGCCGGTCCACACCGAGGTGGCGAAGGTCGAGACCAAGGAGATCAAGAAGGGCAAGGTCCGCACCAGCGGCGGCTCGCCGGCCGGCGGCTCGGGCCGCATGAGCGGCAGCGTCTTCCAGCAGAAACTGCAGCAGAAGCGCGGCGCCATCGAGGCCTGCTACAACAACGCGTTGTCGCGCGACCCCACGCTCTCGGGCGACCTGACCTTCATCATCGTGATCAACCAGCAGGGCAGCGTGAGCGTCGAGGTCGCGAGCGACGACTCGGCGTTGAACGCCGCGGGCGTCACGAGCTGCATTTCCGGGCGGCTCCGGTCGCTCAACTTTACGGCGAGCCCGCCCGAGGGCGGCGATTTCCGCGTCCGCCTGCCGATCAGCTTCATCGCCCCGTAGACGCTAGTCCCGTGAACGAGAACGCCCCTCCGCGCACCCAACGGGCCGTCATGGAGTGTGCCCCGACCGCGAGTCCAGAACCGTCGCTGATTCCGCATGGTTCTGGGCGTAGCAACGGGGGTTGACTTGATGGGCGGTATCGACTAGAAACCGTCTGTCGCTCATCGGGGAGGCGGCTATGGGGATCGCGTCAAAGTGGTTGGTTCTGGCGTCCGTTGCGATGGGTGCCGCCCTTGCGGCTGGCTTCACCGCCACGGCCCAGGAAGGTCCTGCGGGTTCCACCTCGGGTGCCGAGGCGCAGATGTCGTTCGAGCAGGAGGCCAACCTGACCCCGCAGGAGCAGCTCGGGTGGGCCGACGAGAAATACGACGTGATCGTGCAGACGCAGGAGTACGCCTCGCGGCTCCTGGCGTCGGCCCGGCAGGAAGACCGTCCGGACATCGTCCGCATCAACTGCCTGAACAACAAGCTGATGGAAATCAACGCGCAGATCCAGTCGTTTGACGATCGGCGCACTTCCTTGCGCGAGGCCATCAATCTCAACGACGAGGACCGGCGCCGGCACGAGTATCGTGTGCTGGTCGTCGTCTACCAGAAGATCCAGACGTTGCGGATGGAAGTGGAGCAGTGCATCGGCTCGACGGGACCCGTCGGGGATGGCGCCGATGTCACGGTGATTCGCGATCCCGGGTTGACGCCGGAAGACCTGACGGATCTGGATATTCCGGATCTGATGTTGGACCGGCCGCCGCACGCCAGCCCCACGATCTAGTACTCATGCGGGACGGCGGGTCGCGACCCGCCCGGTGGAGAGATTTCGGATGCAGGTCAGGGGGAGCGCTCACGCGGCTCATCGCTCGTTCGGCCGGATCATCCTGACGGCGGTCGTGTTGTGTCTCGTGCCGGCCGGCGCCGCGGCGCAGGAATGGCTGCGCGACCGGCGGGCTTCCGAGGGTCCGGGAATCATGCTCTCGGACAGCGTCGTGTTCCATGCGGGCATCGCGGTGGAAGGCGGCTACGACACGAACGTGTTCTACGCGCCATCCGAGGTCTCTCCGGCCGGGGCCGGACGTCTGCGCATTACGCCGCAGGTCGGTCTGGCGACGCTGCCGCCGCAACGCATCGAGAACCCGGACGGCTCGACCACGACGACCAATCCTTCGGTCGACTTCCGCCTCCAGATCGCGGCGCCGTACAACCAGTACCTGAGCGCCGATTCGGCGGTCATGGACCAGAGCGACGTGGGTATCCAGACGACGCTCGACCTGGTCGTTTTTCCGCGCCGCACCTGGAGTTTTCTCCTGCGCGACACGTACACCCGCACCATCGACCCGGGCAACAACTCCGCGCCCTACAACTTCAACCACGACATGAATGATGCGCAGATCGGTGTCGGCTGGGCGCCGGGCGGCGGAACGCTCGAGCTGAACCTGCTGGCCGGTTTCGCTTTCAACCTCTACGAGACGGGCGGTGACGTCAGCCTTCGGGGCGACTACCTCTCGCCCCGGGTCGATCTGGTCGGGCGGTGGCGTTTCTTCCCCAATACCGCGCTCACGTTCCAGACCACGTTTTCGCCCGTGCTCCGCGACAACGGCCAAGACGACTGGGGCATGGCCGTCAGCTCCTCGTACCCCCTCCGCACCTGGATCGGCATGAACGGCCAGTGGACGCCGATCATCGCCACGCAGCTCCGCGTGGGCTACGGCGCCGGCTTCTACGATCTGGGGGAGGATTTCGAGAGCGTCATCGGTCAGGCCGAGATCGACTTCATCATCGGCGGTTCCGGCCGCCTGAAGCTGGGCTTCATTCGCGACTTCGTCGATTCCTACTTCTCGAACTTCTACGTCCGCAACGAGGGTTACGTCGGCTGGGACCACCTGTTTGCGGGCGTCTTCCTCATCGGGACGAAGGTCGGCGTCAGCTACGACCAGTACGCGGCGACGTACCAGGAAGACGGGACGGTCGTCAGCCCCCGCTGGGTGAGCCACAACCAGCGCAATGACGTGCGATTGCGCGGCTCGCTCTTCGCCGAGTATCGCCTGAAGGACTGGCTCGGGTTCAACGCCACGGTGTCCTACGAGCAGAACTTCACCGATTTCGCCTCGGGGGACAGCACCGTTCCGGATGGGCGCACCTCCGAGGAGTACTGGAAGCTGACGGCACTGGCCGGGGCGCGGGTCATCTACTAGAGCGGTGGAGCCCTTCGGCGGGGCTCAGGGCAGGCGGTAGAGCGGTGGAGCGGTCGTCCCGAAAGCACGGGCGCCAGGCAGCCGCGAGCGACCGAATCGCCTCGAAGCGTGGGCCGGGGGCCGGCGAGCGGAAGCCGTGGGCCTTCCTGTGCCGGCTGGGTTTTCCGACCCTGGCCCTGGCATCGCTCGTCGCGACGGGCTGCCCTCCTCCGCCCCCGATGCCGACCAACCTGCCGCCGATCCTGGTCGACACGAGTGTCGGACCGACGGACGAGTTCGAGGTCCGCGTCATGGGCCAGGAGCAGCTCTCCGGGCCGTTCCAGGTCGCCAGCGACGGGACGATCGATTTCCCCCTCGTCGGTCGCATCCTCGTCGCGGGACGCCAGCCGCAGGAGATCTCGCAGGCGATCCGGCAGGCCCTCATCGACCTCGAGTTCCTGCGCGACCCCCAGGTCACCGTGCTCGTCACGCAGTACCGCTCGAAGAAGATCTCCGTTCTCGGGCAGGTCCAGCACCCGGGCACCTTCGACTGGGAGGAGGGCGTGACGATCATCCAGGCGATCGCCCTGGCGGGCGGCTTCGGCCCGCTCGCCGATCGCAACCAGACCCAGCTCACCCGCGTCACCCGGGAGGGCGAAGAGGTCAGCGTCCTGGTCCCGGTCGAGGAGATCGAAGAGGGCCGGCAGCCCGACATCCTCCTCCAGCCCAACGACCGCATCTCCGTCCCGCAACGGTTCTACTGACGAAGGTCCGCCAGGTTCTCGCTGCCTTCCGGTGCGACCACCGCTCTGCCGCCTGCCCTGAGCCTCGCCGAAGGGCACCACCGCTCCCCCGCACCCCCTCTCACGTCGGCTCGACGTCGACCAGGAGGACGGGGACGGCGGCGGCGCGGCCGAGGATGTCGATGGACACGACCAGGCGCGGCTTGCGTCCACGCCCGCGGACCAACCGGCCGACCGCACCGGCGAAGGGACCGCCCACGACCCGCACGAGTTGGCCCTCGCGCAGCATCGGATGCGGCCGGGCCTCCGCCGGACCTGCGACGATGATGCGCAGCGAGCCGACGATCTCGTCGTCGACCACGGCCGGGCGCCCGCCGAACTCGACCAGCCGCACGACTCCCGGCGCCTGCAGCACGGAGACGCGCGGGGCGTCCAGCGCCTCCAGCCGGACGAAGAGATAGCCGGGAAAGAGCGGACGCTCGACCGGTTCCGTCGCACCGGCCCGCCGCGATCTCGTCCGGTACGTCGGCAGGAACGTCTCCGGTCCGTGACGGGCCTGCAGGAACAGAACCACCTGCCGCTCGAAATTCGACCGCACGTGGATCGCGTACCAGGCCACGAGCCGAATCTACGCGCCGCCGACCGCAGACCGCAAGGCCGAGCCTTCGGCGGATGGGCGGAGCCATCCGTGTCCATCCGTGTTCATCCGGGGTTTGCTGCCGATCCGGTGCGGCCGATGGATGGAGCGGGCCATCCCCCCCTACGGAGGGCTGAGGAGCCGGACCTGCGTCGCGTGGGTCTCCGCCTCGCGCAGCCGGTCGCGCAACCCACCGTCCTGCGGGTTCCGCCGCACCAGCTCGCGCAGCGCCCAGACGGCGCCGGGGGTGTCGCCGAGCTGCTCGGCGAGATCGGCGGCCAGACGCCACAGATCGAGGCGTCCGGGGTCGATACCGAGGGCGCGGCGGGTCTGCTGGAGTGCGTCGGCAGGATGTCCGGCGCGGATGAGGAGCTGGACGCGTCGTGCCACCGCGTCCGAACGCTCCTGCTGCGTCCGGGCCCGCGTCTCGAGTGCGGAGAGGGCGCGAGCCGCCGCCTCGTAGTCGCCGGTCCCCGCGTACAGCTCCGACAGCGCGACCGGGATGTCCGGGGTCCGCAACGCGCCCAACCCGTCTTCCAGCACGGCGACGGCTTCCGCGATCCGGCCCTGATCCTGCCGGGCACGGGCCTGGAGCAGATACCAGGCGGAGCTCGACGCGGCGGCATCGTCGGGAATGCGCGCGAGCTGTGCGAGCGCACCTTGCGCGTCGCCGGCATCGAGCGCGGCGCGTGCGCGGCGGAAGCGAGCGGCGGCATGGCCGGCATCGCGTTCCAGCAGCCGGGCGTCGACCACGGCGGCCGCTGCCCCCTTCCCGATTCGCTCGTAGGCGCTCCCCATCGCGTCCCAGACCTCGACCCGACGCCGCTCGAAGTCCGTTGCCGCTTCGGACGCCCCGGCGTAAGGGCCGGGGTCGCCGGCGGCGAGGCGCACGAAGGCGTCGTTGTCGGTGGATCCGTCGATGCCGGGCAGGCCGGTCGTCAGGCGGGCCACGGCGGCGGTCGCCTGTTCGAGCGCGCCGGGACGGCAACGCACGGCCTGGCCGTACTCCTCGATCGACTGCGAACGGTGGGCGGGCATCCGGGACAGGTACGAGGCGACGGCGAAGTGCGCCATCGACGAGCAGGGGCGAAGCCGCAGCGCCTGGTTCCAGAAGGCGATCGGCGAGCCGTGGCCGGCGCGGGCAAGGTGGATGCCGGCGAGGAACGGGAGGTAGTAGTCCGCCGGATGCCGCGCGAACGCCTCGCGCGCGTCGTCGAGCATCCCCGGGTGGTACTGCTTGTCGGCGGCGTAGAGGCGGAAGCGGTCCGACTCCACGGCCAGGTCATTCGCCGCCGCCCAGGGATACAGGAGGGCCACCGCGGCAATCGTGCCGGCGACGGCGGCCATCCATGCGGGGCCGGGGAGGCGCAGCCGCGGGTGGCTGGGGCGCTGCGTCCGGCGGGCGTCGCCCACCGCCCCGGTCTCGCGCACCACGGCCAGGGCGGCCACGAACGGCAGCGCCAGGCCGAGCAGCTCGAGGCCGAAATCGACCACATTCTGCAACAGCAGGGCGAATACGGCGGCGATGGCGGCCGCATTGTGCGCCTTGAGCGGCGGACGCATCGCCGCCCGGCCGAGGACGAACAGGAGGCCGAGGAGGGCCAAACCCCCGAGCGGAACGCCCCACTCGACCACGTACTGCGCCACGATGTTCTCGGGGTGCGTGTACGTCCAACGGTCGTCCTGCGTCTGGTACGGCGGGTAGGCGGCGAGGAAGGCCCCGCGGCCAATCCCGGCCACGGGGTAGTCGCCGGTCATCGTCAGCGCGTCGCGCGCGATCTCGAGCTTCGACGCGTCCCCGTGCTCGAACTCCGCACGGATCGCGCCGTAGGCGACGTAGGAGCCGGCGACGATGGCGAGCACTGCGCCCAGCGAGGCCCAGGCCAGGTGCAGGTCGCGGCTCTCGCGCGGGGAGTGCCGTCGCCGGCCGCCGGACTCATCCTCCCGCCCGGCGCCGCTCGCGCCGGAGTTTCCCGTCCCGGCCTCGGTTCCGGTCGCCACGGCCTCCCGTGCGGACGCATTCTCCCCCGGCACGCCCTCCGCGGCGGGTGCGACGGACGATGTCGCCGCCCGGACCCCGCTCCGCGATCGCTCGGCCGCGGCTCGGGCCTCCTCCCGGCCCTCGCTGCGCCGTGCAGCGAAGCGCAGCACGACGAACAGGAGCTGCCCGGCGACGAAGCCGATGACCCCCCCGCGGGAAAGCGTCAACAGGCACGCGCCGCCGGTCATCGCCCCCGCGGTGATCAGCGTCAACCGGCGGAAGCGATCGACCGAGGACAGGGCGAGACCGAAGGACAGCGTAGCGGCGAAGCCGAGGGCGCCGGCGAGGTGATTGGGGTTGAGGAACGGCGCCGCCAGCGGCGCGGCGGGTGCGTAGCGCGGCAGGTACTCGTCGTAGACCTTCGTCCATCCCGCCAGGCGGTGCAGGAAGAACACGATCGCCACGGCCACCCCGGCGGCGACGATCGGGCCGAGCACCGAGCGCCCTCCGTGGGAGCGCAGGCGCTGCCGCACCGTAAGATAGGTGAGCGAGACGGCGAGCATGGCGAGCGCGGCAAGCGCGGTGGCGGGCGGGTCGAGGGACAAGGGAAACCAGCCGTCGCGATGGGGCACGCCGAGGGGCACCAGCGCCGCATCGTGCAGCTCGAAGGCCCGCGGCGAGAGGAAGCGGACCGTCGAGGGGGGGAGCGGGACGAGCTGGAGGAACGTGAAGGCGGTGAGCAGGAGCAGGACGATGGACACGCCGTCCAGGCGGGAGCCGTGGCGTGCGACCCCGCGCTCCAGGCGTCCGACGGTGAAGGTGACCGCCGCGAGGATTGTCGTGACGGCGACGGCGAAAGGGCGCGCGGAGCCGATGGCGAGCGCCGCCCACGCGAAGAGCACGAAGAGACAACGGCCGTGCCAGGCCTCGAGGTCGATCCTTCTCACACCCGTGTCCGTGGCGCCGCGCTACGCTCCGGGCGGCGCCTGCTCGGTCGGCCGATCGCCGTTCCCCGTCCCCCCGGTGCCCTCGTCCGCCGACGTCGTCTCCGCGGCCGGCTTCTTGGCTTCGTCATCCTTCGACCCGTAGTAGTACCCGTACTTGCGATAGTAGTAGTAGTGGTAGTAGCCGTACTCGCGGTTCTCCAGGTCGAGGTCGTTGAGCACGGCGCCGAGCAGGTTGGCGCCGACGTCGCGCATCTGCTTGACCGCGAATCTCGCCGCGCGGCGGTTGGTGACCAGGCTCTTGATCACCATCACCGCGCCATCGACGTACCGCGACAGCACGACCGGGTCGGTGACGGCGATGACGGGCGGGCTGTCGAAAACCACCCGGTCGTACAGGCGCGCAAGCTGCGCCACGACGTCCCGGAAGCGTTCCGTGTGGATCAGCTCCGCCGGGTTGGGCGGGATCGGGCCGCAGGGCAGAACGTCCAGCCCCGGGACCTGCGTCGGCCGCACCAGCTCCTCGACCTTGCGGGTGCCGAGCACTGCGTTGGAGAGGCCTTCGTCGTTCTCCATGCCGAACGCGGTGTGTACCCGCGGGCGGCGCATGTCCGAATCGACGATCACCACCCGGCTGCCCTACTGGGCCATGGTGATCGCGAGGCTGATGGCGACGGTGGTCTTGCCCTCCTGCGGGCTGGCGCTGGTGACGAGCAGCTTGCGCGGGGGGTGATCGGGCGACATGAACAGGATGTTGGTGCGGATCGAACGGCAGCATTCCGCCGCGGACGACTTGGGATTGTCGTGGCAGAACAGATCGGGGTGCGACCCCGCCCGGATTTCCGGCCCGCCCTGCCGGCGGTGGCGCTTGCGCCGCCGCCGGCTGCGCGACACGCCCCCCGGCGTGAATGTCGGGATGATCCCCAGGAACGCCAGCCCCAGGCCCTTCTCCACGTCCTCCTGCGTCTTGACGCTCGTGTCCAGCGCCTCGAGCAGGAACGCCAGGCCGATGCCGCCCAGGAGCCCGATCACGATGGCCAGGGCGAGGTTCAGCTTGACGCGCGGACGAACGGGGATGGACGGCTCCATCGCCGCGTCCAGCACCCGGACGTTGTTGATCTGCGACAGCTCGGTGGCGAGGTTCGTCTCCTCCGAGCGCTGCTGGATGAGGGAGTAGATCTTCTCCGCGTTGTCCTTTTCGCGGATGAGCTGCGTGTGCGTCAGCTCCTTGCCGCCCAGGGCGATCGCCTGGGTCTGCAGCTCGTCGATGCGCGCCTGGAGCTGGCCCTCGAGCTGCAGCGTCTCGGTGAGGTCGGCCTCGACCGAGCGGATGATGGTCTGGATCTCGCCGCGGATGCCGGCGCGGATCGTGTCCAGCTCCGCCTCGCGCTGCTTCAGCTCCGGCCAGTTCGCCGCCGCGATTTCCGCCAGCGCGTCGCGCTCCAGCGTCTTCTCGAACAGCCGTGACTTCATCGTCTGGATGACGGCGCTGTCCAGCACCTCGCCGATCGAGAGCGCCAGGACGCCGCGCTTCTCCACCTGCTCATCGATCTGCGCCTTCTTCGCCTCGAGCTGCAGGCGGCGGGAGCGGGTCTCCGAGAGGCGCTGGGCGATCCAGTCCATCTCGTTGGCAAGCTGGTTGCGCTGGTCCTCCAGCGCGACGGAGAGCAGGTTGTTGATCTTCCGGAAATCGACGACCTTCTGCTCGGCGTCGCGCAGCGTCTTGGCCCACGCCTCGGCCTGCTTGAGCAGCCAGTCGCGGGCGTTGACGGTCGACTCCAGCGCGACGTCCTTGTTGTACTCGACGTAGGCGTCGGCCACGGCGTTGGCCAGGAGCCGGGCGAGCTTGGTGTCGGTGTGGTCGACGGAGATCTGGACCAGACGGCTGTCCTTGACCGGGTCGACGACGATCATCCCGCGCAGCATCTCCGTGGCCAGGTCGTCCGACACCGGCTGGAACACCTCCGCGTCCTCGGGCACGCCGAGGAAGGTGCGGTTGGAGCCGAGGGCGTGGAGCGCGACGACCCGCGAAGCGACCTCGTAGCTGCGGACGATGTGGTACTGGGTCTCGTAGTACTCCTGGTTGGACCAGTACGAGCCGGTGCCCATCTCCGACACGGCCTCGACCTTCTCGCCGAGGACGCGCGGGGCCTGGGGGTCGATCTGGACGGTAGCGGTGGCGCGGAACACCTTGGGCTGGCGGAGGGTGTAGAAGGTGACGAGGCCGACGACGGCGACCAGGAAGAAGAGCGCGTGCCACTTGCGCTTGCGGACGACCTGGAGGTAGGCCCAGATGTCGAATGATTTCTGGGGTTCGCCGCCGGCGGCGGCGGTTTCGGCGATCTGATCTTGCGGGGTCTGCATGCTCTTCCGCCCGAATCCGCTCGTCCCGTGCCGCGAACCACGCTTTTCTACCACACGTCTCGCGGATCTGCCAGCGGCATCGGGGCCTTAGTGGGCAGGCGGGAGGCAGGTGTTCATCGGAACTTGCACGTCCCGGCGATGGTGCTAGGATGCGCCGTCAATTGGACCGAGCGGTGGCCGGCCCCCCGACGGTCGGGACGAGGAGGAGAAGATGAAGCTTTCACGGTTCCTGATGCTCGTGGCATGCGTCATGTTCGTGGGTTACGCCGCCGTCCACTGCGGCGACGATACGTCGTCCGCGGACTGCAACCCGGCCTGCACCGCGCCCGCGGTGTGCATCGATGGGCTCTGCCAGGTGCCCGGCGCGGACGCGGACGGCGAGACGGTGACCGAAGCGGACGCCGAGGCCGAGGCCGCCGAGGAGGCCGAGGTGGTCGAAGAGGCCGAGGTGGTCGAGGAGGCCGAGGCGGTTTCCGACGGCGACGGCATGGGCACCGAGGGCGACCGCGGCGACGGCGGCGGCGATGGCGGCGCCCGCAACACGGGCGCGTCCTGCGCGTCGTCGGCCGATTGCACGGGCCCCGGCGCCATGTGCATCACCGACATCACCGTCCCGGTCGTCGGCACGATCACGTTCCCCGGCGGCTACTGCACCTCCGAGTGCACGGCGGCGGGCGGCGAGTGTGGGCCTGAAGGGTACTGCATGGACGGCTCGGCCTTCGGCGCGCCTCGCGGCTGCATGAAGAGCTGCACCGAAGCGACCGCGGCCGCCGACTGCCGCACGGACGAAGGCTATATCTGCACCAACTTCGTCATCTTCCCGGAGACGTTCTGCGCTCCGCCGGTCGCCACCGGCGACGCCTGATCCCACGCCCGAGCCCACTTCCCCGCGTGTGATCCTCCTTTCCGGCGGCGGAACCGGGGGGCATGTGTACCCCGCGGTCGCCATCGCCGAGGCGCTGCGCCGGCGCTGGCCCGGCGTTCGTCTGGTCTTCGCCGGCATCCGCGGGCGGGCCGAGGAGAAGATCGTCCCGGCCCTGGGGTACGAGTTGCGCTTCGTGCCCGCCACGGGCATGCCGCCGCTGCACGACGTCGTTGGGATGGCGAGGTTCGCCTGGACCCTGGGCGCCGGCGTCCGCGCGGCCGGCAGGATCCTCGACGAGTTTGTCCCCGACGCCGTGATCGGCACCGGCGGCTACGCGTCCGCTCCCGTTCTGCTCGCCGCCGTGGGAGCCGTCTTCCCGCGCTCGCGCGAGAAGCGCCCCGCGACGCTCGTCCACGAGCAGAACGCCGTGCCCGGCAAGCTCAACCGCCTCGTCGGCCGCCGCGTCGACCGCGTCGCCGCCACCTTCCCCGAGTCGCTGCGGTTCTTCCCGTCCTCCCGCGCCTTCCACTCCGGCTATCCCCTGCGCGCGCAGATCGGCGGCATCGACCGTTCCGACGCCCGCCGGAAGCTCGATTTGCCGCGGGATGCCTTCGTGCTCCTCGCCTTCGGCGGGTCGCTCGGTGCCCGCACCATCAACCGCGGCGTCGCCGCCGCCCTGCCCGCGCTTCTCGCCGAGCCCGGCGTGTTCGTTCTCCACGGCACGGGGCGCTACTCGGGTGCGGACTACGACCCGCAGGACGACACCGCCCGTGCCGTGGCACGCCACGCCCTGTCCCCGGAACGCCTGTCCCGCTACCGCCCCGCCGACTTCCTCGACCCCATCGGCGTCGCCTACGCCGCCGCCGACGTCGTCATCTGCCGTGCGGGCGCCGGGACGCTGTCCGAGGTTCAGGCCTGCGGCCTCCCCGCGATCATCGTCCCCAAGAAGGGCCTGCCCGGCGACCATCAGACGGCGAACGCGAAATCGCTCGAGACGAGCGGCGCCGCGAAGGTCGTTCCGGAGCGGGACGAGGACGACCCGACGCTCGGCCGCATCGCCGCGATCGATCCCCAGGCCCTGGCCCGCACCGTCCTTGATCTGCGCCGCGACGAGGCGGCCCGCAGTGCGATGGGCGCGACGATTCGCGGGTTGCACGTGCCGGGCGCCGCGGAGCGCATTGTGGAGGAGATTGAGGGGCTGCTCGGGGGTGTCAGGCCCTAGACGTTGGATCGCACGGCCGGTGACGACGCGTCAGCCTGATCGGAACCGGACGTGGAGAGGTGGAGAGGCCGGCTGGGGAGGTGGGGAGGTCGCGGTGTGCAGATGCCCTGGCGCGGCGCTTGCGTGCCCCTACACTCCCCGGTCCCTCTCCGGCCAGATCACCCGGTGCAGCTGCACCTGCAGCCGCACCGGCAGCGCGTCGTCGATGATCCACTTCGCCAGGTCGGCGGGCGGCAGCTTCGCCTTAACCGGGGAAAACAGGACGGTGCATTTCTCCGCCAGCCGTTCCCGTCGCACGAGCTCCCGCGCCCAGTCGTAGTCGGCCCGGTCGACCAGCACGAACTTCGCCTCGTCGATCGGACGCAGCGCGGCAAGGTTCTGCGGGAGGTTCTTCGCCTCCATGCCGGAGCCGGGCGTCTTGACGTCGAGGATGCGGCGCACGCGCGGGTCGACCGCCGACGTGTCGAAGGCCCCCGACGTCTCCAGGAGCACGGTACGTCCGTCGTCCGCGAGCGCACGGGCCAGCTCGGCGCCGCACGCCTGCGCCAGCGGCTCGCCTCCGGTCAGGCCGACGATCCCGGGTCCCAGCTCGCGGACCGTTCGGACGACCTCGTCGAGCGACAACTCCATGCCTTCGGCTTCGCGCGCGTACGCCGTGTCGCAGTACGAACAGCGCAGGGGGCAGCCGGCGAGGCGCACGATGACGCACGGCTCGCCGGCGAAGGTCGTCTCGCCCTGGATCGTGCGGTAGATCTCCAGGACCCGAAGGGAGGGGAGTTCTTGGCCATCGACTCTTGCCTGCCCATCCGAACCGGTTCCGTTTCCGGCTGGTGCATAGCGGGTGGGGTCGGGGACACCGGCGGCGGCGAAGCCTTCCCGGCGGAGGCGGCAGGCGTCGCAGGCGCCGCAGGCGGCCCCGTCGGGTGATGGGTCGTAGCAGGTGTGGGTCAGCGAGAAATCCACGCCCAGATCCCGCCCGCGGCGGATGGTCTCGGCCTTGGTGAGGTGCTGGAGCGGAGCGTGGATGCGCAGCGGAGCGCCCTCGACGCCGGCCCTGGTGGCCACCCGCGCCAGCCGCTCGAACGTCTCGATGAACGCGGGACGGCAGTCCGGGTAACCCGAATAGTCGACCGACGACACGCCGATGTAGATGTCGCTCGCTCCGAGCGCCTCCGCGTGGCCCAGCGCCAGTCCGAGGAGGATGGTGTTGCGCGCGGGGACGTAGGTGGCGGGGATGGAAGAGGCTGCGAGCTGCGAGCTGTGGGTTGCGAGCGGGGAGGCGGGAGTCATGGGTCGTGCGTCGGGAACGGCGAGCGGAGAAGCGGGAGAGGGCGCCGCTTCGGCGGTCTTGGGCACGGGGATGTCGGCGGTAAGGGCGGAGCCGCCGATGGCGCGAAGGTCGAGGTCGACGACGGTGTGGGAGGCGAGGCCGAGCGCCTGGACGACGCGCCGTGCCGCATCCACCTCCACCCCGTGGCGCTGGCCGTAGCGCGCCGTGAGCGCATGGACCTCGAAACCGTCCGCACGCGCCATCGCGGCACACACCGTCGAGTCCATCCCGCCCGACAACAGGACGACGGCCTTCGGCTGCCCGACCGCACCCGGCGCCTGGTTTCTGGTCACGGGCCGCGGGGCGAGCCTGTCCTCATCGGTGTCCATCGGTGTCCATCGGTGGTTTCATTCTCTCCCGGAGATGAACAGCCGGTTGCCGTTGTCGACGACGCGGCACGTGCCGTCGCCCCGCGCGGCGCGCTCATCGATCCACGCCTGCGGGTCGGCGACGGGGATGATGCCGGCGGCGGCAACCTTCTCCGGCGCCAGCTCCGAGTGCAAGCAGAGCTTGACGCCGTCCACCTTGAGCAGGCGCAGCACGCGGTGCGTCTTCCACAGGTACAGCTCGAAATGGTCGCGGATCCACGCCTCGGCCTCGGCGAACGGCAAGGCCAGGAGCTTGACGAGCCCGTCGTAGAACAGCCCCTTGGAGTTGGCGTCGGGCGCCAGGCCGCGCACCTCGGGCGGAACGTCCGGACGGCCGTCGCACGGCGCGACGACCAGTGCCTCGCCCCCCGGACGGATCGCGCCCAAGAGCGCCATGTCGAAGCAGTTCTGGACGCTGTACAACGTCTGGCTGGCCGGCGGGCCGCCGGGTGAAAGCACGACGTACTTCGCGCGGTCGACCTCGAACCCGCCCGCCTCATCGACCGCCACCGCCATCCTCGGCTGAAGCGCCTCCGGCTTGCCCGCGGCGCACCACTGCACCTTGCCGCCCTCGGAGATCATGTCCAGCGCGAACGTCGCGACCGGGGCCTCGATCAGCCGGTCGCCCTCGAGCCGGAACCTCTCCGACAGGAGCCGCGCGTCGTGCGCGTCCTCCGCGAACGGGTTGCTCCGCCGCTTCGGATCGGGATGGTAGACCGCGCGGCCGCCGCGGCTGTCGGGGTCGAGCGCGCGCTTGTGATTGGCCTCGATCGAGCGCCGTCCGGCGACGCCCGGCAGCACGAGCTTGTCGATGTTCGAGTAGCCGCACATGTAGTGGTGCTTCGACTCGTGCCCGTACACGCGCAGGTCGGCCGCGAGGAGCAGCTCGTCCATGAACACGGGAGAGCCCATCGGGGTCGTGCCGAGCTCGCGGTGCGGCGACTTGTCGCAGTCGTGCCCGTGCACCCGCATGTTCACGCCGTGCCTCCGCGCCAGCTCCTCGGCCGCGGGAGCGAGATTGCGCGTGTAGATGGCCGGATTGTGCGAGCCGGTGGCGAACAACAGCGTCACCGACGCCGGCTTGCCCGCCACGACCTCGCCCATGAGCACGTCCATGATCTCCTTCTGGAGACCCGCACGGAACTCGTCCGCGGAGACGATCGCCACGCGCCGACCCGCCGCCAGCTCGCGCAACGGCGGCGTCCCGTCGGGATGCGCAAGAGCCTCGGCGAACGCCTCGGCCGGCGGTCGCGCCCCCGCGAGCGCGCGAGGCGCGATGGGATTGCCCGCCAGGAAAGCATCGGGGAAGGTCAACGTCTTTCGTGCGGCACCATAGATGAGACTCACGGAGGTCCGGTTCATGGGGCGGCATCTTACACGATCGAGGGGGGCAGGCGAGGCGAGATGAGGAAGAGGACGCAACGGGAGGGGGCGAGGGCGCGATGAGGGGGAGCGAGGGAAATGCAAATGCTGAAACATGCGATTACAAGCCGGAAACGGGTGGGCTCGGCGGCAATGGCGGATTGAAGACGGGAAAGGCAGAAGGGGAATCGGAGGGTCGGCATTTACATTCCCCCCTCTTGCCTTGCCGGCCCAACCGCGCGCCGGATCGTATTCACGAGATCCGGATCATCCGGCGAGAGGTGCCAGTGCGTGCGCGTGGCGCTCAGCTCGTCGGCGTAGAGCCGCACGTACGCCACGAAGCGGCTCGTCGCCTCGATGTGCGGACGCTCTTCGACGATGCGGTCTGCCGCCGCCGAACCGGCGACGACGTCCAGGTGCAACACCGCGCCGCGTTCGATGCCGCCGATCAAAGGCTCCACAACCTCGACCTCGACCGCGCCGAACCCCCGCTCGGCCGGCGGGACGATCGAACGCAGCGCGACCACCGCGACCACGTCGGACTCGTCGAGCCGCCGCTCGAGCTGCGCGCCGTACTCGTCGAACCACGGCGTCCCGAGGATCGACCGCAGCGGCGCCACGAAGTCGAACCCGTCGTCGAAGACGTCACCCAGCGAGTCCAGCCATGGCTGCGACGGCGTCAGCCCGCCGGTCGACGCCGCGGCCCCGCACGACGTGGCCAGGAGCGCCAGCCCGGTCGCCAGCGCCCGCCCCCCCACAACGGTTGTCCGTGACGCCGAAAGCGCCCCCGTCCGGCCTCCACCCTCACGTTCTCCGGGCAGTGTCCGTCGTCCCATGACGTTCTCCTTCTCCTTCGCCGCCCGCCGCGTCATTGGTCGAACCAGCCCCACACCTCGTTCACCCGGAAGCCCATCCTACGCGCCATGTCCGGGCGCCCGCCAGACCTCGCCGCCGCGGCTGTCCTCGAGCGCTCTCCGCCCGCGACGGCCATAGCCAGCAGCGCCGCGCCCTGAAGGGCGCGGTTCGGTTCTGGCCAGACAGCGGCCCATTCCATGTTTATGCAACACATTCCAATAGTTGCTGATCGGAGTTTCCGTGAGTTGACACGTCATTCTAGTTCCTGTTAGAACTACGGTCGGGCGCGTTGCGGTGCGGCGCGATCAGCAGCCGCGACCAAGGGAGATCGTCGAGATGAGGTACCTGGGGTTGGATGTCGGTGCGCTGTTCACCAAGGCCGTGCTGTTGGATGCGAAGGGTGAGGTCGAGCGTTCCTGGGTCGAGCGGCACCATGGTGATCCGAGGAAGCAGCTTGGCGAGTGGCTCGCGGGGGTCGAGTTCGGCGGCGACATCGGACTGGGTGTGACGGGGCTGCACCGGGAGATTCTGGAGAACGTCGCCGGGGCGTTCGGGTTCGACACGGTGCGGGCCACGGTCGTGGGGGCGGGGAAGCTGGCTGCCGGCGTGCGGTGGGTGATCGACGTGGGAGGCGGCTCGCTGACCGCGATCGAGCTGGACGCCGAGGGGCGGTTCCTTTCGTTTGCCAGCAACTCGGTCTGTGCCGCGGGGACCGGCTCGTTCCTCGATGAGCAGGCGCGGCGCCTGCAGCTCGACTACGACGCGATTGCGGCGATGGAGCCGGTGGACAACCCGCCGTCGATCGCCTCGCGCTGCGCGGTGTTTGCCAAGAGCGACCTCATCCACCGGCAGCAGGAGGGCCACTCGCGCGAGGCGATGTGGTCCGGGCTGTGCCAGGGCCTGGCTTCGACGCTGCTCCAGACGCTGTTCAAGGGGCGGCCGGTGGAGGGCGCCGTACTCGTCGTCGGCGGGGTGTCGCGCAACCGGGACGTCGTGCGGTGGATCCGGCAGCTTTCCGGGGCCGACGTGCGGGTGGAGCCGGAGGGGAAGGGGCACTTCGCGACGGCGCTCGGGGCGGCCCTGGCGGCTCGCGAGGAAGGGTTCGGCCGGCCGTGGCCGGACCTGCTTTCCGACCTCTCGGCGGCGACCGGGGCGGGCGCGTTCCGGGAGGACGGCAGCGGGCGGCGGACGACGCCGCGGCCGTCGCGGGGAACCTCGCTGGTGCCGCAGGGACGGCCGCTCCTGCTCGAGCGGACGAAGTACCCGTCGTTCGCGGTGGCCGAGTCGTGGGTCACGGGGAACGGCGACGAGGTGCGGGTGCATGGCTGGCCGGCGGGTGAGGTCGTGCGGGCGGCGGTCGGCGTCGACGTGGGCTCGACGTCGACCAAGTGCGTGCTGGTCGACGAACGGGAGAAGGTCCTGCTGGACATCTACCGCCGGACGCAGGGCGACCCGATCGGCGCGACGCGCAAGCTTCTGGGTGCGTTGGGCGAGGCGCTGGCGAAGGGGGGCAAGCGTCTGGAGCCGCTCGCCGTGGGGACGACGGGCTCGGGCCGCAAGCTCATCGGCATGCTGCTGGGCGCGGACGCGATCATCAACGAGATCACGGCGCACGCGGCGGGCGCGCTCACGGACGACCCGGACGTCGAGACGATCTTCGAGATCGGCGGGCAGGACTCGAAGTACATCCGCCTGCGCGACGGGCACGCCTGCGACGCGAACATGAACTACGTCTGCGCGGCGGGGACGGGCTCGTTCGTCGAGGAGCAGGCGACGAAGCTGGGGTACAAGGTGCAGGACGTGGGACCGGCGGTCGAGGGGATCAGTCCGCCGCTCACGAGCGACCGCTGCACGGTGTTCATGGAGCAGGACGTCCTGAAGCTCCTGCGGCAGGGCTATTCGCGGGAGGAGGCGCTGGCCGGCGTCATGCGCTCGGTCGTGCGCAACTACCTCACGAAGGTCGTGGGGCGGCGGCCGGTGGCGCGGGAGAAGATCGCGTTCATGGGGGCGACGGCGCGCAACCGCGGGCTCGTCGCGGCGTTCGAGCAGGAGCTGGGCGTGGAGGTGGTGATCTCGCCGGTGTGCCACGTGATGGGGGCCAAGGGCGTGGCCTGCCTGGCGCGGCGGCAGCGCGTGGGGGCGGGGCCGAGCGCGTTCCGCGGACTGGACTGCCTGGACGGGGCGATCGAGATCCGCCAGGAACGCTGCGAGCTGTGCCAGAACAAGTGCGCCATCACCTTCGCCCGGAGCCCGCGCCTGGAGGACGCGCTCTCGTGGGGCTACCTGTGCGGGCGCGACCCCGAAGAGAAGAAGGTGCGGAAGCTGACGACGTACGAGCTGTTCGAGCAGCGGCAGATGTTGTGGCGGACGCTCGGCGCGCAGCAGGGCGTGCATCCGACGGGGCTCACGATCGGGCTCCCGCGGGCGCTGCACCTGTTCGACGAGCTGCCGCGCTGGCGCGCGTTCTTCGAGTCGCTCGGCGCACGGGTGGCCCTGAGCCGCGAGACCGACGCGGCCATCCGGAAGTCGACGACCGAGCTGGTGGCCTCCGAGTTCTGCTACCCGGTGAAGGTCGTGCACGGCCACGTGGCGCAGCTCCTCGCGCGGCGCGACGTGGACTTCGTCTTCCTGCCGCACCGCATCGCCGGCAAGCGCAACCGCGCGACGACCGACGCGCAGTTCTGCCCCTATGTGCAGGGGATTCCCGGCGTCCTGCGCGCGGCGCTGCGCCGCGCCGGGCTCGACGAGACCAAGGTGCTCTCGCCGGTCGTCGACGAGCGCATGCCCGAGAAGGCGATCGTCCGGCACCTCCTCCGCGCGGTCGGCCCGGTGCTGGGGGCCGACGCCCGGCGCGTGGCCGAGGCGTGGCGCCGGGGCAACGAGGCGCAGGCGGAGTTCACGCGGCAGGTGCAGACGGCCACCCATCGAGAGCTGGAGCGGCTCGCCGCGGAGGACAAGCCGGCGTTCGTGCTCGTCGGACGGCCGTACAACCTCTACGACGGCGGCCTCAACGTGGGCCTGCCCCGGAAGATCGCGGAACACGGGCTGCCGATCATCCCGCTGGACGGCCTGGGCTTCCGCGAGGCCGACATCGACCCCGTGTACCACAACACGTACTGGAACTTCGCCCAACGCGCCCTGGCGGGTGTCCAACGCCTCACGCGCTCCCCGCACCTCTACCCCATCTGCCTCACGAACTTCTCCTGCGGCCCCGACTCGTTCAACCTGACCTATGCCGAGCGGATCAACGGCCGCAAGCCGATGCTCATCCTGGAGCTGGACGAACACGCCGCGGACGCGGGCTACGTGACGAGGGTCGAGGCGTTCGTCGACGTCGTGCGGGAGGTCGAGGCGCGGAGGCTGGCCGGAGCGGGGGCGGGAGGCGCGGCGGGCGCGAAGGACGCGCCGGGCGGAGGGGGGCCGCTGGCCGCGGCCCGGCGCCTGCTGCCCGGCGGCTCCGCGCCGGCGCCCTCGGGCGCCTACGGCGAGCGGGTGGGACTGGAGTGGAAGAAGCGCCGAACGTGGTTCCCGCCGATGCACGCCTACGGCACGGGTTTCCTGGCGGCGATCTTCCGCCGCCACGGGATCGACGCGGCGCCGCTGCCGGTCGAGGATCGCGAGGCGTTCGAGATCGGGCGGCGGCTGACGCGAGGCACCGAGTGCCTGCCGACGGCGGTGACGATCGGGGCGTTGGTCAAGAAGCTGCGCGAGCTGGGCGCCGACCCGCGGCGCGAGGCGTTCTTCATGCCCACCGCGGAGGGGCCCTGCCGCTTCGGGCAGTACGCCACGCTGCACAAGCTGATCCTCCAGGACCTCGGCTGGGGCGACATCGAGATCGTCTCCCCGTCGTCGTACAACGCGTATCAGGGCATTCCCGAGGCGGTGCGGCGCGACATGTGGTCGGGCATCGTGGCCTCGGACGTGCTGTTCAAGGCCGTCTGCAAGGCGCGGCCGTACGAGCGCGAGCCGGGAGCGGTCGATCGCGCCGCGATGATCCACCAGACGCTGATCGAGCGGGCGATCGAGAGCGGGCGGCGGTGGGAGCCGGAGCTGGTGCGCGCGGTGGAGGCGCTGGCCGCGCTGCGGGGCGACGGGCCGCCGCGGCCGCTGGTGGGCGTCGTGGGCGAAATCTACGTCCGGTGCAATGCCTACTCCAACGGCGAGGTGATCCGGGCGATCGAGGCCGCGGGCGGAGAGGCGTGGCTGGCGCCGATCGGCGAGTGGATCCTGTACACGTCCTGGATGGCGAAGCACGAGGCGCTCAACGGCACGAACGTGTTCAACCCGATCGAGCTGGCGATGACGCTGCTCAAGAACCGCTACATGCACGGCGAGGAGCAGCGGCTCTACGCGCTGGGCGGCGCCTTCCTGGCGGACCGGCACGAGCCGGCCGTGGAGCAGGCGATCGATGTGGGGGCGAAGTACATCCCGCCGGAGTTCGCGGGCGAGGCGATCATCACGATGGGCCGGGCCATGCTCTTCGCGCGGCAGGGGGCGAGCATGGTCGTCAACTGCGCCCCGTTCGGCTGCATGCCCGGCACGCTGACCTCGTCGTGCCTCCAGGAGGTCCAGGCGGAGACGGGCGTGCCCATGGTCAGCATGTTCTACGACGGCGACCTGGACCTGAACGCCCGCATCGCCTCGTATCTCGCCAACCTCCCGCGCCCGGGCCGCTCGGTGCGCGACGAATCGCGCGTCGGACACGACGACGTCGGGGCGTGGGCGTGAGACCCTTCGACCAGCTCAGGGCGCCTGCGGCGGAGGGCGCGGAGGGGAGGGGAGGGCGCGGAGACCGGATTCACCGCTGAGACGCTGAGGGTGCTGAGAGGAACGCTGAGAGGGCCAGGGCAAGACAGGACCAGGCAGGGGCAAGGCAAGGCACGGCGTCACGGCGAGGCCGGGATGGGTTGACTCCGTGCGATATCGGGCCCAGGGTGCGTAGCATGGCGGAGGCAGTCCACATCCGCACGGCGAGACGTCTGGTCGCGGGCACGGCGGCGTACAACGTGGTCGAGGCGGGCGTGGCGCTGTGGTCGGGGATCGTCGCGGGCAGCGTGGCGCTGATCGGGTTCGGGCTGGACAGCGTGATCGAATGCGCGGCGGCGGCGGCGCTCCTGTGGCGGCTCTCCGTCGAGGCGCGCGGGGCGGACCGGGAACGGGTGGAGGCGAGCGAGCGGCGGGTGCACCAGGTCGTGGGCGGGACGTTCCTCGCGCTGGCGCTCTACGTGCTGGTGGAGGGGGTGGTGACGCTGTGGACCCGCGAGGCGCCGGGGGAGAGCGTGGTGGGGATCGTGCTGGCCTGCGCCTCGCTGGTGCTGATGCCGCTGTTGGCGTGGGGGAAGTTCCGGGCGGCGAAGCGGATCGGGAGTGCCGCCTTGCGGGCCGAGGCCAACGAGACGCTCGCCTGCTCCTACCTGTCGTTCACCTTGCTCCTGGGCCTGGTCGCGAACGCCGCCGCGGGCTGGTGGTGGGCCGACCCGGCCGCCGCGCTGCTCATGGTGCCGTGGCTGGTGCGGGAGGGGATCGAGGGGCTGCGTGGCGAGGAGGAGGACTGACCCCCTGGTTCCCCTCCCCACCTCTCCCGCCAGCCTGCCCTGAGCGAAGTCGAAGGGACCTCTCCACCTCTCCCCGCCCGGATCCGGACGCTCGTGGCGTCTCCCGAGCCGTGGGATGGAGACTCACCCGCTGAACGGGGTCTGCCGCAGGGGATCGGTTCCGGGAGCGACGGGCGGCGGGGGGGTGGCGGGCCGAGGCGCGCCGAATTTCGGCGGCTCGGTGGTCGCGAGCTGGAACAGGTTGCCGATTGCGGCCGGGTCGAGCCGTTCGGATTCGCCGGCGCACTCCGAGCAGCACGCGTACTTGAGGAGGTCGGCGGCGAGGAGGGAGTTGAGCTTCTCTCCGGCGACGGGCCCCAGGTAGAGGCGCAGCGCGTTGCGGAACACCGCCCTGCCGGCGGAGATCTCGCGAGCGACCCAGGGCAGGTCCTTGGCGGTGAGGGCGACGCGGGCCAGCGGGCCCCACTGGCTGCCGAACTCGTGCAGGGCGCGCAGGAGGCGGACCTGGGCGGGCGCGTTGCGCAGCGATCGGTCGGGCGGCGTGATCGTCGGCGGCGGCGTGGACGGTGCGCGGCCGGAACGGCGGCGACCGGGCGGCCCGACGGGCGTCTGGAGCGGGGCCTCGATGGTCAGGTCGAACTGGGTCAGGTAGAACGCGAACTGGTACAGGAAGGCATCGACGAGACCGATCAGGATTCCCTGCTTGCTGAGGTAGCGGGCGAAGGCGGTGGACCGTCCGACGCCGGCGCGGTCGGCGATCATCTCGACGGAGACGTCGTCGTACCCGCGCTTCTCGAACAGCTCCGCCGCGGCGAGCAGAATGGGATCGACTTCGGGTGCCGGTCGTAGCGCCATCGTCTGTTCCCCTCCACGTCGCCGCTGCGTTGCGGCGACGGCTGCCGTTCCGGTGACAGGGATCCTCTCGGATCCGCGGTGGACTGTCAATCCACCTTTTCCGGACGTTGCGTCCGGGACTGCGGCCCGGCCGGACGTCGGCTCCGGGGGGCGGGGTTGGGTTTGGCGGGGAAGAAGGGGGGAACGGCAGGCGCCGTTCCCCCGGTCCTTGGTGGGAGCTACGGAACGGTGACGGTGCCGCGGCGATCCGGAGCGGCGCTGGCGCAGATCGAGCCGTTGCAGGCCTCGATGCGGGCGCCGGTGCAGGCGGTCGCGCCGGCGTTGACCAGGCCCTTGGACGCGCCGTCGTTCACGGTCACGCTGCAGCCGCCCGCCGCGCCCTGGATCGACCAGTGCGTTTCGGTCGGCGTGACGTTGGCCGTGATGTCGTTGACCGTGCCGTCGCTGTAGTGGCCCCAGGAGCGGAACTGCGCGGTGCAGGAGCGGCAGAGGGAGACGGTGGTCGGGAGCACCTCGATGTAGGAGAGGGTTGCGGCGCCGACGTTGACCGTCACGGTATCGCTGAGGGTGCCGATGGTCCCGGTGATGACGGCGCTGCCCACGGAGACCGTGGACACGAGGCCGCGATCGCCGGCCACGTTGCTCACCGTGGCGACGGCGGCGTTGCCGCAGCTCCAGGTGGCGTTCTCGGTCGCGCAGTAGTAGTCGGTGAGCCCGAAGCGGGCGCGCAGCGTGAGCTGGGCCGTGTTGCCGAGGTTGACGCCGACGGGGTCGGAGCCTTCGATCTGGACCACGGTGGGCGTCGCGTTGACGACGTCGAGAGCCAGGGTGTCGGTGATCGTGCCGGAGGTGGCCGTGACGACCACCGCGCCGGCCGCGGTCCCCGTCGTGACCAGGCCGCGCTGGCCGGCGGTGTTGCTCACCGTTGCCCGCGTCGGCTGGTTGGAGCTCCACGTCACGGACTCGGTCATGTCGACGCCGGTCCGACCGTCGCTGAAGGTACCCAGCGCGCGGACCATCGTGTAGTAGCCGCCCATCGGGTGGGCAATGCCGGTGGCGTTCCAGGTGGTGCCGCAGCCGCCCAGCGTGACCCAGCCCTCGACGCTGAGGGCCGTCAAGACGCCCGCCGTCACGTCGACGGTGGCCGCGCCCGACCGGGCGCCCTGGGAGGCGGTGACGGAGGTGGTGCCCACGGCGACGCCGGTCACGACGCCCGTCGCGGCTCCGACCGTGGCGATCGCCGGGTTGCCGGTGCTCCAGCTGGCGCGGCGGGTGATGTCGGCAGACGAGCTGTCGCTGTAGGTGCCGGTCGCCTGGTAGGAGACGGTGATCGCGCCGCTCGTGCTGACGGGCGTGCTCGCCGAGGTCGGCGTGACCGCGATGGAGGCCAGCGTGGCGTTGGTGATGGTGATCGTGCTGGTGTCGGTGGCCGTGCCCGAGCAGCCGACGATGCTGGCGCCGATGGTGACCGTGCCGGCCGTCGCCGTCGGTTCGGAGTAGGTGTAGCCGGTGGTGTCCGGGACGCCCATGCGCGTCGAGCCGCCGTTGCTGAAGGCGACCGTGGCGGTGACGTTGCCGGTGGTGCCGTCGGAGTAGTTCGCCGTCGCGGTGAAGACGATCGGCACGTTGGCCGGGATGGTCCTCGTCGCCGGCGTGAGGTCGAGGCTGCTGATGCACTTGGCGTTGACGTTGAGCTGCGCGGTTCCGCTGATCGTCCCCTGGGTGGCCGTGATCGTGATCGGCGCCGTCGTCACCTGGACGCCCGTGGCCAGGCCGCCGGCCGCGATCGTGACGTACGCCGCGTCGCTCGTGGTCCAGGTCACCGACGTGGTGATGTCCTTCACGCTGGAGTCGGTGTAGGTGCCGTCCGCGCGGTACTGCTGGGTCAAGCCCAGACCGATGGCGGTCGTGGCCGGGGTGACGGCGATCGACGCCAGGGTGGCGTTGTTCACCGTCAGGCTGGCCGTGCCGGTGCGCGTCTGGTAGCCGGCCGTGATGGTGGTGGTGCCGATGGCCACGGTGTTGGCGCGGCCCTTGGATCCGGCGGCGTCGCTCACGGTGGCGAACGCCGGCGTGCTCGAGGTCCACGTCGCGAGCTCCGTGATGTTGTAGGAGTTCGTGGCACCGCCGAGCGTGTAGTAGCCGTCGGCGCGGAAGAGCTGCGTGAAGCCGACGGGGAGGCTCACCGGTCCTGCCGGAGTGATCACGATCGGGTTGGTCGTGCGCAGCACGGCCGCGTTGACGTGCAGGACGGTGAAGTTGCTGATCGCGCCCTGCGTCGCGGAGATGACGGCGTTGCCGGCCGCCAGGCCGCGAGCGAGGCCCTTGGTCGGCGCCGTGTCGCTGACCGTCGCGGTCGCCGGGGCCGTCGAGGCCCACGTCACCGAGTCGGTGATGTTCTGAGGCGCGCCTGCGGAGTAGGTCCCGGTCGCCGTGCACTGGGAGGTGATCCCGACCGGGATGGCGTCGGCCACCGTGTCGCCCGTCCAGTCCTGCTCCACGCAGGTCACCGTGATCCCCGTGAGGGTCGCGGCGGTGACCGTGATGTCGGAGGTGGCCTGGAAGGTCGGGCCCATGCCGAAGCACGTCGCCCCAGCGGCGTTGTAGCTGGCCGTGACGGTGTCCGTCCCGGCCGTCGCGCCCGTGATGTCCTTGGTCCCGGTGGTGCCGGCGGCCAGGGTGACGTTCCCGGTAGCGCCCGTCCAGGTGACGGTGTCGCCGCCGCCCATCGGGGTCGAGGTCCCGTCGACCGTGACGCGGTTGGCGACGAGCGTGCGGACCTGGCCGCGAGCCAGCGAAACCGTGGCCGGCGTGACGGTGATGCCCGTGACGCAGGCCGCAGTCACCCAGCCGTCGGTCGTGCCGCTCGAGGCGCCGCGGGTGGCCGTGACGCGAACGGCACCGGCGTTCGCCGGAACGGTCGTGGCCGTGCCGAGCCCCGCGGCGCTCATGGAGAGCCGGAGGGGCGGGGTGGCCGGAGGCGTCAGGGACGTCGCGGTCCACGTGACGGTGGACGTGATGTCGCACCCGCCGGTGGTGACGCCGGTGAAGGTCCCGTAGGCGTGGAACTGACGGGTCAGGCCGATTCCGATCCACCAGTTGAGGTTCGGGGGATCGAGGCTCAGCGACGCGCCCAGCGCGCCCGAGGCGACGCCCATGACGTACGCCGGGGAGACCACCGAGCCGATGGTCGCCGTGATGTTCGACGAGCCGCCGGAGACGGTGGTCGCGACGCCCGTGCCCGCGATCGTGACGTTCGCGGTGCTGCTGCTGGCCCACGTGACCGAGGTGGTGATGTCGTCGACGGACGTGTCGGAGTAGGTGCCGCGCGCGCGCATCGGAACCGTGATGCCGAGCGGGAACGTCCCCGCGGTCACGAGCGGGCAGACGAACGCCGGATCGACGTCGACGGCGATGCTGACGAGCGTCTTGCCGCTGACGACCACGTTCGCGGTTCCGGCACGGGCCATGAAGTTGGCCGTGACGATCGAGTTGCCGTTGGTCACGCCGGTCACGAGGCCCTTCGTGGGAGCCGTGTCGCTGACCGTCGCGACGGAGGTGACCGAGGAGGTCCAGGAGGCCGAACGGGTGATGTTGACGTTGCTCGAGTCGCTGAACGTGCCGACGGCCTGGAGCTGGACCGTGCCGCCGCGGACCACGCTCGGGGCCGACGGCGTGACGCTGATGCTGGTGAGCGTGGCGTCCGTGACGGTGACCACCGAGTCGGCGGTCGGCGCCGTGGCGCCGCAGAACGTGCCGGCCGGAGCGGTCGCCCGCATCGTGGCCGAGCCGGCGGTGGCGCCGGTCGTCACGAGGCCCTTGAAGCCGGCGGCGTCGTCGACCGTGGCCGCCGTGCCGGCGGTCCGCGACCAGCTCGCCTGGGTGGTGAAGTCGACGTCGGTGCCGTCGCTCATCCGCGCGGTCGCGGTGAGCGGGGAGATGATCCCGCCCTTGGGCAGGCTGACGGTCGCGGGCGTCACGGTGAGGGTCTGCACGCACGCCGGGTTGATCGTCACGGTCGTCGTGCCCGTGAGACCGCCGGTGTAGGTCGCGGAGATGTCCGACGTCGCCGGGGAGCCGGTCGGCGTCGAGGAGGCCGTGACGAGGCCCTTGGTGCCCGCGGCATTGCTGACCGTGGCGTTGGCGGTGTTCGACGAGGCCCAGGTGGCCACGTTCGTCAGGTCGTACACGACCCCGCCCAGGCCGCTGCAGGCGCCCGCGGTGTTGTAGCCAGCCTCGGCGCGGTACTGCCGGCTGGTGCCGCGGGGGATGTTGTTCCCCGCCGGCGCCGCGGTGACCGTGATCGGGTTGATGAGCGCGCAGGTCGTGACGTTCACCGCCACGATGTTGGAGGCGACCGCGCCCAGCGTGGCCGAAATGTTGGCGGTGCCGCCGGCCACGCCGGTGATGAGACCGCGGCTGCCGGCCGCGTTGCTGATCGTCGCGATGGCCGCCGAGGACGTGTACCAGGTCACGGTGTCGGTGATCGTCTGCGTGGTCGTCGTGACGCCGTCGGAGTAGGTCCCGATCGCCGTCGCCTGGCCGGTGAGGCCGACCGGGATGGTCGTCGGAACGACCGTGACGGCGATGCTCTGCAGCGTCAGCGGGTTGGTCACGCTCAGGGTCCCGGCGCCGACGATCGAGCCACGCGTCGCCGTGATCGAAACGCTCGCGACCGGGGCAACGCCCGTCGCCAGGCCGTTGCTGCCCGCGGCGTTCGAGATCGTCGCCCGGCTCACGTCGCCGGAGGCCCACGTCACCAGCGTGGTGAGGGGCATCGTCGAGCCGTCGCTGAAGTTGCCGGTCGCCGTGAACTGCCGCGTCGCGCCGACCTGGACGGTCGCCGGCTGCGGGGTGATGGAGATCGACACGAGCGTCGCGGAGTTGACCGTGAGGGTCGTGTTGCCCGACACCGAGCCGACGGCCGCGGTGATGACCGAGGCGCCGGGGGCCACGGCCGTGGCCAGACCCTTCGTCGCACCCGACATCGTGGCCACCGCCGTGGTGGCGCTGGTCCAGACGATCAGCGGATCATTGGTGATGTCCGCCGTGGTGGCGTCCGAGTAGGTCCCGGTCGCGGTGAACTGGAGGGAGAACGTCGCCGGCAGCGTCGGCGTCGCGGGGGTGACCGCGATCGAGGTCAGGACGGCCGTCGTGACCGCGAGGGCCACGGGCGTCGCGGTGACGCGGGGGCGCACGCCGTCGTCGTAGTAGCAGCCGATGTTCGTCGCGCCGACCGCCAGACCGGTGGCCACGCCGTCCGAGCCGGCCGCGTTGGAGACGCTCGCCACCGTGCCGACGCTCGTCGTCCACGTCAGGTTCGCGTGCGCCGTGAGGTCGGCGGTGGTGCCGTCCGAGTACGTGCCGGTCGCCGTGAAGGACTGCGTGCGGCCGATCGGCAGCGACGGCGGCGCGCCCGGGGTGATGGAGATGGTCTGGAGGATGCCGCCCGAGACGGTCACCTGGGCGGTGCCGCTGATGGTCCCGCGGGTCGCCGTGATGGTGACGGGTCCGCCGGCCGCGACGCCGGTCACGAGGCCACCGGCCACGGAAGCCGTGGCGGTGGCGCTGCTGGTCCAGGTCGCCAGCGCCGTGATGTCGGCCGTCGAGCCGTCCGAGTAGGTTCCGGTCGCCGTCAGGGTCACCGTGCCGGCCACCGGGATGGTCGACGTCGCCGGGGTCACGTTGATGCCGGTGAGCACCGGGTCGGTCACGTTCAGGAGCGCGGTGCCGCTGACGGGGGGCGTGCCCGCCGTCGCGGTGATCGTCGCGGTGCCGATGGCCACGCCGGTCGCCGTCGCGCCGGCCATGGTCGCCGTCGCCGTCGAGCTGCTGGTCCAGGTCGCCGAGGCCGTGACGTCGCGGGTCGTCCCGTCGGTCAACGTGGCCGTCGCGGTGAATGCCTGCGTGTTGCCGCGCGCGATCGTCGCCACCGGGGGCTCGACCGCGATCGAGACGATCGTCGCGTCGGTCACCGTCAGCGTCGCCGTCCCGGCCACGCCGGTGTAGGTGGCGGTGATGGTCGCCGCGCCCGGGGTGAGGCCGGTGGCCACGCCCGTGACGGCAACGCTGGCGATCGCCAGGGCGCTGCTCGTCCAGGTCGCCGTGGCCGTCACGTCCGACGTGCGGCCGTCCTCGAAGGTCGCCGTGGCCATGAACGCCTGCGTCGTGCCCGCGACGATGCTCGCCGTCGCCGGCGCGACCTCGACGTCGGTCACGACCGAGGAGACGACCACGTTGATGATCGCCGGGCCGGAGGTGACGCCGTCGAAGGTCGCCGTGATCTGCGCGACGCCGATGTTGGCGGCGTCCGGGGAAACCACGCCTTCCGTGCCGGCGGCATTGCTCACCGTCGCGATCGTGTCGTCGCTCGAGGCCCAGGTCGCCGTCGTCGTGACGTCGGCCGAGGAGCCGTCGGCGTAGTTCGCCGTGGCCGTGAGGGCCAGCGTCTCGGCGGAACCCGCGTGCAGCGTGCCGGTCACGGGATCGACCGTGACGGAAACAAGCGGCGCCTCGGTCACAGTCAGCGTCGCGTCGTTGGACGTGATGCCGTCCATCGCCGCGGTGATCGTCGTCTCGCCTGCCGCCACGCCGGTCGCCACGCCGGCGGCGTCAATCGTCGCCACGGCGGGATCCGAGGAATCCCAGGTCACGTCGGCCGTGATGTCCTCGGTGGTGCCGTCCAGGAAGGTGCCGAGCGCGATGTACGGCTGCTCGCCGTCGACCGGAATCGTCGCCGTGGGCGGCGTGATCTGGATCTCGTCCAACGTGTGAAGCTCGCTCACGATGACCGTCGCCGCGTTCGACGTCTCACCGCCGAAGGCCGCGGTGATCGTCGCCGTGCCGACCGCCTCGCCCGTCACCGTGCCGGCGTCCACCGTCGCGATGGCGTCGTCCGAGGAATTCCAGACCGCCGTGTCGGTGACGTCCTCGTCGGTCCCGTCGTCGTACACCGCCCGCGCGGTGAAGTCGGTCGTGTCCCCGACGTTGATCGTCGCGTTCGGCGGCTCCACGATCACCTGCGTGACCTGCGCGTCCTCCACCGTCAACGTCGCCGTTCCGGTGATCTCGTTGAAGAGCGCGGAGATCTCCACCGTGCCGGCGGAAACCCCGGTCGCCTCGCCCGCCGCGTCGATCGTCGCGACCGCCTCGTCGTCCGAAGCCCACGTCGCGTTCGCCGAGACGTCCTCGGTCGTCGCGTCGCTGTACACGGCCGTCGCGATGTACTGCTGGGTGGTGCCGACGTGCACCGTCGCCGTCGCCGGTGTCACCTCGACCCTCACGAGGGTCACGGGGATCGTTGCGTCGTCCCCGCAGCCTGCTACCGAAAGACCCCCTGCCGCGATGACCGCAGCCGCCAGACCGAGCAACCTCTTGGTACGCATACGCTCCTCCTCCTCTTTCCCTTCGGACGTCCTCGCGTCCAAAAACCTGAACCCAAAACCAATGGCGAGGCTCGCCCGCCGTGGCGACTTTCTAGCCTGCCGCCGGGCGACTGGCGGTCCGTTCGACGATACTCGAAGTCCTGCCGTGGTGGTGTCTGGAGACACCCGACGGAGCGTCCGAATCCGTGACGGAACGCCGGATCCAACACCCGCCAACCGGCACCCGAAGGCGCCAGGACATCAACCCGGATCAATTACTTCAGAAGGGCGGATCCGCGAATCGGCCGCCCGCGACCCGAGGACGCCGCTACTCCGGCGGACGCGGAGCCCCAGGAGCAAACGACGGCTCCTCGTTGCGATCCGCCCCCAATTGCCCGACGATCGCAGCGGCCTGCGCGCCCGTCACACCCTCCACCGCGGCAATCTCCGCCAGACTCGCCCCCGCCAGCCGAGCGACCGATCCGAACGCCTTGAGCAGCCTGCGCCGGGTGACGGGACCCACCCCCGGAATGCCGGACAACCGATCGGACAGCCGCCGCCGCCCGCGGACCTTCCCCTGGTAGGTCACGGCGAAACGATGGGTCTCGTCCCGCAACCGGACCAGCAGGTGCAGCGCCGCCGAACCCGCCCGCAGCTTGAGCGGGTTCGACCGCCCCGCGACGTAGACCGTGTCCAGCCTCGAATCGTGTTCCTCGCCGCCGCCCTGCCGACCATCGGAATGGCCGACCGCCGGTTTGGCGATGGCCGCGAGCGCCGTGCCCTGGATCCCCAGGTCGCGGAAGACGGCGGCCGCCACGGCGAGCTGGCCGCGCCCGCCGTCGACGACCAGGACGTCCGGAGCCGCCCAGCGCGGCTCGCCGCCCCGGGCGCGCTCGAAGCGTCTCACCAGCACTTCGCGCATCGCCGCGTAGTCGTCTCCCGCGTGCTCGCCGCGCAGCCGGAAATGCCGGTAGTTCGCCTTGTCCATGCGACCGTCGCGCCAGGCGGCAATTGCCCCCACCGTCGCCCCGTGCTCGGCGTGCCCGCCCCAGTGCGAGATGTCGACGCACTCCACGGTACGCGGCGGCCGCCGCAACCCCAGCGCCTTGGCCAGCGCCTCGGCCTGCGCCGCCGCGCTCTCCCGGTCGCGCGATTCCTCCCGGAACCGCTGCTCGGCGTTGGCCCGCGCCAGCGCCAGCAATCGGCGCAGCCGACCCCGCCGCGGAACGTGCACCCGGACCCTCCGCCCCCGCGCCTCGGCGAGGAACGCCTCCAGCATCTGCGAATCCGGAATCTCCAGCGGCAGGAGGACCTCGTCCGGCGCGGGCGCCCCGCCCGCATAGCGCCGCCCGAGGAACTCCGCCAGGAGCTCCGCGTCGGGCACCTCGACGTCGGCGAACGCGAACGTGCGCGCGCCGACCACGCGGCCGGAACGGATCTCGAGGACGACGACGGCGGCGACCGGGCCGTCGCGGTGCAGGCCCACCACATCGCGGTCCTTTCGCGAGACCTCGACCACGTCCTGCACCTGGTCCCACGAGGCCCGCTCGACCGCCGCGATCTGGTCGCGCAGCTCCCCGGCACGCTCGTACTCGGTCGCCGCGGCCGCCCCGGCCATCTCGCGGCGCAGTTCGTCCAGGACGGCGTCGCGGCGGCCCTCGAGCAGCGCGACGGCGCGGCGCACGGCCGTGCGGTAGGCGTCGTTGTCCACCGGCAGGACGCACGGGCCGTCGCAGCGGCCGAGCTGGTAGACGAGGCAGGGGCGCGACCGGCCGCGGAAGACGGAGTCGCGGCAGGGGCGGATGCGGAAGAGGCGCTGCACGATGCGCACGGCCTGGCGCGCGACGCGGGCCGAGCTGAACGGGCCGAAGTAGCGGGCACCGTCGGGTTTCGGCCGGCGCACCAGCTCCAGGCGCGGCCAAGCGGCCTTCTCGTCGAGGCGGACCGAGAGGTAGTCCTTGTCGTCGCGCAGGCGGACGTTGTAGCGCGGGTGCAGCTCCTTGATCAGGGAGTTCTCGAGCAGGAACGCCTCGCGGTCGTTGGCCGTGACGATCGTCTCCAGGTCGTCCAGCTCGTCGTCCAGCCGCGCGACGAAGAAGCGCGGGTCCCCCGCGCCCGGGGCGAAGTACGAGCGCACCCGGGAGCGCAGGTCGGCGGCCTTGCCGACGTAGAGCACGGCGCCGCCCGCGGCGCGCATGATGTAGACGCCCGGCGCCCGCGGCAGGCGCTCCAGCTTCTCCCGGACCCGCTCGTTCATTCGCTCGCGGAGGACCAGCGCAGCTCGGCGCGCCCGAGCACGCCGGCAAACTCGAGGGTGAACGCCTCCACGCCGGCCCGCAGGAACGGCGTGCCGTCGGCCATCGTCCGCGGGAAGCGCAGGACGTACACCGTCCGGAAGTCGTTGATGTAGGGGAAATACAGCCGCTGCGCCGGCGTGATCCGCCGCACTTCCTCGATGCCGCGCGGGGCATGCCCCTCGGGGAAGGGCTCGAGCACGTCGCCCTGGTCGTTGACCAGCCGGATCTTCCACGGCGTGGCGTCCGCCGTCAGGTCGGACCACTCGACCTTCGTGCTCGACGCCGCGATCACGAAGACGTGCGCCGTCTCCAGCTCCGCCCGCTGCTCGGACTCCAGTTCCTGCCGCTCGAGATCCGTCAGGCGGAAATCGTAGGCGTAGCGATCGATGTACGCCTGGCGGTACTCCCAGGACTCGAAGGTGGCGGAAACCGTGAGGGCGTTGTCCAGGCCGTCGAGGATGTAGAGCTGCTCGTCCCTCGTCCACCGCTCCACCACGCGCTCGTAGTCCGACGGCTGGAACGTGTGCGTCTGGGTCTCGGAGAAGTTGACCTGCGCCTCCGCGCACGACGACGCCAGGGCGAAGCCGCAGAGGACAAGCCGGAGCCGGCGAGGAGAGCACGAGGGGAAGGGAACCGTTCCAACCACAGACGGGATTGTAGGCACAAGGGAGAGGAAGAAGGGAGGTTTTTCGGTTTTCGGTTCTCGGTTCCGAACCGGAGCCTCTCCACCTCCCCAGCCGATTTCCCCACCTCTCCTTGTCCGGTCCGGAGACGGGTCGTTCAGGGGAGGAAGTCGCGTCGCGTGAAGAGGGCCGAGAGAGGAATGCTCGCCTTGCGGAAGGCGTCCTCGCCGCCCTCGAGGCGGTCGAGGATGCAGACCGCGGCGGCGACCTCGAACCCCGCCGCGCGCAGCGTCTCCGCGGCGCGCAGGGACGATCCGCCGGTGGTGACGACGTCCTCCAGCAGCACGACGCGCTTGCCGGCGACGCGCTCGGCGCCTTCGATCCGCTTCCCCGTGCCGTGGTCCTTGGCCTCCTTGCGCACGTAGATCGCGGGCACGGGCCGGGCGCCCAGCGACGAGGCGAACGAGGCGGCGGAGGCGAGGGGGCAGCCGCCGAGGGGGACGGCGGCGAAGGCGTGGACGGGGGAGAAGGAGAGGGCGAGTTGTCCGAGGGTGACGCCGGCGCAGAGGTGGCCTTCGGCGGAGAGGACCACCGTCTTGCAATCGACGAAGAAGTCGCTGGTCCGTCCGGAGGCGAGCGTGAACGTGCCGTGGCGAACGGCGTGGAGCCGCAGCATCTCGCGGAGCTGCTCGCGCGCCTGGTCGAAGGACGGCAGCATGGGGTTCCTCACTTGCGCTTGACGACGATCTGCCGGCGCCCGCCCGTGATCGAGGGAGGCGAAGGCGGCGGCCCGTCGGCGGAGGCATCGCCGCCGAAGGCGACCGGCGTCTCGGGCTCCGGCGGTACGAGAGCCGCCGGCGGCCCGGGGGGCGCCGGCGGCACGGACGCGGGACGCGCGGAGCGGGGCGCCCAGACGGGCGGCGTGAGCGGGACGCCCTGGGGCGGCCACGGCGGCAGCACGCCCGGGGTCTGGCCCGCGGCGGCCGGCGGCAGCGCCAGGGGCTCGTCGTCGGCCGGGGAAGGAGGAACGGCGGGAGGCGGAGGCAACGGTCGCGGAGGCGGAGCCGCGGCGGGCGTACGCGGCTCGGGGACGGGCGCCACGGCCCGCGCGGCCAGGGGCGCCTCGGCCGTCACGAACCGCACCCTGGGCGCCTCGACGTCGCCGGAGATCCTCGCGTCCCCGCGGAGCCGGACCTCGCCCGCGGCGCGCACGACGCCGGAGAGCCGGCCCCAGACGTCGATCTCGAGCGCCTGGACGAAGCCCTCGACGACCGCGCCGGGAGCGACCTCCAGCGTGCCGCGGACGAAGACGCGTCCGCGCACCGAGCCTTCGATGCGCAGCGATCCGCCGGCATCGATGTCGCCGACGATCGTCACTCCGGGGCCCAACACGAACCGTTCCGCTTGTTCCGCCATCGTCCGACTCTCGCGGCGCGTGTACCGCGCGGGGGCCGGGGATGTCAATGGAGTCGGGGACGGCGGGAAATTCGGCCTTCGGGCCTGGCTCGGGGTATCGTGCGGGCGGCGGAAGGAGGAGGACCATGCGAAGCATGCGGGCCGCGGCGATCGGGTGCATCGTGGCGCTGTCGTGGGCGTCGCCGGCGGGGGCGGACCGGCGGACGGCGCTGGCGGGGAGCCGGCTCCTGGAGGACCCCGACGACGTGTGGGTCTTCCCGGAGCTGACGCTGCTGCACGGCGGGCGCCTGGGCTTCGACTTCGGCCTGAACGATCTGCAGGGCGCGGGGATGTTCCTGCTGGCCTTCGAGGACTGGGGCGTGGGGGCGGGCGTGCACCGCGGCGATCTGCTGCGGCCCGGGACGTTCTTCGCCGGGCCGAACGGGGACCTGGCGGGACTGAACGGCTTCGACGGGTTGTGGGACGGCGTGGGGGCGCATTTCGAGCCGCCGGCGGCGCCGGTCGTCGCCGACCTGGTCGGCGGACTGCGCATCGCGGACGTCCACCTGGTCGGTCTCAGGCTGACGGGCGGCGCCGGGGGAACGACGACTTCGCCCGACCCCGACCGGGGAGGCGAGGTCACCTCGATGCAGGGCTACTTCGGCTTCACCGCCGGCTACTCGGTCCGCGGCCCGGCGAACGTGGACGTGTCGGCGGAGTTCGGCTGGGACACGATGGAGCGGTCCGACACGCAGCCGTCGCCGACGCAGGACTTCGGCGACGGGACGGCGTACTTCGGCGGGATCAACGCGCGGGCGTTCTTCGAGGTCACGCCGCGGATCGACATCGGCGTCCTGGCCGACTTCGGCGTCGCGGACTACGTGCAGACCGATCGGCAGCTCGAGCAGACGTGGCGGCGGCGGACGTTCACCGGCTCGCTGGCCGCCGGCCCCCGCATCCGCCTGGGCGAGAACGCGCTCCTGGCGACCTACCTCACGATCGGCCTGGCGCGCACCAACATCAAGCCGGGCGAGGAGGACGAGGGGGACGACGACATCTTCGACACCACGCTGACCGCACCCGGCGTGCACCTGGCAGGCGAGTTCCGGGTGTTCGAGTGGCTCTACTTCCGGGCGGGCATGACCGGCTCGTACGCCGTGCACTGGACGGCGGATCCGACGCGGGGCTCCGGGACCGACTACCCGTACACGTTCGGCTGGCACGCGGGCGTCGGCTTCGAGATCGGCGACTTCACGTTCGACGGCGCCTTCACCGGCAGCTTCCTGACCAGCGGTCCCGCGTTCCTGGGCCAGCCGTCCCCGCTCTACGCGATCGTCTCCGCCGCCTACCAGTGGGGCAGAGAGTGAGGCAGGCGGCGCTTCCACGCCACCCGCCTCACTCTCAATGAAAAAGGCAAGACATGCGATGAGAAGCGCGAAATGCCGGGGGATGGCAACGGGGCAGGAACGGGCAGGAACGGACTTGCCGATCGTGGGGGGTCTGCTACCATGATGCTCGCCGGGCCGGCGTCGATGCCCGGGGATGGGGAGCATGGCCATGAAGAAGATCTTCTGGCTCGTCGTTGCATGTCTGCCGCTTGCGCTCGGCGCGGCGTGCGATTCCGGCTCGGGGACCGAGGACGCGGACGCGACGAGCGACATCTGGGCCGACACGGACCACGACGTCCGGCCGGACGGGGTGCCGGATGGGTGGCCGGACTACGATCCGGACGGGAGACGGGACGACTACAGCGACGACGTCTGGCCGGACGTGCCGCCCGACGTCTGGATCTGCGATCCGGCGACGGGGGAGGGGTGCTCGCCGGGCTACGAGTGCCAGTGCTGGGGTCCGGGCGACTGCGCGTGCGTGCCGGTCACGACGTGGTGCGATCCTTCGGATCCCTACGCCTGCCCGGACGGCTTCGCTTGCCGCTGCCTGGGCGGCGGGGAGTGCACCTGCGAGCCGGTGAGCGAGCCTTGCCGTCCCGGCGTGCCGGACAGCTGTCCGCGCGGCTCGGAGTGCGTCTGCTACCCCGACAGCGGCTGCTACTGCGAGCCGACGACGCCGAGCTGCGATCCGGCCGATCCGACGTCGTGCCCGGACGGGACGTACTGCGAGTGCACGGTCTGGGGCGACTGCTCGTGCATCCCCGTCTCCGGCTGCGACCCGGCGGATCCGGCAGCGTGTCCGGCCGGGGAGGCGTGCTTCTGCGACGGCACGACGTGCTCGTGCCAGCCGATCGAGGACTGCGTCGTGGGCGATCCCTACTCCTGCCCGCCGGGCGAGTGGTGCGAGTGCACGGCCGCGGGCTGCCGCTGTACCAGCGGCGTGCCGGGTTGCGACCCCTCCGTCCCCGGCTCGTGCCCGGACGGCACGATGTGCGAGTGCGGCCCGACCGGCTGCGAATGCGTGCCGTGGACCCCGGGATGGTGCGATCCGGACGATCCGTACGCCTGCCCTCCGGGCTCGACCTGCGTCTGCGACCCGTGGAGCGGCTGCTACTGCGCCCCGAGCGGCGAGTGCACGCCCGGTGATCCGTGGTCGTGTCCCGACGGCTCCGAGTGCATCTGCATGGAGGACGGGTGCTGGTGCGCCGCGGTGGCGGGCTGCGACCCGTCCGATCCGTGGGCCTGCCCGACCGGCTACTCGTGCGTCTGCTCGTCCGGCGGCGGCTGCGAATGCATGCCGATGACCTCGGGCTGCGATCCGTCGGATCCCTACTCCTGCCCGCGCGGCTCGACGTGCATCTGCGATCCCAGCGGCTGGTGCGATTGCTATCGCGGCGGCAGCGCCGACGGCGGCTCGGGCGGCGGCGGCAGCTCCGACGCGGGCACGGCCGAGGCGGTTCCGCCGGGTCCGTAGTTCGTCGTTTTTCGTCCGGCCACCAGCTACCCCTCGACTCGCTCGGCTCGCTCGGGGCAGGCCTAGCCGCCGCTCCCCTTTCCGAGTGCCAGCTTGGCGGCGCCGAGGATTCCCGCGTCGTCGCCGAGCGCGGCGCGGAGGATGCGGATGCGGCGGGCATCGAGGCCGAACAGGCGGGCGTCCAGCTCGATGCGGACGAGGGGTTCGAGGAGGTCGAGGGCGCCGGCGACGCCGCCGCCGAAGACGACGGTGTGGACGTCGAGAGCCTGGAGCCAGGAGGCGGTGGCGACGCCGAGTGCGCGGCCGGCCTCGGCGAAGACGGCGAGGGCGCGGGGGTCGCCGCGGCGCGCCCGGGCGGCGATGGTCTCCGGGGTGTCGCGAAGGATCCTGCGCGCCGCCGCTCCGCGGCTGGAAGGCGTCACGCGGTTCTCGAAGCGCCAGGCACGGAGGATGCCGGTGGCGGAGGCGTAGGCCTCGACGCAGCCGGTCGCGCCGCAGCCGCAGAGGGGGCCGTCGGGGTCGACGACGGTATGTCCCAGCTCGCCCGCGCGTCCGGCGTCGCCGTGCCACAGGCGGCCGCGGAGCACGATGCCGCCGCCGATGCCGGTGCCGAGCGTGGCGAGGACCAGGTTGGGGACGCCCTTGCCGGCGCCGAGCCAGTGTTCGCCGAGGGCATGGAGGTTCGCGTCGTTGTCGACGAGGACGGGAAGGCCGAGACGGCGGGCGAGCCGGGGTCCGATCGGTTCGTCGTGCCAGCAGGGGATGTTGGGCGACGAGAACACGACGCCGCGTCGCTGGGAAACGGCGCCGGGCACGCCCAGGCCGACCGCGGCGACCCGGGTGCGGCCGGCGAGGTTCCGGCAGAGGCCGGCGAGGGCGCCGAGGATCGCGTCCGGGCCGTCGGCGACGGGCGTGGAAACGCGCGCGCGGGCGAGGATGCGGCCGTGAGGCGCGACGCGGGCGCCGCGCATGTTGGTGCCTCCGACGTCGACCGCGATCACGGGTAGCGGGTGTTCGTTCATGCCGGCAGCCTAGATCATGTCGTGGCTCGGACCAACGACCGACAACCCGCCCCTTCCGCCCTTCCCGCTCTTCCCGCACTCCCCGCACTCCTCCGCACTTCCCAGAGCCCCCTCGACTCCGCGGGCGGATGAAGGCAGAATGGCGCGCATGTCGGAAGCCGGCTACGACAGCGTTCGCGAGTGGCTGTGGAAGGGGGACAAGGTCCGCGGGGCCTGGGCGGCGGGAACGCTGCTCAAGGCGGAGCCTGGCGATCTGCACGCGCTGGCCCTCTGCGGCTGGGCGCTGCTCGAGCTGGAGAGCAAGGCGGAGGGTGGCCGGGCGCTGCGGTCGTGCGCGGAAGCGGCGACCGAGCGCGGCGACCTGCCGCTGGCGCTGTCGTGCATGTTCGCGTTGAGCGAGTCCGGGGAGGCGGTCGGGGACCTCCTGGAATCGATCGTGCGGGACTACCACCGGGGGTCGCCGCGCGTCGATCCGGCGCTGCACCTGGCGCCGCCGCTGCCGCGCGAGCTGCCGGACGCTCCGGCGCGCCCGGAGGCGGGCGAGGTGCTGGCGCTGGTGCAGCGCGCGGTCAAGGCCGCCCAGGATCGGCTGGCCTTCGACCGGTCGATGGAGGTCGAGCCGCCGGCGTTGCCGGCGATCCCGCTTCTGGGAACGCTGTCGGCGGACAACCTGCGCCGCGTGCTGGCGGCGGCCGAGGCGGTGCGCGTCGCGCCCGGGGAGCTGCTGGTCGAGCAGGGGACGGAAGGCGACGCGGTCTACCTGGTGCTGTGCGGCTGGGCGCAAGTGGTGCGCCGGACGCGGGGCGGGGAGGAGCAGGCGCTGCGGCGGGTCGGGCCGGGCGGGGTGGTCGGCGAGGTGGCGCTGGTGACGCGGGCGGGGCGGGTGGCGTCGGTGCGGTCGGAGACCGGCCTCATGGCGTTACGGCTGGCGCGCGACGTGATCGAGGCCATCGCGGCGGGGGAGTCGTCGCTGGCGGACGAGCTGGTCGAGTTCTGCCGGCAGCGGATGATCGCCAATCTTCTGGAGACGTCGCCGCTGTTCGCGGGCTGGGCGGAAGCGGAGCGCGCGCAGGTGCTGGAGGCGTTCGACCGCCGGATGCTGCGGGCGGGCGACGAGCCCGTGGAGCAGGGGAAGCCGTCGCCGGGGTTGTTCCTCATCGTGGCGGGCAAGGCGGAGGTGCTGCGGCGCGAGGGGAAGGGGAAGAAGGGGCAGCTCGTCCGGCTGGCGGAGCTCGGACCCGCGGACGTTTTCGGAGAAATGTCGCTGGTCGTCGAACGAGCCGCAACCGCGACGGTCCGGATGGTGTATGATAGCGCCGTTCTGACGCTCCCGCGGGGACGGTTCCTGCGGGTGGCGGAGGCGCACCCGGAGCTGCTCGAGGAGCTGCGCCGGGTGGCGCGCGAGAGGGAAGAAGAGACCCGGTCGCTGCTCGGACAGCCGAGCACGGCGGCCGACGACCTGACGATCGTGTGAGGCGAGAGCAAATGGGGGCCATTCGGCTCGAACGGGAACATTACGCGGCCTTTTCCG
>JACRCZ010000031.1 GCA_016218765.1 Deltaproteobacteria bacterium | reverse complement strand
GTCCATCGACCGCGTGGGGGCACTGGATGCCGCACGCTCCATCGATCGCCGCCGCCGCGCCGGCGAGCCGCTCGGTCCGCTGGCCGGGGTCCCCGTGGCCGTCAAGGACAACATCCTCGTGCGCGGCTGCCGCTGCACCTGCGGCTCGCGGATGCTCGAGCGCTGGGTCGCGCCGGACGATGCCGCCGTGGTCTCGGCCCTGCGCGCCGCCGGCGCGGTGCTCGTCGGCAAGACCAACCTCGACGAGTTCGCCATGGGCTCCTCGACCGAGCACTCCGCGTTCGCCGTGGCGCGCAACCCGTGGGATCCCTCGCGCGTTCCCGGCGGCTCCTCGGGCGGCTCGGCGATCGCCGTCGCGGCGCGGATCGTCCCCGCGGCGCTGGGCAGCGACACCGGCGGCTCGGTGCGGCTGCCCGCCGCGTACTGCGGCGTCTACGGCCTCAAGCCGACCTGGGGCCGCCTCTCGCGCCGCGGCCTCGTCGCCTTCGCCTCCTCGCTCGATCAGGTCGGCCTCTTCGCCCGCTCGGTCGAGGATCTCGCGCTGCTGCTCGCCGCGACCGCGGTCCACGATCCGGGGGACTCGACGAGCGTGACGGATGCCGCGTTCGCGGCCGCGGAGGTCGCGGCGTTGCGCGATCGTCCGCTGCGCGTGGGAGTGATGAGGAGTGTCCCGGCGCCTGAAGGCGCCGGCTGCACCACGAGGCCTGCTGCGCAGGCTGCAGCAGGAACCCAGGCTGCTGCCCCGGAAGGAGCGGCGCGGCGTCTCGCGGCGGCGGGGTGCGAGCTCGTCGAGGTCGACATCCCGTCGCCGGACCAGGCCGTCGCCGCGTACTACCTCATCGCGGCGGCCGAGGCGTCGGCGAACCTGGCGCGCTACGACGGCGTGCGCTACGGCCTGCGCCGCGGCGGCGGCGGCGGGATCGACCCGCTCTGGGAGTCGACGCGGCGCGAGGGGTTCGGCGCCGAGGTCAAGCGCCGGATCATGCTCGGCACGTTCGCGCTCTCCGCGGGCCACTACGAGGCGTACTACGACAAGGCGCAGCGCGTGCGGGCCGTCTTCCGCCGGCAGGTCCACGCGCTCCTGGAGCGGGTCGACGCGCTCCTGTTGCCGGTGTCGCCGACCACGGCCTTCCCGCTGGGCGAGCGCCTGGAGCGGCCCCTCGCCATGTACCGCGCGGACGCCTACACCGTCCTGGCCAACCTCACCGGCGGCCCGGCGCTCGCGTTCCCCGCCGGGCACGACGGACAGGGACTCCCGATCGGCCTGCAGCTCGTCGGACGCCCGATGGGCGAGGCCGTGCTGCTCGAGCTGGCCCGCCGCCATGCCGGGTCGCAGGGCGGCACGCCGCCGCCGCCCCCCATCCATGCGTGACGGGCGCGACGACTCGCGGGGTACGGAGCCGCGGCCTTCGCCGGAGGAGACGCGCGCGCGGCTGCGGACCTTCTTCGCCGCGCACGGGCCGCTGGCCCGGCAGCTCGGGCACGGCTACGAGCCCCGGCCGCAGCAGGCGGCGATGGCCGAGACCGTCCTGGACGCGCTGCAGCACGACGGCGTCGCGCTGATCGAAGCCGGGACCGGGACCGGGAAGACCGTCGCGTACCTCGTCCCCGCCGCGCTCCACGGCGGCCGCACCGTGATCTCGACGCACACGCGCAACCTCCAGGACCAGATCGCGACCAAGGACGCGCCGCTCGTCGAGTCCGCCCTCGGCCGTCCTCTGGGCCTCATGGTGATGAAAGGACTGTCGAACTACCTCTGCCGCCGCAGGCTCGACGCCTACCTCGCCTCGGTCGCCGCGCTGCTCGACACCGACCGCCGGCTCGCCGACCTCGTCGAGTGGGCGCGGACCACCGAGACGGGCGAACGCTCGGAGATCCCGTGGCTGGCGGACGACGACGCGATCTGGCGCGAGGTATCGAGCGGGGCGGACGTCCGGCTGGGGTACAAGTGCCCGCGCTTCGACACCTGCTTCGTGACCCGCATGCGCCGCCGCGCGGCCGAGTCCCGGATGCTGGTCGTCAACCACCACCTGTTCTTCGCCGATCTGGCCGTCCCGGAGGAGGCGCCGTCACGCGTGCTGCCGGAATGGGACGCGGTCGTGTTCGACGAGGCGCACGACCTGGAGGACGCCGCGGCGGGCTTCTTCGGCGTGCGCGTCTCCTCGCGGCGCATCGAGCTGCTCCGCGGCGACGTCGGCCGCCGCGTCCAGTCGCTCGGCCTGGGCGGAAAACGCATCAAGGGCAAGGCGCGCGCCGTCGTGCTCGACCAGCTCGACGACGCGGTCGCCGATCTCGCTCGCCTGGGCGAACGCCTGGCGGAGCTCGCGGGCGGAGGAGGGGAGAGCGACGGCGCGGGCCGGCGCGCGCCGCTGGGCGGCGCGGTCCGGGCCGACACGGTCGTGGCGCTGTACCACGCCGCCGACAACTCCCTGGGCACGCTCGGCAGGCGCCTCGACGAGATGGGCAAGTCGGACGACGAGCTGGGCCTCCTGGCCGGGCGCTGCGAGGCGCTGCGCGCCGATCTCGCCGACGTCATGGCGGGGGACGACGAGGGGCACGTCGCGTGGCTGGATGCGCCGTTCCGGGGTGGATGGCCGGGGGCGTCGATGATCCGTCCGTCGGCGCGTCCCGAACGCTGGCCCGGGCGTGCTCCCGCGGTCGACTCCGGCGTCGGAGAGGAAGGGTTCGTCCTGGAGGACGTCGGGGGAGAAGGCAGGCCGCCGCGGTGGCGGAGAGTCAAGGCCGGCCCTTCGACTCGCTTCGCTCGCTCAGGGCAGGCGGGCGGCGGGGACTCGAGGCCGCGCATGCCGCCGGGGCTGGCGCTGGGACGCACGCCGCTCGACGTGGCGGGGATCCTGCGGGAGAAGCTGTTCGCGCGCGGGGACCCCGTGGTGTTCACGTCGGCGACGCTCGCCGATCACCGCGGTTTCGGTTTCGTGCGCGGGCGGTTCGGGATTCCGGAGGACGCGGTCGAGCGGAAGCTCGACTCGCCGTTCGACTTCCCGACGCAGGCGCTGCTGTACGTCCCGGAGGACCTGCCCGAGCCGGGGGTGGGGGAGGCGTTCCGGGAGGCGATGCTGGAGCAGACGCGCGCGCTGCTCGGGGTGACGGGCGGCGGCGCGTTGCTCCTGTACACGTCCTTCCGCAACCAGCGCTGGATGGCGGATCGGTTGCGGGCGGAGGGCTGGAAGGACCTGCTGGTCCAGGGAGAGGCGCCGCGAAACATGCTGCTCGAGCGGCTGCGGGCCGAACGGAACGCGGTGCTCCTGGCGACGGCGTCGTTCTGGCAGGGGGTGGACGTGGCGGGGGAGGCGCTGCGGCTGGTGGTGATCGACAAGCTGCCGTTCGAGGTGCCGAACGACCCGCTGACGAACGCGCGGATCGAGCGGATCAAGCGGCTGGGGGGACACGCGTTCAACGACTACCAGGTGCCGGTGGCGGCGATCGCGTTGCGGCAGGGTTTCGGGCGGCTGATCCGGACGCGGCGGGACCGGGGCATCGTTGCCATCCTGGACGTCCGCCTGCGCACGCGGAGCTACGGCCGTTCGTTCCTGGCGGCGTTGCCGCGGTGTGCGGGTGCTTCGCGGATGGATGACGTGGCCAAGTGGTGGACGGCCGAGGCAGGGGGAACCGGAAAGAAGGAAACCGCAGATGGACACAGATAAACACAGATAGGGAAGAAGGGGGGGCGCGTTGCACAAGCCCGGGTCGCCCCCCTGACCGGAATCTGTGTTCATCTGTGTTCATCTGTGGCTTCCCCCTCCTGCCCGGACCCGGGTTCGTGCAAGCCACCCGAAGAAGGGGGGGCTACGGGGCGTTGAGGGCGTTGACGGCGGCGAAGAGGTCGCCGAGGTCGTAGAAGTCGACGGTGACGAAGTTGGGCAGGCGGCCGCTTCCGGCCTGGCATTCGTGCAGGCGGTCGATGAGCAGAGGGTTGTAGTTCACCTGCTCGGCGAGGTCGGGATTGGCGACCGGATTGGTCAGGAAGTGGTTGAAGATGAAGAGCAGGTTGCCGTCGCTCCCGCGGTTGCGCGCGCAACTGAAGTCGCGGGGCGTCTGGTTGTCGAAGTCGGTCTCCCAGGCCCAGCTCCAGACGTCCAGGTACCAGGGGTAGGCTCCGCCCTCGTTGTCGGTGAAGACGACCAGGCGGGTCCCGGCGTCCACCATCGCGCCCAGGGTCGGCCAGGGACCGGAGGGAGGGGGAACGAAGAGCAGGTCCGGGAGCGCTGCGTCCTCGAACGCAGTTGCGGTCGCCGCGGCGGTGACGTAGCTCTCAAAGATAATCGTGACGACTTCTCGCGGGTGGGTCTGGAGGAAGGCGGCGATCTCGCGGAGCCCTTCGGCCAGGGGCTTGCTGCCGGCCCAGCAGTAGCCGTGGCAGAGCATGGTCTGTCCGGCGTCATCGTGGGTATCGAGCATGAGGGCCCGGACGCCGTCCTCGAGTTGCCGGGAGATCCCGTGGTTCTGGTTCGGCGCGATCCACCCGTCGTCGGCGTTGGACATGGCGTTGTGGGTCGTGGGGTAGGCGACCTGGTCGTAGCGCCGGTCGCACAGGTGTGTCGAGCCGTTGCAGGCAACGGGCGCGGTCTCCCCGCTTTCGTCTCCGGCTTCGGCGTCCACCGTCTCGCCCTCCGCGTCCCGCATCTCGCCGTCCGACTCAGCCATCTCGCCGACGGTATCGCCGCCGCCGGCATCGCCGCCGCACGAGGCGGAATAGAGTGAGAGGAAGAAACCCGCGAGCGAGCGTGTGCGCAGCATGGCGCTCATCGTAGCATGACCATGGCACGGTCCTTGGCGTCCCTTGGCGAGCTTGGCGCGAAATCCGGATCGCGGTTCACAACCCGATGGCCGCCTCCACCGATTCCTGCTAACCTTCCGTCCAGGTGTGCGGCCTCCCGCCGCACGGGCGGCCGGAAAGACGGCGGCGCACCGTGGGGCAACCTTGATGATGCGATGGGGCACCGTGTGTTGCGTCCTTCCGATGCTCGCCGCCGGCGCGTGCGGCGGCGACTCCGGATCCGACGGTAGCTGCACGACGAGGGCCGACTGCCCCGCGGGTCAGGAGTGCATCGACAGCCGATGCGTGGCGCTGGACGCCGCAGTCGAGGACGGCGGCGAGGCCACGGAGGCGGACGTCCCGGGGGAGGACGGCGGCTCGTGCGTCGACCGCGACCACGACGGCCACGGCCCCGGCTGCGCCGCGGGCCTCGACTGCGACGACGACGACCCCGCCCACTTCGAGGACTGCGCGGCGTGCGCAACCGAACACCTCCCGGGTTGCCTGTGCGCGGCGGGAGAAACCTTCGCCTGCTACGAAGGCCCGGCAGCCACGGAGGGGGTCGGGCCGTGCACGGCCGGCACGCGCGCATGCGTCGACGGGCACCTCGCCGCGGCCTGCGACGGGCAGGTGCTGCCCGCGGCGCTCGAATCGTGCGGCGACGGCATCGACAACGACTGCAACGGCGCGGGGGACGAGGAGCTGATCTCCGACTGCGGGGACTGCGATCTCACCTGCCGCACCGACGGCGACCTCCCGCCCGACGAGGACGATCCCGGGTCGGTGGGACTGGTCCCGAACCCCGACGGTCCGGGCGTGACGCTCGGGCGCGACGTCCTGGCGGCCGGCTTCGCCTGGATCGCCAACGCGGACGAGGGGACGGTCTCCAAGCTCGATCTGGAGACGGGAGCGGAGGTCGCGCGCTTCCGCGTCGGCCTCACCGGCAGCGGCTACGACAGCCCGTCGCGCACCGCCGTCGATGGCGCGGGCGACGCCTACGTGGCGTCCCGCGCGCACGTCTCGCCCGAGCTGACGCAGGGCTCGGTGACCAAGCTCGCCGGCGACCCGCGGTCCTGCGTCGACCGCAACGGCGACGGGGAGATCACGACGGGGGCGGGAGCGACGCCGCTGGCGCTGGGGCGCGACGAGTGCTCGCTGTGGACGGCGCCGCTGTGCGAGCCGGGCGGCATCCCGCGTGCCGTGGCCATCGACCGGGGCGACGCCGGCGCCACGGGCGGCTATCCGTGGGTCGGCTGCTGGAACGACATGCGCTTCTGGAAGCTCGACCCCGCGACCGGCGCGGCCCTGGCGTCCGTGGACACGACCGTGCAGCCCTACGGCGCGGCCATCGCCCCCGACGGCTCGATCTGGGCCGCGGGCATGCGCCCCCGTCCCGGGTTCCTGCAGCGGTTCGACCCCGCGACCGGCACGGCCGACGACGCGGTCTCGACCGAAGGCACGGGCTGCTCGTCGGACGACGAGCTCGAACGGGCCCCGTACGGCATCAGCATCGACATCGAGGGCCGGGTGTGGGTGACGAGCTTCGACCGCTTCGTCTGCCGCTACGACCCGCGGGACGGCTCCTGGCTGTCGCTCAGCCTGCCGCGCAGCGTGACGCGCGGCATCGCGGCCGGCCACGACGGGCGGATCTGGGTCGCCGACTACGACTTCGGCGGCAACGCCATCGTCTCCTTCGACATGGCGGACGGGGGCGACATGACCGTGCTGGACACGGGCGGCGTCGCCCCGATCGGCGTGGGACTCGACGAGATCGGCCACGTCTGGACCGTGAACCAGTCGTCGAACACCGCGTCGCGCTACACCCGCTCGACCGCCGTCGTGGAGAGCTTCGCCACCGGGCTCGGACCGTACTGCTACAGCGACTTCACCGGCTACCAGCGGCGGACCGTCGTGCCGCGCGGGGTCTGGACGCACGACTACGAGCGCTGCGTGACCGGCACGGACGACCATTGGGGCGCCGTCTCCTGGGACGCGGACGTTCCCGCGGGCGCCTCGCTGACGATCGTCGCCACGACCGCGGCGACGCGGGGGCGGCTGGACTCGGCGACTGCCGTCACCGTGGCGGAGGTGCCCACTGCCGTGTCGCCCGCGGACATCCACGACGCGTTCGTCGCGGCGGGCGAGCCGACGTACCGCTTCCTCCGGCTGACCGTGACCATGGAGCCGGCGCCGGACGGAGCGGCGCCCGTGCTCCGCTCGATTCGCGTGACCTGGCACTGTTCGGTCTTCGGCTGACGGGGGCGACGCCTGGGGGACGGAGGGTGGAAACTTGAAGCGCGCGGACAAGCGATCGACCTTCGACCATGGGATCCCGCTCGGAGTGCTCGCCGCCGCCGTCACGGCGTGGTCGGCCGCGACGGCCTGCGACGGCAACGGCGGCTCGACGCCCGACGCCGTCGACGACGGCGGCGAGGCGGACGAGCTGTCCGAGGTGACGGAGACGAGCGACACGCCCGAAGTGACCGACGTGCCGGACGTTCCGGACGGCGAGGGCGGCGTGTGCGTCGATGTCGACCTGGACGGCCACGGCCCGAGCTGCGCCGCCGGACCCGATTGCGACGACGCGGATCCGACCGTCTTCGACGCCTGCGCGACCTGTGCGGGCGACTTTCCGCCCGCGGGCTGCCGCTGCGTCCCCTGGGACCCCCACCCGTGCTACGAGGGGCCGGCGGGCACCGACGGCGTCGGGCAGTGCGCGGCCGGCGACCGGCCGTGCACCGGGGACCACCTGCAATACGAGTGCACCGGGCAGACGCTGCCGGGACCGGCGGAGATCTGCGGCGACAGCGTGGACAACGACTGCAACGGGCTGGGCGACGAGGAGGCCGCCGGCCCGTGCCACGACTGCGATTCGACGTGCAACACCTCCGGCACCGTCGTCCCGGATCCGGACGACCCGGGTTCCACCGGCGTCGGCGCCAATCCCTCCGGCCCCGGCGTCGTGCTGGGCGTCGAGGACATCCACGCCGCCTTCGTCTGGGTGCCCAACACCGAGGAGGGGAGCGTCTCCAAGCTCGAGATCGCGACCGGAACCGAGCTGGGGCGCTACCGCGTCGGCCAGACCGGCACGAACAACGACGCGCCGTCGCGCACCGCGGTCGATGGCTTCGGCGACCTGTACGTCGCCGCCCAGGCCGACGTCTCGCCCGTGATGAACCAGGGCTCCGTCTCCAAGATCGCGGGCGACGCCTCCCACTGCGTCGACCGCAACGTCTCCGGGACGATCGACACCTCGGTCGGGGCCACGCGCCTGCCGCTGGGGACCGACGAGTGCGTGCTGTGGCGGGCGCCCGTCGGCGACCCCGGCGCGGTCCCCCGGGCCCTGGCGGTCCACGTCGGCGCGGTCGGCACCGCCGGCTCGCCCTGGGTCGGCACCTGGAACGAGCAGCGCTTCTACCGGCTGGACCCGCGCAACGGCTCCGTCGCCGACACGGTCGACGTCGAGGTCAAGCCGTTTGGCGCCGTGGCCGCCGGCGACTGGATCTGGATCTCGGGCCGGGAGCCGGCGCCGGCCGGCATCCAGCGCTTCAGCGCCGCGACCGGCGGCCTGGACCCCGTGGTCACGGCGCCCGCGGAGTGCGACGCCTACGGCATCGCCGTCGATGCCTCGGGACGCGTCTACCTCGGCGGCACCGGCTCCAGCATCTGCCGCTACGACCCGGCGGACGGCTCGTGGCTCACCATCGCGCTGCCGCGGTCGAACGCCACCGGCGTGGCGGTGTCGCCGGCGGACGTGGTGTGGGCGGTGAGCCGCGATGCGACCGCGGTCTCGCTGTCCCAGTTCCCGGCGTCCGATCCGGCGGCCATCGTCAGCACCGATGTCCCCGGCGATGCGGCATGGGCCGTCGCCGCGGACGGATTCGGCTACGTCTGGACCGTCAACCACGACTCCGCCACCGTCACCCGGCTCAACGCGGGGACGAGCGAGACCGCCCAGTTCCCGGTGGGCCGCGGCCCGGTCGCCTACTCCGACTTCGTGGGCGTGGAGCGGACGATCGTCGCGACGAGCGGCGGGTGGTACGCGAACTTCGAGCGCTGCGACGTCGCGGACGAGGACCGCTGGGGCGAGGTGCGCTGGGCGATCTCGACGCCCGCCGACAGCAGCGTGACGCTGAGCGTCTCGAGCGCGGCGACGGCGGCGGACCTGGAGACCGCCCTGCCGGTCGAGCTGGCGACGATCCCGCCCGCGACGGCGACGTCGGCCGACATCGAGGCGGCGCTGGCGGCGGCCGCGATCCCGTCGAACCGGCACCTGCGGATCACCGCGGCGCTGACGGCGGGCACGGGCGGCGAGTCGCCCGTGATCTCGGGGATCGAAGTGCGCTGGCATTGCGCGGAGTAGGCGACGCGCGGGGGGCGGACGATGAGGATGGAGGCTGACATGAGGACCGGGGGCCCTTCGACGGACTCAGGGCGGGTTTGGAGGCCATTCGACGGGCTCGGGACGGAAGGCACGCCCCGGAACTGCCGCGGCCGGGGGGCCGGGAGCGGGGTCGTCCTGCTCTGGATGGCGGCCGTCGCCCTCGGCTCGCCGGCGTGCGGCGGCAGCGGCGGCGACAACCAGGGCACGTGCGGCAGCGACCTCGATTGCCCGGGCGGGCACTGCATCGATGGGCGGTGCGTCGGAAACGACGCGGGCGGGGAGATTCCGCCCACCGACGGCGAGGAGTCGGGTGACGAGGGCGGGGCCGACCTCCCGCCGGTCGACGACGGCGCCGGGGCGGACGGCGACGAGGACGGGGATGCGCCGGACGAGACGCCGGGCGAGACGGACGCGGACGCGGACGCCGACGACGACGCGGCGGCCGACGGCGACGAGGACACCGACGGTGACGAGGACGGGGACGCGTCCGACGTCCCGTCGTGCGTGGACGGGGACGGCGACCTTCACGGTTCCGGCTGCGCGGGAGGTCCCGACTGCGACGACGCGGACCCGCTGCACTGGAACGACTGCGCGGACTGCGCCACGACCCACGCGCCCGGCTGTGCGTGCGCGCCCAGCGAAGGCTACGAGTGCTACTCCGGGCCTGCCGGGACGCAGGACGTCGGCGCCTGTGCGGTGGGGTCGCGCTGGTGCGTCGGGGGGACCCTGGCGGAGGACTGCGAGGGGGAGGTGCTGCCGGCGGCGTTCGAGACGTGCGGGGACGGGATCGACAACGACTGCAACGGCGCCGGCGATGAGGAGGTCTTCGGGCCGTGCGGCACGTGCGACGTGACCTGCCGCTCGGACGGGGAGATCGAGCCGTCCTCCGGCGATCCGGGCTCGTCCGGCCTGATGAGCAATCCCGACGGCCCGGGGGTGACGCTGGGCGCCGAGGACGTGCGCGCGGGGTTCCTCTGGGCGGCCAACGACCCCGACGGCAGCGTCTCGAAGCTGGACCTGGCCACGGGGGCCGAGGTCGCGCGCTACCGCGTGGGCCTGTGGGGCAACAACTGCGACAGCCCCTCGCGGACGGCCGTGGACGGCCTGGGCAACGCCTACGTCGGCGCACGCGCCCATGTCGGCTGCGCCGGCCGCAGCCAGGGCTCCGTGACGAAGATGGCGGGAGACCTGCGCTACTGCGTCGACCGCAACGGCGACACGACGATCACGACCTCCACCGGTCCCGGGGCCCTGGCGCTCGGCGACGACGAGTGCGTGATCTGGCGCGTGCCGGTGGGCGGCGCCGGCGGGACTCCGCGGGCGCTGGCGATCGACCTGGGAGACGAGGCGCACCCGGAGGGGCATCCGTGGATCGGCCTGTTCTCCGAGATGCGCGCCTACCAGCTCGATCCCGACACGGGCGCCGTGCTGAACACCGTGGGCCTGAACGTGAACACGTACGGCTTCGCCATCTCCTCCGACGGCTGGATCTGGGCCTCCGGACGCGGGCCGTCGCCGCTGATCCAGCGCTTCCACACCACGACGCTGGCCGTCGAGCCGGCGATCGCGATCGGCACGTGCGGCAACCAGTATCCCTACGGCATCACCGTCGACATCCGCAACCGCGTCTGGGCCGGGATCTGGCTCGACGGCAACTGCTGCGCCGCGCGCTACGACCCCGCGGACGGAAGCTGGTTCGGGGTCAACACCCGTCCCGGCTGGGGCGGCATCCGCGGCATCGCCGCCGACGCCGACGGGACGATCTGGGCCTCGATCCACCAGAACTGGGGCGGCGGCGCCATCGCCTCGTTCCACATGGACGACGGCTCCGGCCTGGTCGTGCGCGACATCGCCGGCGTCATCCCCGTCGGGGTGGGCGTCGACGAGATCGGACACGTCTGGACCGTCAACCAGTCCTCGAGCAACGTCACCCGGCTGACCACGGCCACCGGCGCGCTCGAGCAGTTCCCCGTCGGACCCAACCCGTACACCTACAGCGACTTCACCGGCTACCAGCGCCGGCTGATGATCCCGCGCGGGAGCTGGACACGGGACTACGAGCGCTGCGCGGTCGACTCCTTCGACCGCTGGGGCATGCTGGAGTGGGACGCCGACGTCCCGGCGGGCGCGTCGCTCACGATCGCCGGCGCGTCGGCCGACACGGCCGCCGGACTGGACGCGGCGACTCCCGTCGTGCTCGCCGTCGTCCCGCCGGACGCCCCGCCCGTGGATCTGGAAGCCGCGTTCGCGGGCGCCGCCGTGACCCTCTCGCGCTTCCTGCGCGTGACCGTGACTCTCGAGGCGAGTCCCGACCGGACGTCCCCGGTGTTCCGGACGATCAACGTGCAATGGCACTGCTACCGGATGCCGTGAAGGCAGGGAAGGGAAGTTCGCGCAAAGGGCGCGAAGGGACGCAAAGGACGCAAAGGGGGACGAAAGAAGGGGCGGGCAGGGAGGGGCGGGATCCGGTGGAGGAGGGGTGGAGATGACGCGAAGCGACGGAGTCGGGAACGAGCGGCGGAGAGCCGCCTGGCGTGGCGCGGTCGGTCTGGCCATCCTGGCGGCGTCGGGGTGCAGCACGGGAGGCGACACGACTCCGCCGGGGGACGTGGGGCGGGAGGACCGGGGGGAGGGCGGCGACGTCGCGGGGGACACGGTCGTCTGCGTGGACTGGGACGACGACGGGTTCGGGCCGGGGTGCGCGGCCGGACCCGATTGCGACGACTCGGACGGCGCGCACCACGACGACTGCGCGGACTGCGCCACGACCCACGCGCCCGGCTGCCGCTGTTCGCCCGGCGAGTCGTTCGACTGCTACGACGGTCCGCCGTGGACCGAGGACGTCGGCGCCTGCCGCGGCGGCGCACGGGCCTGTCTGGCGGGGATCATTCCCGAAGCGTGCGCGGGGCAGGTCCTGCCTGCCGCCTCGCCCGACGTCCTGTGCAACGACCTGGACGACGACTGCGACGGCGTGGGCGACGAATCGCTGGCGGGACCCTGCGGGACCTGCGATCCGGAGTGCGAATCGGAGGGAGAGACGACGCCCTCCGCCGGTGATCCGGGCGCCACCGGCTTGGCGCCCAACCCGGACGGCACCGGCGGCGTCGTGCTGGGCGCGGAGGACATCCATGCCGGGTACCTCTGGGCGGCCAACGACCCCGACGGCTCCGTCTCCAAGCTCGACCTGGAGAGCGGCGCGGAGGTCGCCCGCTACAAGGTCGGCCTGTGGGGCGACAACTGCGACAGTCCCTCGCGCACCGCCGTGGACGGCTTCGGCAACGCGTACGTCGCCGCGCGCGCCCACGTCGGCTGCTCCGGCCGCAACCAGGGCTCGGTCACGAAGATGGCGGGCGACCCGATCTACTGCGTCGACCGCAACGGCGACACCGCGATCCAGACCTCCACCGGCCCCACGCCCCTGCCGCTGGGAACGGACGAGTGCGTGCTCTGGACGGTGCCGGTGGCGGGGGCGGGCGGCATTCCGCGAGGCCTCGCGATCGACCTGGGAGACGGCGAGTTCCACCCCGGCGGCTATCCGTGGGTCGCGTCGTGGACGGAGCAGCGGGTGTACCAGCTCAACCCGGACGACGGTGCGGTTCTCGCCACGGTCGACCTCGGGGTCCAGCCGTACGGCCTGGCCGCCGACGCCCTGGGGAACATCTGGGTCTCGGGCCGCGCGCCCAGCCCCGGGTACCTGCAGAAGTTCAACACCGTGTCGCGGGTCGTGGACCCGCCGGTCCAGTTCGGCGGCGCCAGCGGGTGCACGGCCGAGCCGTACGGGATCACCGTCGACCGCGACAACCGCCCCTGGGCCGCGTGCTGGGTCGGCTCGGACGCCTGCGGCGCCGGCCTCAATCCCGACGGCAGCTGGATCGCCGTGCACACCGGCCGCTCCAACTGGGGCGGCCGCGGCATCGCGGCGGCGGCGGACGGGACGATCTGGATGTCGATTCACGAGAACTGGGGCGGCGGCGCCATGGTCTCCTGGAACATGGTCGACGGCAGCGGGATGACGATCCGCGACATCGCCGGCGTCATCCCCGTCGGCATCGCCCTGGACGAGCTGGACCACGTCTGGACGGTCAACCAGACGACCGGCAACGTCACGCGCCTGACACTTGCCACGTCGGCGCTCGAGGAATTCCCCGTCGGCCCCAGCCCGTACACGTACAGCGACTTCACCGGCTACCAGCGCCGGCGACTCGTGCCCCGCGGCACCTGGACGCACGACTACCACCGCTGCGACCTCAACGCCGGGGATAGCTGGGGCATGATCTACTGGGACGTCACGGCGCCGCCGGGCGAGGTGACGATCGTCGCCATGTCGGCGCCCTCGGCGGCCGAGCTGGCGGCGGCTCCGCGCGTCACGCTCGCCGTCATCCCGACGGCGACGTCCCCGGCCGACATCGAGGCGGCGTTCTCCGCGGCCGGCGTGCCGACGTTCCCCTACCTGCGCATCGAGGTGACGCTCGAAGGAACCTCCGACGGCGCCACCCCCGTCTTCCGCTGGGTCCACGTGCAGTGGCAGTGCAACATCATGGGTTGAGCCGTCCGGGTTTGCCGACCCCGGATCCGCGCGCTAGACTTCCGTCGCCATGAGAAACCAACCGGAATCGCGACGGCGGTGGTGCACTCCTTGCGTGGTCGGCCTGCTCCTGGCGGGGTGTTTCTCGACGGTGGCGCGGACCCGCGTGCCCGAGGGGCCGGGCGTAGGGGCGCCGGCGTCGTGGTCGGGGCCGTTCGACGCGGAACTCCAGGGCGTCTACGACCGCTCGACCGGAGGCATCGCGATCACCGTGCACGGACGGTTCCGGGCCGAGCCCGGGGCGGCGGTGGAGGGGGTGCGGGAGGAGTGCCGCACGGTCAGCGGTGCCGCGGTCCTCGCCGGCGAGATCCTCGGAGGCCTGGGCGTCGCGCTCGGCGGCAGCCTGCTCGGCGTCGGCGTCTGGAACGTCTCCGCGGACTGCAACGGCGGCGACTGTCTGGGCGAGGCGGTGGGGGAGACCGCCGCCGGCGCCGCGGTGCTGGCCGTCGCCGCCAGCTTCCTGGGCGCCTCGATCGCCATCGACGCCGCCTACGAGACGGACGAGCCGTTCGACTGCGTCGAGTCCGGGCGCGAGCGGGTCTCGCTGCCGCCGCCGCCGGACGAATGGCGCGCGGTCGCCGGCTACGTGGCCGTGGCGCCGGGAGACGATCCCTCGCAGCCCGAGCTGGTCCCCGCGGACGCCCAGGGCGGCGTCACGCTGCCGGCGAACGTCTACCTCGGCTGCCCCGAGCGGTGCACGATCCCGGCGGAGTTCCAGGAGGCGCTGGCCCTGCGTCCGGACGTCCGGCCGTTCGTCGAGGAGGTGGCGATCGAGGTGCCGCTCCTGCTCGTGGGAGCCGACGGCGGCCCCGGCGACCCGCTCGGCTCGGCGCGGGTCCGGGTTCCGTGCGTTCGTTTCGCGGCCCTGGTCGAGGCGCTGGCGGCGCGGGAGGTCGAGTCGGCGCCGGCGGACGGATTCGCGGTCGTCAGGGCGGTGGCGGTCGATGCGGCGGGACAGCCGGCCGCGGGCGCGACGGTCCGCCTGCGGCGCCGGCCGTCGGGTGCCGACACGGATCCGGCGGCGGACCGGTCGTGGCTGGCCATCGCGCCCGAGGGTCCCGAGCTGTACCGCGCGGCGCACTGGAAGGCGATCGGCGAGCGCTGGCGCGCGTCGGATGGCTCCGGCACCGTCGCCGCGGGCGGGGAGGGCGTCGCGCAGGCGGGCGCCGACGGCGTCGCGACGTTCCTGGTCCTTCCCGGCTCCTCGGCGGAGGTCGCCGCGGAGCTTCCCGGCGGCGCGCAGGCGACCGGCGCCGTGGAGATCCCGGCGCTCCCCCGCGCGTCGGTCGAAGTCCGGCTTTCTCCGGCGGCCGTGCCGTAGCGGTCGTCCGACCGGTTGACATCTCCTCCCTGCATCCGCAGCATGCGCCCGACCGGGAACCTGCGGGGCAAGGAAGGGAGAGACGATGGCAACGGTCACCGAAATCGCGAAGGGGGTGTACTGGGTCGGGGTGGTGGACTGGGACCTGCGGCACTTCCACGGGCACGAGCTGTCGACGCACCGCGGATCCTCGTACAACGCCTACCTCATCGTCGACGAGAAGGTCGCGCTGGTGGACACGGTCTGGACGCCGTTCGCCGAGCAGCTCGTGGAGAACATCCGGCAGGTCGTCGACCCGGCGCGGATCGATTACGTCGTGACCAACCACGCCGAGGTCGATCACGCCGGCTCGCTGCCGGCGGTGATGCGCGTCGCCCCGCGGGCCGAGCTGCTCGTCTCGCCGCGCGGCATGGAGACCGTGCCGGGACACCACCACCAGCCGTGGAAGCTCCGGGCCGTGAAGACCGGCGACACGCTGCCGCTGGGCGAGGGCAAGCTGGCCTTCGTCGAGGCGCCCATGCTGCACTGGCCCGACAGCATGTTCACCTACTACACCGCGCGGAACCTGCTCCTGCCCAACGACGCCTTCGGCCAGCACTACGCGACGGCCCACCGCTTCAACGATCAGGTGGACGAACGGGCGCTCCACGAGGAAGCGCTCAAGTACTACGCGAACATCCTGACGCCGTTCAGCAAGCTCGTGCAGAAGAAGATCGAGGAGGTCCTGGCGCTGGGCCTGCCCGTGGACATGATCGCACCCAGCCACGGCGTCATCTGGCGCAAGGACCCGCTCCAGATCGTGCGCAAGTACCAGGAATGGGCGGCGCAGAAGCCGGAGCCGCAGGCGGTCGTGATCTACGACACGATGTGGGACGCGACGAGGAAGATGGCCGAGGCGGTCGGCCGGGGACTGCTCGAGGGCGGCGTCCCGTACCGCATGTTCCACATGTCCGTGTCGGACCGCAACGACGTGTTGACGGAGATCTTCCGCTCGCGCGCCGTCGTCATCGGCTCGCCGACCCTGAACAACGGCGTCCTGCCGACGATCACGCCGATCCTGGAGGACCTGCGCGGCCTCAAGTTCCAGAACAAGGTCGGCGCCGCGTTCGGCTCGTACGGCTGGAGCGGCGAGTCGACCAAGGCGATCGAGGAGCACCTGGGCCGCTGCAAGATTCCCGTGGTGGCCAAGAGCGTGCTGGCCAAGTGGCAGCCGGATGCCGCCGCCCTGGCCGCGTGCGAAGAGCAGGGGCGGACGGTCGCCAAGGCGGTGCGGGAGACGTAGCGCACCGACCGGTCTGCAAGCGACGGAGGAGACAGGCAGCCGGCAACCGGAAATCGGCAACCGGAAACGCTCGACGGATTCAGGAGCGGAGGACGGAGAGGCGGGCCTGGGCCCACTCCACGGCGAGCTGCGCCTCCTGGAACTCGGAGGCGGAGACGGGTCCGGACCAGGCGCGCAGGGCGGCGTCCTGGCGCTCGCGATCGGCCTCGGCCGAGGCGATCTCCGCCTGGCGATCCTCGGCGGTCGGCAGCTTCGCCGGATCGAGAGCCTTCTCGGTGAGCACGATGATGCGGTCGTTGTCCAGCTCGGCGAAGCCGGGGCCGATGGCGAGCCGGTGTTCCGAGCCGCCCTCGGCGTAGCGCACGACGCCGGCACGGAGCGAGGCGAGCAGCGGGCGGTGACCGGCCAGGACGCCGAACTCGCCGATCTCGCCCGGCCCGGTGAACGAGTCGACCGTCTTGCGCAGCACGAGCTGGGTGGGCGTTACAATTTCAATAGTGATCGGCATCGTTTCCTAGCTCTCGCTCGCCATCTTCTTCGCCTTCTCCAGCGCCTCGGAGATGGCGCCGACCATGTGGAAGGCCTGCTCGGGAATGTCGTCCAGCTCGCCGTCGAGAATGCGCTTGAAGGAGGAGATGGTGTCGGAGACGGGAACGAACTTGCCGGCCAGGCCGGTGAACTGCTCGGCGACGTGGAACGGCTGCGACAGGAAGCGCTGGATCTTGCGCGCGCGGGAAACCGTGAGCTTGTCGTCCTCGGACAGCTCGTCCATGCCCAGGATGGCGATGATGTCCTGCAGGTCCTTGTAGCGCTGGAGCACGACCTGCGTGCGGCGGGCGACGTCGTAGTGCTCCTGGCCGATGACCCGCGGGTCGAGCAGGGTGGAGGTGGAGTCGAGCGGGTCGACGGCGGGATAGATGCCCATCTCGGAGATGCGGCGCGAGAGGACCGTCGTGGCGTCCAGGTGCGAGAAGGTCGTCGCCGGCGCCGGATCGGTGAGGTCGTCGGCGGGGACGTAGATCGCCTGGACGGAGGTGATGGAGCCCTTCTTGGTCGAGGTGATGCGCTCCTGCAGCTCGCCCATGTCGGTCGACAACGTGGGCTGATATCCGACGGCGCTCGGGATGCGCCCGAGCAGGGCGCTCACCTCCGAGCCGGCCTGCGTGAAGCGGAAGATGT
>JACRCZ010000028.1 GCA_016218765.1 Deltaproteobacteria bacterium | reverse complement strand
GGGGGGGGGGACGGAGGCGATGAAGCCGTCGACGCGCGACGGCAGGGCCGCTCGGCTACACAACTCCCTCGCAGCATCGCCGCTGCGTCGGTCTGAGACGACTCCGAGCACCCTCGGCCGCATCGTCATCCTCACCGGCTCTGGGAGCAGATGGTCTCACCGCACCGCTGCGTGCGTCAAGGATGAACGCACGGACTCGATTCCGCGAGCATCGGGGCGGGCGGCAAGGGGTGCGTAGCACAGGTCCGGCTCGTCCCCTTGTCCGGAATCTGTGTTCATCTGTGTCCATCTGTGGTTTCCCTGTCCTGTCCGGAACCGGGCTCGTGTGAGCCACCCTGCGGCCGCGCCGTCATTGTGCGGCCGCCGGAAACGTGCTGGACTGCCGGACCGTGGCGGGAGAACCTGCGGCGGAGGGGAACCAGGCGGCGCGTGCCGCGTCGGCGGTCGGGCGCGCCCTGGCCGCCGCGGGCGTGTGGGTCGGCCGGTCCGTCGCGGCGGCCTACCACGCCGTCGATCCCGACCTGAGACAGCACCTCGCGCAGCTTCCGCTCGTGGGCCTCACGATGCTCGCACGAGGCGCTCCCACGCCGGAACCCCTGCCCGACGACGGGCATCGGCCGGTGGTTTTCGTGCACGGCCTGGGCGGCGGCCCGGGGAACTTCCTGCCGATGCGGCTGTTCTTCAAGCTCCACGGCCGCTCGCGGACCTACGCGGCCCCGCTGGGCGACACGCCGTCGCTGGCGGCGATGGCGCCGCGACTGGCGGCGTACCTGGACGCCGTCGTCGAGGCCAACGGCCTGCCCGCCGACACGAAGGTCGACGTGGTCACCCACAGCATGGGCGGCCTGGCCGCGCGTCTCGCGCTGGAGGACGAGCGGCTCCGCGCGCGGGTCGCCGTGCTGGTGACGATGGCGGCGCCGCACGGCGGCAGCCACCTCGCGCGCTACGGCAACACGGCCAGCAGCCTGGAGCTGCGCCCGGACTCCGAGGTCGTGGCGCGACTGGCGAGGCAGCTTCCGTGGCCCGGTCCGCCCGCCTGGCCGCGCCTCGTGGCGCTGTGGAGCGCCGCCGACGTCATCGTCCTGCCCGCCCAGTCCTGCGCCGTCGACGGCGCGGAGAACGTCGAGCTTCCCGGCTTCACGCACTACGGCTATCTCATCCACCCGTCCGGGTGGCGGCGCGTCCTGGAGGCGCTGGAAGCTAGAACGTCTGGTTGAACGCCAGGTGCAGGCGGAAGGGGATGCCGAAGAGGGAGGAGCGCGGGCGCCAGGTGTCCCTGTCCTCCGGGTCGATCCGGATCCGGTCGAGGAAGCCGAACCGGCCGTCGATGAAGCCCAGGGGCACGGCGAGATCGAGCGCGATGAGGCCCGTCTGGACGCCGGCGTAGTCCAGGAACGCGCGCAAGCCGTAGCCGAATTCGAAGAACAGGCGCTCCAGCCCGAACATGCCGTCGAAGGAATCGCGCTCGGTCGTCGTCCCCAGCCCCACCGTCAGGACGCCCTGCAAGCCCCGCAGCCACGCGAGGTGGAACAGGTTCGCGTCCAGGTCCCAGGAGAAGAGGTGCCGGTACTCGCCTACCAGGTACAGCTTCGCCCGGCCGAGCCCCTCGTCGGGATCGATCGCCGCCAGCAGCAGCCGGTCGCCCAGCGCCTCGTACTGCGACGCGACGGGCTCGCCGAACGTCACGCCGAAGCCGCCGAACACCGCCAGCGTGTGGCCGGGAGCGGGGGACCAGAGGTAGTACCCGCGGCCGGCGCCGCGCACCGTCCACGGCCGTGCCGCCCCGGCCGGGTCGATCGGGAACGAGCCGCTCGCCGACAGACCGACGTACCACCCGTCCGCGGGGTCCAGGTCGAACCAGCGATCGTCGTGCCCGACGACGGCGCCGAGCTCCATCGTCGTCGGGCTTCCCGTGCCGCCGTCGTCGCCGACCGCGAACTCCTCGTCGTGGCGGAAGACCTCGACCCAGCCCCCGGCGAACCAGGACGGCCGGTTCATGTCCCGCGGCGGGCCGAAGCCGTAGCGGTAGCCGATGTTGCCGCCGATGCCGCGCGGCTCGCGCGTGAACCGCGCGCGGAAGAACTGGTGCAGGTCGTACCGCCGCCGCATCGTGAACTCGACATCGATCTCCGAGTTCGCGATGGTCGTCAGGTCGAGGCTGAGATGGAACCGGTCGAACACCGGCAACCGCCAGGCCAGCGACGAGACGTCGTCCGCCCGCGGGTTCTCCTCCACGAGCGCCGGGTCCTGCACCACCCGCGACTCGGGATCCAGCTCGACGGACGACGCCGGCGCGGCGGCCGTGAACGCGATCTCGCCCTCCGGCTCGCGCGCGTCCCAAACCTCGTCGCGCGTCGTGCCGTCCTCCAGCTCCACGCGCACGGTCACGAACTCCCGCGCGTCCGGGTCGCCCTCGCGTGACAGCGCGATCGTCGTCCGCCACGTCCCGTCGGCCAGCCGTTCGCTGCCCCACTCGCCCAGGCGGAGGTTGATGGCGGGATAGCGGCCGAGCCATCCGGTGCGGAAGTCGGCGAGGTCGGCGTCCGCGGCGCGCGCGGCGGCCGCTTCCAGCGTCTCGCCCGAGGCGAGGATCTCGCGTGCCGCGGCCAGGGCGTCGGTCGCGCCCAATCGATCGCGCAGCTTCGCCCAGAGCCGCCGTCCCCGCGGCAGGTCGGTGTTGAAGCGCCAGACCTCGTCGTGCAGCGAGTCGGTCTCCTCGACCGCCGCGTAGTACGTGTCGCGGAACTGCATCGTCGGCGCGTAGATCATCTGGTCGATCACCGGCAGGAAGGCGCCGTACTTGAGCCACTCCTCGGCGCGGCGGCCGCCCTCCCCTGCCGTCTCGGCCAGCCGTTCCACGGCCCCGGCCGCGATGAGCTCCGCCGTCCAGCGCGCCTCCGCCAGCGGAAGGCGCGGCAGCGCGCCGCGCGCCAGCTCGGCGGTCACGGCGCGGGCGATCTCGGCGTCCAGGAAGCGGAAGAACGGCTCGATCGGGAACAGCTCGTAGGCCTGGTCCGAGACCAGCACGGCGCCCGAGATGCCCAGGGTGGGCTCCAGCCGCAGCGGCGCGACGATCAACGTCACCTCGCCGGCGCGCCGATCCTCCGGCGGCAGCAGGGCTTCCTCGTCCAGGACCCGCAGCGCGTCCGCCAGGACGTCGAGCATCCAGCCCGTGCGGTCGACCGACCACAGGTCGGGGACGGAGGCCGGGTCGAGCCCGCGGCCGGCGTCGACGGCGTACGTCGCCGGGGGCCGCGTCGACTCGGTCGAGAGGACCCGGACGCGCACGCCGGCGGCGAGGACCGAGCGTTCGTGCCACGCCGGTGCCGCGACGATCGACGGCGGCTCGGCCGCGGCGCTCGAATGCTCCACCCGGCAGCCCGCCGCGGCGTCCTCGCCGCAGGCATACGGTCCGAGCCCATCGACGATCGCGCTCCAGCCCGGACCCAGGTGGAGCGTCACCGCGTAGTCGGCGCGCTCGACCGGCAGGGCGGCATCGAACGCGCCGGCGGGATCGCGCGCGGCGAGGAGCGGGTGCCATCCGCCGCCGAGGACGAGCTGGTCGCCGTCGCGGCCGAACGCCCCGAACCGCTCCGGCACGCGGGTGCGGAAGCCGACGGTGACGGGTCCGTCCTCTTCCTCCGGAGTCGCGACGGTCGCGGTCGTCCCGTCCGGGGAGAGCGCGACGTCGCAGGGGGCGCCGGAGGCGGTGCGGCACGAGGTGATCGTCAGGGAGCCCGGGTCGAAGCCGCCGGGGTAGATCCACCGCGCCCGCCGCTCGTCGAACTCGGGCGGTCTCGCGGCGAAGCGCTGCGGGTAGAGCAGGAGGAGCGGCGGGGCGGCGGGGGCGCCGTCGGGCCCGGGGTCGAGGGTCGCCGTGCCCTCGATGACCGACTCGTCGGGGCGCAGGGTGGCTTCGATCTCGTACCGTGGGCCCGCGACGGCCGGCGACGCGGCGGCGAGGACGGCGAGGCAGCCGGCGAGGAGGGGGAGAAAGCGCGGGCCGCGATTGACATCCGAGGTGGCGCGGCCTAGCTTCGCGGCCAAGGGGAGGAAAGGGAGCAGATCATGGGCGACGCGATGCACGTGCTGCACTTCAGCGATGCGGACTTCGAGACGGAAGTGCTCAAGTCCAGCGTCCCGGTGCTCGTGGATTTCACGGCGACCTGGTGCGGCCCCTGCCGCGCGCTCGCGCCGCTGGTCGAGGAAGCCGCCGGGAAGTTCGCGGGGCGGGTGAAGGTCGGCAAGGTCGACGTCGACGAGTGCCCCAAGACCGCGACGAAGTACCAGATCCGCGGCGTGCCGACGCTGCTCCTGTTCAAGGACGGCCAGGTCGCCGCGCAGTCCGTCGGCCTGATCCCCCGCGACAAGCTCACGTCCCTCATCGAGAAGGTCGCCGGATAGGCAGGCGCCCGGACGGAAGTCGCTCACCGGAAGGTGATCAGCAGGGCGACCAGCACGAGCAGCCCTGCGACGGCCAGCGACCACCAGATGAGATCCATCGACCGGTCGGGCGGGGCGGCCTCCCCGGCCGGCGGGAGCGGCGGCGGCAGCTTCTCCAGCTCGTCCGCCTTGAACAGCTTGTAGCTGTCGTCGAAGAGCGGCGGCGCCTGCATCGCGCCGGGCCGCGGCGCCGGCGGCGGCCCCTCGGGCTCCCGCCGCGGAGTCCAGGCCTCCGTCGGGGGCAGGTCGCGCTCCTCCTCCATCGGCCGCGGGACCTTGCGGACGACGACCGGCATCGCGGCGGCCGGCACCGGCATCGGCGGTGCCTCCGTCGTCGCCGTGTCCGGCTCGGACACCTCGGGCGCGCGCGGCGCGGGCGGCGCCTTCTTCACCACGAGGTCCGGTCCGACGACCGACGAGGGGATCTCCATC
>JACRCZ010000025.1 GCA_016218765.1 Deltaproteobacteria bacterium | reverse complement strand
GGCTGCCGCCGCGAGGGCGGAGGCCGGCAGGGACGAAGGTTCCGAGCCGCGCCGCGGCCGGCGGAGGCGACGGGGCGGAGGCGGGGGCGACGGTCCCGGCGCGCCGGCCGCTGGTCCGCGGGCGAGCGCGCCGCGTGACGCGGCGGACGACGAGGATGCGGCGCCGGCGCCGGCGCGCGAGTCCGAGGAGCGGCCGCGTCCGGAGGACTTCCTGTCCTCGCGCAGTGCCGGGGGCAAGGAGATGCGCAACCTGTTCCTCACGGTGGGTCTGGAGGACGGGGTGGACGGCGATTTCCTGGGGCAGTGGCTGCAGGGCCGGCTGGCGCTGCGCTCGTCCGATTTCGGTCCGGTCGACGTGCGCGAGCGGTCGACGGTCGTGTGCGTGCCCGTGGAGCGGGTGGCGGATGCGATCGGCGCGTTGTCCGGGCTGCGGTTCGGGGGTCGCGAGGTGCGCGCGGAGGAGGCGAAGCGGCGGTAGGCGCCGGCTTCGCCCGACCCCTCCCGTCCTTGTTCTGTGCTAGGGTCTTGCGCGATGTGTGTCCGGGTCACGGGCCCGCACCCGCAGGGGGCGGTGTGAGCGGTCATGCGTGTCCTGCGTAGCGCGGTCACGGTCGGGATCCTCACCGTCGGTGCGGCGGTCGGGTTGTACTTCGCGATCAGCTTCGTGACGCAGTACCGCGTGGAGGGTGGTTACGGGGCGTGGGCGTTGATCGACGATGCGCGCGGGCTGGTGTCGCGTTCCCGGGTGCTGATGGCGGGCATTTCGGTGGGTTCGATCGAGTCGTTGTCGCTGCAGGGCGGCAAGGCGCGGGTGAACCTGCGCATCCGTACCGACGTGACGCTGTTCTGCGACGCGACGCTGGCCAAGGAGGCGACGAGCCTTCTGGGCGAGTACAACGTGAGCCTGACGCGGGGGACGGACGAGCGGTGCGAGAAGCCGGAGAACGCGGGACTGGAGTGCTGCAGGCTGTGCCGGTCGCAGTCACGGGCCGGCGGAGCTTGTTTCATCCCCGATGGCGGCCGGATCGAGAACGTGATCCAGTCGACGAGCATCGACCAGGTGGTGCAGCGTGCGGGGAGCATGGCGGTCGAGCTGCAGCGCATCTCGGAGGGCGTCGCGGACGTCGTCGATGACGTGCGGCTGGTGAGCCATCGGGCGGCGGCGATCTTCGGCACGGAGGAGGGGCAGCAGCAGATCCAGCAGGTGCTGGACAACATCGAGCACGTGACGGATTCGGTCAAGACGCTGGTCGACAGCAACGCGCAGGTGGTGACGACTGCGATCAGCAACGTGGAACGGATCACGGCGCGGGCCGGGCCGGACGTCGACGCCATCCTCGACGACATCCACGGGATCACCTCCGAGATCCGCGACATCGTGTCGGGCAACCGCGAGACGGTGGGCGAGGGGGCGGCCAGCCTGCGTCGCAGCATGGACACGCTCGAATCCGCCTTGCAGCGGCTGGACCGCACGCTGGCGACGGTCGAGGAGACGACGGAGGGTGTGGCGGCGGGTCAGGGGACACTGGGGCGGCTGATCACGGACGACACGGTGATCGACGAGGTCGAGGGGTTCGTGACCGAGGCCCACGAGGTGGTGACGGACGCGGGCGACTTCATCGGCTCGCTGACGCGGCTGCAGACCATCGTCGAGCTGCGCAGCGAGTACAACTTCTTCGCCAACACGTTGAAGACGTACATCGCGCTGCGGCTGCAGCCCAAGGAGGACAAGTACTACCTCATCGAGGTGATCGACGACCCGCGCGGGTCGGTGTCGACGGTCGAGCGCACGACGACGTCGACGGACGATCCGTTCTACGTGCGCGAGCTGGAGACGGTGCGCGGGGAGGCGTTGCGTTTCAGCCTGATGTTCGCGCGGCGCATCAGCTTCGCGACGTTCCGTTTCGGCATCAAGGAGTCCACGGGCGGGGTGGGCGTTGATCTGCACTTCCTGGACGATGCCCTGCAGATCTCGATGGACGCGTTCGCCATCGGCACCGACGTCTACCCGCGGCTCAAGTTTCTCGCCGCGCTGGAGTTCGTGCGCGGCCTGTACATCGTCGGTGGCGCGGACGACGTGTTGAACGTGGACCGCGACTTCTTCATCGGCGCGCAGATCCGGTTCACGGACGAGGATCTCAAGGCGATGCTGGCCTTCGCGCCCTCCTCGCTGCTCACGACGGGGCGCTAGGCGTCGCAAGCGATGATCGATCCTTCCCAGCCCCGCGGCCGTTCGATGTTCGGCGGCATGCTCACGCCGGCGGTGAAGGCGTTGATCATCTCCATCGTGGGCGTCTACGCGCTGGAGCTGATCGCGCTCAACTGGCTGGAGGATCCGCGTTGGATCGGCGCGTTGTGGCTCCTGCCGGCGGACGTCGTCGGGCGCGGCTGGGCCTGGCAGGTCCTCTCCTACATGTGGCTGCACGACCCGTCTTCCCCCCTGCACATCGTGTTCAACCTCTTCATGCTCTACATGTTCGGCGGGTTTCTCGAGCGCCGCTGGGGCTCGTGGGCCTTCCTGCGCTTCTTCCTCATCACGGGGGCCGTGGCCGGGCTGACCGTGACGGCGGTCGGCTGGTACTACTACCCCTTTCAGCCGACGATCGGTTGTTCCGGCGCCGTGCTCGCCGTGGCCACGGCGTTCGGCATCATCTACGCGGACGCGCCGGTCTTCCTCTTCGGGCTCTTGCCGATGCGTGCCCGGACCATGCTCCTGCTCGTGCTGGCGTTCGTGCTCCTGGACTGGGTGATGCGGAAGCCCGGAATCAGCGTCGCCGCGCACCTGGGCGGCATGGCCGCGGGGTTCGTGCTGGTCAAGGGCTGGTGGCGCCCGTCGCGCTGGCGGCGCCGCCCGCCGCCGAGCGACCCGCGGGTCGTGCGTTTCGAGCGCAAGGGCGGCGGCGACGGCGGAGGTGGCCGATGGGTGAACTAGGGGACGACGAGGCCGGCCTGGCGCCGGAGGCGCCCGGGGACGGCCTCTCGCCCGAGGAGCAGGCGGCGCTGCCGCCGGACACGCCTGTCCGCCGACTGCTCGACGACCGCCGCGTGCGCATCGCGGCCATCGCGGGCATCCCGCTCGTCGTCGCTCTGCTCACCGCCGCCGCGATCTTCGCCCACGGCTTCGGTGTCGCCCGCTCGGTGCGCGTCGAGGGTCCCACCCTGCTGGCCCCCGGCCTTCCGACGTCGCTGCGCGTCGGTTACGCGGAGATGGACGACTTCGGTCTCCCGCACCCGGTCCGCATCGAGCACGTTCGCCTCGAGGTCTGCCCCGACTCCTCATCCCCGGACGGCCGACCGCCGGACTCCTGCCTGCTCCTGGGCGAAGGCGGCAACGCCCCCCGGCCGGGCGACATCGCGCTGAACGTCGAGGTCCCGGAGGTCCCCGCCGGGACCCACACGGTCCGGCTCGAGCTGCGCGCCGGCGGGAAGTCGGCCTCGTTCGCCTTCCGGGTCCCGTTCCGTCGGGACGGGGGGGCGCCGGCCGAGCGTCGGGAGAACGGGCGCGCCGCCGCCTTCCCGCTGGGCGACTCGGGCGTCGTCGTCGACCTGGTCCCGTTCGACGGCGGGATTGTCCGCGGCTGGACCTCGGCCCTCCTCGCGCGGGCCCGCGGCGCGGACGGCCGTCCGTGGCGCGGTGCGCTGTACCTGTTGTGGCTCGGCGACGAGCCGCCGGAGCCGGTGCCGTCGGGTGCGGACGCGGGCGAGGCGTGCCTCCTCGGCGGCGGGTGTGGTCCGGCGAGCTCCGGCGTGCCGCCGCCGCGGGTCGAGACGGACGCGGCGGGTCTGGCCGGTTTCGCGCTGCGGTCCGAGACCTTCGAGTATCGGCTCGCGATCTCGACCGTGCCCTACCCCGCGATGGACCCCTTGGAGGTCTCGGTCGGGCTCCTGCCGGAGGAGGTGCTGGCGACCGCGGCGCTGTTCGAAGTCCCCTTCCGTCCGGTCGTCGGTCCGCTGCGGGTCGCGTCGTCCCCTCTCGAGACGAGGGACCGGCCGTTCCTGCGCCGGGGCGACCCCCTGGTGCTGACGCTGGCCCGGCCGAGCCCGCATCCGACCCCGTTGTGGGCGGAGGTCTACCGCGGCGGGAACCTGTTGCGGCTGGCGATCGGCGAGTCGCCCGGCGCGCCGCTCGAGTTCACCGCCTTCTCGCTGCCCGACGGCCTGGTCTTCGCGCAGCTCCACCGGCCCGGCGAGACGAAGGACAGCGTGGTCGGGCGGCACGTCTGGGTCGGTCGCGAGGCGCCGGCGGAGGGGGAGCTGGCGCCGAGCCCGGCCGAGACGGAGGCGCTGCTGGGCGCGGTCGAATGGCGCGGCGACGAGCGCGCGTGGGTCGAGGCGGTGCGGGCGGTGGTGGCGTCGCTCGCCCCGACGGAGCGGGAGCGGCTGGGGCGATACGCGCTCGGGCGCAACGACTCGATCTGGTACGCGCAGGGGACGCTGTTCGACAGTCATCCCGGGGATGCGGCGCGGGTCGAGGAGCTGCGGGAGAGCGTGAAGTCGACGATGGCGTGGGGGATCGGCGCCTTCGCCGTCGCGCTGGCGGGGCTGGCGGCGTACGTGGTCACGGTCTCGCTGCGGGACGCGCGGCGCCGTCGGGCCGTGGCGGTCGCGGCGGCCGCGGGAGCGCCGGCGGGCGAGTCGCGGGAGCGGGGGTCGATCTACGATCGGGTGGGGCGGCCCGATGCCTCCGGGTTGTGGCGCATCGCGGTGATGTGCCTGATCGTGGCGTTGGCGCTGGCCGGGATCGCCGTCCTGGTCTGGGGCATGAAGCAGACGTATCTGGCGCCGTAGGAGCGGCGGTCGGGAGCCGGCGATGGAGCGGAAACGGGAGCGGTACCGGGAGCTGATCCTGGAGATCGGGCGGCACGACTACCTGTACTACGTGCTGGACGCGCCGGAGATCGCGGACCGGGACTACGACCGGCTGTACGACGAGCTGGTTGCCCTCGAGGCGGCGCATCCGGACTGGGTGGACCCGGCGTCGCCCACGCGCCGGGTGCCGGGTGCGGTACGCGAGGGATTGCGGCCGGTGCCGCACGGCCGTCCGATGCTCTCGCTGGAGAAGGCGACCACGGAGGAGGGCGTGCGGGAGTTCGACCGGCGCGTCCGCGAGCTGCTCCCGGCGGGGGCGGTGCCGGCGTACGTGGTGGAGCCGAAGATCGACGGTGTGTCGGTCGAGCTGACGTACCGCGACGGGCGGCTCGAGCTGGCCTCGACGCGCGGCGGGGGAGAGGTCGGCGAGGACGTCACGGAGAACCTGCGCACGATCCGGATGGTGCCGTTGCTCATCGAGCATGCGGGCGAGCTGGTGTTGCGGGGCGAGGTCTACATCCACGCCGCGGATCTGGCGGTGGTGAACGAGACCAAGCGTGCGGCGGGGGAGCCCGAGTTCGCCAACCCGCGCAACGCCGCTGCCGGGTCGCTTCGGCTGCTCGACCCGCGGCAGACGGCGGAGCGGCCGTTGCGTCTGGCGGTCTGGGAGGTGCTGGCGGGGACGTCGCGGCCCGCGACGCACTCGGCGGCGCTGGAGTGGCTGGATCGGTTCCGCGTGCCGCGGCAGCGGCGGCTGCACCGCTGTGCGACGATCGACGAGGCGTGGGCGCGGCTGGTCGAGACGGCGGAGGCCCGTCGCGACCTGCCGTACGAGATTGACGGGGCGGTGGTGAAGGTGGACGACTACGAGCTGCGCGAGCGGCTGGGCCGCACGGCGCGCGCTCCGCGCTGGGCCGTCGCCTACAAGTTCGCGGCCGAGCGGGCGACGACGCGGCTGCTCGACATACGCGTGCAGGTCGGCCGGACGGGCGTGCTCACGCCCGTGGCGACGCTGGAGCCGGTGCGTCTTGCGGGCACGGTGGTCTCGCAGGCGTCGTTGCACAACGAGGACCTCATTCGCGAGAGGGACGTGCGGGTCGGGGATCGGGTCGTCGTGGAGAAGGCCGGCGACATCATCCCGCAGGTGGTGGAGGCGCTGCACGGGGAGCGCGCCGGCGACCTGCCGCGGTGGCGGATGCCGGAGCGCTGTCCGGTCTGCGGGGCCGAGGCGGTGCGGGTGGAGGGCGAGGCGGCGCGGCGGTGCACGAATCCCGCCTGCCCGGCGCAGCGGCGGGCGGCCATCCTGCACTTCTCCGGCCGCGCGGCGATGGACATCGATCATCTCGGTCCCGTCGTCGTGGACCAGCTCGTCGAGAAGGGCTGGGTGCGCGAGCCGGCCGATCTCTACGCCCTGCGGGCGCAGGACGTGGCGTCGCTGGAGCGGATGGCCGAGCGTTCGGCGCAGAACCTGATCGAGGCCGTGCAGGGCTCGAAGACGGGGCGTTCCTTCGATCGCCTGATCCACGCCCTGGGCATCCCGCACGTCGGCGCCACGGTGGCGCGGACGATTGCCGGCGTGTATCCCGACGCGCGGGCGATGCTGGCGGCTGCGCCGGCCGACGTCGCCGCACGGCTGGGCGAGGAGCACGCGATCGGGCCGAAGATCGCGGAGGCCGTGCGCGGGTACCTCCAGGCTCGCGACACGCGGGGCGTCCTGCAGCACCTGGTCGAGGCGGGCGTGTCGACCGTCCCGGTCGAGGCGCCGGCGGCGGCGGCCGGCGGGCCGCTGGCGGGTCGGGCGTTCTGCGTGACGGGCACGCTCTCGCTGCCCCGCGAGCGCGTGCATGCGATCCTTCGCGGCGCCGGCGCCGCGGTGCACGAGACGATCAAGAAGAAGACGACGGATCTGGTGGCCGGGGAGAAGGTCGGCAAGAGCAAGCTCGAGAAGGCCGCGAGGCAGGGCGTGCGCGTGCTGTCCGAGTCGGAGCTGTGGGCGCTGGTGCCGAAGGAGTAGCGGCGGGCTCCTCCTGCCGCGCGCGGTTTCACGATGGGGGGAGGAGGCCGTGGCGCTCCAGGAAGTCGACGAGGCGGGCGGCGACCCAGGCGCCGCGGGTCATCATCAGGGTGTGGCGTCCGCCGCGCACGGGCAGGTACTCCGCGTCGCGGAGTGCGTCGCGCAGCCGTTCCATGACGGCGGCGGGCGTCATGGAGTCCTCCAGTCCGGCGATCAGCAGCGCGGGGACGTCGACCGAGCGGAGCACGTCGCGCGCGGAGTGCTCGGCCATGAGGCGCAGCGTGCGCATGAACGCGACGGGGGGCAGGCGTCCGGCCTTCGAGAGGTAGGCGCGGAACGGCCCTTCGGGCACCTCGGACTCGCAGAACCGGCTCCAGCGCGCGACGGGCAGGGCCAGTGGTCCGCCCATGCCGAAGCGCAGCACGTGCGCGGTGACGCGCGGGATGCGCGCGCCGAGCGCCGTCATTCCCGCCAGCACGGGCCGCAGGGCCGGCAGTCCGGCGAAGGTCGCCAGCGGATCCTCGGCGCTGCCGGAGACGAGCGCGAGCGCGCGGAACGCGCGCGGGCGGCGCCGGTAGGCTTCGAGGGTCACCTGCACGCCGAGGCTGAAGCCGAGGAACACGGCGGAGCCGACGCCGGCGGCGTCGAGCAGCGCCAGGAGGTCCTGCGCGTGATCCTCGACCCGGTAGCGTGCCGGATCCGGCGACGGCCGGGACTCGTGGTGGCCGCGGTAGTCCCACCACAGGACGCGGAGGCGGCGGCTCGCGGCGGGGACGAACGAGGCGGTCCAGTATTCCTCGCTGCAGCCCGCGCCGTTGGAGAGCACGAGCCACGGTGCTCCGGGCGGTCCTTCGCAGCGCCAGGCGAGGCTGGTCCCGTCGGGCGCCGTGGTCCGGCGGATCTCGGCGACGCTCATACGGCACCGGCGGCGGTGCCGACCCGGGTGTCGCCGGGGCATGCGCGATGGCTCATCGTCCGTCCTTCCCGGCTGCGCGCGAGCGGCGAGCCGCCTGCCGCGCCTCCCCGCTCACCGGAGCTTCAGGGTAAGGGAGCGTCGGGCGGGGCGTCAACGGACATGCCGCGCCTTGCACCGTCGGGCCGGGAGGGGTAGGAGGGGGGCATGCGACGGACGAACGGCTTCCTGGGCTGGTGGGCGATCCTCTCTTGCGCCGCGGCGGCGTGCGGTGGCGGCGACGACGCGGCCGATCGGGGGGCGGACGACGTCTTGGCCGATGCCGACGGGGCGACCGACGCGCCGGCCGAGGCGCCGTTGGACGCGGTCGAGGAGACGGTGCTCGACGTGCCGGAGGAGGGGGACGGCGACGAGGCGGAGGAGGACGGTGGCGAGGCGGATGCGCCGCCGGTGGTGGGGCCGTGCGGCGCCGGCTCGCCGGAGGCTCTCATGGGCTGCGTCGAGCAGCCGCGCTACGTTGCCGATCTCAACTCCGTTGCCGGCGCCCGCGAGCCCGGCTCGGCGCACTGGCAGGAGGTGCAGGATCTCTGCGCGTCGCGGTTTACGGCGCTGGGTTTCGCCGTGGAGTTGTACGACTACGGCACGGGGGTCAACGTGATCGGGGTGCTGCCGGGCGGCGATCTGGCGGGCGAGCGCGTGCTGGTTTCGGCGCACTACGACGGGGTGCCGGACTGTCCGGCCGCGGACGACAACGCGAGCGGCGTGGCCGGGCTCTTGGAGACCGCGCGGGTGTTATCGACGGCGAGTTTCCGGCGGACACTTGTCGTGGCGTGCTGGGACGAGGAGGAGGACGGGCTGATCGGCTCGGAGGCGTACGCGGCGCGCGCGGCGGGGGCGGGGGAGAGCCTTGCGGTGAACTTCGTGTACGAGATGATCGGATTCTACAGCGACGTGCCGGAATCGCAGGCGATTCCGACGGGTCTGGACATGCTGTTCCCGGAGCAGACGGCGGCGCTGGCCGCGAACGAGAACCGCGGCGATTTCCTCGCCGTGATCGCCGACGACCTGGCGCGTTCGTTCCACGAGCGGATGGCGTTGTACGGGCCGGCGGTCGGCCTGTCGGTCGTCGTGCTCGAGGTGCCGTCGATCCTGAAGAACTCGCCGCTGCTCTCCGACCTGCGGCGTTCGGATCACGCTGGTTTCTGGGAGCTGGACGTCCCGGCGATGATGCTCACCGACACCTCGGAGTTCCGCAACCCGCACTACCACTGTCGCGACGGCGACGACGCGATCGAGACGCTGGACCATGGTTTCACCGTGAAGATCGTGCAGACGACCGTCGGCGCCGCCGCCGCGTCCCTCGCGCTTCGCTGACCGTTCCCGCTTGCCATTCGCCCCCTCCCGTGCGACACCGGTTCCCGATGGACGCGTTGCTCCTCCGGCGCGCGCTGGCCGTCGCCCTGATGGACGACCGGGACACGGTGCTGCGCGACGCGGACGTGCTGGTCGAGGGCGCCGCGATCCGCGCGGTGGGTCGCGACCTGGCGGCGCCGGCGGGCGCGCGCGTGCTCGACGCGTCGGGCAAGGTCATCGTGCCCGGCTTCGTCAACACGCACCATCACCTGGTGCAGTCGCTTTTTCGGGCGGTACCGGCGGCGCAGGACGCGACGTTGTTCGAGTGGCTGACGACGCTCTACCCGCTCTGGGCGGGGCTGGAGCCGGAGGCGGTGCGGATTGGCGCCCTGGTCGGCCTGGGCGAGCTGCTGCTCTCCGGCTGCACGACCGCGGCGGACCATTTCTACCTCTTCCCGCGCGGCCAGCCGTCGACCTTGATCGACGAGACGGTCGCGGCGGCGAGGGAGCTGGGCATCCGGTTCCATCCCACGCGCGGCAGCATGAGCGTCGGGGCGTCGCAGGGGGGTCTGCCGCCGGACCACGTGGTGCAGCCCGAGGACGAGATCCTGCGGGACAGCGAGCGGTTCATCCGTGCGTTCCACGATCCGGCGCCGCTCGCGATGTGCAGGGTCGGGCTCGCGCCGTGCTCGCCGTTCTCCGTGAGCCCCGAGCTGATGCGGGAGACCGCGGTGCTCGCGCGCGAGCACCGGGTGACGCTGCACACGCACCTGGCCGAGACGCTGGACGAGGAGCGGTACTGTCTGGAGCGTTTCGGGAAGCGGCCGTTCGCCTTCGCCCGCGACCTCGGCTGGGTCGGCCCCGACGTCTGGTTCGCGCACGCGGTGCACCTCTCCGACGACGAGGTCGCGGAGATCGGGCGCACGCGCACCGGCGTGGCGCACTGTCCGACGTCCAACCTGCGCCTGGGCTCCGGCATCGCGCGCATCCCCGACCTGGTGCGGGCCGGCGCGCGGGTCGGCCTCGCGGTCGACGGCTCGGCGTCCAACGACTCGTCCGACCTGCTGGCCGAGGTACGGCAGTGCCTTCTGGTCCACCGTCTGCGCGAGGTGCGTGCGATGTCCGCGCGGCTCGCGCTGCGGCTCGCCTCGCGCGGCGGTGCCGAGGTCCTGGGGCGGGACGATGTCGGGCGGATCGCGCCCGGTCTGGCCGCGGATCTGGCGGTCTTCGACCTGCAGGACATCGCCTACGCGGGCGCTTGGCACGATCCCGTCGGCGCCCTGGCCTTCTGCGTCGGCCGCCGCCGGGCCGACACCGTGCTGGTGGGCGGCCGAGTCGTCGTCGAGCACGGCCGGTTGGCGCTCGTCGACGAGGAGCGGCTGGTGCGGCGCCAGAACGAGGCGGCCGCGCGACTGGTGAAGTAGGAACATCCACTCCATGTCCGCCGACTCGATCCTCCGTTGTCCCCACCGGCCGCCGTGCGGCGGTTGCGCGCTGCTGGAGCTGGCGCCGGAGCGGCAGCTCTCCTGGAAGCGCGAGCGCACGGCCGAGGCGCTCGCTCGCTTCCCTTCCCTGCGCGACGTCGCGGTCCGGGAGTGCATCCCGGCGCCGTCGCCGACGGGCTATCGCACGCGCGTGAAGTTCGCGGTGGCGCGCGGGTCGGGCGGGCGCGCGGCGCTCGGGCTGTTCCGCCCCGGGACGCACGAGGTCCTCGATCTGCCCGGGTGCCTGGTCGTGCACGAGGGTCTGCGGCCCGTGCTCGACGAGCTGCGCGGGCTGCTGGGACGGACGGCGACGGCGGTGCGGCACGTGGACCTCCGGTGGTCGACGCTCGAATCGCGCGCGCACGTGACGCTGGTGGTCGACGGGCCGTCGGATCCGCGGAGGGTCGAGGGCGTCGCGGGGGCGCTGGTCGCGGCGCGGCCCGAGGTCCGCGGGGTGGGCATGCGAGCGACGGCCGAGGGTCCGGTGCCGCGCGCGGTCGGCGGGGCGACGGTTCCCGTCCTGGGCGAGCCGCACCTGGTCGAGGCGATCGGGGACGCGCGGTACCGGCTTTCTCCCGGCGCGTTCTTCCAGGCCGATCCCGCCGCGGCGTCGCGGCTGCACGATGTCGTGCGCGGCTGGCTGGCGCCGGCCAAGGGGCGCGCCCGCTCGCTGTGCGACCTGTACGCCGGGGCGGGAGCCTTCGCGATCGCGCTGGCGGATCTCGCCGGCGAGGTGACGGCCGTCGAGTCCGTTGGAACGGCGGTCGAGGACGCGGCGGCGGGGGCGCGGCTCTCGCGGCGGGAGGTGCGGGTGGTGCGCGCGCCGGTCGAGCGGTTCCTCGCCGGGCTCGGCCCCGGGTCGCTCGACCGCGCCGTGCTCGATCCGCCGCGCCGCGGCGTCCCCGCCGGCGCGCTGCGCTCGCTGGCGACGGCGGGGCCTGCCCGACTGGCGTACGTGTCGTGCGATCCCGACACCCTCGCCCGCGACCTCGACGCGCTCCTCCCCCTGGGGCTCGTCCCGGCGGCCGTGGTGCCCGTGGACATGTTCGCGCTCACGGACGAGGTGGAAGCGGTGGCGCTGGTCGAGCGTGCCCGGCGGCCGTGGCGCCCCGCGGTGCTCGGCCGGTACGGCGCCGTCGTGGCCGCCGCGAAGCCGGCGATCCTCCCCATGCACCCGCAGGCCGAGGGCGAAGCGTCGCTCTTGCTGGCGGTGCGGCAGGCCGAAGGCGACGAGGAGCTCCAGCCCGCCCATCGCCTGGACGTCGGCACCTCCGGGCCCGCGCTGTTCGCGCGCGGCGACGCGTTGCGAGCGCTGGGGCGCGCCTTCGAATCCGGTTCGGTCGACAAGGAGTACCTGGCGCTGGTCAAGGGCGTGCCCCACAAGTCCGGGCGCGTGCGGAGCGAGGCCGGGGCGCCGGGTGGGAGCGGCGAGGAGACCCGCTATCGGCTCGAGCGGATCGTGGGCGGATACGGCCTGGTCCGTGTCTTCCCGGTCACGGGCCGCCGGCACCAGATCCGGCGTCACCTGCGGAGGATCGGGCACCCGATCCTGGGTGACGAACGGTACGGCGATCCGCGCGCCAACCGTTTCCTGGCCGAGACCTGCGCGCTGTCCCGGACCTTCCTCCACCTGGCGGTCATCGCGTTCCCGGGTCCCGACGGCCTGCCCCTCCGGGTGGAGGCTCCGCTGCCGGCCGAGCTGGAACTGGTCCTCGCGCGGCTGACCGCGATGCGGAGGACGAACGCGAGCTGACCAGCAGGCCATGAACCACGATCCGGCCACCGGCTGCACCCGAACGGATCTCGCGCAGAGACGCAGACTGGCAGAGACGCAGGGAAGCCGAATTGGAGTCGGTTCCATGTCTGCGCCGCCGCGCCTCTGCGCGATGCAGCCGTCCGGCTGGCCGAAACGAGCGTTGAGGCGCCACCGTGCAGGCCACGGGTGGACATCGGGGACCGATCCCCGGGTCGGCGGGGTGTGTTTCCGGCTTCTCGTTTCTTCGCGGGCTCGGTGATGTGGGATAAAATGACACCATGTGCGACGGACGAAGTTTGGCAGTCGTGTCGCTGGATCAGGCTGGGGAGCTGTGCGGTCGGGCATTGTGCGGCGGGCGGTGGTCCCTGGCACGACGGGTGCAAGGGTTGACTGGGGTCGAGAGAGGGCCCGGCCTGGAAGGCGGGTCGCGACGTAGCGCAGGGGACGGCACCGTGGGTGAGCGTCCGACGAAGAGAGGGAATCACGGCATGTTGGCATGGAGGTGGAGGCAACGGATCGCGGGGTGGCGGGGGAGAGGGGTACTTGCCGCGCCGGTGACCGGTGTCGTCCTGTGTATCGGGTTCGTATCGGGTTGCAGCATTTCGGGGAGACAGCGGCCGGACGACGATCCGGCGGAGAGGGTGTCGGCGCCCGACGTGGCGATGGTTGCGGCACCGGCGGCGGGAGCGCCGGAGGTGTCGGAGCCGGCGGCGGCGCCGGCGCCGGCCGGTGCGGTTGGAGACGAGGCGGCGGCGGCGAGGGAGGCTCGGGAGGCGGAGTCCGCGGCGGCGAAAGCTCCGGCGGAGGTCGAGCCGAAGGAGCTGCCGCCGAAGGAGGTGGCGCTCGCGGAGGGTGGGGTCGAGGTGGTGTGTCCGGAGTCCGTGGTGGCCGGTGTGAAGTTCTTCTTCTCGCCGTTGCAGCCGTTGGAGGGGCAGCCGCTGCGCGTGACGGCGATCACGGAGGGTGAGCTGGCGCCCGCGGCGCTGGCGCAGGAGCAGACCGGAGGGTGGGCGAAGATGTCCGGGACGGTGGGATGGGGAGGGCCTCCGTTCGCCTGGACGGCGGTCGTGGAAGCTCCGGTGGCCGGGCCGCACCGGTTCGTGTTGGCCTCGGCGGACGCGCGGCATCCCCACGCGTGCGGTTCGGTGGACGTCGTGCCGGTCGACAAGGCGGTGCCGCTGCGGCCGATCGCGACGGGGGCGTGGCGGGTGACGCGGGCCTGGAGCCGCGAGATGGAGGATCTGTATTCGGCGTGGATCGGCCGTTTGTTCCTGGTCGACATCGGCGCGAAGGGTGGGTGGCGTCCGGCGCACCAGGTGTTGCGGGACCCCAAGCGCAACATCCTTTACGGGTATCTCGGGCTGCGCGAGGACGACGTCAAGGCGCCGACCGAGGTGATTCTGGCGCCGGACTGCGCGGACACGCCGTTCTTCCTGCGGGCCTACTTCTCGTGGAAGATGGGTTTGCCGTTCGCGGTGCGCAAGTGCCTGCGCGGCGACTGGCTCCACGGACCGATCTGCGAGCCGGAGCTGGTGAGCAACGTCGATCCGGAGTGGGACGACGTGGCATCGGTCGTGGATCGCTTCAATCGTTTCGTCGGGCTCACGGTGGCCAACACGGTGCACTCGGGGACGGTCCGGACGGTGCCGGACGACGAGGCGAGCGATCTGTACCCCGTGGCGCTGTCGCGCGAGGCGCTTCGTCCTGGGGTGGCGTACGCGGATCCCAACGGCCACGTGCTGGTGCTGGTGCGCTGGGTGGCGGGGACGGAGGACCGGATGGGGATGCTCTTGGCGGTCGACGCGCATCCCGACATGACGGTGTCGCACAAGCGGTTCTCGCGCGCCAACTTCTTCTTCGAGCCGCGGCTGCCCACGGGCGGCTTCAAGGCGTTCCGGCCGGCGATCTACGAGCGCGGCCGGGTGCGGTTCATGACCAACGCCGAGCTGGCGGCCAGCCCGGACTACGGCAACCGCTCGCTCGACCAGTACGGCTTCACCGAGGCCGCGGAGTTCTACCGGGCCGTCGACCGGCTGCTCAACCCGGTCCCGCTCGACCCGGTGAAGGCCTATCGCTCCCAGATGGAGGCGCTCATCGAGCTGCTCGAGGAGCGGGTCAGCTCCGTCCAGGTGGGGATCGACTACCAGAAGCTCAACGCGTGGGCGACGATCGAGATGCCGGAGGGGGGAGCGATCTTCGAGACGACGGGACCGTGGGAGGACTACTCGACCCCCGCGCGCGACCTGCGCCTGCTGCTCGCCTTCGACGCCCTGGCGCAGTTCCCGGACTTCGTCCGCGACAATCCCGACATCTTCCTGATCCCTGCGGGCAAGTCCGCGTACCAGATCCGGAGCGAGCTGGACGCCGAGTGGACGAGGAGCAAGGACGAGCTTTCGATCACCTACGTCCGGAGCGACGGCACGCCCTGGACGCTGACGCTCGGGCAGCTCGTCGAGCGCGTGGTCGAGCTCGAGCAGTCGTACAATCCGAACGACTGCGTCGAGGTGCGCTGGGGCGCGCGGCGGGGCTCGACGGAGTTCACTCCCTGCGCCCACCGCGCTCCGTTCCCGCAGCAACGGAAGATGGAGATGTACCGCGTGTGGCACGCCGAGCGGCGGCGGCCCTCCGCGTTCTGAGCTGCTGCCCTTCGGCGTCCGGCGACCGCGGAACGTCCGTTCAGGCCCGTAGAAGTCACGGGATCGAAAAAAGGGCGTGACGCGGCCCCGGGCCCTTGGTTACCCTGGAAGGGTGAAACTGTCCCTCCGCGCCGGAGCGGGGCTCGCCTCGCTCATCCTGGTCCTATGCGTCGCACCGACGCTGGTCCGTCGCGATGCTCCGGGCCGTCCGGCCGCGCCGGTGCGGGGCCGTCCGGCGGCGGGAGTGGTGATCGCGTCGGCGGCGCCGGCAAGGGCGGCGGCGGTTCCCGCCGCGTTGGCGGAGGAGCCGCCGCAGACGTGCGCGGGCGTTCCGGCGCGGGCGAGCACGTTCTCGTTCCCGATGGAGCCGCGGGAGGGGGAGGCGGTACGTCTGGTGGCGGTGTCGCGCGAGGCGTTGGCGCCGTACGTGGCGGAGGTCTCCGGTGCGCGGGAATCCGTGATGCTGGAGCCCGCCGACCGTTGGGGCCCGGGCCCGTACGGCAGCGAGTTTCGCGCGGGTGTGTTGGGGGCCGGCGAGTACGACGTGACGCTGCGGGATCCGGTGGGCGGGACGATCCTCGGGTGTTCGACGTTGCGTGTCCTGCCGGCGGGTGCGAGGCGCGAGCGCGAGGCGGACGGCGACGCGGTGTGGCCGATCCGGCGCGCGTGGAGCGGCGTGCTCGAGGACCTGTACTCGGTGTGGGTGTCCCGGCTGTTCCGCACGCCGGGGAATTTCCGCGGGGGGTGGCACCGGCTGCACGCGGTGTTCCGGGATCCCGACCGCAACGTGCTGTACGGCGCGCTGGGGTGGGCGGAGGACGACGCGGGGACGGCCGACGCGCCGCGCCCGACTGCCGTGCGGGCGCGGGCCGACTGCGGCGACCTGCCGTACGTTCTGCGGGCCTACTTTGCGTGGAAGCTGGAGCTGCCGTTCCGCTTCCAGCGCTGCAACCGCCGCAACGCGCTGCAGGGGGCCGAGTGCTACGAGGAGCGGTCGAACCTGACGGAGCGTTATCGGGGGCGGAGCGACCCGGTCGAGCGGTTCAATCGTTTCCTGGAGACGTGGGTCACGGTCGGCGTGCACTCCGCGACGCCGCGGACGCTGCCGGAGGACGACGGGTCGGACTTCTATCCGATCGAGATGACGCGGACGGCGTTGCGTCCGGGGACGGTCTACGTCTGGCCGTACGGGCACCTGCTGGTGATCACCGACTGGATCGAGGACGAGGCCGGGGGCGTGTCGCTGGTCGCGGTGGACGGGCACATCGACGGCACGGTGACCTTCAAGCATTTCTCGCCGCAGAACTTCCCCTACCTGCCGGGGCTGCGGACGTTCGGCTTCAAGACGTTCCGGCCGATCGTCTACGCCGACGGCGAGATCCGTCCCGTGGACAACGCGGGCATCGCGGCCGCCGAGGTGCCGCTGGTCTTCTCCGAGGAGCAGTACCGCTTCCGCCGCTCGCGCGACTTCTACCGCGCCGTCTGGCGCGTCTCGGCCCTGTTCGCGGACGATCCGTCCGGGTCTTGAGGTCGCCGCGGCGCCCTGCTCCCCGGCACGGTCGGTCGGCGTCGGGCGGAGCGCGATCCGCCCCGCATGCCTTCTCGCCGCGGCCCTGGCGCTGGTCGTCGTCGCGGCCTCGTGCGCGCGCCGCGGCGGCTCGCGTGCCGACGACGCTCCGGTGCCGGTTCCGGCCGAGCCGCCTCCCGGCGCGGCGGATGTCTGGTCCGCGCCGGAGGCGGCGCCGGCCGACGACGCGACCGCGCCGGCCGACGCGGAGGCCGCCTCGGGGGGGGAGGAGGCGGATGCCGCGGACGACGGGGCGACCCGGGCGCCGGCGGCGCTCGAGGATCCGGCGGTGCTCGAAGCCTCGTGCCGGAAGGGCGACGTCGCGGCGTGCCTGCGTGGGGCGGACTTGTGGGCTGCGGGCGTCGCCGGCGGGGGTGCGGACGAGGCGCGGGCGCGGACGCTGTGGGGGCGGGCCTGCGAGCGGCGGCATCCCGAGGGGTGCCGTCTGCAGGCCGAGAGCCTTCTGGCCGGGGACGAGGGATCCGGGGACGGCCGGCGTGGGGTTCGCCTGCTGGACCGGGCGTGCGAGCTGGGATCGCTGGTCGCGTGCGCCGGGCTTGCCGAGCGGTACCTGCGCGGGGACGGGGTGCGGCCGGACGTCTACCAATCGTTGTTGCGGTTCCAGCGCGCGTGCAACGGCGGGTACGCGGGGGCGTGCGTGGCGATGCAGGCCGCGCGGGGGCTTGCCGAGACCTTCGACCTGCCGTTGCCGCGGCCGCGCGACCCGCCGGTCCCGGAGCGTGTGCCGGCCGCGGAGACGGTGTGCCCGCCGCTGTTCCGCCGGGCGGCCGCGAGCGGCGGAGGGCGCCTCGATCGCGGCCTGCGTGGGCTGTCCGTCGCGGCGCTGGCGGCCGTTTTTCCGGCGAGCGCGACTCGCGGCTGGAGCTGTGCCGCGGGCGCGGCTCGGGAGCCGGCGGCGGGCGCGGGAGCGCCCGTCGTGGAGGGCAGCTGCCGGGGCCCGCAGGGCCTGACGGTCGGCATCGCGGTGCGGGACCGGTACCTCGAATGCACCCTGCAGCCGGGCACCGGCGCGGCGATGCTGGCCGCGGCGGCTCCGGGAGGGGGCGAGCGGACGTCGTTGCGGGTCGGCGCGGTGGACGCGGTGCTCATCGACCCGGGGGGCTCGCCGCGCCTGGAGCTGTGGCTGGCCGATCGCTGCGAGCTGATCGTGACGGGCGGGGACGGGGCGCCGGCGGACGATCTGCGCACGGTGGCGGCCGGATTCATCGGCCCGTCGGCGCTGGGGGGGATTTGCGCGTTGCGGGAGGGCGAGGGTCTGGTGGCGGAGTGAGAGCGGGAGCGGGGAGCTCTGCGAGCTACTCGGCCGCGTAGATTCCGAACCAGGTGAGATCGCCGAGGCCCTGGCCGGGGTCGGTGTGGATGCGCGTGCCGTCCGCGGTGACGGTCGCGGTGGCCATCGGGGCCCACTCGCCGGTTTCGAGCCCGGTCTCCTGGTGGCCGCCGCCGACCATGTAGACGTCGACGGCGGTGCCGGGTGCGAGGCCGAACTCGTTGGGCAGGTCCAGCCCGGCCGCTCGCAGGACCGGCTCGGTCATCGTCCCGGGCTCGATGATTTGCGAATTGCCCGGCGTGACGGCCCACAGTGCGAGCGGCAGCCGTGCCGGATCGAGGAAGCAGGGCACGTACTCCTCCAGCGGGAAGCGCGTGAGCGCCATCCAGTCGGGCAGGCCGATGGGCAGCAGGACGACCGCGCCGGCGGGGAGGACGAGGGCGGCGCCGTCGTCGGCCTCGATGCGCAGGTCGGCGGGCAGCGGGGAGTCGGGCGGCGGGGCGAGCGGGACCGCGGTCCCGGCCGTGGGCGCCGGGTACAGGCGGAGGTCGTCGCACACGTGCACCGGGCCGTCGCACAGGTTGCGGAAGCGGCAGAACGGCTCGAGTCGCGGCGGATCGGACGGGAAGTGCATGCCCAGGCTGTTCGACAGGCTTCCGGGAAGGCGGAGCGCGAACCAGCCGTCCTCCCGGCTGCGGCCGGAGAAGCAGCGGCCGTCGAGGCACGCCGACACGACCTGATTACCGATCGGGGTACCACCGTCGTCGCGCACGGTGCCGGCGATGCACGTCACGCCGAACGGCGGCGCGTGGCAGGCGGCCACGGTGCACTCGGCCTCCGGCTCGAGGCATGGGGGTGCGGCGTCTTCGGCGCCGGCGTCCGCGGCGGGCTCATCGACCTCCGAGAGGGTTTCGCCGGGCGTGTCCTCGACGGCGTCTCCGTCGATGGTGGCGTCGTCGGCCTCGGCCGCGACGTCGGCCGGGGCATCGGTCGCGTCGCGGGCCTCGTCCGTTTCGCGGTCGCACGCGGGAGCGACGGCCAGGAGCAGCATCAGCGCAAGGCGCGGCGGCAGCAAGACGTTCCCATCCCTTCCGCGCGGTCTCCCCCCGGTCGGACGGTCGGAGTATTCGCGGTGGCGGAGGATCTGTCAATCGTCGAGGGATCTACTGCGCGATGGGGGCGGGCCGAGCCGCCGCGCCGGGCGGCGGCAATTCGCGGTGGGTCCGGGTGCGCGTCGGGTCACGGCCGGGTCCACGGGACGTCGGCGGGGGCGGCGGAGCGGTAGGAGTCGGCATCGAGCGGGAGGGTGAGGCGGACGAGGCCGGGGTCGGTCGGGGTGCGCGCGGTGGTGGCGAGCGCGTCGGCGTTCCACGAGGGCCGATCGTGGTGCAGGCTGTCCTCGAGGAGGGCGGCGCGGCCCGCGTCGGACTCGGCGGCGGCGATCATGGCGTGGAGGGCCGGGTCGCGGCAGCCGGCCAGGGCGCGTTCGATGGCGGCGGGATCGGCCGCGAGGGCGGCGGCGGGGGGTGGCGGGGGGTCCCCGTCGAGTGGTCCGGGGGCGGTGCGGGGGTCGTTGCCGTGGGCCCAGGTTCCCGGGGTGCGGGATTCTCCCGGGGCGAGGTACGGATCGACCGGGCGGCCGCGGACCCAGACCATGAAGTGGACGTGCGGGGGCACGAGGGGGAAGAACGCGGTCATGTCCAGGCTGGAGTGGCCGGAGAGCGCGACAGTTTCGCCGCGGCGCACGGGGGTGCCGGGGCCGGCGAGGACGCGGCTCAGGTGCGAGTACTGGGTGACGACGCCGTGGCCGTGGTCGATGCACAGGGTGAGGCCGCCGCGCAGCCAGCAGTCGCGCACGGCGACGGCGACCCCTGGGGCGGCGGCGCAGAGCGGCGAGCCTGGGGGGCAGACGAAGTCGGTCCCGTCGTGTTCGTCGTAGGACAGGCGGCCGCCGCGCCAGTCGCGCATGCGGCGCCGCGTGACGGTCACGTGATACTCGGCGCCGCCCGAGGTGCGGTCGAAGAAATTGAAGATCGGCGCGACACCGTCGGCAGGGAGCAGTCCTGCGAAGGCAGGCAGCGCGAGGTCCGGGCGCAGCAGTCCGGCGCTGGCGGGATCGAAGGTGTAGCGGTCGCCGCGCGGGACGTGGCGCAGCACGGTCCACAGGTCGCGCCCCAGCGCGCGCGGGCCGCGGATGCCGAAGCGCTCCGTCCATGCCGGCAGGGGTTCGCGGAGCGTCCGGCGGCGCCAGGTCATCGCGGCGGAGGCGCCGACGCCGGTCGCGGGCCGGTTCCGAAGGTCCAGCCGCATGGCAGGTGCTGGTCCCTCACGGCAGGGCGCCCGCGGTGACGTTCCAGGTGATCTGGTCGGTGCCGAGATCGTAGAGCGTCTCGCGGTCGAAGGACCTGGACTCCGGGTTCCAGCGGTAGCGGCGCAGGGCGCCCTGGTTGTCGGCGGCGACGACGATTTCGGAGACGCCGTCGCCGTCGAGGTCGGCGACCAGCGTGGCGTGCTCGAAGCCGCCCGAGTCGGCGTCGATCCGCTCGGCCGTGCCCTCCCCCCGCTCGGGCCGCCGCAGCAGCCACACGCCGGCGCTCTTGGTCGCGGCGATCAGCTCGCTCGTCCCGTCGCCGTCCACGTCGCCCCAGGTGAGGAAGCGGCACATGCAGTCGGGCAGCGTCGCGGGCGTCCGCTCCGCGAACGCGCCGTTGCCGTCGGGCTCGTAGAGCACGATGCGCAGCGGGACCATCGCCGGGTCCTTGGTGCAGTCCTTGCCCGCCTCGGTCTTCGCCTCCAGCACGGCGTACAGGGCGGCCTTGCCGTCGCGGTCGAGGTCGGCGACGAGGATTTCCTTGGCGTGGGCGGCGTCGGACCACGTCACCGGGGTGCGGACGAAGGTGGTGCCGTCCCAGCGGTACATGTCGATGCCGCCGCCTTGCTGCTCGCCCCCCGACGTGTTCGGCTGGCTCGGCGTGGTGAAGAACTCGTTCTTCCCGTCGCCATCGATGTCGCCGATCTCGACCTCGTGAACGAAGATCCCCGGTCGCTTGTCCAGCTCGGTCGCCTGCCACGTGCCGTTGATCCGGCGCAGGACGCCCACGACGCCCTGGTCGTGGGTGGCGATGACGATTTCCGGGTCGCCGTCGCCGGTGACGTCGCCGACCTCGACGTCCCGCAGGCGATCGAACGCGCCGCCGAAGGTCGCGTGCCACAGCGTGGTCGCCATCCACTCCTCGCCGGCCTTGCGCCACGCCTTGAGGTACGCGCCCATGGCGCCGATGGTGAGCACGGCGGGGCCCTTGCCGTCGGGATCGAAGACGATCGCCTTGTGGAACACGTTCGAGTCCGGATCCTCGATGGTCTCGGGCTCCCATTCGGCCCCGGCCTGGCGCAGGACGATGAGGGTCGCCGGGCCGGGCTTCTGCCTGGTCGTGCCGTCCGGCTGCAGCTCGGTCACGAAGCGGGACTGGGTGACCAGGAGGACGGGCGGGGGCGCGGGCGGCACGGGAGCCGTCGCGCCGGCGTCTGCCGGCGTCCCGGGCGAGGGTGCTTGCGCGTCGGTCGTGGCCGTCGGCCCGACCGCCGGACCGGCCTCGGCCGCCGGAGCCGGCACGCTCGACGGCCGCTCCTCGCCCTTCTTCTTGCACGAGCCGCCCAGCACGAGCAGCGCCGCCACGCTCCATGCCGTCCAGTTCATCATCGCACCCTTCCCTCCCCCGGTTCGTCGGGCGGGAGCCTACACGAGGCGGGCGCGAATTGGGAAAACGCGGCGTGCGGGATCAGTTGCAGGCGCTGCGGACCACGACGAGCAGCGCGATCAGGGCGAATATGGCGCCGATGAAGAGCCCGCCGCCGTGGGCTTCCGTCCATGTGCGCTGCTTCCCGTCGTTCGACGGCCTGATCGGGGCGGACGTCCGATCCCCGCCCCTGCTTTCGGCGGCCTCGCCGGCCGCTGCCGCGGACTCCCGGTGCGTGCTCCCTTTTCTCGACTTCTCGGCCTTGCTCGATTCGGTCGATGCGGACATTCCTCTTCCTCCTTCGTGCCTCCCGGGCGCCCTGTCGGGCGCCGGAAGCGCTTGCCGCGGCTCGACGCCGCCGATGCGCGCACGGCCCCTTGGGGCGCGTGCGCCGACGTTGGTCGGTGCGTCAGGAAACGCGCTGGGGAGGACGTTCGATGCGGCCGGGCGGCGCGCTGGAAGGCGTCGGGGAACCCTCCGGCCGCGGCAGGGGCCGCGAGGAGGGGGGAACGAGCGCCGTGTCGGGCGAGGGACCGACCGAGGCGGCAAGCTCGGGCGTGGTCGAGTTCTGGTTGCCCGGGCCCGGGGGCGTTGGCGGCGGCGACGAGAAGACGGGCGCACCCGCCTCGACCGGTGCCGGCGGTGCGACCATGGCGCAGGCAGCGACGGCCGCGAACACGGCGAGCGGCACTGCGGCAACGCGCTGCGGCGCGGCGACGGCTCGCGACGGGTCGCGAGCGGTCTTCCCCCGGTCGGGAACGGAAGCTAGCACGCTCCCACCCTAACCGCGTTCACCGCCCCTGTCCAGGTAGGGGAGCGTGTCGGCATCTTCCGGGAAGCGCGCCGAACTCCGAAGGGCGGAGGCGAGACCGGACGAGGAGAGGTGGGGAGGTCGACGGGAGAGGTGGCGAGGCGCGGTGGTGTAGATGCCGTGGCGCGGTGCCCCTCCGCGGCCGTTGCTCCCCGTCGGCGGCGCGGGTATCGTTGCGCTCCATGGAAAGAGAGCTGGGCTGTCGGCACTGCAAGACCCGGAACCGTCTGGACGTGGAGGAGGCGCTGCGCAACCCGGACGGGGCGCGTTGCGGCCGTTGCAAGGGTGAGCTGTTCCTCGGCCCGGCCGAGGTGCTCACCTCGCTCGACCCGCGGGCCTACGAGCACCCGCTGGACCGGCAGGCGCTGGAGGCGCTGCGCCGGGTGCCGGGCACGGGCACGTTCCTGCGCTTCCTGCTCAAGCACGGTCTCGACCGTACCTACCGTCTGCTGATGAAGCAGAACTTCCTCGAGGTCCGCGACGACCGCGTGAAGTCGATCCACGTCCTGGTCGAGTCGACGGCGAAGCGGATGGATCTGGGCTCGGTGCCCGAGACGTACCTCGTGCAGCATCCGCAGCCGAACGCGTGGACGACGGGCGTGGAGCGCTACCAGCTCTGCCTGACGACGTCGCTGGTCGAGCTGCTGGACGAGGCGGAGCTGCGGGCGGTCATCGCGCACGAGGTCGGGCACATGCAGGCCGGGCACGTGCTGTACAAGACGGCCGCGGCGATCCTGTACTACCTCATCGGGAGGCTGCTCGTGCGCGCCACGCCGCTGGCGGGCCCGGTGATGCTGGCGTTGTACTTCGCGTTCCGCAAGTGGGAGCGCTGTGCCGAGCTGACGGCCGACCGTGCCGAGCTGCTCGTGACGCGCGACTACCGCACCTGCCTGCGCACGCACCTCAAGCTCGCCTCGGGCTCGCCCAAGACGCTGCCCGAGCTGCGGGTGGAGCACCTGCTGGCGCAGGCGAAGGAGGTCGAGGAGCTGTCCAGCGAGAACTGGCTGGATCAGATCATCATCGACTGGCAGCAGGCGGGGATGACGCACCCCTTCACGGTCTGGCGGGCGAAGCACGTGGACGAGTGGGCGCACTCGGGCGAGGTGTGGGAGATCCTCGCCGGCAACTACCGCCGCCGCACTCCGAAGGACGTGAAGGTCATCGAGGCCGAGATCCCCCCGGAGAAGCCCGGCAAGTTCAAGAAGCTCCTGGACGACCTCAAGGACCTGTTCAAGTAGGGGGCGACGTTCCCGAGCCGCGACGCCTCAGATGCACAGGCCCGAGCCGTCCGACTGCGGGCGGCAGCTCGTTCCCGGCGAGCACGCCGTCGTGACCCCCCAAGCCCCGTCGGTACACGCGCGCACGCCGGAGCCGCTCGGGTCGCACGAGCGGGACCCGTGGTGCACGGCGGGACGGGTGTCGTCGCAGTCGTTGCCCAGCAGGGCCCAGCCTGCCGACCCCAGGCAGCGCGGCTCGGTGCAGTCCGGGTCCCCGCTGCCGTCGCCGTCGCGGTCGCGGTAGGACGTCACCTCGAGACCTTCGTCGATACGCGTGTCGCAGTCGTCGTCGACCAGGTTGCACTCTTCCATCGCGGCCGGATTCGTCGTGCGCACGAAGTCCTCGCAGTCGTCGCCGCACGAGCCGCCGTTGCAGCAATTGTGGTCGACGAACCCGTCGCGGTCGCCATCTCGAGCGCCGATGGTCAGAGGATCGCAGTCCTCGTCCTTTCCGATGGCGTCGCAGACCTCGGCGGCCCCCGGGTAGCGGGCCGGATCCGTGTCGTCGCAGTCGAGGCCGCCGAACTCGATCGAATCGACGCCGTCCCCGTCCGCATCGGGTGCCCCGCACGGGCCGGGCGGGGAGCACCGACCGGCCGTGCACGATTCGCTCCCGTTGCAGCTCAGGCCGTCGGAGCAGTCGGAGGGGCCCGTGCAGTCGCCGCACATGTCGAGCCCTTCCATGCAGGTGTCGCCCACCGGACACGCGACCGGGATCGTCGTGCACAGACGATCGAGGCCGCAGAGATCGAAACCGTTGCAGTACACGCCGTCGCTGCAGTCCGCGCTCCCGGAACACCGGCAGGCGTCGAGGGTCTCGTTGCAGCTCGACGCGGACGCGCAGGGGGCGCTCCCCGGCTCGCACCCGTAGGGCCCACAGGACTCGAGGCCGTTGCAGAACAGGCCGTCGTCGCACCCGGTGACGGGGCAGAAACACCGACCGAACGGCTCGAGGCAGACGTCGCCGGGCCGGGCCGAACAGTCGATGGGCGTGCCGGGCAGGCACGTGCCGTCGGTGGCGCAGCTCTCCACGCCGTTGCACGTGACGCCGTCGTTGCAATCGCCGGACGAGGTGCAGCGACCCACGTCGCACGGCCCGGGCGTGCAGCGCCCCGCCGCCTCCTCGCAGGCACCGGCGCACGGCAGCTCGCCCGGCACGCACCCTCGGGTGTCCGCGCCGGCGCTGCCTGGCGCGCACGCTTCGTAGCCGTTGCAGAACAGCCCGTCCTGGCAATCCGCCGGGACGCGGCACGTCGCGCCGCCGTCGGCGTCGGGGCCGCCGTCGGCGTCGTCCGCCGAGTCGTCCGCGTCTTCGTCGCCGGTCGTCTCATCCGTCCCGGCGTCGTCCGTGTCGTCGTCATCGGCTTCGTCAGCCGTCGCGTCCTCCCCCCCGCCGTCGTCGATCGCTTCGTCGGCGGCTTCGTCGTCCGCCGCGTCCTCCCCCCCGCCGTCGCCGATCGCTTCGTCGGCGCCGGACACGGCATCGTCGCCGCTCGCGTCCGCATCGGGTCCGGGGTCGTCGCCGTTGCATGCCGCGGCCACGCCGGCAAGCACAGGCAGTGCCCACAGCACCGCAAAGCCCCACCGTGTTGTTCGCATTTCGAGCGCTCCGGGTGGCTGCGACGGAACGGGACCCTGCCCGAACCCCCCGCACCGCTGGGCCCCCCGCAGCGTGCTGGAGGACTCATAGCGCAGGGGGCGGCGAGGGCGCAACCGTCGAGGGGTTCGAGGCCTTCTTCGAGCCTGCGAGGGGCGTGCTCAGGGCACGTACCACACCGGCGAGGACCAGGCGCGCTCGCGGATCACGTGCGACACGGCGGGATCGGTGCACGGCGCGGGGCGGTCGGCGGGGTCGAGCGAGAGGCAGTCGCGGGCGCTCCAGCGGCAGGTGGGCACCTCGAGGGCGCGGACGTACCAGAACGCGCGCGCCGAGGCGTCGAACTCGGGGTCGGTCCAGACGGCGCACAGCGAGTCGTGGCCGGTTCCGGACCGCTCGCAGGTCGCGGGATCGACGTCCGCCGCGCCGTCCGGGTCGCCGGCGACGTCGAAGACGCGCTCGTGGGTCGTCCCGTCGGCGTCGATCCATCCTTTCACGATCTGCACGCGCTGCAGGGGGTTTCCCGGTGCATCCGCGGTGCCGGGATCCGCCTCGACCCGCACGACGAAGCGCGGGGTTGCCGCGCCCGGGGACGGCGGGAGGTCGCCGCCCATCGGGACGCCCTGAGCGTAGCCGACGGCCGGGAGGTCCTCGTGGTCGCAGAGGTTCGCGGGGTAGTCCCAGCCCGCGAAGAAGCGCACGACGATGCGGGGTCCGGTGGTGGCGAAGGTTTCGCGGCGGCGGATGGCGCCGAAGATCGCGTCCCGGCTCCGTTCCTCGGCCCACACGGCGGCCAGGCCTCCCGGGTTGTTGATGAGGCCGTCGTGGGTGACGGTGCCGTCGCCGAGTCGTTTCGGGGCGGTGTCATCGACGAGGCCGACGTGGCCGGGGAAGCCGGCCTCGGCGACGAGCCCGGGAGTCCCGTTGTGCGTGTCGGTCGCGGCGAGGAACCCGAGGCGGTAGGGGTTGACGCCCAGCCGTTCTTCTTCCTGCATGCCGGCCTTGAGCACGTTCCGTGCGAAGTCGAGCGCGGAGACGCAGCCGCGGAGGATCACGCCGCCCGAGCCGACGCCGTCGCCGCAGTCCTCGAAGGGCGGCACGCGGATCTGCTCGAAGTCGCACGTCGGGTCGGGGAGGCCCGGCACGGCGGCGAAGCCGTTGCTGCACTCCTGGTTGCCCTTGTGCTGGAAGATCTCGAAGATCGGCTCCAGGCGTGCGCGCAGCGTCGCGACCGCGCGCTGCTCGGCGGGCGCGACGGCGCCGCCGTAGTCGAGCGCGAAGAGGCGGCCGTTGCTCCAGTTGCTGTTGTGGGGGATCGAGATCGCGTCGCACCCGATCCCGGCGTCGAGGCACGTCGCCGCCAGCTCGGTCCACAGCCCGGGCGGCGTCGGCTGTTCGAACACGGTCGGCGGGCGTCCGGGGACGGCGGCGGTGCGGAAGACGACGAGCCGGTGCAGATTGGAGACCATCGGTGTCGCCGTGTACTCGTAGGCCACGAACGAGACGAAGGTGCACGCGGCGGTGCGGTCGTACGCCGCCTCGGCGGCATCGCGCAGCTCGCCCCACACCTCGGCCGCCGCCGTCGCGCACGTCGCGCCGTCCGCGCCGCAGATCGCGGCGATGCGGCGCGGCGGGCTGCCGGCGAGGAGGATGCCGAGGCCCGCCACGGCATCCTCGCCGCCCGCGCGGAAGGCGGTGCATTCGGCGGTGTCGTAGGCGGCGGAGCCCGGCGTCGTGCAAAGGCGCACCTCGCCGGCGAGGTCCAGGTGGTCGGTGAGCGCGGCGAAGTCGAGCGGCCGGTCGAGGCGGACGACGCGGGTTCCCGCGCCGCCGGCGTCGAGCGGCGGCAGCCGGACCTCGCCTCCCCTGGCGAAGGCGTAGACCTCGTCCGGCGTCACGCGCAGGTCGTAGCCGTAGGCGTCGAACGACAGGCGCGAGTGGGAGTGCAGGTCGCCCCAGTAGACGCGGCGGAGGGGATCCCGGTCGCCGCACGGCTCGCGCTCCTCCGTGTACTCCCATCCTCCGTCGTCGTCCCGGCCGTCGTCCGCGGCGACATCCGCGCCGCCGTCGTCCCCTTCGCCATCGGCGCCGTCCGCCGGCGGGCGAGGGCCGTTTCCCTCGCACGCTACGAGCCCGGACGCCAGACAGGCAACCACGACCGCCCTCTTGATCATCGCTCCGCCGCCTTGCCCCCCCCGGCCGCCTGCCCTGAGCCCGTCGAAGGGCCGACCGCCTGCCCTGAGCCCGTCGAAGGGTCGGCCGCCGATTCCCTACCGCGTCGTCGCCGGCCGGTCCAGCAGAGCGCGCACGCCGCGTGCGAAATCGTGCACGCGGGTGGATCGTGGATCGCCGGTTTGGTGTATTCTCGCGCCCGCCGGGGGAAGGTTCCGGCGAGGAGGTGACCGATGAGCGTACGGTTCGCGGTGCTCGTGGCGGTGTGTGCCCTGTTGTCGGCGATGAGCTGCAAGAAGAAGTCGGAGCCGGCGTCCGGCGGCTCGACGACATCCTCGACGCCCGTGGACAGTCCGGCGAGATCGGGTGACGACCTTGCAGCCACGACCGCGAGCAACGGCGCGACCGCGACGACCGCCGGGCCGACGCAGCCGGCCGAGCCTCCGCCTTCCGCGCCGCCGGTCGAGGTCATTTCCCGGGACGTGCTTTCCCGCGAGCCGGTGACGGAGGCGGCGCAGGTCCGCCACATCCTGGTCGGCTGGATGGAGACTTCGGGGCAGAACACCGATCCGCGTGCCGCCAAGCGCACGCGGGCGGAGGCGGACAGGCTGGCGCTCGAGCTGTTGCAGAAGGTGCGGGACGGCCAGAACATGCAGGCGCTGATGTTCGACTACTCCGAGGATCCCGGCACCGCGCAGAGCGGCGATCCCTACCCGGTCCGTCCCGACGGGCAGTTCGTGCCGGCGTTCGAGGCGCTGTCGTTGCGCCTGAACGTGAACGAGGCGGGCATCTGCGAGACGCAGTTCGGCTACCACATCATCAAGCGCGTCCAGTAGGGGGCGGCGATGCGTGCCTTCGACCCGCAGCGCCGGTTGCGCCCGCTGTTCGGCGTCGCCGTGCCGGCGGTCGCCGCCGCGGCCGGGTCGGTCGCGGCGGCCTTCCTGGCCTCGCCGGTGGCCGAGCCGGCGGACGGCGAGCCGTGGGGCGCGGCGTTTTCGATCGCGTCGGAGCGTGCCGGCGGGATGGCGTTCGACGGCTCGCGGCTCTGGCTCGTCGATCGCGGCTCGCGCGAGCTGCTCGCGCTCGACCCGGCGACGGGCGAGGTTCGCGACCGCCTGCCTGCTCCCGGCCCGTGGCCCGAGGGTCTGGCGTGGGACGGGAAGCTGTTGTGGGTCGCGGACTCCGAGGAGAAGAAGATCTACGGTGTGAGTCCCGGGTCGCGCCTGGTGGAGCAGCGTTTCGATTCGCCCGTGGACACGCCCCAGGGACTCGCCTGGGACGGCGAGGGTTTATGGCTGGCGGACGGGACGAGGCTCCAGCGCATCGCGAGCGACGACGGCACGACGATCGTGTCGGTGCCGGCGCCCGGGAGCGGGGGCGACCGCGGCACGGAGATGCTCGGCCTGGCGTGGCAGGCGCCCGGGCGAGGCGGCGCCGGCGGCTGGTTGTGGGTGGCCGATCGGACGAAGGACCGGATCTACCGCGTGTCGCCCGGGGACGGGCTGATCGTCGACATGTTCCCGTCGTCGGGGCCGTACCCCGTGGGTGCCGCGATCCTCGACGGCCGTCTGCTCGTGGCCGACCGCGACCAGCGCCGCGTCGATGCCGTGGAGCTGGGCGCGCTTCCTGCGGTGGTGCGGACCGACCCGCGGCGGGAGACGGTGACGTTCGTGCACGAGGTGGTCAACTTCGGCCCGGGCACGGTGCGCGCAGCGGACGTCTGGGTGGCGGTGCCGGAGGAGCGCGAGAACCAGACGTTCGCAGGCGAGCCGCGGTTCGACCCCGAGCCGGCGGAGCTCGTCACCGACCGCTGGGGGCAGCGTTCGGCGCGCTTTCGCGGCGCGGACCTCGGTCCCAACGAGTCGTTGCGGGTGACGATGACGGTGGAGCTGACGACGTGGGCGGTGCGCTGGCACATCGATCCCGACCGTGTGGGCGGCCTGTCGGCGGTGCCGGGCGACATCCGCGCGCGGTACACGAAGGACGGCTCGAAGTTCCGCATCGATGACGAGGTCATCCGGGACGCGGTGGACGAGGCGTTGGGGGACGAGCGCAACCTGTACCGGATGGTGCGGCGGATTGCGCGGTACATCCAGGACCACATGGTCTACGAGCTTTCGGGGGGTTGGAACGTGGCGCCCGCGGTGTTGGAGCGCGGCAACGGGTCGTGTTCGGAGTACACGTTCGTCTTCCTGGCGATGTGCCATGCGGCGGGCATTCCGGCGCGGTACGTCGGTTCGATCGTCGTTCGCGGCGACGACGCCTCGACGGACACCGTCTTCCATCGCTGGCCGGAGGTCTACTATCCCGGCTACGGCTGGGTGCCGGCCGACGTGCAGGCGGGGGACTCGGCGTTGCCCGAGAAGCAGGCCGACGCGATGATGGCGCTGCCGGCCAAGTTCCTGATCACGACGCAGGGTGCGGGGGACTCGGAGCACCTGGGTTGGAACTACAACTCCAACGCCTCGTGGAGCTGCGAGGGGTACTGCAAGGTCGTCGAGCGGGTGTGGGGCGACTGGTCGCCGGACCGCGACGGCGAGGGGGTCGATTCGATCGCCGCGGGGGAGTGAGAGTGCGAGCTAGCGGCAGGTCACCGAGAGGCCGTAGGCGCCCTGGGACGCGGTCGTCGCGTCGACGACGAAGTAGAGGGTGACTTCGGACCCGACGGCGACGGGCGTCGTGAGCACGCCGACCCCGGAAGAACGGTAGCACGAGGCGGGGTTGCAGGGGTCGGCCAGGGCGAGCAGGGTCAGCGCGCCGGTGGCATCGACGCCGGTGAGGGTGATCTCGACCTCGTCGGTGCCGGCCGGCACGAGGAGCTGCCGCACTTCCTCGCCGCCGTTGAACGTCCCGGGACACAGGACGCCGTAGTCCGACACGTCGTTGCGGCTCAGCACGTTGCTGCCGGATGCGGTGGTTTCGCAGGCCAGCGTGCGGAACGCGGGCGGCGGATCGACGACGGTGCAGACGGCGTCGCCGCTGCAGGAGGTGGCGATGCAGAGGCTGCCGTCGGTGCAGGGCGCGCCGGCGCCGAGGGCGCACGTTCCGGCGATGCAGACGCGTCCCGAGGCGCCGAGGCACGGATCGTCGGCCGGGCAGGGCGTGCCGCGGGCGACCGGGACCGACGTGCAGATCGTTCCCGTGCCGGCGGCGTCCGGGGTGCAGTACTCGGTCGTGCACGGGGTCTCGTCGTCGTGGCACAGGAGGGACGGACCGATCTGGCAGACGCCGGACAGGCACACGCCTCCGGTCGGGCCGCAGACGGCGGAGGCGACCGAGCAGGGCGTGAGGTCGTCGACGTCGAACGTCCCGCAGAGGCCGGCGTCCTCGTTGCAGCCGGTCCAGCGGCAGCCGCTGTCGACGCGGGGTTCGCACGGGGGCGCGTCCGGCACGCACGCGCCCGCACGGCAGTGCTCCGCGCCGTTGCAGTACAGTCCGTCGTCGCACGCTTCCCCATCTGCCGGCGGTTCGCCTTCGAGGCAGGTTCCGGAGTCGCAGTCCCGCTCCGTTCCGTTGCAGGGGTTGCCGTCGTCGCAGCTCGTGCCGTTCGCGGGGGGCGTGCCGGGCCGGCAGACGCCCGCCGCGCAGCCCAGCTCGGTTCCGTTGCACACCAGGCCGTCGTCGCAGTCGGCGTCGTCGGCGAGCGGTGTTCCAGGCGTGCAGGTTCCTTCCTGGCAGGTTTCCTCCCCGTTGCAGATCTCCTCGTCGGCGCAGGGGGTACCGTCGACCACGGGAGTGAACACGCAGAAGTGGTCCGGGCTGCAGGTGTCGGCGGTGCACGGGTCGGCGTCGTCGCACTCTGCGGGTGTCGCACAGGTGATCGCTTCCGTCTCCGGGCCGCCGTCCTCGGCCGACCCCTCGTCCCCGCCGTCCGGCACGGGCGGCACGGCGATGCAGGACCCGCTGGGACCGCAGTACGTACCGGGCGGACAGTCGCTGCTGTGCTGGCACTTCTCATCTTCGCAGCCGGCCGCGGCGACCACGGCTCCGACGGCCAGCGCGATCGCCGTCGCCGCCGCCGCTCGCAATCCGTTCGTGAGCATCCGTCGCACCTCCGACCTCCGCTCAAGGTACCATTCTTGGTGAAGTGCGGCAAACGCGCGGGGGCTGCTGGCACAAACCCGATTCCGGACAGGGGGCAACCACAGATGAACACAGATCAACACAGATCGCGGACAGGGGGACGCTCCGGGCGTGTGCCACGGACTCGTCGAACGGGGCGGGCTTGCGTCGTGCGGCCGCCCGTGGTGAGGTCGGGCGGTGGACGGGCTGCGCCGGACGTTGTCGTATTGCGGGTTGTGCGATGCGTGCTGCGGGATCGTGGTGGAGCACGACGGGGCGAGGGTGCGGTCGGTCCGGGGCGACCCGGACGATCCGTTGAGCCGCGGGCATGTCTGTCCCAAGGTCGTCGCCCACGCCGACCTGCAGGAGGACCCCGACCGCCTCCGCCGGCCGGTGCGCCGGCGCGGCAGGGACTGGGAAGAGATCTCGTGGGAGGAGGCGCTCGACGAGGTCGGGGCGGGGCTGGCGCGCGTGCGGGGGGCGAGCGGTGGGGACGCGATCGGCGTGGTCTTCGGGAACCCGGCGGGCCACCATGCCGCGACGCTGCTCACCCTGCCCTACGTCGCCGCGGTGCTCGGGACGCGGAGCGTCTATTCGGCCAACTCCACCGACGCGTGGCCCCGCCTGCTCGCATCGCTGCTGGTGTACGGCAACCAGGCGCTGCTGCCGGTGCCGGACATCGACCGCACGCGGTTCCTGCTGGTGCTGGGCGCGAATCCGGCGGTATCGAACGGCAGCCTGCTGACCGCGCCGGACTGCGGGCGGCGCATTGCCGACATCCGGCGGCGCGGGGGCCGCGTCGTGGTCGTCGATCCGCGGCGCACGGAGACGGCGGCGCTGGCCGATCGCCACCTGTTCATCCGACCGGAGGGCGACGTCCTGCTGCTGCTGGCGCTGCTGCACGTCGTCCTTGGCGAGGGTCCGGTGGTTCCCGGCGCGCTCGCCGGGCTGCTCGACGGCGAGGCGGAGTTGCGGGCGCTGGTGCGGGCGTACCCGCCCGAGCGCGTGGCGGCGGCGGTGGGGATCGCGGCGGGGGAGATCGCGGCGCTGGCGCGGGAGTTCCGGGCCGCGTCTCCGGCGGTGTGCTACGGCCGGATGGGCACGTCGACCCAGTCCTTCGGCACGTCGGCCTCGTGGCTCATCGACGCGCTCAATCTGGTCACGGGCAACACGGATCGCGAGGGCGGTGCGATGTTCGCGTTGCCGGCGGTGGACCTGGCGGGCGTGGCCGAGCGCATCGGGCGGCGGGGGTCCAGCGGGCGGCGGCCGAGCGGAGCGACGGGGTTGCCGGATCTGGACGGCGAGCAGCCGCTGGCCGCGCTCGCGGCGGAGATGGAGGCGGCGGGCCCGGGCCGGGTCCGCGCGCTGCTCACGGTGGCCGCCAATCCCGTCCTGTCTCGTCCCGGCGGCTTGCGCCTCGATCGCGCGCTGGGGGGCCTCGATTTCATGGCCGCCATCGATCTGTACGTGAACGAGACCACGCGGCACGCGCACGTGATCCTGCCCGCGCTCGCGCCGCTCGAATGCGATCGGCTGCCGGTGTTGGAGTACGCCTACGCGGTGCGCCATGCGGCGCGGCACGCGCCCGCGGTGCTGCGCGGGGCGCCCGGGGGACGGGAGGACTGGCGGATCCTGCTCGACATCCTGGCCGCGGCGGGGCGGCGGCGCGGCGGGCCGGGCGGCGCGGCGTGGCGCCTGGCGGCGGCGGCGGCC
>JACRCZ010000027.1 GCA_016218765.1 Deltaproteobacteria bacterium | reverse complement strand
CGAGGCGTGGGCGGCGGCGGGGCTGACGGACACGATCATCGGCATCGAGCAGGCGAGCGACGAGCTGCTGGGCGACCGGGACAAGACGACGACGGTCAAGGACAACATCGAGGCGCTGCGGATCCTCAAGGCCAACCACGTCAACTGCACGGGCTCGATGTTCTTCCGCCCCGACTTCGGCCAGGAGCAGTTCGAGCAGCTCATCGAGCACACGGTCAAGATCGAGGTCGACTGCCCGCAGTACTTCATCCTGACGCCGATTCCCGGAACGAAGCTGTTCGACAAGTCGCGCGATCAGCTCGTGGAGCACGACTTCGACCTGTGGGACTTCAACCACGCCGTCCTGCCCACGAAGCTGCCGCTCGTCAAGTTCTACGAGAACTACATGCTGGCGTACCAGACGCACATGCACCCCTTCGCCGTGGAGTTCTACAAGCGGAAGCTGGCGCAGATGACGGCGCAGGAGATCGACGAGGAGATGGACGGGCTCCTGGGGTTCCGCGAGGTGTTCGGCACCCTCCACGAAGACCACAAGGAATACCTCGGACCGCAAGCCTGAGCCCGGCGTTGCGAGCGTGAATCCAGGTGGACCGGATTTCGCGCAAAGCACGCCAAGGGAGGAGTTGACGCAGAGGGCGCAAAGGTGGGGAAGGGCTACCGGGCGGGGGAGACGGTGGCGCCGACGAGCTGGACCGAGAAGAGCAGGGGGTTGGCGGAGACGAGCTGGCCGTCGAAACGGACTCGCCGGCCGGCGTCCAGCGCTCGCAGCTCGTCGCGGCGCGACTCCTCGACCTGGAGCTGGACGCGGACGAGCGGCGCGATCTCCTCGGGGCCCTTGACGTGGAGCTCGAGCCGGAAGCCCTTCAGGTCGGCGAAGGCGAAGTCGTGGCCGCCCAGCGCGAGCAGCTGCACGACGGTGCCGCCGCCGTGGACCCGGCGCCCCGTCCACTCCTTCTGGATGCGGCGGTTGACCTCGTAGGCCGCGACGCGGCGGTCGAAACAGGCCTGGATGAAGGACTGCACGTCCCCGGGGTCGGCGGCCGCGGCCGGGGCGACCTCGAACGCGGGCTGGGGCGAGGGCTCGGCACGCTCGCGCTCGGCGGCCGCGGTCCGGGCGGCCTCGCCGCGCGGCCGGCCGGAGGCCGGGGCGGCATCGATCGCGGCCTGGACGAGGGCCGCGAGCGCGACGAGCTCGTCGAGCAGGGCGCCGACGCGCTCCGGGTCGCGCAGGTGGCCGCGCTCGACGCAGACCAGGCCGTCGTTGCCGAGCCACAGTCCCGGGTGGCTGTCGATCGCGGCGGCGAGCGCGCCGCGCAGGTCGGGCCCCAGGAATCGGGTGTCCGCGGCCCGCTCGGCACGCAGGCCGAACCGCTTGTCGAACGGGCCGTCGCCCGTGCCGGCGGAACGGGCGCTGATGCGGCCGGAGGACCACGGCGCGGCCCCGCGGGGGTGCACGGCGACGCCGGCGGGAAGCGAACGGCGCATCGTGAGGCGGACCGACGTCACCGGCCAGTCGTCTTCCGTGGCGTAGGTGACGGCGTACGCGTGGCCCTTGTCCTTCCCGGTCGGTGGCATGCCCAACTCATCCCTCCGGCCGCCGCCCGCGGACGGGCGGCGGGACGGAGCCTACCAGAACCCGCCCCGGCGGCGACCCAGGAGCTCGCCGAGGAGCGCCTGGACCTCGCCACGCACGCGCTCGTTGATCCGGCTGACGGCCGAGGGGTCATCGACGGCGGACGGCGGCAGGTCGAGGCGCACGGGGGGCCCGAAGGCGACGCGCCAGCGGGCGGGGAGCGGGAGCAGGCCGAACGGCCCGAGCCAGGGAAAGGTCGGAGTGACGGGCAGGAAAGGCAGTCCCAGCAGGTCGGCAAACAGCTCCGTCCGCCACAGGAGCGGATACGTCTCCTCGCCGCCGACGATCGCCACGGGGACGATCGGGGCGCCGGTGCGAAGCGCCAGCTTGACGACCCCGCCCCGCCCGAAACGCTGCAGCCGGTAGCGTTCGCGAAACGTCTTGCGCAGCCCCTGGTTGCCCTCGGGAAACACGGCGATCGCGGCGCCGCGCTCCAGCAGCACCTGCGCGTTCTCGGGACACGCACGCACGGCGCCCAGTCGCGACATCAACGTGCCGAAGAACGGGAAGTGGTGCGCCTCGTTCTCCACCAGCCAGCGCACGTCGCGCTGGCGGGGATGGTGCTGCCGCACGACGTGGGACAGGACGAGTCCGTCGAAGGGGATCGCGCCGGCATGGTTCGCGACCAGGATCGCCGGACCCTCGGCCGGCACCGACTCCACGCCGCGCGTCTCGACCCGGAACCAGCGCTCGACCAGGAGGGAGACGAGCGGCTCCAAGGCGCGGGAGCCGACGGCGTCGTAGCCGAAGGCGTCGACGACGAGCGAGCGGCCGCGCAGCCAGCGTCGCGTGGCCAGCCGCAGCAGCGTGTCCAGCGCGAGCAGCTCGCGCGCGGAAGCGAGGGCCCGGCGGTCGCGCTCCTCGCCCGGCCGGAGGCCCTCGAGACGCTCGGCCATGCGCTCGCCGAACACGCGCAGCTCCTCCTCCAGACGCCGGCGGGTGCCGGCCTCCAGGCCGCTCTCCGTCCCGAGCCTCGTCTCGGCCTCGCGCAGCGCCTCCTCGAAACGCGCCTCCAACGTGGTCAACGAGCTGCCCGTGGGGGAACGGCGGGGGGAAGCGAGCGGTCGAGCGGTCGAGCGGTCGAGCGGGGGGGCGGGGGAGGGAGGGGGGGAGGGGAGCGGTCGAGCGGTGGAGCGGTCGAGCGGTCGAGCGGCGGTGCGGGAGGGGCGGGAGGGGCGAGGCGTGTGGGGGGCGGCGGGCTTTTTCGCGCGATGCGGCTTCTTGCCGGGCGGCGTGGGGCCGTCGGAGGCCGCAGGGGTTTCGGGGACCGCGAGGTCCTTCAGGGGGTCGTCGCCGAGAAGTCCGCGGGTCACGGCGGAATCAACCCTCCCCCGCCGCGGCGGCGTCGTCGTCCGAGGGCCGAACGGTGCCGGCACGCGCGGCGTAGTCGCCGAGCGCCTCGTGGGTCGAGTACGTGGGGCGGAAGCCGAGCTCGCGGGCGGCGCGCCGCCCGTCGGCGACGCAGGGATAGAGCAGGTAATCGACGAAAGGCCCCGAGGTCTCGGCGGCGCGCAGGGTCCAGAGCACGGAGAGGAGACGGCGGAGCACGGCAGGCGGCACGGGGAGGGGCACGCGGCCGGCGACGAGCAACGCGGTGGTGACGGGAAGGACGCCCTCGGCCACCACGTTGAACGCGCCGTCGTGGTCGGCGTCGACCGCGAGCTTGAAGGCGTCGTAGGCGTCGTACTCGTGGAGGACCTGCATCAAGGGGTCGAAGCCGGCGGCCACGGGGACGAAGCGGCGACGGACGAGCGACGGAATGACGCCGACGGCCTGGGGGCCGACGATCGGGGCGGTGCGCAGCACCGCGACGCGGACGCCCGGGAAGCGGGCGGCGAAGTCGGCGACCTGGCGCTCGGCCGCGAGCTTGTCGCGCAGGAACGGGCTCTCCGGCAGCGCCCGCAACGGCCAGGTCTCGGCGAGCAACGCGGGGTTGTCGGGGCGTGCGCCGTAGAGGATGGTCTGGCTCCACAGGACGAGCCGCTCGACCGTGCGCTCGCACGCGGAGAGCACGTTGAGCGTGCCGATCGACTCCAGCTCGTGCATCGTCTCGACTTCGTGTGTCGGGGCGGGGCAGAACGCGGCGTGGATCATCGCGCCGGCACCGTGCTCGCGCAGGACCTCGGCGACGTGCGCGTCCGCTCCGGGCCGCGCCAGGTCGATTTCGAAGGCGTGGACCTTGGGCGACGATTCGGAGCCGGCGGGAGCGTCGAGGGCCAGGACGGCCGAGCAAAACGGATCGCGCTCGAATCGGGCCACCAGGCCGGCGCCGAGGAACTCGCGCGTGCCCGTGATGGCCACGACGGAGCGGGTGGGTCGCTGGCGGGCGGGCCTGGGCACGAGTCCCCCCTTCCTCCTACAGGCCCAGGAACAGGCGGTTGGCGAAGTTGGGGGCCAGCGGCGACCGGAAGATCTTCCCCGCACAGCGCTCGATGTCGTACGGCACGCGGCGGAACTCGATCACCGACGTCCGGGTATCGAACACGGTATAGGAGGCGCGGTTGTCGAAGTCGCGCGGCTGGCCCACGGAGCCGACGCTGATCACGTACTTGCGGCCGGGGTCCAGCACGTGTCGGCCGACGGGGATCTCGTAGGCGCGGTCGCGGGAGAGGGCGAAGAGGCGGCAGAGGTGCGAGTGGCCGATAAAGGTGGCGCGGGGCAGCTTGTCGTACATCGGCAGGAGCCCCCGCGCCTGGTCCTCGGTGAAGACGTAGTCGAACTCCTCGGGCTGCAACGGCGAGCCGTGGCAGAGCAGCAGCCCGTGCTCGTCGAGCTTGATGGTGTACGGCAGGCCGCGGAGCCAGTCCATGTGGCCGGGATCGAGCGAACGGCAATGGAAGTCGAGGGCGGAGCGGGCGGCGTCGTAGTAGTAGGAGTAGTCCATGCGGCCGGAGACGGCGGCGTCGTGGTTGCCCAGGACGGTGGCGCGGACGAGCGCGCGAACCGTCTGGGCGCACTCGTTCGGGGAAGCGCCGTAGCCGACGGTGTCGCCGAGCGAATAGTACTCGTCGACGGCCTCGTCACGGTAGGCGTTGACCACCGCCACCAGGGCCTCCAGATTGGCATGGACGTCCGAGAAGATGCCCAGGCGCATGCTGGGGGGGGATTATGGTGGGACGGCGGCTAGAAGTCCATCCCGCCTTTCGACCGGAGACCGGCCACGGCTTCCCGCAACGCCGGGGCCTCCTCGTCGGCCAGCAGCCGGCGGACCAGCGCGACCAGGAGCGCCTCCGGATCCTCGGCGGCCTTGAGCCGCGCACGGAAGGCGTCGACATCGGCGCGCCAATCGGCCGAGCGGCGGGCGATGGCGGCCGTGAGGATCTCGATGCTCTCGGTGAGGGTCTGGACATGGCGCTCGGCGGCGGCGCCGTGGAAGCAGGCGAGGGTCCAGGCGAGGCGATCCTCCTTGCCGCGCGGATCGGCCAGCATCGGCTCGATGGCCTTGACGCCGGTCGCGCCGTAGGAGGCGATGGCGGCGCCGACGAAGCGCCAGTCGTCGGAGTCGGCGCGCAGGAGGAGGTGGACCAGCGGCACGATCGCGCGACGGAGGGCGAGCTTGCCCAGGCCGGTCGCCGCCGCGATGCGCAGCGGGCGGCGATGGGCGTCGAGTCCGGCCATGAACACGTCGGCCACGAGGTCCTCGTTGGCACGAACCTCGACGAGGGACTCCAGGAGGTCGGCGGCGGACAGGCCGTCCAGCGCGACGGCCAGCTCGGGCACGTAGTCCGAGAGCCGCCCGCGCAGCAGCTCGGCCAGCGCCGCGGCGCGTGCGCGCCCGACGGCAAGCCAGCGCAGGAGCAGCTCCGGGTCGCCCTTCGCGGTCTCGGGTCCCGGGGCCGAATCGCCCCCGGGTTCCGCGGGACCGCCCTCGCGCAGGAAGGCCTGGATCCAGGCGAGCCGCGCCGAGTCGATGACGAGGCCGAGACGCTCGGCGTCGCGCGTCAGGTAGAGCCAGTTGCGACCCACGGCGTCGCGGTCGAGGTCGTGCCGGCGGCCCGTGAGGCGGAAGAAGTTCTCCGTGAGCTGCGCGACCAGACGCTCGGGCGAGGGCGCGGTGCCGTCCTGGATGGCGCGGCGGGCGAGGTCCGGCGGGAGCCAGAGGCCGGACTTGGCCGCGGCACCCAGGACCCGGCGGCGGTAGCCGTCCACCGCCTCCGCCGAAACCGACCGCTCGACCAGCAGCCGCTCCTCCGCCTCCTCGGTCATCCACGGGGTCAGCTCCACCAGCGCCTGCTGAACGGCCCCGGCCGAGGCCGGAAGCTCCTCGGCCTCGAACGCGGGCATGCCCGTGCGCTCGAGCCACCCCGCACCACCCGCGCGCGCCGCCGCCACCGCCGCCGCACGGTCGCCCTTCTTCTTCGCGTCGAGCCGGGCGGCGGCCTGGCGGATGCGCGTCACGTTGCGGGCGAGCGGCGCGGTCAGCTCGGCCGTCCAACGCATGCGCCCGGCGTCGTCGACCTCCACGACCTGCACCGCGAACCGCTCGGCCAGGAGACGCACCACGGCCGCGTCGTCAACCAGCTCGAAATGAACCAGCCACAGCTCGACCAGCTCCGGCGGCTCGGACTGCTCGTCGGCCAACGCCAGCTCCAGCCACGGAACCTCGTCGTGCACGAAGAGACGGCAGCCCAGCGAAAGGCCGCGACGCATCGATGCCGTGTCCTCCACCGACGGCTTGCGGTACAGATGGACCTCGCCCCCCTCGACCACGGCGAAGGTCGGAACACCCGAGGCGAACCAGGCACGCAACGATTCGGGCACGGCAGGCTCGGGCGGCCGGGGCCGCGCGGGTGGATGCGCGGGCGCGACCGGCTTCTCGTCCGGGATGGCCTCCGCCTCCTCCACCTCTTCCGGCTCGACCTCCTCGACCGCGGCGTCCGCCGGCACGAGGTCGGACTCGCCGACCTCGAGCATCGCCTCCTCGGCCGTCGCGGGCGACCGGGCGGACCCCGCCGGCGCGGCAGGGGCGGCGGCCGGCGCCGGGAGCGGCATCGCCGGCGGCACGGGGGCCTTGGCGGGCGCACGGGAGACCTCGGTGTCCGGCTCCAGCGCCCGCTCGTCCAGGACGTCGGCCTCGGTGACGGCGAGAGGCTGGGACGACGGCCTGGCAGGGGCGACGTCCTCGGCATCGTCGGCGTCGAGCAGGCCGGGGAGTTGGGGAGGGGGAGAGGGGGGAGAGGGGGGAGCAGGGGGAGTTATCGGTTCTTGGTTCTTGGTGATCGGTCCGGAGGGGACGGGGGCGGGGGCGGTTGTTGCTTCCTGGTGCCTGGTCGTTGGTGCGGACGCAGCGGCGGTCTTGGCCGGCGGGTGCGCCTGCGGAACCGGCTCGGAGGCCGGGGGTGGCGGGGCTTCCGAGACGGGGCGGTCGGGGATGGCTGTGCCGTTGGCGGCGGCCTGGATGGTGGCGGCAACGGTGGCGGCAAAGGACGCCTCGCGGCGAGCGAGCTGTTCCTCGGCCGCGGCGAGGTCCTCCTCGCGGCGGCGCAGGAGGACCTCGCGATCCTCAAGAGCCGAGCGCAGGGCGTCGGCATCCTCGCGCAGGCGGGCGGCCTTGGCCTGCTCGGCCGTGAAGCGTCGTTCGAGCTCCTCGGCGCGGCCGCGGGCCTCGGTCAGGGTCTTCTCGCGGCGGTCCAGCTCGGCTTCGCGGGACTGGATGCCGGCGTTGCGATCGGAAAGGGTGCGGACCTGGCTGTCGATGGCGGCCCGCGCGGTCTCGATGTCGCGCTGATGGGCGGCGAGCTTGCCGCGAACCTGCTCGAGCGCCTTGGACTTCTCCTCGACCTCCTTGCGGCGGGTGGCGATTTCGGCCTGGACGGCCTGGACGGCGACGCGGGCGGGCGCCGACAGGTGTTCGCGCCAGGCGGCGCGCCCGAAGGCGACCTCGGGGGCAAGGGCGTAGGCGGGGACCGAGTCCCCGGGCTGATCGCGGAGGCCTTCGAGGTACCGGACGAGGAGGTCGACCGCGCGGTGGCGGTCGCCCTCGCCGGCGCAGATGACCACGCGGTGGCCCTCGGGGTCGTGGACGACGACGGCGGCGCGAAGGAGGTGGTCGATGCCGCAGGCCGGGCAGGTGGCGCGATTGAGGGCGCCGGAGACGAGGTCCTCGGCGAGCAGGGGATCCTGGGCGACGTTGAGCACGGAGACGATCTCGGCACCGGCAAGGGACCCGCACTGGCAGCCGTAGGTGACGCGGACCCGGCGCGTGGCGCCGCGAGCCCAGGAGGCTGCGGCGCGGCGTTCCACCGCCACGAGGTCCAGATCGGAGCCGTTCGATGCGGATTCGCCGTCCTGCATGCTGCACCCGTCCCGCGGCCGATGTGCATGGAGGGGCCGCGTTGGGGTGGGATGTTAGCACAGGCTGCGGTTGACGCGCATTTCGGGGGGAGTCTGCAAAGGCGCGGTTGACGAGGCAGGACCACGGATGTATCTTCAATGTCGCTACGGGGAGGTGATGTGATGCAGGCTCGGATACAGAAGTGGGGGAATAGCCTGGCGGTCCGGATTCCCCGGCCGTTCGCGGGGGAGGTCGGGCTGGGGGAGAACTCGGAGGTCGAGCTGCGGGTGGTGGACGGGGCGTTGCTGATCCGTCCCGCCGGGAAGTTCTCGCTGGCGAGTCTCTTGGCGCGAGTCACCCGGCGCAACGTCCACGGGGAGGTCCCGACCGGCGGTCCGGTCGGGAAGGAGTCATGGTAGGCGGGGTCGGGTACGTTCCCGAGCGTGGGGATGCGGTGTGGATCTCGTTCGACCCGCAGGCGGGGCACGAGCAGGCGGGGCACCGTCCTGCGGTCGTGTTGACGCCGGCCGCGTACAACGGCAAGGTCGGGCTGGCAGTTCTTTGTCCGATCACGAGCCAGGTGAAGGGATACCCGTTCGAGGTGCTGCTGCCTCCGGGCCTGCCGGTGGCGGGGGCGGTTCTGTCCGACCAGGTGAAGAGCCTCGACTGGCGTCGGCGGCGCGCCAAGTTGATCGTGCGCCTGCCTGCGGCGGTCGTGGCCGAAATTCTCGGCCGGGTGGAAGCGCTGTTGTTCGGTTGAAGGGGAGCACCGCGAGGGGCGGTGCGCTACGAGGGCGGCGGACCAGGCAACCCGACCGGGCCGCCGTTGGCGTCGAGGAGGGCGAGGCGGGCAAGGACGAGGTGTTCCTGGGGAACGCCGAGGAGGAAGGAGCCGAGCGCCGCGGGCGGGGGGCAGCCCTGGAGCGGGACCCGCACGTGCAGGCCCCAGGCGATCGGAGACTCGACCAGGGCGGAGAGGAGCGGCGCCAGGTCGACGGCTTCCAGCTCGCGCGTCGCGGGCTTCGCGTCGCGGCCGTGCCAGCGCTCGCGGCGGGGATCGACCAGCGGCCAGGTCGCGGCGGATTGCGCGGCTTGGACCGCCTTGCGCGCGGACGCCTCATCGAGGCCCGGCACCGCGAGGGCGTAGTCGGCCAGGGCGACGGCGCGACCCAGGTGCGGGTTGGCTTCGCCGAGATCGCGCACGTCGAGGAAGTCGACGCCGGCGTGGATCCGCTCGGTGAGGCGCGCGGCGAGCTGCTCCTGGTCCGGCGGCGATTCGTCGAGGCGGACGTCGAACGGCTCGCAGAGACCGATGACGCCGAGCGGCAGCGGCGCGCCGGGGACCAGGCGCGGGCCGGGGTGGAAGCCCTGCGTGTACGAGACGGCCAGGCGGGCGCGGCGCATCGCGTGCACGAGGACGCGGACGAAGTCGAGGTGTCCGAGCCAGACGGCGGGGCCGTGCTTGCGCAGGAGGAGGCGGAACCACGGGGACGGCGGTCGGCGGTCGGCGGTCGGCGGAGGGGCAGCCGCGGGCTGAAGCCCGCGGTTCGGATCCGGAGCACCGCCTGACACAACCGAACCGCGCCCTTCAGGGCGCGGCAGCTCCGGGGAGGCTGCCGCGGGCTGAAGCCCGCGGTTCGGCCCGGGGGGTTCACAGCCCAGGCCGCAGGCCTGGCAGCGGAAGTGGTCGGGAGAGGGGTCGCAGGTCGCGCCGGGGCGGGCGGAGAGGGCGTGGTCGCGCTCGCGGCGGAGGAAGTCGGGATCGAGGCCGCAGGAGACGTGGTCCCAGGGGGTCGGCGCCGAGGGGTCGAGCGGTCGGGCGACATCGTCGGGGGCGATGCCGGCGCCCGCGAGCGCGGCAACCCAGCGGTTCCAGTCGAAGTGCTCGGACCACGAATCGAGGTACGCGCCGGCGGCGTGGGCCTTCGCAACCGCGAGGGCGGTGCGGTCGTCGCCGCGACCGAGAAGCGCCTCGAGGACGCTGCCGTTCGCGTCGTGGACGGACACCTCGACGGCGCGCGAGCGGAGCCGGACGCGGAGGAAGCGCTGGCGGCGGCGGATCTCGTCGGGCGGGAGCATGGGCTCCCACTGGAAGGGGGTGTGCGGCTTGGGGACGAAGGTCGAGATCGAAACCGCGGCCTGGAATGACGAGCTGCCGGCGGAGCGGCCGGCGCCGACGACGCGATGGACCAGGTCGACGAGGCCTTCGAGATCCTCGTCGGTCTCCGTGGGCAGGCCGAGCATGAAGTAGAGCTTCACGCGTCGCCAGCCCTCGGCGGAGATGCGGCGCACCCCGTCCAGGAGGTCGGTCTCCGTCACGCGCTTGGAGATCACGTCGCGCAGGCGCTGCGTCCCCGCCTCGGGCGCCAGCGTGAGGCCCGTGCGGCGGGTATGGCCGAGCACGCGGAGCGCGGCTTCGGGGATGCCGTAGGCTCGGAGCGAAGAGACGGAGAGGGCGACCTTGCGTCCAACGCAGAACGGGGCGAGGCGATCGAGCAGCTCGCCCAGACAGGGGTAGTCGGCGGACGAGAGCGAGGTGAGCGAGATCTCGTCGTAGCCGGTGTGGCGCAGCGACGCGGCGACCTCGGCGACGAGGGCGTCGACCGTGCGGAACCGGCCGGGGCGGTAGTGGTACCCCGCCTGGCAGAAGCGACAGCCGGCGCCGCAGCCGCGGGCGATTTCCACGGTGATGCGGTCGAAGACGGGAGCAAGCCCCGCGACCGGACCCGAGGCGAAGGGGCGGGAGTCGGGGAGGACGGGGACGTAGCGGCGGAGCGCGCGAGCGCCCGGGCGGTCCGTGCCGCGGAGCGAGGGTACGAGGATTTCAGGGCGGGTGCCGAGGTGCTCGAGGATGTCGCGGCGGGACACGCCGCGACGCCGCGCCTCGCCGACCTCGCGCACGATGCCGGGCAGGGCGGCCTCGCCGTCACCGAGCAAGAGGGCGTCGAAGAACGGCTCGACCGCGACGGCGTGGGTGGCCCAGGTGCCGCCGCCCAGGACGAGCGGATCGTCGTCCCGGCGGTCGGCGGCGCGCAGGGGGATCCTCGCGAGCTCCAGGACACCGAGGATGGTGGCGGCGGCCAGCTCGTGGGGCAGGGTCAGGCCGACGACGTCGAAGTCGCGGACGGGAACGCCGGATTCGAGCGACCAGAGGGGCTCGGCGGCGGCACGCAGCGCCGCCGCCATGTCGGGCCAGGGGGCGAAGGCGCGTTCGGCGAGGAGGTCAGGCTCGGCGTTGACGTCGGCGACGAGGATGCGGAGGCCGAGGTGGGACATGCCGACCTCGTAGACATCGGGGAAGACGAGGCAGCAGGTTCCGGCGAGGCGCGTGCGGTCCTTGCGGTGGACGGAGCCGAACTCGCCTCCCGCGTAGCGCGCAGGGCGCTCGACGGACGCGAGAAGGGTGGAATGTGAGGCCGGCGGCATCCGTGGGGGCGACGGCCCCTGCGGCTACTTGCGGAAGCGCGAGGGGAAGTTGGTGCCGAAGTCCTTCTTGGGGTGCAGCTTCTTGGCGCGCGCGATGAGCTGCTCCTCCGTCTCCTTGCGGTCTGGATCGGGCAGGCAGCATTCGGACGGGCAGACCTCCTGGCACTTCTCCTTGTCGAAGAAGCCGACGCACTCGGAACACTTCTCGGGATCGATGACGTGGATGCCCTTGTCGGCATCCTCGGTGATCGCCTCGTTGGGGCACTCGGGAAGACACGCGCCGCAGTTGACGCATTCCTCGGTGATCTTGGTCGACATCGAAGACTCCTTCTCGGCCCGTCCCCCCCGGGCGGTCAGCCGGGGCCGAGGGGCGTCCTATACCGGGGAAGCGCGGCTGTCAACCGTTGACGACGGGTGATTTGCCCGTGCGGGGAGGGGCATGGTAACGATCGGGCGGGGAGGGAGGTGCGCTGGTCCTTTGGCCGATGTGCCGACATACGATCTCCTGGGAATTCTGGTGCTCCTGCTGTGCTCCGCGTTCTTCTCCAGCGCGGAGACGGCGCTGACCGCGCTGTCGGAGGCGCGGATCCGGCAGCTCCAGGACGAACGACCGAAGCTCCGGCCCTACTTCCAGCGGTGGCTGGACCACACGTCGCGGTTCATCGCCACGCTGCTCGTGGGCAACAACATCGTCAACATCGCCGCCTCGGTCCTGGGCGCGCGGGTCGCCCATCTGTACCTCCAGCGCTGGGCGGACGCGGCGGCCGTGGGCGTGATGACCTTGCTGGTGCTGAGCTTCGGCGAAGTTGCGCCGAAGGTCTTCGCCAAGCGAGCGGCGCCGTACTGGGCCCCGCGCATCATTCGGGTGGTGTGTTTCCTGGACACGATCCTGCGCCCCCTCTCCTGGCTCTTCGCCAAGCTGGGGAAGGCGACGGTGCGCACGGCCGGGGCGGCGGGGGTGCCGACGGAGGAGCCGACGGTCACGGAAACCGAGATCGAGCACATGATCGACCTGGGGGAGCGGGAAGGAGTCCTGGCGGCCGAGCACAGCGAGCTGCTGCGTTCGGTGTTGGAGTTCGAGGACACCGTGGTCAAGGAGGTGATGGTCCCGCGGACCGAGATGGTGGCGCTGGACATCACGGCGAAGCTGCCGGAGGTGCTGGCGCTGCTCAACGCCTCGCGCCACTCGCGCTTCCCGGTCTACCGCGACCTGCGCGACAAGATCGTCGGCACGCTGCACGTCAAGGACCTGGTGGCCCACGTCGCGCGCGACGAGAAATGCGACACCTTCGACTGGACCCAGCACGTGCGGCCGAATCCCATGTTCGTGCCCGAAACGCAGAAGGTCTCCAAACTGCTGCGCGACATGCAGACGCGACGCCTGCACATCGCCATCGTCGTCGACGAGTTCGGCGGCACCAGCGGCTTCGTGACCCTGGAGGACATCCTGGAGGAGATCGTCGGCGAGATCCAGGACGAGTACGACGCGGAAGAACCGCTGATCGTCGACCAGGGCGGCGGCCGGTTCCTCGCCGACGCCCGCGTCCCGCTGTGGGACCTGGGACAGCGACTGGGCACCGAGTTCCCCCAGGACGTCGATTACGAGACGCTGGGAGGCTTCGTCTCCCACCACCTCCACCGCGTACCCGAACGCGGGGCTCATTTCGACTGGAACGGATTCGTGTTCACGGTACGAGACGCCGACGCGCGGCGGGTGCGGCGCGTGGAGATCGCGGCGCGATCGACTCCGTCCGAGCCGGTCGGCGAGGGATCGAGCGGCGGCGATGCCGGGTGAGAGGGAAACGCCCGGACCGGCCGGCGCCACCGTGGGGACGCCGGGGTCCGGGACGGAGGAGCGACCCGTCTTCGTCCACGTGGCCGGCGATCGGATGAAACGGCTGCCGGGGGTGGAGCCGCGGCGGATCGTGGTGACGTCGGGGTTTCGGGCGCAGGCGGCGGCGACCGCGGGGCATCGGACGTGCATCGCGTCGCCTGCCGCCCTGCCCTTTCGCGACGGAGCCCTGCAGGGAGCGAGCATCGATCGCGGAGTGCCGGTCAACCTCGTCCGGGACGTCATCGGCGAATGCGGAAAGGCCCTCGCGCCGGGAGCATCGGTGGCACTCGAGACCCGAGTGCGGTACGGGGGGACCGGCGCGTGGCGATGGCTCGCCGCGCGGCTGGTGGGTGCAGCGCTGCCGGGGCCGCCGGAGGCTGTCGCCTGGAAGCTGCTCGAGTCCGGATTCGATCGGATCGAGCAGGTGCTGGCGGGGAGTCTGGGGAGATTCCGGGGGAGGAGAGGGCGCGGAGGGGGGGGAGGGCGCGGAGATCCGGATTACCGCTGAGGCCCTTCGGCGGGGCTCAGGGCAGGCGCTGAGGGCGCTGAGAGGGACGCTGAGAGGGCAGGAAGAACACTGGGAACCGGAATTGGACCTGCGTACTACTTCGACCTACAATTGAATACATGAGGCTTCGGCCGCTGGTACGCGCGACGCTGCCGTCCTTGATCTTGGAAAGTCGGTTGCCGCGGATCCCACCGTCGGCGGTGACGCGACTCGCGGCGCTGGCGGAGCGTCAGAGCGAGGGGCGCTTCGACGGTTCGTCGCGGCGGCGAACGTACTTCGGGGCCACGTACTTCACGTTTCCGCTGCAGAGGGTTCGTGCGGCGTTCGCGGGACAGCTCGTGAGGGAGATGGGGGCAAGGGAGCTGTCGCGCGCGCTGGGGGGGCACCCGTTGTTGCGATTGCGGCTGTTGAGGATGGCCCGGGAGGAGGCGGAGAGGAGAATCGCGGGGGTGGGAGCAGGGAAGCGGAGGGGGGAAGGGGCGATGGCCCCGGGCACGGCGCGGATCACGTCCGTCGTATCGTCGGAGGACGACGCGGTGGTGTTCGAGGTGGGGGTGGAGATCCCATGCGCGGCGTTTGGCGGGCGCGACGGGACGGCCGGGGAGGAAGTCGGCGCGGCGGGGAGCGGCTGATGGAGCTGGCGGAGTCGGGAGGGGTGGTGATCGCGCTGCCGTGGGTGGAGGCGGAGCGGTTGCGGGGGGGCGGCGCGAAAGCGCGGCCTCGCTCGGGACGGGCAAGCGCGGGACGCCCCGGCCGGGGGGCGGACGGGGCTGGACCGACACCTGCCGGTCGCGATACCCTCCGCGTTCGTGCTCGCGGCGAGCGGGGCGGCGTGCGGGGCATCTGGATGGGCACTCGGTACACGGTCGAGCAGGTGGCGCGGCTGTTCCGGATCCCGCTGGATCGGCTGCGGCGGCTGCAGCGCGACGGCGTGCTGCCGGCGTCGGTCGCCGACGGGCGGCGGCGGTACTATTCGTTCCAGGATCTGGTGGCGGTGCGCACGTACGCCGGTTTGGTGGCTTCGGGGGTGGAGCCGCGGCGGGTGGCGGCGGCGGTGGCGCAGATCCGGGCGATGTTGCCGGAGGTGACGCATCCGCTGTCGGAGCTGCGGGTCTCGTCGGACGGCGACCGCGTCGTGGTGACGCGGTCGGGGGAGGGGCGGTTCGACGGGGAGTCGGGCCAGCGGCTATTGGATTTCGAGGTCGAGGAGCTGGCGCGGGAGGTGGTCGCGCAGCTCGAGCCGGCGCGGGAGGCGCCGCGGCGCGCGGACGACTGGTTCGAGCGGGCGTGCCGGCTGGAGGACGAGGGGGATCTGGACGGGGCGGAGGCGGCGCTCTACCGCGCCATCGAGACGGACGGCGGGCACGTCGGGGCGATCGTCAACCTCGGAAACCTGCGGTACCGGCGGGGCGACGTGGAGGGGGCGCGCAAGCAGTACGAGGCGGCGCTGGCGATTGCGCCGGATCGCGCGGAGGGGTACTACAACGTCGGTTTCCTGCTGCTGGACGGGGGCGATCCGCGGGCGGCGGTGCCGTTGTTCCACGCGGCGCTGGCGCGGGATCCGGAGTTCCCGGACGCCTACCACAATCTCGCGCTGGCGTACGAGCGCATCGGCCAGCCGGACCGCGCGCGCACGCTGTGGCGGCGATGCCTGGAGCTGGATCCCTCGGGCGCGTACGCCGACGACGCGCGCGAGGGGCTGCGGCGAATCGAAGACGGGTGAGGTGAGCGGCCGCGGGCTGAAGCCCGCGGTTCGGATGGGGGGTCCTACTTCCGGCGGCGAGGAGGAGGAGGGGCGGAGGGGCGGCGCGGGATCTCGGGCGGCGGGGGAGCCGCGGCCTCTTCCTCGATGTCGGCGACCTGGATCTCGCCCGTGGCGATCTCGCCGGTGGTGTCCAGAGGCGGCTCGGGGATCTCGGGCTGTCCACCGCCGAAGGTGAACGGCGCGGCGGGAGCACGATCGTCCGGGACGGGTTCGCGGCCGGAGCCGAAGGCGAAGCCGGCGGCGTCGCCCTCCCCTGCCGGCAGCTCCGACTCGATCGGCACCTCGGACTCCTCGGCCGCCGCAGCCTCGGGATGCTCGCGCTTCATGAACTCGAGCTGCTCGAGCGATACCTTCGACGAGTTGTCGCGGTCGTCCCAGGTCGGAAGCGACGGCTCGCCGGACGCGACGGGAGCCCCGGGCACGGCTTCTTCCTCGATCGGCGGCATGCCCTCGTCCCCCGCGGGCGGGACGGCGACCTCCTCCTCCACGGGTGGGGCCGCGGCCTCTTCCTCGACGGGCGGCGCGGCCGCCTCGGCGCCGGCATCCTCGAGCGTCGAATCCTCGCCGGCGCCTTCCGCGGGCTCCTCCGCGGGCATCGCCGGCTCGCCGGCGCCGCCGGCTTCGTCCCCGGCCCCGGCGGAGGGCGCGGCGCCCCAGTCGGCGTCGGTGGGCGGCGCGACGGCCTCGGACGACTCCTCGGCGTCATCGGATTCGTCCGCGGCCAGGCGCGGAGCGGAGAGGCTCTTGATCTTGACCTTCAGCTCCTCGTCGTCGGGCCGCAGCTTGAGCACCTTGCGGTAGACGTCGATGGCCTCGAAGCGGTTGCCGATCTTCTCCTCCCAGATCGCTGCGATGCGGGTGAGGAGCGTCACCTTCTCGTCCTCGTACAGGACCTTGCCGAGGTCCTCCTCCAGGATGACGACCAGGTCGTTCCAGCGGCCGACCTTCTCGTAGAAGGCGGCGACCTTCTGGCGGGCATCGACGTCGTCGGGATCGAGCTGCAGGAGCTGCCAGTAGTGCTCGGCCGCCTCGTCCAGGCGGCCGAGGTCGCCTTCCAGGAGGGCGGCGCGGCGCCGGTGGAGGTCCTTGGCGACATCGACGCGGGTCGAGCGCTGGAGGGCGTCGGCGTAGTGGGCGGCGAGCTGATCGAGGAACTTGTTCTCGCGGGCCAGCTTCTCGAGATCCTCGACGAGCATCTCGTCGGTCGGGGCGAGCAGGTGCGCGGTTCGCATCGCCTCGAACGCGGCCTCCGGGTTCTTGGCTCCCTGCAGATGCACGGTGGCGACGCGGCGGTGGAAGATGATGCGCGTGGGGTCGTTGAGCTCGTAGCCGTTGGCGAGGCGGGTGTAGTGGCCGACGAGGAAGGCCCAGCCGGAGCCCTTCTGGTCGGCGGGCAGGCTCTCCTCGATCTTGGCGACGGTGCGCAGCGCCTCCTCGGCCATCTCGTCGCTGAAGACGTCCTGGTTGATCGCAATGCCGAGGACCTGGAGGCCCTTGGGGCCGTTGCCCATGCTGATGGCGTAGATCTCGCCGGCGTGCATCATGAGCGGCCAGCGCTGGGCAGGCTCGGTGGCGGCGCGGCAGCGCTTGTCGTAGGCCCGGAGCAGGTCCTCGTAGTGGCCCGACGCGCGCGCCGCCTTCTCGTACATCTCGAAGAGCGAGAGATCGTCGGGATGCTCCTCCATGGCGCGCAGCAGCGGCCCGAGCGAGAACTCGGGCCGGCGGCCGTCCTCGAGGACGACGTTGGCGAAACGGCGCAGCAGGGCGACGCGATCGTCGACGAGGTCGGCGCGGCGCAGGAGGAGGTCGTAGGCCTTGCCCAGCAGCTCCCAGGCGCCGCCGACGGCCGCCAGCCGATCGGCCTCGGCCAGGAGCGTGTCGTCGGCGGGATTGGTGCGCACCGCTTCGACGGTGTCTTCCAGGGCCTGGTTGGGGCGCTTGGCGTCCTCCTCCCAGACCTTCGCGGCCTCGCGGAGGCGCTGCACGCGCTCTTCGTCGGACTTGGCGCGGGAGGCCGCCGCCTCGTAGAGCCCGGCGAGCTGCTCCCAGCGCTCGAGGCGCCGGCCGGCCGCGCAGACCTCGTCGAAGAGGTCGCCGCTGTCGGGGTCGCGCGTGAGCGCTTCCTGGAACCAGCCCCAGGCGCGCTCCTTGTCTCCGAGCTTCTCTTCGGCGGCCTTGGCGCCTTCGAGGAGCAGCGCGGCCTGATCGGACGGCAGGTCGGCGCCCTTGGAACGGGCGCGCAGCACCTTGAGCAGCTTCTCGAAGTCCTTGACCTGGTCGTACAGCTCGGTGAGCGCGAGCAGCGCGCCGCCGTGGCCGGACCACTGCTGGAGGATTTTCTCGTACGTCTCGATGGCCATCGCCGGGTTCGCCAGGGGGCCGCGATACCATTCGCCCAGGGTCTCGGCGTGCTTGAGCTGCTCCTCGGGATCGGCGGTGACGTCCTTGAGGCGCTCCAGCGTTCCGGCCGCGTTGAGGTGGTTCTCGGCACGCACGTAGACGTCGACGAGACGGCTCAGCGTGTCGCGGTGGTCGGGGCTGAGCTCCTTGAGGATGCGCTCCAGGTGCACCGCGGCCTTGGCGGGCTCGCCCAGGCGGTCGTCCAGGATCTGGGCGGCCTCGGTGAGCAGCCGCGCCTTGTCCTCGTTCCCGGCCGCGATGTTGGCACGACGGACGGTGTTGTCGACGAGGGCGGGCCAGTCCTGCTGCATCTCGTGGAGGCGGGCGAAGGCCTCGAGAGCCTCCTGGTCGTCGCCGTCCTTCAGGATGAGCGCGAAGCGCTGGCACGCGGCCTCGAGATCGCCGACCTGCTGGTCGTAGACCTGGGCGGCACGGCGCAGGAGCTGCGTGCGCTTCGCGGGCTCGCGGGTCGCCTTGGCCCACGTCTCGAAGGAGTCGGCGATGTCCGTGAACCGCCCGAGCTCCTCGTACATCTTGTGCAGCTCCTCGCGCACGGCCTCGTTCACGGCATCGATCTGCAGCGCCCGCTGCAGGGCGTCGGCGGCACGCGAGATGTCCTGCAGCTCCTTGCGACAGACCTCGGCGAGCCGCCCCAGGACCCCCGGCTTCTCCTTGTCGGGGAGGCGGCCCGCCAGGACGTCGAGCGCGTCGGCGGCACGCTCGGGCTGCGCGGTTGCGACGAGGAGGTCGACCTGGCGGCGCAGAGTGGGGACGTGGTCGGAGTGGTCGACCAGGATGGCGTCGACCGTTTCCAGCGCCTCGGTGAAGGCATTGAGCTTCTCGTGCTGCGTCACGAGGAGCTTCTCGCGGGCGCGAAGCTTCTCGGCCGACGACTCGACGATCTCCACCTCCGCCGACAGCGCGCGCGCCAGGTCGTCCCAGCGCTGCGTGGCCTCGGCGAGGCTCTGGATCTTCTTCAGGTGCTTGACGTTCCCCTCCTCGACACCGTGGATGCGCCAGATGGTGTCCAGGGTGGCGGAGGGATCCTTGAGCGACTGTTCCTGGAGCCCGGCGATGCGGGTGAGGAGCTGCAGCTTCTCCTGGTCGTCCTCGGCCATCTGGACGCGCTGTTCGAGCAGCTCGACCAGGTCGCCCCACTTTTCGAGCTTGCGCAGGAGGCGTTCCAGGGAGCGGCGGGCGTCGCCGTGGTTGGGGTCAATCGTGAGCACGCGCTGCCACGCGGTGACGGCGCCTTCGGGGTCGTTCAGTCGTCCCTCGGCGAGGGCGGCGGCTTCCTTGAGGCGCATGACGCGGACGTTGGCGGCGAGGGTGCGGGACATGCCGGCTTCGAGGAGCATCTTGCGCAAGCCGGCGAAGTTGCCCTTGGCGCGGTAGCGGCGTTCGAGATAGGCCACGGCTTCGGCGTCGCCGGGCACGGCGCCGACGATCTGCTCCATGACGGCCTCGACCTGCTGGTCCTTGCCCATCATGCGCAGCTTCTGGGCCTTCTCGCGCAAGGCCTCCACGTCGGCCTCGCCCGCAGCGGCCCCTTCCTCGGGGCCGGGCTCGGCCGCCGCAGGGGGGGCCATCGCGGCGTCGGCGGCGCCCGCCAAGGCGTCGGCCAGGTCGGGCGGGACGAGCCGCGTGGGCGCCTCGCCCGTCGCGGGCCGCATCGGGACCGGCGCCGCGGGCTCGCCGAACAGGGAGTCGACATCGCCGCCGGCCTCGACGGCCTTGGGAGCCGTGACGAAGTCGGGCAGGGCGTCGGCCTGCGGCACGGCGCGCGGCGGCGCCTTCGCGGCGCCGGGAACGACGGCCCCGCCGCCCAGCTCGGCCAGACGCTGCGCGCCCACGGGGTCGCCGCGCTGGGCCAGGGCCTGGAAGATGGGCCGGGCCGCCGCCGCGTCGTGGTAGACGTCCCACTCCACCTGGCCCGCGGCGCGGAGCAGGGACACCGACGCCTGCGACGGTCCGCGGGCGGCGAACCAGCCCCGCACCCGCTCCGCGAAACGCTGCGTCGCCCCGATCTCGGCGGTGCGCTGTCCGTAGAGCTGGATCGCGGCGTCGTGGTCGGGGAACAGGTCGAGCGCATACTCGAGGTACTCGATCCCCTGGCCGGACTCGCCCATGCGGGCGAGCTGGAAGAGGCAGTCGGCGGCGCGACGCGTGTCGTCGGGACGGGGCGAGGGGCCCTGGGCGCGACGCGCCAGCATCGCGGAAAGGTCGTACACGGCATCGACGTCCGCCGGCATGATCTGCGTCGCGCGCTCCAAAGCCTCGACGGCGCCGTCGAGGTCCTGCAGGGAGTCGGCGCGCAGCGTGGCCAGCTCGCGCAGCAGTGCGACCTGGCGCTCCGCCGCGGGCTCGGACTTGATCTCCAGCTCGTAGAGCTTGGACGCGCTGCGCATGTCGCCGGCGCGGCGGTAGATCTCGCGCGAGAGGTAGAGGGCGAGGACGTTGGTGGGGTCGATAGCGTAGGCGCGCTTGTAGCAGCGGATCGCTTCCTTGGGGTCGTTCTCGACGCGCTCCTTGAGCTCGCCGAGGTTCTGGTACAGGCGGCTGCGGACGCGCGCCGTCTCGGGAAGCTCGCCGAGCTGCTCGACCGACAGGATGCGCTGGGTGATGAGCTGGGAGAGGGCACCGAAGTTCTGGTCGGCACGGTACAGCTCCTCGAGCTTGTCGCCGACACCTTCGTGGGTCGCCTGGACGCGGAACGCCTCCTCCAGGTCGCGCTGGCCGCGCGGACGATCGTGCTCCCGATCGAGCCAGAGCAGACCGGCCTGGAACAGGTGCTCGGCCCGCTCGCGCGGGTCCTGCAGGTGCCCGGCCCGGAACTCGTACAGCTCCGCCGCCTGCCCGTTCTGCCCCTGCTGCAGGAAGAAGTCCCGCAGCGCGGCAAAGGCGGTGGGGTCCGTCGGGTTCTGGGTCAGACGCTGATGGTGCAGCTCGAGATCCTCGTACGCCATGCCCACACCTCGACCGTCAGCTTCCGCCTGCCCGCATCATCCAGCCGATTCCGGCGCGGCTGTCGCCGACGTCCCCCGCTCCGGCAGCGGGCGGCCGAAAGCTGAAAGCTGATCGCGCTTTTATCACCCCTGGCCGGCGCCGCACAAGCGCCCCTCGGCCTTCATCGCCCGGACGACCTGCAGCCCGTAGTACACGCCGATGAACCAGTAGCAGAGCCCCAGGAGGAGAAGGTACTCCGGGACCAGCATCAGAGCCGTGCAGACGTACACGCCGACGATGTTGCCGATCTGGAAGGCACGCCACCACCGCCCCCGGCCGAGGCGCAGCTTGGGCAGCGGAATGCGGGTCACCATCAGCGCGCCGTTGAGCACGAGGACCAGCGGGATGAAGGAGATCAGCGACGAGCCGGCCGGAACGGCCGAGAGGTGCTGCACCGCGACGAGGTAGCCCGAGCCGAGGAGGGCGCCGGAGAGCGTGCTGGGCAGGCCGTAGAAGAGGCGATCGCCGAGGACGGACGTCTGGATGTTGTAGCGGGCCAGGCGCGCGGCGGCCAGCACGACGTACAGACCCGCCGCACACAGCACGAGGACCCGCGGGGCACCGGTCGCGAACGACGGGTACTGGAACATGTGCTGGGAGTAGAGGGCGGCCGGCGCGAGACCGAAGGCGCAGAAGTCGGCGAAGGAGTCGAACTCGACGCCGAAGTTGCTCTGGGCGTGGAGGAGGCGGGCCAGAGTGCCGTCCAGCTTGTCGAGCAGCACGCACCAGAGGATGCACCAGGCGGCGAGCTTGAACTGGCCGTGCGTGGACAGGTGGATGGAGAGCATCCCGAGCAGCATCGATGCGGAGGTGGCGACGTTGGGCGGCAGATACCGCAGCTTCGGCAGCACGGGGCGACGATAGCGCGATTGACGCGTGGCGTCTACGGCGGCTCAACCCAGCCCGTAGACGTCGGCGTACTTCGTGTGGAGGTAGCGGAGGTAGGGGGCGGCCTCGAGCGGGCGGCCGGTGGCGCGGCGGAGAAGCTCGCCGGGCTCGTACTTGCGGCCGTGACGGTGGACGTTCTCGCGCAGCCATCCCAGGAGCGCGCCGAACTCGCCGCGTTCGATGTCGGCGGGGATCCCCGGCACGGCCGCGGCGGCGGCGTCGAAGAGCTGGACGGCCGCGAGATTGCCGATCGTGTAGGTGGGGAAATATGCGAAGGCGCCGCCGGACCAGTGGATGTCCTGGAGGGCGCCGTTGGCATCGTCGGGGGGGGCGATGCCCAGGGCGGCGCGGCTGGCCTCGCGCCACGCGGTGGGCAGGTCGGCGACGGCGAGGTCGCCGCGCAAGAGCGCCAGCTCGAGGTCGAAGCGCATCATGATGTGGAGGTTGTAGGTGACCTCGTCCGCCTCGACGCGGATCAGCGACGGGGCGACGCGGTTGATCGCGCGGTAGAAGGAGTCGATGGGGACGGACGCGAGGGTCGGGAAGCGGCGCTGGAGCTCGGGGTAGAAGCGCTTCCAGAACTGGCGGCTGCGACCCACGACGTTTTCCCAGAGGCGCGACTGGGACTCGTGGATGCCGAGCGAGGCATAGCGGCCGAGAGCGGTGCGGGCGTACTCCGCGGCGATGCCCTGCTCGTACAACGCGTGCCCGCCCTCGTGCATCGAGCCGAAGAGGGCGGGAGAAAGGCACGCGCGGTCGAAGCGGGTGGTGATGCGCACGTCGTTGCGGGAGAAGGCGGTGGTAAAGGGGTGGGCGGAGCGGTCCTGGCGGCCGCGGTCGAAGTCGAAGCCCATGCGGCGCAGGACGTCCATGCCGAACTCGGTCTGCTGCACCTCGTCGAAATCGCCGTCCAGGAAACCGGCGTCGACGGCCCGGCCGCGGGTGCGGATGGCCTCGACGAGCGCGACGAGCGGGGGGCGCAGCTCCGCGAAGACGCGCTCGACGTCGGCGGTCGTGGTCCCGGGCTCGAAGTCGTCGAGCAGGGGGTCGTAGACGGACTTCCAGGGCGTGAAGAAGCCGGCGTACTCGCGACGCGCGTCGAGGACGCGCTCCAGGTGCGGGCGGAAGTGGGCGAAGCCGGCGCCGGCGCGGGCGTCGCGCCAGGCGTGCTGGGCCAGCGAGGTGGTGCGGGCGAACTCGGCGACCCAGGCCGTGGGGACCTTGCGCTCGCGGTCGAAGTCGCGGCGCAGGACCTGGACGGCGCGGACGTCGTCGGAGGTCGGATCCAGGCCGCGAACTTCCGTTTCGGCGGCGACGAGCCACGCGCCGACCTCGTCCGCGACGAACCATTCGTGGGCGATGCGTCCGAGGAGCGCGACCTGGGAGGCACGGTCCTCGACTCCGCCCTTGGGCATGAAGGTCTCGAGGTCCCAGTGGAGGAGGTCGAGGGCGCCGCCGAGGTTGGCCAGCTCGGCGACCCGTTGTTTCAACTCGGTCAGTCCCACGGTGATCCCTCCTTGGTCCGCGCGCGGGCGGGCGAAGGCGCAGCATTCACATCCGGGGCCGCGGCGTCAACCGATCCGTGGGGGGAGGGAGTTCGCGCAAAGGGCGCAAAGGGGGTGGGCAGGGTGGGGGCAGGCCCCTTCCGAACCGGGCTTCAGCCCGCGGCTGCTTGCCGGCCATGGAACCTCGCGGCAGCGTGCGGTGCCGTGCCGGCGGGTAGTTGTGGCGGGACGGCAGTCACCTCTTTCCCGTGATTCCCCAGACCAGTTGTTCGAGGGGGTCGGGCTCGGTCCTGCCGAAGTCCACGAGCTGGAACCCGCCGAGGAACGCCGGCAGTTCGGGGGGCGCGTCGCAGCCGGGGAGAAGGACCGGGATGACCGGGCAGGCGCGTTGCAGGAAGTGCCGGATGAACGCCTTGAGCTCCAGGTCCTGCCAGGGGCCGATGCCGGCGGGGCCGACGAAGACCGCCGTGGAGGCGATGTGGTCGAGCTGGCGTTCGAGGGCCTCCTGCCAGAGGGTACCCGGTCGGATCTCCCATTCGTCCAGCCAGGGCTGGATGCCTCGCTGTTGCAGCAGTTGGGCGATCCGCTTGACTTCGGCCTTGTCCTGGCTGTTGTGGCAGAGGAAGACGTCGAACCGGCCTTCCGCGACCTTGCAGCCCAGGGTCACGGCCGGGTCTGTCGGCACGGCTTCGCAAGTTTGGGCGAACCGCCTCATCTCGGGCGTCACCACGGACCACAGGGTGTGGGTACCGGGGAGTCCCTTCAGCGAGCACTCCGCGTGGCTTGTCCACTGAAAAGCCTGGTGCCGGGCCGCGCGGTGCTGGTCGATGTGGTGCTTCGCGTCTTGGCTGAGCCAGATCTCGGCACCGACGGCGTGGCCCAGGACGCGGGCGGCGGTGTTGACCGTGATCCCGAAGACGTCTTCGTCGCGGACCTGAACGGGGCCGACGTGGAGGCCGGCCCGGATGGCGACCTCCGGGTGCCCCGTGTCCGCCTGCAGGGCGATGGCGAAGTCCAGAGCGGTGGGCGCGCTGCGGAAGGCGGCCAGGAAGCCGTCGCCGAGGGTCTTGACCTCGCGTCCGCCGAACCGCGCGAGCAGCTCGCGGACCTTGGCGAAGTGCGCGGCCTGGACCTCGCCCATCCGTTCGTCCCCGAGCTCGCTTCCGAGCGCGGTCGAGCCCACGGCGTCGGTGAAGACGATGGCCAGCGTTGCGTCCGACCCGCCCGCCCAGGAGGCGAAGCTCGCCGTTCGCGCTTCGCCGCCCGCGGAGGTCAGCCATGCGCCGAAGCGGCGTCGTTCGTCAGCCGCCTGGTCCATGCGGGCGACGCCCGAGGGGTACTCCCTGGCCAACCGCCCGGTGGGATCGGCCAGGGGCACCCTGGACGTGCAAACCCCGCATTCGATCCAGTCGAAGCCGTTCTTGCGCCTTCCCGTAGCCCACGCGTCCTGCACGGTGGTGCCGCAATTCGAGCACACGAAGGACCGGGTGACCCGGATCGTGCCCGACAGCGCGTGCTGCTCGAGATGGGCACGGACGTACTCCTCGAAGCGGTGACGAGTCTCCTCATCGACGGTCTTGCCGAAAAAGAGCGCGAGGTCGCCGCGCGCATCCGCGAACTCGCGCAGGTACAGCCCGCATTCGACGGGAGGGTCGGCCGGCGAGCCGGTGGCGGGGGACCTGGCCGCGTAGGTCGCGGCGTTGCGCCACATCTTGTCGCGACTGATCTCGAAACGCCCGCTGTGGGCAAGGCGCACGACGAGGGTCGCGTAGACGCTCTGTACGGGGCCGTCGAAAGCGAACGTGACGGACTTGCCGGCAGGCTCCGGCGCTTCGGGCCAGTCGCGGAGGAACTGCGAGGGGAAGACGAGGTAGCGCCCGTCGTCCGCGGACTCGCGCAGGGCCAGGTCGTGCTCCAGCAGCTCTTCGATCGTGGCCGGGAGGAGGAGCCGCTCCTGTTCCCGGTCGTTGGCGCGGGCGTCCTCGGGCAGCCTGAACCGTCCGGCCAGTGCGTCTTCCTCCGCGATCGAGCCGAAGCCGTCTGGCTCGCCCTTGGCCGCGTTGATCAGGGCCGAGGCATAGGCGTCGAGCAGCTCCGGCTGGAGGAGGACGTACCCGCCGAAGCTCAGCTTGCGGACGAGGTCGCGCTTCTCCAGCAGGAGGAGGCAGGTGTCGAACGCCGCACGCAGGTCGGCGTGGTCGAAACCGAGGTGTGCGTCGCGGAAGGCGTGGAAGAGCTCGTCGGCGGTCGAGAGCACACGCCCTGCCCCCTTCTGGTCCATGAGGACCTGTTTGATGGTCTGGAACAGCTCGTCGGAGGTCACCCGCGGCAGCTTGTCCCAATTGACGGCGGCGCGGATCGCGGCGTGGAGTTCGGGGATGCCCCAGCCCTCCTTGGCGCTGGTTTCGAAGTAGCCGTCGAATCCCATCTCCCGGCGAAGGGTGTCGATTCGGGACTTGCTGATGGCGACGCCGCCGCGGTCCGAGCGCGCGACGACGAGCAGTTTCGTCATCGGGGGCGCCGGGGCATCCTGGCGTTGGCGGGCCTGGGTGAGGGCCCGGTCCCAGTGGCGGACGCCGGCGAGGGGATCGGTTTCGCTGCGGGCGTCGAGGACGACGAGCGCGACGGCGACTTCCTTGAGGTGCATCTGGTGGATGAGGCGATAGCCGGGCTGTCCCGCGAGGTCCCAGAGGAGGGTCTCGCGCGTTTCGGTCCGCGTTCCGGCGGTTCGTTCCTCGCGGGACTCGAACGCCCAGACGTGCCGGCCGTGCGTCGAGTCGGTTGGTCGGTAGGGCTGTCCGGTCAGCGCGAGGGCCAACCCGGTCTTGCCGACGCCGGTATCGCCGAGCAGGACGACTTTTGCGTTGGCGTAGTGGACAGATCGTGGTGCTGCAGAGCCGCGGAGAAGAACCTCCAGGTCCAGGTTCCAGATGCGGATGGTGTCGGGTGTCTCCCCGAGCGTTGCCAACCGGGGAAACGTCGGATGAAAGGCCAACGCGTGCGGCGTCGGGGTGCCCATGGGTGCCGGAATTACGCCAACGCAATCCCACGAGTCGCAGTCCCAAACCCGGACCGATTGGTCGTGAGCATGCGATGCCAAGAGACGGCCATCGGCGGCCCAAAGAACATGACCGACACACCCCGTGTGCCCTTCAAGAACGCGAAACACCTCGCCGGTCTCAAGGTCCCACAACCGGATGGTGCCGTCCCCCGCCCCCGATGCCAGACGCCGTCCCTGCGGGCTGAAGGCGATGGACGGGACCGACGTTCCGTGCCCGTGAAGCGTCCGGACCAGCATCCGCTTTGCAATGTCCCAGTAGAAGATGAAGGGTCCGTCACCTGCCACGGCAGCATGCCGACCGTCTGGGGCAATGGCGGCGCTGGACGGGAACTTCGGACGGGCATGAAGGCCGCCAATGTACTTCCCGTCCGTGACGCTCCGCATATGAAGCGAGCCCATCCCGCCCGCAACAGTCAACCGCTGTCCATCGGCAGCGAAGGCCAGGGAGAACGCAAGGTGGTTCCCGCCCCGGGTCGCCCAAAGTTCGCTCCCACTGTCGACATCCCAGAGCCGGATCATGCCGCCTTGGCTCGCCGACGCGAGGCGCCGCCCGTCTGGGCTGAACGCGAGAGCGAGAACGGCGTTCGTATAGCCGGGGTGTCCAGGGTGGAACCCGAGACCGTCGACCTCGTCGAGAACGAGCGCGGGAACGACGCTCGGATTCGCGTTGAGCGGTCGGGGGGCTTCCCGGCTCTCCGCATGCCAGAGGTGGATCGTGCCCGCGGAGGTGCCGAAGGCGACGTGCCGCCCGTCGGGTGACCACGCGCTACAAACGATGGAGGCCTTCGTGTTGCAGCGGAGGGACTCCCGCAGATCGAAACCCGACGGGATTGGTCTCGGCACGCCGGTCGTGGGTGTTCGTGGCGGCGGCATCGGGGGATCTGCGCCTCACAGGGCGGCCGGCCCGGCGCCGGCGCGAGGAATCGTGAGCAGCACTTCGGTTTCCGCTACCTCCAGGCCGATGTCGCGTCCGGTGGCCTGGCGGACGAGGGTGCTGATGCGGCGGATGCCGGTGCCGGCGCCGGTGACGAGGCCGGCGTCGGCGAGCCGGGAATAGATGCGGGGATTGCGCGGCACGTGAACGCCGGCACGCATGGCGCTGGCCGTCACCGTGTTCGGAGGCTTGCCCGGCGTCCGGATCTCGACGCGGTCGTCGAAGACGAACAGGCGGACCGGGCCCTGAACCGTGTAATCGCGGTGCGCCACCGCGTTGACCACGGCCTCGCGGAGCGCCTCCTCGGGCAGCTCCGGCCTGGACTCCGGATCGAAGCCTTGGATTCGGTGGGGCACGCGCAGATGTTCCTGGAGGAAACGCCTGGCCCCTTCGATCACGTCGAGCAGGCGGCCGGTCAGGTCCTTGCGATCGAGCGGCTCGGCGGCGCTGTCGGCGCCGGGAAAGCGCGCGGCGTTGATCTGGGCGAACGGGAGATGCCGCTGCGGGTCCCGCGCGAAGAGCAACGCGCCGGCGAGCGTCGGGTGGTCACCCTCCAGCAAGCCCCAGTTCCGGAGAAGACGCCGGCGGTCCCGGTCGAGATCGACCGCGCCGACTTTTTGCAGGTACCGCTCGAAATCGTCGAGGTCGAGATCATCGACGCCCAGCCGCACGAGCGGGGTCTCGTCGTAGAACAGGCTCTCCACCGCCTGGAAGAGGCGGAGCAAGTCGGCCTGCGAGGCATCGCGACACCCTGAAGTGGTGCGCACGTAGTAGCGGCCGTTGCTCGTGCGATACGGTCGCTGACTGCCCTTGGGCACGTTGACTACGAGGACCTTCTTGTCGCCGTCCGCCAGGACTTCTTGAACGACGGTGAGCGGCGGTTCGCAGTTGTTGTAGGCGGCGTTGTCCACCAACTGACCGGTCGCATCGGGATCCGGCACGCCGACGACCTGGCGGTCCTTGCGAACGCCGATGATGATCTGGCCACCGTCTGTGTTCGCGAAGGCGACCAGTTGCTTTGCCAGCTTGTCGGGGGAATCGACGCGCTCCTTGAATTCGGTATGGAGATCTTCCCATCGGGCGATCCGCGCTGCCAGGTCAGCGGCGTTCATCGGTTGGACTATACACGCAACCCCAGCCTTCGCGCGAGGTCGCGGATGGTGGCGGGGGCGAAGCCGGCGAAGTGGTTGTTGGCGTAGGCGTAGGCCAGGGGGACGCGGGACAGGACGTCGCGGAGCCAGGCGGCCCAGCGTTCGAGGCGGTCGCCGTGGTCGACCATGATGTGGTCGAAGGGCTCGGCCTGCGCCTCGGTCTCCTTGCGATCGCCGATGAGGCGCAGGTAGGTGAAGTCGGTGGTCAGGGGGTCGATGTCGAGGTCGGCGGGGTGGGGCATGTAGGGGAGGTCGACGAGCACGAGGGCGGTGTGGTGGCGGCGGAGGATGTCGAGGGCGGGCTTCTTGAGCCAGGCCTTGTTGCGCAGCTCGACGGCGTAGCGGCGATCGGGCGGGAGGCGTTCGAGGAAGGCATCGAGGCGTTCGAGGAACGGGGCGGGGGCGGGGAACGCCTGGCGGTTGAAGTAGGGGAACTGGAGGACGAGGGGCCCGCACTTGGGACCGAGGGCGGACATGGCGCCGAGGAAGCGATCCGCGTCCGCGCCGACGACGTCCCAGAGGAGGAGGCGCGAGGGATCGGGCGTCGCTTTCTCGCCGCCGTGGACGATGGAGCGAGGGAACTTGGCGGAGAGGACGAAGTCGTCGGGGGTCTTGTCGCGCCAACCCTTGACCATGGCGGGGCTGGGGACGCGGTAGTAGGTGACGTCGGCCTCGACGGTGGCGAACTGGGAGGCGTAGTGGGTGAGCCAGTCGCCGGGCGGGAGGCCGTGGGGGTAGAAGACGCCGTCCCAGGCTTTTTCGGACCAGCTGGAGGTTCCGTAGAGGAGTCGTCCCATCACGGGGAGAGCATAGGCACGACGGGGGGGGACATCATCGATGGCGGGTGGTGCTGGTTTCCGTCCTGTCCCCTGTATTACCCTCCGCGGCGCATCGGGAGAGGAGGTCGTCATGATGGGAATCGGCAGGGGACTTTGGATCGTGCTGGCGGGCGTTGCGTTGGCGGTTTCGGCCTGCGGAGACGACTCGACGGTCGGCCAGGACGCGGACGTTTCCGGCGACTCGCCCGGCGAGGCGGAGGGCGAGGCGGGAGCAGACGCGGACGGGGATGCCGACGGGGATGCCGACGCGGACGCCGACGCGGAGGCGGACGCGGATGCCGATGCAGACGCAGACGCGGATGCGGACGCGGATGCCGATGCAGATGCGGACGACGGGGGAGCTCCCGACGGATGGGACGACGTGGCGGGTCCGGGGGAGTGCGGGGCGATCGATGTGCGGCGCCCGCTGCCGGAGTCGCTGGCCCGCGCGGTGGTGTTCTCGGACCAGGTGTGGTCGACGACGGGGAGCCCGACGCCGACGGCGGCCGAGGCGGCGTGGATCGTGGAGCACTATGCCGGGACGCAGAAGGTGCTGCTCGGCGTGGCGCAGCAGCTCCGGGCGCTGGACTGCAACTTCCTGCTGCTGCAGTACCACATCTGCTGGGGCTACAATCGCTCGGTCGGCAACATCGACACGGCAGGCGGGTGGTCGTCGACGGAGCCGAACAGCGACGCCGAGGACGCGACGATCATGAGCGACTACCTCTTCCGCACGTCGACGGGAACGCCGGTGCGGCTCACCGGCACGTACCCGCACAACTGGACCGACCCGCAGTCCGGCTGGCAGGACTATTTCGCGGACAAGACGCTGGAGCGGATGTTCGACCCCGCGGGCGTGCGGGGCGCCGGCGACGCGGACTACTGGGACGGCACGTTCGGCGACGTCTGCGTGCATCCCTTCTCGGAGGATGTCGACTGGTGGACGGGGTACGGGTACGCGGGGCGGCAGCGCGACGCGTACCAGCTCTACTGGGGTCCGCGGGCCAACGACTTCCTGGCGGAGGTCGCGCGGCGGTACGACGAGGCCGGCGTCATTCCGAAGCACGCCTACTTCATCGCCAACTCCGACACGATGGTCACCGCGTCGCTCGACGGCCCGTTCGGCGAGCGCGAGGGTTCGGGCGAGGACCGGCCGTACCACATCGACTTCCGGTTCGTGGACGGCGTGATGGTGGAGAACTTCCAGGCGCCGGGCGGCTGGTACGGGCGGGACGACGTGATCCTCTCGATGCGCAACGTGGTGAAGCTCGCCAAGCGCGACAAGGTGACGATCCTGCAGACGGGGTTCGACGAGTCCGACGCCGCGTACCGCGAGGCGCTGTTCGCGTCGTACTTCCTGCTGCGCGGGCGGTACTCGTACGCGTGGTTCATGGGGAGCGCTTCCCCGGAGATCCAGTGGTGGCCGGAGTACGAGATCGATCTCGGTGCCGCGACCGGCGCGTATCCGAACGACCCGCTGGATCTGGACGAGGGCTCCGGGATCCTCGTGCGGCGCTTCGAGCGGGGGGTCGTGCTGCTCAACCCGGAGGATTCTGCGGCGACGCAGGACGTCGGGGCTGCGATGCGGCGCGTGACGTGTACCGGGGGCGGGGCGGCGTTCGAGACGGACGGCACGACGCCGCGGTCGACCGGCTCGTGTGCGGCCGGCGGGGCGGCGCAGTCGTCGTGGACGGTTCCGGCGCACGAGGGGCGGATCCTGGTGCCGTGAGGTGGGAGGAGTGATGCCGAGCGGTCGTAGGGCCGCGCCTTGGCCGTTGCCGGGGGAAGGAACCCGCCGATGAACACCAATGGACAACGAAACAGACGATTCCGGCCAGGTGGTGTGACAATGTGGCGCAGTGGGGGGGGGGGAGGGACAGGTGGTTGATCGGAACGGTTCGGTGGTGTGTTGAACAGGACAAGTTGTTGT
>JACRCZ010000026.1 GCA_016218765.1 Deltaproteobacteria bacterium | reverse complement strand
TGTTCAAGCTGATCGGCCTCGGCATGCAGGGCGTGAACATCAACTCCAGCCTCGACCCCGACACCGCGAAGATCGTGGCCGCAGAGTTCCAGTACGAGGTCATCGATAAGGCGCGGGGCGAGGAGCAGCTCCTGGCCGAAGCGGAGAAGGACGTCACGGTCGTCGAGACCGACGTCATCGTCCGGCCCCCGGTGGTCACGATCATGGGTCACGTCGACCACGGAAAGACCTCGCTCCTCGACCACATCCAGAAGACGAAGATCGCGGCGGGCGAGGCCGGCGGCATCACCCAGCACATCGGGTCGTACTACGTCGAGACGGCCCGCGGCCCCGTCGTCTTCCTCGACACGCCCGGCCACGAGGCGTTCACGGCGATGCGCCAGCGCGGCGCCCAGGTCACGGACCTGGTCGTGCTGGTGGTCGCGGCGGACGACGGCGTCATGCCGCAGACGATCGAGGCCATCAGCCATGCCAAGGCGGCGAGCGTCCCGATGGTCGTGGCGATCAACAAGATCGACAAGGAGGGCGCGAACCCCGAGCGGATCAAGCGCCAGCTCGCCGACCGCGGCCTTCTGGCCGAGGACTGGGGCGGCGACACGATCCTCTGCGAGGTCTCGGCGAGGACGGGGCAGGGCATCGACAACCTGCTGGAGATGATCGCGCTGCAGGCCGAGGTGCTGGAGCTCAAGGCCAACCCCGTGCGGCCCGCCAAGGGCGTCGTCATCGAGGCGTACCTCGACCGCGGTCGCGGGCCCGTGGCCAACGTCCTGATCAAGGACGGCACGCTGCGCGCGGCCGACTTCGTGGTCGCCGGCGAGGCGTTCGGCAAGATCCGGGCCCTGGCCACCGAGAACGGCAAGCCGGTGAAGGAAGCCGGGCCGTCCCGCGTCGTCGAGGTGCTCGGGCTGTCCGAGGTGCCGATGGCCGGCGACGCCGTCAACGCGGTGCCCGACGCCAAGCAGGCGCAGGCCATCGCCGAAACGCGCACCGAGCGGTTGGCCAAGGCGACCGTCGGCCCCCAGCGCCTGTCGCTCGAGGACTTCGTCAAGCAGAAGATGCAGGAGGGCGGACCCCAGGACCTCAACCTGATCATCAAGGCCGACGTCCAGGGCTCCGCCGAGGCGCTCGGCGGCGCCCTGGGCCGGCTCTCGACGGAGGAGGTCAAGGTCAAGGTGCTGCAGTCGTCGGTCGGCGGCATCACCGAATCGGACGTCATGCTCGCCGCCGCCTCCCGCGCGATCATCATCGGCTTCAACGTCCGGCCCGCCGGCAAGGCGCGCAAGATGGCCGAGACCGAGAAGGTCGATATCCGGTTCTACAACATCATCTACGCCGCGATGGACGACGTGAAGAAGGCCATGAGCGGCCTGCTCAAGCCGACCATCGAAGAGGTCTTCCTGGGCCGCGCCGAGGTGCGCCAGGTGTTCAACATCACCAAGGTCGGCACCATCGCGGGCTGCGTCGTCGGCGAGGGCAAGATCGTCCGCTCGGCCCTGATCCGGCTGCTCCGCGATTCCGTCCAGGTCTGGGAAGGCAAGATCGGCTCGCTCAAGCGCTTCAAGGACGACGTCCGCGAGGTGACGCTCGGCTTCGAGTGCGGCATCGGCCTGGAGAACTACAACGACGTCAAGCCGGGCGACGTGTTCGAGGCCTTCGAGCGCCGCGAGGTGGCGCAGACCATCGCCTAGCGGCGGCCCGCGACCGCCGCGCCGCGAGAGCCGATCATGTTTGTCGCCCTGGCCCGCGTCCGACTCCTCCTGCCCGGCAACCACTCGCTCAAGGGCAAGCGCCACGTGCTCCGCCGCGTGATCGAGCGCATCCGCGCCAGGCACCCCGTGGCCGTCGGCGAGGTCGCCGAGCAGGACAAGTGGCAGGTCGCGGTGATCGGCATCGCCGCCGTCGGCAACCAGGCCCGGTTCGTCCAGTCCGTCGTCGATGCCGCCGTCGGCTCGATCGGCGGCAACACCGACTCCCCGATCGCCGGCATCGAGCGCGGGCTGCTCGGCCCGGAACGCCTGTCGCTCGAGGAGACCGGCGGCTCCTTCGACCTGGACGCCCTGGCCGAACGGTTCGAGCTGGGGGAAGAGGAAGACGAACGGTAGCGTCATGGCGCAAGGAGAGCGAGCGGCGAGGGTGGCGGAGCAGATCCAGCGCGAGACGGCGCGGATCCTCCTGGAGAAGGTCGACGACCCGGTGCTCCGCGCCGCAACGGTGACGGCCGTGCGCGTGAGCGCCGACCTGCGCCACGCGCGCCTCCGGTTCACGACCGCGGTCGAGCTGCGCGACGAAGCCGAGAAGCGGGCGCGCCGGTTCGAGCCGCTCCTGCAGCGCGAGCTGGCCCGCCGCATCCGCCTGCGCTACGTCCCGGAGGTCGCGCTGCGCTTCGACGAGGGGTTCGAGCACGCCCTGCGCATCGAGAAGATCTTCGAGGAGCTCGAGGCCGGCCGGCCGAAGGCCGGAGAGGCCGAAACGCCCGCCGAGGAGTCCGACGATGACTGACATCGAGCCCGAGACCCGCGAGGTCACCGAGGAGGAGGCGGCGAAGATCCTCGCCGCGGGCCGGCGCGTGCTCCTCGGCATCCACCGCAACCCCGACGGCGACGCCGTCGGCTCGGCCCTCGGCCTGGCCCACGTCCTGCGCGGGCGCGGCGCCGACGTCACCTGCCTCTTCGCCGAGGGCGTGCCCGAGCCGTTCCGCTTCCTCGCCGGCGCCGACCGGACCGTCCGGGAGGTGCCGCCCGGGCCCCCGTTCGATCTCGCCGTGGCGCTCGATTGCGGCGACCTCTCGGTCCTGCCGAAGGCCTGGCCGGCCCGCGGGCGTTGGGAGAAGCTGCTCGTCATCGACCACCACCCCGTCCGCCGGCCGTTCGGCGACTGGACCTGCCGCGACACGAGCGCCCCGTGCGTCGGGGAGATCATCGTCCGTCTGGCGGATCTTCTCGGCCACGAGCTGGATCGCCCGCTGGCCGAGGCCGCGTACGTGAGCCTGGTGATGGACACGGGTTTCTTCCGCTACCCGAGCGTGACGCCGCAGGCGTTCCGGCTCGCCGCGCGTCTGCTGGAGGCGGGCGTCTCGCCGTGGAAGGTGGCGTACCGCTGCGACGAGGACTTCCCGGCGAGCAGGCTGACGATGCTGGTCGAGGTGCTCGCAACGCTGCGCCTCGACGCGGCCGGCACCGTGGCCACGCTGGTCGTCGCGCCGGGCCTGCTGCCGCGGCTCGGGCTGCCCAACGAGTACCTGGAGAACGTGATCAACTTCGCGCGCGGGATCCGCGGCGTGGAGGTCGCGGCGCAGCTCAAGGTGAACGACGAGGGCAAAGTCCGGGTGTCGCTGCGTTCGCGCGGTCGGGTCGACGTGGCCGAGCTGGCGCGCCGCCACGGCGGCGGCGGCCACCACAACGCGGCCGGGTGCACGCTGGAGCCCCCGCTCGAGGCCGCCCGGGAGCGTCTCATCGCCGATGCCGCCGCCGCGATCGCCGCCCTCCCTCCGCTGGGCCCCGGCGACGACGGGTTCTTCGACGCGAACTGACCGTCGCCCGCCGGTCGCCCCGCCGCGTCGAGACGGTGCGGGCCGAGTCGACGGTCGCCGTCGACGGACGACTCGCATGCCGCCGGATGCGGTCACCATCCTGCGAAACCGTTGTCGCCGGATCCGATCGAGAGCCTCCTGCGAGGTGGCGATGGGACCCGTTCGGGCCGAGCGACCGGCCGTTCGCGTACGCCGCGATGAACTCCGCCAGCCGCTCGCCCGCCCGGGGCACGCCCGTGTAGCTCGGGAAATAGTTGACGTCGATCACCGTCGGCCCGGCGTCGCCGTCGATGACGTCGACGCCGTAGAGCGCCAGGCCGAACGCACGGGCGCAGCGCCGCGCCAACTCCGCAAGGCCGGGCCGCACCGCGAGCTGTCGGCGCGTTCCGTCGGCGTCGCGGCGAACGCCGAAGACCTCGTCGCCCAGCCCGTAGAGCTTGACCAGCCGCGGGTCACCGGGCACGAATTCCTGCACCAGCATGCCGTCCGTCGCCGTGGCGCCGTCCAGGTCGCGCTTGTCGTGCAGCACCCGCACGCCGACGCCGCGCCCGCCGAGGTTCGGCTTGAGCACCAGCGGCGGGATCGCGCCGGCCGCGGAGAGACGTGCCAGGTCTCCCGTGACCCAGGTCCGCGGCGTCGGCACCCCGGCCGCGGCCAGCCGCCACGTCGCCAGGACCTTGTTCATCACCTCGGAGCACGCGGGATAGGGGTTGAGGATGCGCGCGCCCTGCGCGTGCAGCACGGCCGACAGCGCCAGCCACAGCGAGCTGTGCGACTTGAGGACGTACAGGTCGGCCGCCACGGCGAGCCGCTCCGGCCGAATCGCCTGCGTCTCGGCCACCCCGATCAGGACCTCGTACCCGCGGCGTCGCAGCTCCGCAATCGCCGTCGCAAGTACCGGCTTGGGCGGCGCGGCCGCCTTGGCGTAGGCCAGCATGATGTAGATGCTCGTCAAGCGACCTCCCGCCAGGCCCGCAGCACCCGATCGGCGAGCATCCGGGGCGCGTCGGGCACGCCCATGAAGCTGCCGAAGCTGCCGACGTCCACGACCCACGGCCGGCCCCCGCTGACCACGACGTCGAAGGAGTAGAGATCGAGCCCGAGGTCCTCGCCGATCCGCCGGGCGATGCGCAACAGCTCCTCGTCGGGCCGGAACGGCTCGCCGAGCTTGTCCTCGTAGCGCCGCAACGGGAAGCGTCGCCGGACGCCGAACACCCGGTGGTCGACGACGAAGATCTTCCGATCCAGACCGTCGTCGCCGGGATGGTAGCGCTGGACCAGCGTCGGCTCGCCGGCCGGCGCGGGGAACGCCAGCAGCTCGGACGCGCTTCGGATCACCCGGACCCCGACCCCGCGCGAGCCGCGGAAGGGCTTCACCACCAGCGGACCGGTCTCGAGCAGCGGCAGCAGGGCCCGCGGGTTCCCCGCCACGTGGGTCTCCGGCACGGGCACGCCGGCACGCGCGAGGCGGGCGAGCGCGGAGACCTTGTCGTGGAGCATCGACACCACGGGAAAGGGATTGAACGTGGGCGCGCCGAGCGCGTGGAAGGCCGCGGCGATGGCGCCGCCCGCGGGCGTGCCGAGCGACTTGAGCACGTAGAGCTCACTTGCCGGCCGCAGCGTCCCGAGCTCCAGCGCCGCCGTCGCGGGCTCGATCACCTCGACGATCGCCCCCGCGGCCGCCAGGCGATCGAGCATCCCGTCCAGCACCGGCTGGTGCCGCTCGAGGATGACGCCGATTCTCACGACGCGCCCTCGCCGGCGTGCCGCCGCGCCATCTCCCCGCGGACCTGCGCCCGGAAGGCCGGGAAACGCTCCATCAACCGGGCGAAGCGCGCGTGGCCCAGCGTGAGGAAGGCGCATGGGGTCAAGGTGCGCACGGTCGCCATGCGCGGCACATCCTCCACCAGGGCCATCTCGCCGAAGAAGTCGCCGTCGTCCAGCACCGCGATGCGGCGCTCGCCGGCGACGATCTCCACCTTGCCCCGGGCGACGATGTAGAACCTGTCGCCCGCCTCGCCCCGATGGAACACCACCCGCCCGGCGTCGAAACGCTCGAAATCGAGATCGTGCGAGACCGCGCGCAGGACCTCGTCGCCGGCGCCCGCGAGCAGCGGCAGGTCGCGCAACCATTCGAGCTTGACCGTCGCGCCACGCCCCTCCGGAGAGACCTCGACACCGCTCTGCTTGCGCCACAGCTCCGCGTAGAGGCCGCCCCGCTCGAGCAGCTCCTCGTGCCGACCCTCCTCCGCCAGTCGTCCGCCGGCGAGCACGACGATGCGGTCGGCATCGCGCGCCGAGGCAAGCCGGTGGGTCACCATCACGATGGCACGCTCGCCGCCCAGCCGCGCGATCGTGGCGTTGATCGCCGCTTCCGACGCGGGATCGAGCGCCGCGGTGGCCTCGTCCAGGACGAGCAGCGCGGGATCCCGCAAGATGGCCCGCGCAATGGCCACTCGCTGCCGCTCGCCGCCCGAGAGCTGCGCACCGAACTCGCCCACCCGCGTGTCGTACCCGCCGGGCATGGCCAGGACGGCGTCGTGGAGCTCGGCCGCACGCGCGGCCCGCTCGATCTCCTCCCGCGTCGCGCCGGGGCGACCGACGGCGATGTTGTCGAGCAGGGTGCCGTCGAAGAGGAAGGGATCCTGGAAGACGACGCCCGCCCGGCCGTGGAGCGAGGCCAGCGTGACCTCGCGGACGTCGCGCCCGGCCACCGTGACGCGTCCCCCCTGGACGTCGTAGAAGCGCAGCGCGAGCCGCAGCACCGTGCTCTTGCCGGAGCCGCTGGGGCCGACGATGGCGACCGTCCGCCGCGCCGGCAGCGTCAGCGTCAGGTGGTCCAGCTTGGGCTGCCCCGGCTCGTACCCGAACGTGACGTCCTCGAAGCGGATGTCCGCCGGTGCGCCCGGGAGCGGCCGAGCCCCGGGCGCGTCGTCCACGCCCGGAACCTCGCTCAGGATCTCCTCGATGCGCACCAGCCCCCCCGACGCCGAGATCAGGCTCGGCACCACCTTCTTCGCCAGGTCGTAGGCCTGCTTGCTGACGGAGGCGTGCAGCGCGACGAACGCGACCAGCGTGCCGACCGCGATGCGACCGTCCAGGGCGAGCCACGAGCCGACGCCCAGCACCAGCGCCTGGAAGGCCAGGACCCCGAGACTGGACGTCGCGCCGACCAGGGCGGCGAAGTAGCTCGACCGCACGTACAGGCGCCGCACGCGGGCCAACCGCGACTCGAAGCCGGCGACCTCCCGCTCCGCCAGGCCGAACAGCTTGACCACCGGCTGCAGCCGCACGTTCTCCGCCACCGCGCTCGCCATCTCCCCCTCCTCGCGGCGCAGCTCGAGGCGGGCGTCGGCGGCGCGCGGGGAGAAGACGCGGCCCCACAGCAGCATGACCGGAAGGCCCGCGGCCACCAGCGCCGCCAGTCCCGGGTCGAGGGCGAAGAGGAACGGCAGGTAGACCGCCAGGCCCGCGACGGCGAGGGCGCCGTCCACGAGGCGCACCGTGACCCCCTTCTCCAGGTCGGCAAGGTCGCCGGAAAAGCGGGCAGCGATGTCCGCGGCGTGGCGGCCGCCGAACCAGGCCAGTGACAGACGCTGCAGGTGCCGGAACATCCGGCCGCGCAGCTCGTTCAGGATGGCGCCGGCCACTCGCGCCGTGAGGTACTCGGCCGCGACCATCGCCGCCGCGGCCAGCACGTAGCCCGCCGCCAGCCCGCCGACAAGCCAGACGACGAGCACCCCGTCGTGCCCCGGGATGGCCCGATCGACCAGGTCCTTCAGCGTGTAGGCGATCAGGGCGCCGTACCCCTGCTGGACCAGGAGCAGGCCCAGCAAGGCGATGCCGCTCAGCGCGTGCGGGCGCCAGTACCCGAGAGCCCGACCCACGACGGCGCCGATCCCCAGGCGCATCTCGGGCGGCGCAGCCATGGACGCACGATAACCACGCGGAAGCGTCCGCGAGCGGGCCCCGCACGCCGGGAAGCGATCACCGAAGCCCGCAACGTGCAGCTCGCGCTCAGTGCTTGTCCAGCGGCTTGTTGATGACGACCTTCCAGCCCGTCCCGACGCCGTCTCGCACGACGCGCAGCAGCACGCGCCCGCCGGACAGCAAGGGCCGGACCCAGCCGAGCGTATCGACCGCGCCGGCTGGGGGCACGGCGACACCGGTCTCGTCGACCACGGCGTCCAGGCCGAGCCGATCGGCGATTTCTCGCGCGCTGAGGATGCCGTCCAGCTCGCGAGCGCCGGGGAGCGAAATGAAGCGGCCGTCGTCCCGGCTCTGCCTCAGGCCGCAAGCGGCGACGGCGCCGATGACGCCCAGACCCGAGCCTCCCAGCTCGCGCACGAAGGCGCCCTCCCGGGCGCAAAGACCCAGCGCCTCCTCCTTGACCAGCACGGTGTCACGCGCTCGGCGGCCGAAGTCGATCAGCGCGGGCGACGAGGGGGCGAAGTGGCAGACGCAGACGCCGGGATCGGCGCCCTCGTGCAGCAGCCCGGTGACGAACCGGCTCGCCCGCTCGCCCATCGCTTCGAGGCTGTCGGGGGACTCGACCTCGATGCAGGCGGAGCTGTTGTGCGAGCTGTACGGGATGTCGGGATGGACGAAGAGCTGGTGGCGGGTGACGCCGCGGCACCGGACTCCCGGGGAGCGTTCGAGGTGGATGGCCAGTTCGCGGGCGAGGGATCCGGTGCCGATGCTCTCGCCGAAGTCCGTGTCATCAACGCCGACGAAGTAGCGTCCCATCACGCACCTGCAGTCGGAACCCCAGGGTGAACATGCCGGCGAGGTTCATCGCAATCCGCCACGCCGTGACGTTGACCCCGAACGGCGTGGCCGTCAAGCACCCTGGCGCTGGTCCGTCCGCCCCCGCCGGGCGGCCGCCGGCGTTTTCTCCTTCCCAGAGGGATGAAACGGGTGGATCTTCGCGCGGCCATGGCCCAGGCGCTCCCTCATACGGTCGACGAGGTCCTGGCGGAGGCCCGTGCACTCTGCTCCGCCGATCCCGCGTGCGTCCGGGAGCGTCTCGCCGCCCTGCGCTCGCTGTACCGCACCTCGCCCGGCCTGTTTCCGGCCGAGGCCGTGCGGCTGCTGCGGGCGGCGGGGGAGGGGGCCCAACGGGCGGGGCGGGTCGAGGCCCCCGGGCAGGGCGACCGGGCTGGGCACGGGACGCCTCCACCCCGCGGCGCGCGGCCGGAGGCCGGCGACGCTTCGGAGCGCGCGCTCGAGGCGCTGCGGCAGGTCTTCGGCTATCCGAGCTTCCGGCCCGGGCAGCTCGAGATCATCCAGGCCGCACTGGCGGGGCGGGACTGCCTGGGCATCATGCCCACGGGCGCCGGGAAGTCGGTCACGTTCCAGCTCCCGGCGCGTCTCCTGGGCGGCGTGACGCTCGTCGTGTCGCCGCTGATCTCGCTCATGAAGGATCAGGTCGACGCGATGGGCGAGGTCGGGATCCGCGCCACGTTCCTCAACTCGTCGCTCGACCCGGAGGAGCGCCGGCGCCGCGAAGAACGCCTGCGCTCCGGGGAATTCGAGCTGCTCTACGCGGCGCCGGAGGGGATCGACGCCTCCGTCGGCCGGCTCCTCGACACGCTCGACGTGCGGCTGGTGGCCGTGGACGAGGCGCACTGCATCAGCGAGTGGGGACACGACTTCCGGCCGTCGTACGGCAATCTCGCCGGCTTGAAGAGCCGGTTCCGGGGGATCCCGGTGCTCGCGCTGACCGCCACGGCGACACCGCGAGTGAAGGCCGACATCATCGAGCAGCTCGCCCTGTGCGATCCGCTCGAGGTCCGCGGCTCGTTCTTCCGCCCCAATCTCCACCTGCATGCCGTGAGGAAGGGAGGCGGCGACGGCGTGCGGGACATGGTCCTGCGGCTCGTCCACGCGCGGCGCGGGCAGTCCGGGATCGTGTACTGCCTGTCCCGCAAGGGCGCCGAGTCCACGGCGGATTTCCTCCTGGCGCACGGGGTCCGCGCGGCGGCGTACCACGCGGGGATGGTGCCGGAGGAACGGTCGCGGGCGCAGGAGGCGTTCAGCCGCGACGATGTCGACGTCGTCTGCGCCACGATCGCCTTCGGCATGGGCATCGACAAGTCCAACGTCCGCTTCGTCCTGCATCGCGACATGCCGCGCTCGATCGAGGGCTACTACCAGGAGATCGGCCGGGCGGGGCGCGACGGCGCTCCCGCCGACTGCGTGGTGTTCTACTCCTGGGCCGACGTGATGTCGCTGGAGCGGCTGCTGGAGCGCTCCGAGACCCAGGATCCACAGCTCGCGGGGCAGCAGCGGCGCGCCGTGCGCCGCATGTACGAGCTTGCCGATCGGTCGGGCTGCCTGTGGCGGCGGCTGGCGGCGCACTTCGCGGAGCGGATTCCGGATTGCGGAGCCTCGTGCGGCAACTGCCTGGGAGGCGACGTCGTGGAGGAAGCCCGGACGGCGGAGCGGTTGGAGCGAGTCCGCCGGCGCGAGGTCCGGCGCCCCTTGCCCGACTCGGCGGATTCGATGCCGGACCCCGAGCTGTTCGAGCGATTGCGGGCCTTGCGCCGCCGCCTGGCCGACGAGAAGCGCGTCCCGGCCTACGTGGTGTTCACGGACAAGACGCTCCTCGACATGGCCGTGCGTCGCCCGCAGAGCCGCGAGGAGTTCCTCGCGGTGAACGGTGTGGGCGACAGGAAACTCGAGCAGTATGGTGAGATCTTCCTCGCGGAGATGCGCCGGCGTTGACGGCCAGGGCATCGCCAATCTCGCCGCCGCGGGGTGTCGCGTGGGCACCGCGAGACGCCGCGCCCCGAATTCCGCGCAGAGGCGCAGAGTCGCAGAGGCCGCAGAACGGACCTTGGCGAGACCCGGCGCCGACGGTTGTTTCTTCTCCGCCCGCGTCCGCCCTGTGGCAAGCTCCTGCAATGGTGCGGCGGCCACGTTTCGGAGTGGAGCTGACCGCGCTCGGCGCGGCGACCGGGCTGGGGCTGCTGCCGGCGCTGGCACTTTGTGCGGCGGGGTGCGGCGCCCGGGGCACGGGCGCCGTCGTCCGCGGCGACGCGGCTTGCCCGCCGCCGACGACGTGCGACGCTCCGCCGCCCGACCCCGGCCCAGTGATCGCGTGGCGGCATCCGGTCCGGAGTGCGTTGACCGCCGGCCTCGGGGCGCCGCGCCACCGCGGCCGGGACCTGGTGCTTCGCGAAGGCGAGCCGCAGTGGGCCTTGGCGAAGTTCGCGTACGGCCTCGCCGACGACGACCTCCAAGGCGAGGACGTGGCGATGTTCCTGCTGCGGGGATGCGGCGACACGTGGGAGGAGCTGGGCACGGCAACGGCGACCGACGACGGCGAGCACGCGACGGTGGAACGCGTGGACGATACGGGTGGGCGCGTGTACTTCGAGCTTCCGGAAGGGAAGAGGCTGGGGGTGGGGCGGCATCGCGTCCGTTTCGTGGTGCGGGGCGACCGGACGACGGCGGAGCAGCTCATCGACGTGCTCCCGGCGGATGCGCGCTTCGTCGTCACGGATGTCGATGGCACGTTGACCGCGGGCGAGGCGGCGGAGTTCGCCGCGCTGCTCGGCGGCCGGGATCCCGCGGCCAACCCCGCGGCGGCCGAAGTCCTCCGGGCGTACGCCGGGCGCGGGTATCACGTGATGTACCTGACGGCGCGTCCGGAGTGGCTGGCGGCTCGGACCCACGAGTGGCTGCGGGGACACGGCTTCCCGCCGGGGACCGTGCGCACCACGCTCACGATCACAGGCGCCGTCGGCGAGGCGGCCGCGGCGTACAAGGCCGCCGAGCTGGCGGCTCTTCTCGGCCGCTTCCCGGACTCGATCGAGGCAGCCTACGGCAACACCGAGTCGGACGTGGCCGCGTACGCCTCGGCGGGCCTTCCGCCCGACCGCGTCTTCTCGTACCGGCACGACCCCGAAAAACGCGGCACGCGGGTCGACGACTACGGAACGCTCCTTCCTGCGGTCGAGGCGCTCGCGGCATGCGCCAGACAGTGACGGCACCCTCTCCGCCTCTGCGTCTCTGCGCGAGCCTGCCCTGAGCGAAGTCGAAAGGACTTCGCTTCCAGCTCAGCCGCACAAATCCAGCAGGTACTCCCGCAGCGCACCGAAGTCGGCGGCCAGCCGCCGGGCCTGCTTGGGGCGCGCGAGCGCCTCGCGCAGCTCCGGGGGCAGCTCCACCCGCCGACCCGTCTCCCGCTCCACCAGCTCCGGAAACTTGGCCGGGTGGGCGGTGGCCAGGAAGACCCCGACGACGTCGCGCTCGACCTGCGCGCGGAACGACTCCAGGCCGAGGTACGCCACCGCGCCGTGGGGGTCGACGAGGTAGCCGTAGCGCGTGGAGACCTCGCGCATCGCCGCGCGCGTCTGCTCGTCGTCGAACCGGAAGCCGTGGACGTCGGCCCGCGCGCGCGCCGCGTCCGCGCCGTACAGGTCCACGATCCGCGCCAGGTTGCTCGGCCGCGACACGTCCATCGCGTTGCTGAGCGTCGCCGCCGTCTCGCGCGGCTCCACGCGCCCGGTCGCCAGATAGCGCACCAGCGTGTCGTTGACGTTCTGCGCCGCGACGAATGCGCGCACCGGCATGCCCAGCCGCTGCGCGAACAGTCCGGCCGTGAGGTTCCCCAGATTGCCGCTGGGGACGGCGAAGACCACCGATGCGTCCGGACCCAGCCGCGAGCGCGCCCAGGCATAGTAGAACGACTGCGGGACGAGGCGGGCGACGTTGACCGAGTTGGCGGAGGCCAGGCGCAGCCGGCGGCCCAGGTCCGGGTCCAGGAGCGCGGCCTTCACGAGGCGCTGGCAGTCGTCGAACGTCCCGTCGACCTCGAGCGCCGCGACGTTGTCCCCGATCGTCGTGAGCTGGGCTTCCTGGATGCGACTCACGCGTCCGGCGGGGTACAGCACGTGCACCCGAATCCCCGGCACGCCCCGGAAACCGTGCGCGACGGCGCTGCCGGTGTCGCCCGAGGTCGCGACCAGGACGTGCAGCGCGTCCCCACCGGCCGGCGCGAGGACGGCCATGAGCCGCGCCATGAACCGCGCCGCGAAGTCCTTGAAGGCCAGCGTCGGTCCGTGGAACAGCTCCAGCACGTGCAGCCGCCCGGACAGCGGCACCAGCGGCACCTCGAAGTCGAACGCATCCTCGACGATCCGCTGCAGGACCCGCTCGCCCAGCTCGTCGCCGAGGAGGGCGCGAGCCAGCCGCAGCGCGAGCGCCGGAAACGGCAGCCGCGACGCCTCGCGCCAGAACTCCGGCGGCAGCGGGTCGATCCGCTCCGGGACGTACAGCGCGTCCGGCGCGGGCAGCGCGTGGAGCACCGCGGTGCGGAGGTCCACACGCACGGTCGGATCCGCGGTGGAACGGAACCTCACGACGGATCCTCCGCGCCGACCACGTGCGCCCCGCGGCCGCCGAGCGGCGAGACCCAGACGTCGCACGGCAGGCCGAATCCGCGGACGGCCGAGGCCATCGCGTCGCCCGCGGCCCGCGCGGCGGCGGCGCCCCGCGCCAGGGCGAAAACGGACGGGCCCGAGCCGGAGATGCTGCAGCCGAGCGCCCCGGCGTCGAGCGCGGCCTCTTTGATGCGGGCGAACCCGGGGATGAGCACCGCGCGCACGGGCTCCACGATGACGTCCTGGAGCGAGCGTCCGATCAGGGCATAGTCGCCCAGGAGCAGTCCGGCGACCAGTCCCGCCGTGTTGCCCCACTGCACGACGGCGTCGGACAGCCGCACGCGGTCGCGCAGGATGCGCCGCGCGTCCGCGGTGCGGATCTCGAGCTGCGGGTGGGCGAGCGCGCACCACAGCTCGGCCGGCGTCGGCAGCCGGACGACGTCCAGCGGGCGGTAGCTGCGCACGAGCACGAACCCTCCCAGCAGCGCGGGCGCGACGTTGTCCGCGTGCGCCGTGCCGCACGCGACCCGCTCCGCCTCCAGCAGCGCGGGCAGCAACTCCTCGGGGCGGAGCGGCCCTCCCAGCAGCGCGTTGACCGCGACCGCCGCCGCCACCCCGCTCGCGGCGCTCGACCCCAGTCCGCTCCCCGACGGCATCCGCTTGCGGACTTCCAGCTCGATGCCCCCGCGGCGGCCGGCCAGCGCGAGCACCTCGCGCGCCGCGACGCCCGCCGTGTTCCGCTCGGCCTCCAGCGGCAGCGCGCCGCCGTCGCCTTCGATGCGCAGGATGCGCACCCCGGGCTGCTCCGCGAGTCGTGCCGTGACCTCGTCCCCCGGCTCGCCGACCGCGAATCCCAGGATGTCGAAGCCCGCGGCGACGTTGGCGACGGTGGCCGGCGCGAAGACGCGCACGGATCGCGGACCGCTCACGGCTCCCCCCGCTCGATCAGCTCCCGGTGCAGCGCCAGGAGCGCCCGCTCCGCGTCCGCCTCGGCGAGCACCATCGAGACATTGCGCTCCGAGGACCCCTGGGCGATGGCGCGGATGTTCACCCCGGCCTCCCCGAGCGCCCCGAAGATCCGCGCCGCCAGCCCCTTGGTGCGGCGCATCCGCTCCCCCACCACGCCGACGATCGAGAGCCCTGCCTCCACCGTGACCTCGTCCACGAGCTGCCCCTCCAGCTCCTCGCGGAACGCCTCGGCCGTCGCCGCGCGCGCCCGCTCCGCGTCCGCCGCCGGGATGCCGGCGCAGATCGACTGCTCGGAGGACGCCTGCGTGATCAGGATCACGTTGACGCCCGCGCCGGCGAGGGCGGCGAAGAAGCGGGCCGCGACGCCGGTCACCCCGATCATGCCGCTGCCCTGGAGCTGCAGGAGGGCGACGCCGTCGACCGACGAGATCCCCGTGAAGACGCGGCGGTCGTCGCAGGCGGCGACGAGCAGCGTGCCCGGGAAGTCCGGGTTCAGGGCGTTGCGCACGCGGATCGGCACTCCGGCCCGGATCGCCGGGATCAGCGCGGGCGGGTCCAGGAAGTCGCCGCCGAAGTGCATCAGCTCCATCGCCTCGGCATGGCCCAGGCAGTCGATAGCCCGGGACCGCGGTACGTGCCGGGGGTCCGCCGTCCGGATGCCGTCCGTGTCGGTCCACACCACCAGCTCGTCGGCCGACAGGGCCGCGGCCAGGTGCGAGGCGGTGAGCCGGGCGCCGCCGCGGCCGAGCATCGTCGGCGCGCCGTCGGGTGCGGCGCCGACGCCGCCGGTCGCCACGACGGCCAGCTCGGGCCCGGAGAACCACCGCGCGACGCGCGCCCGCGTCGCCGCGCCGTCCACGCGGGCGCGGCCGAAACGGTCGTCGGTCGCCACCACCTCCCGCGTCTCCAGCAGCCGCGCCTCGGGCCGCCGCTCGCGCAGCGCCTCGCAGACGATGTAGCCGCCCAGCCATTCCGCGTGCGCGAGCAGCAGGTCCAGGGTGCGCGCCGACAGCTCGCGCAGGAGCGCGACGCCGGCCAGCACGTCCGCGATGCGGTTGAACTCGTGCCGCACCCCCGCCAGCGCCGAGCTCTGCCGCCGCACGTCCAGGCAGGCGCGCAGCACCTCGAAATGCCGATCCTCCAGCGCCGCCAGCGCAGCCTCGAAACCGTAGTCCCCCCGCACGGCGCGCGCCGCGGCTTCCCGCAGCCCGTCCGGGACCCCGGACAGCGCCCCGGCCACGGCCACGACGCGACCCTCCGCGCACTGGACGGCCAGCAACTCCGCCGCCGCGCCGACCCGCTCGGGAGACGCCAGCGAAACCCGGCCCAGCGCGTGGATGGTCGTCCTCATGCAGCCTCGACCTCGCACAACCCCGCCCCGGCGCCGCCCGGCCGGCGCGGCCGCGATGATAACCACGGCGATACGGGGAGCGCCATGCTCCCGCCCGGCCGGCGCCGCCGATCGCTTGACGCTCGCGGCGGCGGCGTGCAGGGTAGCCGCCGCGGAGGACGGGCCGGCCCGCGCACCCCGGGGCAGGCGGAACATGACGGAACCCAAGCCACGCACGCCCGAAAGCACCGCCGCGCACGGCCTCGTGCTCGTCGATAAGCCCGCCGGAACCTCGTCCAACGCCGTCACCCGCACCGTCCAGCGGCTCTTCGGCGCCAGCTCCGCCGGCCACCTGGGAACCCTCGACCCCTTCGCCACCGGCCTCCTGGTCGTGATGCTCGGCGATGCCACCCGCCTGGCCCCGTGGCTCGAGCGCGGCGAGAAGTCGTACCTCGCTCAGGTCGTGCTGGGCACGACCACCGACACGCTGGACCGCGAGGGCGCGGTCGTCCAGACGCGTCCCGTGCCGTCCGACGCCCGCGAGCGGCTGCGGGCGTCGCTGCCCCGCTTCACGGGGACGCTGCACCAGCGCGTGCCGGACTTCAGCGCCGCCAAGGTCGAAGGCGTACGCCGCGCCGACCTCGCCCGCAAGGGCGTCCCCGTCGAACCCAAGTTCAAGGACGTCGTGGTCACCACCCTCTCGCTGCTGGAGAACGATTCCCCACCGCTCCACCGCTCCACCGCTCCACCGCTCCACCTATCCGTCACCTGCGGTCCCGGCACGTACATCCGGCAGCTCGTGGCGGACCTGGGCGAGGCGATCGGGTGCGGGGCGCACACGGGCGAGCTGCGCCGGACGAGGGTCGGGACTTTTGCCGTTGAAGATGCCGTTCCGCTGGAGAGGATCAGGTCCATCCCCGCGGAACAACGTGCGTCGTGCATGGCCGGCGTTGCGGCCCACCTCCCCGGGCCGGTGTGGGCCGCGGGGGATGCGGAGTGGTCGGCGTTCGAACGAGGTCAGTCGGTTCCGTTCGAGGATGTCGTGGCACGGGAGCGCGCGTCGGAAGCGGCGGCGACCCCCGGGGAGGGCGGCCTGCCGGCCGTGGTTTTCGTGGTGCGCGGCGGCCGCGTGCGGGGGGTGGGGGAGATTCGGGCGGGGCGGCTCTGGCCGAGGCGGGTGTTGGCGTGGGGCGTTCCGCTTCAGGCGCCCGGGGGGGACAGGTCGCGCGAGATGTCGACGAAGCCGTGATCGACGAGGGCTTCGAGGGCAGTGGCGAGGGCGACCGCGGGGGAGGCGGCGCGGATGCGGGCGACCTGGCCGTCGAGGGGCTCGCGCGGCGCGTCGGGGAGGGTTGGGCTGCGGCGCGAGGCCCAGAAGATGAGCTTTTCGAGCAGCGTCGCCTTGAGCGGGTCCTCGCTGACTTTCATCGCGGCGGCGAGGTCGTCGAGGGCCGGGCGGTCGCGGCGCCAGAGGGCGACGGCGCCGGCCTTGGCCAGGTGTCGCCACCAGACGGAGTCGCGGTCGCGGTCCGGGGCCAGGTTGCGTTCCAGGCACAGCGTGAAGCAGACGGCGACGAGGTATTCGGGGCTGTCGGGGTGGAAGATGACGATGGCCGCGTCGGCGGGATCGGCGAGCGAGAGGGAGGGGAAGTCGATCTCGCCCAGCTCGGGGACGAGGCGGGCGCTGACGCGCATGTCGCGCACGGCCGCCTCGAGCAGCCGGACGTCGGAGGTGGAGTCCGCCAGGTCGTGCAGGAGGGCGATCTTCTCGGCGAGGAGCTGGCTTTCCATCAGTCGGCCGAGCAGCTCGAGGGCGGGGACGGGGGACGCGCGAAGGGCCGCGGCCAGCTCGACCTTGGCCACGGAGCGCGAGCCTGCGAGACGCCGGGTGTCCTGCCCGGGTTCGTCCTCGGGGCGCGCGACACGCAGTCGGATCCCGCCGCAGAGCTGCGCCGGCCAGCCCGAGCTGCCGTCGGTCGTGACCGTCAGCGCGATGCGGCCGGCCTGCGGCCGGAGCTGCAGGGGCAGCTCCTGGTCCATCGCCCCCCCGTCCCGGAAGATCGGCAGCGGCGGCGAGCCGTCGCCCTCGTCCGTCCACACCCGCACCGCGGCCAGGCGCGGGGGATGCTCGCCGAAATCCGGATGAAGCTCGAGCTGGTAGCTGCGGCCGGGCGCCAGGCAGTAGAGCCGGACGTCGAGCGTCCCGGGCATGCGGCTGCGCTCGGTCCCGCGCACGAAAAACAGGCGGACGCGGCCGGAGCGGGCCTGCCCGCAGCGCAGGAGGTCGACGCGCAGGACCGTCTCCTCGATCCCGGGCGGCGGCCGCTGGGCGACGGGCAAGAACTCGGTCATCCGCCGCGCCAGCTCGTCCGCCGCCGCGATCGGCGCCGCGGGCGGGATGGTCGGGAGGCGCTGCGTCGGCTCGATGGTGTCGAGGCGCGCGGGTGTCAGGGCCGGCTTCCGGGCGGGCGTGGCCGGGGTCTGGCCGGCGGGCGGGAGGGTGGAGCGGGGAACCAGCACGAGCTTCGGGGCCGCCGTCGGCGCGGCGACCGCGGAGGGCGGAGCGGCCGGATGATCCACGAAGATCGCGCCGGGGGGGAGGGTCGGCAGGCGAGGCGCCCCGTCGCGCCGCACGGCGACGATGCCGTCCACCAGCCGGCCGAGGCCCTCGCGCTGGGACGCCGTCAGCCGGAACTCGACGCCGATGCCGACCGTGGCCGTGCCGTCGGGTCGCACGTCGAGGAGATCGACGAGGCGGACGACCTTCCCCTCCAGCCACTGCGTCCCGCCGAACTCGTCGTGCAGCGGCACGCGCAGGATGAGGCGGCTGCCGACCGGCTCCACCTCGGTGGTCTCGACGAACGCGCCTTCCGGGCTGAGGTCGCGGATGACCGCGGCGCGGGCGTCCTGCCCCGTCGGGGCGATCGAGGCGCGGAGATTGGCCACCGCGCGCGGCGAGCGCCTTCGATCCGCGGAGGTGGACGCCGGTGCCATGCTCCTCCGGACCCCCTCTTCGCACGTTCAGCATGCGCCCTCGGCCGCGGTTTCGCAAGTCGGTCCGCGGGCCGAGCCCCCGGGAACCGGGGAATCACGCTTTCGTTTGACACGCCCGGGGCGCCGTAGTACACACGCGCCCCGAGAAGAGAAGGGAGAGTCGTAAGAACATGTCGCTGCACCAGGAGAGGAAGGCCGAGCTGATTCGCACGCACAGGGTGCACGAGACGGACACGGGCTCGCCCGAGGTCCAGGTCGCGATCCTGACCGAGCGGATCAACTCGCTGGGAGAGCACTTCCAGGCGCACAAGAAGGACCACCACTCGCGCCGCGGCCTCCTCAAGATG
>JACRCZ010000023.1 GCA_016218765.1 Deltaproteobacteria bacterium | reverse complement strand
CGGACGGCGCGGCGCCGGCCGCGGCGGAGGCGGCGCGCCTGCGCGCGGCGATCGCGCAGGGGCGGGAGCAGGTCGAGCGCGCGCGGGACCGCGTGCGCGAGCGGAGCCACCCGGCGGAGCTGCTGCAGGTCATCGAAGGGCACCTGATGCTGCTGCAGGACGAATCGTTCGAGCGGGCGGTGCTGCGCACGGTGGAGGAGGAGCGGGTCAACGCGGAGTGGGCCGTGCGGCGGGTGGCGGAGGAGGTCCGCGAGGCGCTGGCGGCGAGCGGCGACGACGTCTTCCGGGCGCGCGGCGACGACGTGAGCTTCGTGGCGGAAAGGCTGGTGCGCAACCTGGCGGGGATGCAGGCCGAGGCGCTGGCCGACCTGCCGCCGGGAGTGGTGATCGTGGCGCGCGAGCTGTCGCCGGTGGAGATGGGGGTGCTGGCCGGCCGGCGGGTCGCGGCGGTGGTGACCGAGGCGGGCTCGCGAGCGTCGCACACGGCGATCCTCGCCCGGGCGCTCGGCCTTCCCGCCGTGGTCGGGGTGCAGGACCTCCTGGGGCACGTCGCCGCGGGGGCGACGGTCGCCGTGGACGGGTCGAGCGGCGAGGTCGTGGTGGAGCCGGAGGCGTCCGAGCTGCCGGCGCTGCGCGAGCGGGCGAGGCGGCTGGGGGATCTGGAGCGCTCGCTGACGGTGGAGCGCGACCGGCCCGCGGAGACGCGGGACGGTCGCCGCGTGACCCTGCTCGCGAACCTGGAGTTCCCGTCCGAGGTCGAGACGGCGCTGGGCTGCGGCGCGGAAGGGGTGGGCCTGTACCGCACGGAGTTCCTGTACGTCGGGCGCTCGCGCCCGCCGTCGGAAGAGGAGCAGGTCCACATCTACTCGCACGTCGCCGGACTGATGGCCCCGCGGCCGGTGACGCTGCGCACGTTCGATCTGGGCGGGGACAAGTTCGTCACCCGCCCGGTGGTGGCGGGGGAGCTGAACCCGGCGCTGGGGCTGCGCGCGCTGCGGCTGGGCCTGCACGAGCGCGACGTGTTCCGCACGCAGCTTCGCGCGATGCTGCGCGCCGGCGCCGCGGGGGAAATCTCGATCATGTTCCCGATGGTCTGCGGAGTCGGGGACTTCCGGCAGGCGCTCGAGGTCGTGCGCGAGGCGGCCGACGACCTGCGGGCCGACGGGGTGACGGCGGGTCGGGACGTGCCGATCGGCTGCATGATCGAGGTGCCGTCCGCGGTGGTCGTCGCCGACCTGCTGGCCCGGGACGCCGCCTTCTTCTCCATCGGCACGAACGACCTGGTGCAGTACGCGCTGGCGATCGATCGCGCGAACGAGCGCGTGGCGCACCTGTACCAGCCGTTCCATCCGGCGATGCTGCGGCTCATCCGCCAGGCGGTCGACGCGGGGAGGGGGGCGGGGATCCCGGTGGCGATGTGCGGCGCCATGGCGGAGGATCCGCTGGCGCTGCCGCTGCTCGTCGGGCTGGGGCTGGAGCGGCTGTCCATCGCGCCGTCCGCGGTGCCGCTGGTCAAGGCGGTCGTGCGTGCGCTGCGGATGGAGGACGCGCGGCGGGTCGCGCTCGCGGCGCTGGATCTGGGCACGGCGGAGGAAGTCGCGGCGGCGGCGGAGGAGTTCGCGGGGGCGAGCTTCCCGGAGCTGCTGGACGGTCGAGGATGCGACTGTTGAACGGCTAGCCCCACGGCTCGGGACGACGCGTCCGGCCGATCCGACCGGACGGGGGAAGGTGGAGAGGTCGGCTGGGGAGGCGGGGAGACCGGTCGGGGGAGGCCCGGCGAGGGGCGCTTGACCGCGGGGCGCCGGCGGGCTAGGGGGCGAAGCGAGCGTCGAGGGGCCGGGGGGTTGGCGGGGACGGGCCGCCGGGCACGGAGGGGCACGTGAGCAGTCCGGGAGCGGAGTTCGACACGCGCGGCCGCCCGATGCTGTCGGCGGCGTTCCGCCGGCGCCGGTTCCTCAACTGGTTCCCGCTCGGGCTGGCGTACGCGTTCCTGTACATGGGCCGCTACAGCTACATCCCGGCCAAGAGCTTCATGAAGGCCCTGATCGACGATTCGGGGCTTGGGACCGTCGGGCTCGTCGGGGCCTGGACCTACGGGATCTCGTTCCTGATCAACGGGCCGCTCACCGAGCGGCTCGGCGGACGCTTCGCGATGCTGGTGGCGACGGCGGGCTCGGCGGCCGTCAACCTCGCGATCGGCGGCGTGCTGCGTCTGGGCTGGACCGACCACTTCCTGGTCACGTACAGCGTCTTGACCGCGGTCAACATGTACTTCCAGAGCTGGGCGGCGATCGCCATCGTGAAGGTGAACGGCGCCTGGTTCCACGTGCGCGAGCGCGGGGCGTTCGGCGGGATCTTCGGGGTGATGATCTCGAGCGGCCTGTTCCTGGCGTACACGGTCTCGCCGGTGGTGACCAAGAACCTGTTCGGGGCGGCCGCCGAGTACTACTTCCTCATGCCCGGGGCGCTGCTCTTGTTGTTCTTCGTCGGGACGCTCGCGTTCGTGCGCGACACGCCGGAAGGTGCGGGTCTGGGTCCCTTCGAGACGGGCAGTTCCGACGAGTTCGATTCGGCGCGGAAGATCTCGGTGGTCAAGGTCTTCGGGCGGCTGTTGACGCACCCGATCGTGCTCACGATCGCGCTGATCGAGTTCTGCACGGGGGTGCTGCGCAACGGCCTGATGTACTGGTACCCGATCTGGTCGCGTGAGCACTCGACCATTCCGGGGTTGGCGGACTGGCAGGGGGTGGGGCTGTTCGCGGCCGGGGTCTTCGGGGGCCTGACCGCGGGGTACGTCTCCGACCGCATCTTCGGCTCGCGGCGCGGTCCCGTGGCGGGCCTGCTGTACGGCGTCATGATCGTGATGCTGGGCGCGATGGTGCTGGCAATGACGGCGCTGGACGGGACGGACGTGCAATCGGTGATGGTGTTCGGCGTGCTGGTCGCGGGCTCGTTCTGCGTCATCGGGACGCACGGCGTGCTCTCCGGGACGGCCACCGCGGACTTCGGAGGCAAGGGGGCGACGGCGATGGCCGTCGGGATCATCGACGGGTTCGTGTACCTCGGGGTCGGCGTACAGTCGGCGGCGCTGGGCAACCTGACCGGCCGGAGCTGGGCCTGGTGGCCGCTGTTCCTGCTGCCCTTCGCGTTCATCGGCCTGCTCCTGGCCGGCCGCATCTGGAACGCGCTGCCCAAACGCTCGGGGGGCGGAGGGCACTGAACCGTCCCCGCCCTCGTTCCCCGGCGACACGTCAGCCGCGGGGCATCACGCGCCGCAGCGCCTCGACCAGCTCCTCGAGCACGAAGGGCTTGTGGACAAAGGCGTCCGGGCGCAGGCCGTCGCGCAGGGCCGGTTCCTCGTAGCCGCTGACCATCACGACGGGGACGTCGGGACGGATGAGCCGCAGCTCGGCCAGGACCCGGTCGCCGGCGGTGCCGGGCATGGTGAGGTCGAGCACGACGGCGGCGAGGCGGTCCGAGGTCCGCCGGAACTCCTCGATCGCGGTCTCGCCGTCCGCCGCGCCCTGCGTCGCGAATCCAAGCCGCTCGAGCATCGCGCGGGCGACCAGGCGGGGCGCCTCTTCGTCGTCGACGACCAGGACGAGCCCCGAGCCGCGGAACTCCCCGGGCGGCGCCGCCTGCGAGGGCCGGAGCGGCGCGGCGTCCGCCGTGCGGGGGAAGTGGACGCGCACGGTGGTGCCGCATCCCGGCTCGCTGCGGAGCTCGAGGCCCGCGCCGTGCGCGCGCACGATGCCCAGCACGACGGCGAGCCCCAGCCCCCGTCCCTGCGCCTTGGTGCTGAAGAACGGGTCGAAGATGCGGGCCCGGGAGTCGGCGTCGATGCCGCATCCGTCGTCCTGCACCTCGAGGAACACGCACGTCTCCGCCGTCGGACGCTCGATCCAGACCGCCGGCGAACCCTCGTGCGTCTCGGCGCGGGCCGGGCAATCGCCCGTCGCCAGCCGCACGCGGCCGCGACGTTCCCCGACCGCCTCGGCTGCGTTGACGATCAGGTTCATCAGCACCTGCCGCACCTGCGTGGGATCGGCGCGCACGGGTGCGGAGCCCCGGGACGGTGCGAGCTCGAGCGTGACGGTCCGGGGCACGGAGACGCGCAGCAGCTCGGCCATGTCGCGCACCAGCTCGTTGAGGTCCACGTCGCGAAGCGTCGCCACGCCGCGGCCCGCGTAGTTCAGGAGCTGGCGCACGAGTCCTGCCGCCTCGCGGGCGGCGGCGCGGATCTGATCGACCAGCTCCAGGGTCGGGCTCCCGGGCGGGACGTCCAGGCGGAGGAGGTCGGCGTTGCCGAGCATCGCCTGGAGGAGGTTGTTGAAGTCGTGCGCGATGCCGCCGGCGAGCAGTCCGAGGCTCTCGCGCTTCTGCGCCAGGAGCATCCGCTCGTGGAACCGCAGCCGTTCGGCCTCCTGCCGCCGGGATTCGGTCAGGTCGCGGAAGATGCCCAGGTTGTAGCGCCGTCCCCGCTGCTCGTAGATCGCGGCGCTGATCGCCACGGGCCGGCGCGAGCCGTCCGGCCGCACGATCTCGCCGTCGAAGTCGCGCGCGTGGCCGTGCGCCACGTGGTCGCGGAACTTCTCGCGGTACCGCTCGGCCTCGCCGGGCGGGTGCAGGTGCTGCTGGTGCAGCCCGAGCAGCTCGCTCCGCGGTCGGCCCATCAGCTCCTCGGCCCGCTTGTTCGCGTCGATCAGAATGCCCGTCTCGGCGTCGGCGAGGAACGCCGCGTCGTTCATCTCCTCGAACAGCACCCGGTACCGTGCCTCGCTGGCCTCGATCCCCGCTACCGCCTCGAGATGGCTCGTGACGTCGAGGAACGCGCCGAGCACGAGACGCCGGCCGCCGAGCTGCAGCGGGCGGAGGACGCCCTCGATCCACCGCACGCGACCGTCGGGGCGGAGGAAGCGCGTGCGGAACCGGTCCGGCACGTCCTCGCTCCGTTGCCGGCGCGCGAAGCGGTCGGCCAGCGCCCCCCGCTCGTCCTCGTGCACGCGGGCGAGCATTCCGGCGAGGCTGATGGTCCGCCACGCGGTCGGCGCGATGCCGAGCATTTCGGCGCAAGCGGCGTTGGCCCACTCGATCCGGAAGGGCTCGATCTCGATCAGCAGCAGCGCCTGCAGCGGCGACTCGGCGATGGCCTGCAGGAGAGGATCCCCGCCCAGCCGTTCGGCCGTCGCGTGGTCTCCTCCGCCGTCGCCTTCCGGAGCCATGGCCCTCCCCTCCCCCCGACGTCCGCAGTGCATCATGCCTGAAGGCGACGCGCAACCGGCGGGCGGCTGCCGGCGACGTATTGACAAACATCAATACGTGCGCACCGTGGTCCTGCCCGGCCGATGCGGCCACCGCGGAACGGACGGGAAGCCCCGGGAGGGGGCCGGGCAGGAGAGAACCGATGGGAAAACGGATTCGCGTCGCGTTCGTGGTCCTGCTCGCCCTGGGCCTGCCGACCCTCGGACCCTCGTGCAAACGCGCCGACTCCGCCGCAGGGAGCGGCGGGGCGGGCGCCGCCGCGGCGCCGGCGTCCGGAGGCTTCGGCCTGGGCGAGGAGGAGTCCGGTCCGCCGCCGGCGATCTCCGACGGGCATTGGACCTTCGATCCCGGCCACGTCTTCGTCCTGTTCAAGGCGCGCCACTTCGGCGCCGGCTACGTGTACGGGATGTTCAAGGAGACGACGGGAAGCGTGACCCTCGACTCCGCCGACCCGTCGAAGAACCGGGTCGAGATGATCATCCAGGCGGGGAGCCTGGAGACGTTCAACGGCCGCCGCGACGAACACCTTCGGGGCCCGGACTTCCTCAACGCCGTGCAGTTCCCCACGCTCTCCGTCCGGAGCTCGTCGCTCGCGCGCGAGCCCGACGGGACGTGGACGGCGGCGGGCGAGCTGACGATCCGCGGCACGTCGAAGACGGTCACGCTGCGGGCGCGTCCGCTGGCCGAGGTCGACGACCCGATGGGCAAGCGACGGGCGGCGTTCGAGACGTCGTTCGTCATCCCGCGCCTGGAGTACGGCGTCAGCTTCATGCCGGAGGCTTTCGGTCACGACGTGTTCGTGCTCGTGGCGGTCGAGGCCACGAAGGACTGAGAGGCGGTCGTGGCGGCGCTGTCGTTCTACCAGTGGCTGGTCCTGGACACGATCGCGGTCCCCGTGGCCGTGCTGGCGGTCGGGGCGTTCCTGACGCGGTTGGCGCCCGAGAGGTTCCGCGCGGCGCTGGCCGCCGGGACGCTCGCGGCGGGCAGCATGGCGGCGCACGCCGGAATCGTCGGCTGGCCGCGCCTGCCGCCGACCGACACGCTCGGCTGGCTCATCGTCCTGGTGCCCGCAGCGGCGGTGCTCGCCGCGCCGTTCGACCTGTGGCCGGCCCGGCTGCGGGGCTGGGGTGTGCCCGTGCTGGCCGCCGCGGTGCTTGCCGGCGGCATGTGGCTCCTGCTGCGCCCGCTGGGCGCGACCGTGGGTGGCGGCGGGCTGGCATGGCGCATCGGCGCGGCAACCCTCGCGGGCCTGTTGCCGCTGGTCGGCCTGCAGTCGCTCGCCGCACGCGGCGGATCCGCCGCCGTCCTCGCCGGCCTCGCCGTTTCGTCCGCCGGCGCCGCGCTCGTGCTCGCCTCGGATCGCTCGTTCCTCCTGGGCCAGCTCCTGGGCGGGCACGCCGCGGCGTTCGGCGCCGGGGCGTTCGCCGCCCTCCTCCTGCCGTCGTTCCGCGTCGGTCGCGCGGCCGTCGTCGTCGGGGTCGTCGCCTACGCCGGAGCGCTCGCCTACGGGACGTTCTACGCGCCGCTGCCGGGGCTCGCCGCCGCGCTGCTGGCCCTGGCGCCGCTCGCGCCGCTGGCCTCGTGGCGGGTGCGGCGCCCGTGGCCGGCCGCGGCATTGGCGGCGCTCGCGGCGCTGGTGCCGACGGCCGCGTCCTGGTGGGTCATCCGTGAGGACCAGCTCCGCCGCGCGGCTGCCGCCGGCGGCCTGGGGGAATAGGGCCGTGGCGGCGTCGAGGCGAGGCAAGGGGCGACGGGGTGTCGTCGCCGCGGAGGGGCGGGCGACATCGGCCGCCCCGGTGCTGGACGAGCGGGCGGTGGCGCGCATCTCGCGGGCGCTGGCCGACCGCAACCGGTTCCAGATCCTCCGGGAGATCGCGGCGGAGCGGGAGCTGTCGTGCGGGGCCATCGCCGACCGGTTTCCGATCGGGCAGCCGACCGTCTCGCATCACCTGCGCATCCTGACCGAGGCCGAGCTGGTCCTGGCGCGCCGGGACGGCCAGCACAGCTACTTCCGGCTGCGGCGGGACGTCTGGCGTGCGTACCTGCGCGCGTTGCGGAACGATCTGCGGGCCGGGACCGGCCGGCGCCCGGCGGGGGAGGGCGCGCCGACGAGTCGCGGGTCGTGACCGAAGACCCCGGGCGTGCGACATCGCACGCCCGGGGGGAATCATGGGAGCGCGGGCTGGCGCGACAAGTCCGGAGCCATAGAATCGGCAGCGAGGTCGGCCGTCTCATGCACGCTCGGCGGCGTCGGGGCCGGGAGCGGGTGTGGTCGGGCGGGGAGGGGACAGAGGAGGAGGGCGAGGATGGATCGCGCGGTGCTTCGGTCGGTGATCATCGGGTCGGTGCTGGTCGTGAGCGGGGTGGTCGCGGCGCAGCAGGCGGCGGACGCGAACCAGGTGGTGCGGGACATCGAGCGCAACGAGTTCCGGTTCGACGACGTGCATTACAAGATGAAGATCAAGCTCGTCGAGGGTGGGTCGACGACGCGGGAGATCGAGTTCGAGGTCTGGGCGAAGGGCTCGGACAAGATGCTGATCAAGATCACGGCGCCGGGCGAGGTGGCGGGCACGGCGATCCTGCAGCTCGGGCCGCGCACGATGTACATGTACAACCCCGAGGATCGTTCGGTGCGGCTGATCGCGGCTTCGGCGCGGGCGCAGGGGTTGCTGGGCACGGATTACGCGGCCGCGGACGCCTCGCTGATGGGCATCAGCGACGGGTGGACGGCGTCGCTGCTGGAGTCGACGGCGGAGACGCACAAGATCCAGGTCGTGCCGGAGAACGACGACGTGTCGCCATACTCGAAGATCGTGATCTGGTACGACCGTGCGCGCGAGAAGGCGACGAAGATGGAGTACTACCTGGACGGCGAGCTGGCCAAGACGATCACGCGCAGCGACTTCGTGAACGAGAACGGCTACAACGACCTGACGCACGTCGAGGTCCGCAACGCGCGGGCCGACCGCGTGACCGACGTCCGGATCACGGACACCGAGGTCAACACCGGCCTGGCGGACAGCCTGTTCACCAAGCGCAACCTGATGCTCGGCGACTAGCACCGCGCACGACATCCGGATTCCCGTCGGGTAGGGGAGCGCTCGCGCGAGGTCACGCTCGGTCGGCGGCGACCGGGGTCGCGAGCGGGGCCCTCCGTTCGCAATCGCACGCGGGACGGCGTACGAGGTCCGCCGCGGTTGACCGTCCGCGGAGCCGTGTGCGACGGTGCGCGGCAGGGCGGGGATGCGACGTCACGAGCCGTGCGCCGGTGCACGGGAGTGGAGGTTGGCGCCGTGGTGTACCGGGAGTCGAGGCGGATGGTCGGCCGTGGTCGTGCGGCTGCCGCGGCGGCGGCCGGCATCGTCCTGTGGGCTGCTGCGGCGGCGGCCGACGATCTGGATCTGGGCGGGATGGTCTCGACGGACTTCCGCGTCGCGATCACCGGACCCGACCAGAGCGACCTGACCTGGAACCTGAACATCGGCGAGCTGAACCTGAAGCAGCGGCTGAACCCGCACATCCGCTACGAGCTGGACCTGCGGGTGATGTTCGACGGGCTGGCGTTCGCGGACGACCTGCACACGCTGGACGATCTGACCAACTCGCTGTCGCTGGACCCGTTCTGGATCGAGTCGGACGCGGCGTACGTGGCGATCCGGGACATCTTCGAGGGCTTCGACATCCTGTTCGGCCGGCAGATCGTCACCTGGGGGGCGTCGGACCGCTTCCGGCCGACGAACAACCTCAACCCCGACGACGTGTGGGATCCGACGCGGTTCGGGATGACGCAGGCGAACGAGATGGTGCGTTTCGTCTACAACCCGGTCGGCGATCTGGTGTTCGAGGCGGTGGTGGTGCCGATCTTCCGTCCCGCGCGCCTGCCGGACTCGGCGACCGCGGCGCTGGCCGATCCCCATTCGGTCCTGCCGCTGCTCGAGGACGACCTGGTGCACGACATCGAGGAGCAGCGGGACCAGCTCGAGTTGCTCGGGTTCGGCTTCGCGACGGAGACCTCGGTGCAGCCGCCGGACGTCGCGCTGGAGAACCTGCAGGTCGGCGCGCGCGTCTCGTGGCGCGGCTTCGAGAGCGACTGGTCGCTTTCGTACTACTACGGCTTCGACGACTTTCCGCATCCGGTAAGCTCGGTGCCGGAGATCGTCCCGGGGACGCGCTGCGACGGCACGCCGGTGCCGACGGGGGAGATGGGCGGGTGCGTGAACACGGCGGTCGGGCTGGCCTACCCCCGGATCCACGTGGCCGGGTTCGACATCGCCGGCCAGATCGAATTCCTCGACGACGCGGGGTACCGCATCGAGGGCGCGGTGGTCTGGCCCGAGCGGACGGAGTTCACGGCGGCGCTGCCGACGGGGGAGCTGCGGGGCACGGTGGTCGATGGGCGGCCGTTCTTCAAGGCGACGCTGGGCATCGACTACACGTTCACGCGCGACATCTTCGCCCTCGCGATGCTGGTGCACGGAATGGTCGATGAGCTGGGACCGCAGTTCGTCGGGGACTATGCCGTGGTCGGGGCGGACTTCAAGTTCTTCAACTCCAAGCTGCTGCTGCGCCTCTTCGCCATCGCGGCCCTCGACCTGGACCATCCGGCCGGGGTCATCTACCCGCTGCTCAACTGGAACCCGTGGAGCTCCATGGAGCTGGAGGCCGGCGCGCTGATCTTCCTGGGCGACGATCGCTCGAAGTTCGGACAGCCGGCGGCGGGCGAGTCGACCGTCTTCCTGCGTTCCAGGGTAAGATTCTGACCGCCGCGCGGCGCGGGGTCGCGAAGGCGCCGGCGGCTGGAGGATGCTGATGGCAGGGAAGAGCGCCCCGCCCGAGCCGGGCCGGGAGCGGACATCGTCGTGGGGGGAGCGGGCCGGGCTGGCGCTGGCCCGGTTCCTTCACGCCCACCGCTGGTGGGTGGTGCTGGGGGCCGTGGTCCTCTCCGGCCTCGCCGCCCTGCGCGTTCCGGGCCTGATCGCCAACATCCGGGTCAACCGCGGGGCGCTGCAGGACCCGGAGAACCCCGTGCGGAAGCGCTTCGACCGCGTCGTCTCCCAGTTCGGCACGCCCTTCCTGAATATCGTCGTGCTCGAGGGCGAGGACCGCGCCGGACTGCGGCGCGCCGCGGACGCGATCGCGGCCGGGTTGTCCGTGCCGCTGCCGGCCGGCGTCGCGCCCGCCGACGGCTCGTGCACCGACCCGCGCTTCGTCGGCCGGAGCGTGCGCGACGTCTTCCACAAGGTCGACCTCGGCCAGTTCGAGCGCAAGGGCATCTACTACCTTTCGGTCGAGGACCTGCGGAAGCTCGGCGAGGGCCTGGCGGCGGCCGATCGCGGCGCCGATCGGGCGATGCCGCCGCTGACCGGCCTGCAGGACGCGCTGGACGGGATCGTCGCGGGCTTCGCCAAGGGGACGGCGTCCGCGGCGGGCGATGCCGCCAAGGACGCCGAGAGCGTCCAGGGGCTGGCCGACGCGCTGGGCCGCGTCGACCGCTGGCTCGACAAGCCCTATCCCGGGGAGCGGCTGGGCGAGTCGGCGGCGCCGCAGATGACGGCGGACGACCGCCGGGGCGTCGACGAGCTGGGGTACCTGTCGCAGGGCGAGGATCCGATCCGCATGTTCCTGTTCGTGCGGCCGGTGACCGACTCGGAGGACGAGAAGGACAACCGGTGCTTCACCGACGCGGTGCGGACGATCGCGCACGGCGAGGCGCGGCGGATCGCGGCGGAGACGGGGAAGCCGATCCGGGCGGTGGTGACCGGCATGCCCGCCGTGGTCACCGACGAGATGACCCTGGTGGCGCGCGATGCGGGCCGGGTCGCCCTCTACTCCGGCGCGGCGATCTTCCTCCTGCTCCTGCTCTACTTCCGCTCGGTGCGCGCCGCGATCATGCTGCTCGTCCCGCTGGGCCTCGCGCTGTTCTGGACGCTGGGGCTGGTGAGCGTGACCATCGGCCGCCTGACGCTCATCTCGTCCTACTTCGGCGGCGTGCTCTTGGGTCTGGGGGTGGACTACGCGGTCCAGCTCTACCTGCGGTACAACGACGAGCGGCTCAAGGGCCGGAGCGAGGTCGAGGCGGCGGGGATGATGCTGGGCCAGACGGGCGGGGCGATCCTCACCGCCGCGGTCATGACCACGCTCGCGTTCCTCGGCATCGGCCTCACGGAGTTCCTCGGGTTCGCCGAGCTGGGGCTGATCGTCGCGATGGCGATCTGGATGATCTTCCTGGCGACGATGATCCTGCTGCCGCTCGGCCTGTTCTGGTTCCACAAGCCCAAGCGCTACGGCATGACGATCCAGCAGGGCCTCCATTCGGCCGCGCACCACCGGGTCGGGCGCGTGGCGATCCTCGCCCTGACCTTCGCGGTCATCGCCTTCGGGGGCTTCACGCTCAAGGACGCCAAGCTCGACTGGGACGCGCTCAACCTGCTGCCGGCCAGCGCGGAGTCGGTGGTGGGACAGAAGATCCTGGCCCGGACGGACTACTCGGCCGACACGGCGATCGTGACGGCGTCGAGCGCCGAAGAGATGCGGGAGCGGGTCGCGCGGCTCGAGGCGTTGCGCGCGGGGGCGGGGCGGGACAAGGGCGACGAGTGTGCGTCGTACCGGCCGGTGGTGGCGCGCGTCGAGTCGGCGGAGCGCTACGAGCGGCTGTTGCCGGCGGTTTCGGAGGCGAAGGTCGAGGCGGTGCTGGCGTTGCGGTCGCACCGCGCGTTCCTGGAGAAGATCCGCGGCGAGGCGTCCGGGGCGGTGAAGTCGCCGCCGCCCGTGGATCCGGGGAAGGTGGCCGAGACGCTGGAGCAGATCGCGGACGAGGCGTGGAACGTGGCGTTCGACCTCAAGGAGAACGACCCGGATTCCCCGCTGACGGCGGCGATTACGGCCTTGGCCGAGCGGTCGGAGAAGCTGGCGGGACGGATCCGGGAAGGGGAGCCGGCGGCGATGGGACGCACGCTCGCGGGGTTCCAGGACTGGCTGATGGGCCAGATCGACTTCGGCCTGCGCGTCCTGCTGGAGGGCACCGAGCTGGATCCGCTGGAGGTCCGGGCGCTGCCCGAGGCGATCGACGCGCGGTTCCGCTCGCGGGACGGCCAGGCCCATGCCGCCTACGTCTACCCCTCGGGCAACATCGGCGACCGCGACTACCTGCCGTGCCTGGTCGGCGACCTGCAGGCGATCGACCCGGGCGCGACGGGCTTCCCCATGACGCACCTGGCCAACGCCGCCGAGATCGAGAACAGCTTCCGCAGCGCGACCATCTACGCCTTCCTCGCCGTCCTGCTCTCGCTCCTGGTCTACATGCGCAACGTGTGGCACGTCCTGGTCACCCTGGTGCCGCTCCTGTTCGGCGCGCTGCTCGTGGCGGGCCTGCAGTGGGCGTTGGGGAGGCCGTTCAACTTCGTCAACGTCATGGCGCTTCCCGTGCTCATCTGCACGGGCGTCGACTACGGCGTCTACCTGGTCCATCGCTACCGCGAGGACCCGAACTCCATCGAAGGATTCTCCAGCACGTCCGCGGGCGTGATGCTCTGCGCGCTCACGACGATCATCGGCTTCGCCGTGCTGATGCTCTCGGATCACGTCGGCATGTGGTCGCTCGGGTTCTCCCTGTCCATCGGCATCGCCGCGTGCTGGATCGCGGCGCAGTTCGCGGTGCCGGCGATGCTCTTCGCCCGCCGCAAGGGCAAGACGCCCGCCGCCGCGCCCGCGGCCGGCGAGACGTCCCCGGGAGGGGTGTCGTGACGGGTCCGGATCGCGATCGGGACGGGGAGCGCGAGCCGAGGAGCAGCCGCGACCGCGACGTCTCCTGGAGCGAGATCGACAAGAAGCGCGACCAGAGCCGTCACGTGGGAGGCGACGCGCGCCGCGATCGCAAGCCGCGCGGGTCGTCGGTGACCAGCGTGGGACGCTACAAGTCCGACCTGTCGCGGCTGTTCGAGCGTGGCGAGGCGGGGAAGCTGGTCAAGGGGGTCGCCAGGCAGGCCGGACTCGACGTGAGCGGCGGCCTCCCGGAGCGGCAACAGGCGCTGCGGGCGATCCTCGACGCGCCGGATCCGGCGACCGCAGCGAAGGCGGTCGATGCCTTCCGCGAGAAGCATGGCGAGCTTCCGGACGACCCCGAGGTGTTGTGCCAGGCGCTGCTGCACACGGACGACGCCGTGCTGCTCGACGCACTCCAACGCCTCCACCGGTACCTGGCGGGCCACGTCGTCTCCCGCAAGACGCTGCTCATCCAGCGGGCGAAGCAGGTGGAGCTGCGGGCCGAGTCGGACGAGCTTCGCGAGGCGGCGAGCAAGGTGCGCGATCTGCTGGGAGGGTAGGGCGGGAGCGCGCCCTTCGGGCGAGCCGTTCCAGGTTCCGGAGTTGTTGGTTGTTGGTCCGAGGGCGCGCGAAAGGCGCGTGGCGCGGCGTCGTCGTCGGTGGGCAAAAAAAAAGGCCGGGCGACGACAAGTGGGGGGAACCTTGCCGCCGCCCGGGCCATCCGCGGAAGGCTCGCACAAGGCTGGGGGGGGAGACCATCGAAGCGCGAGCCTTCCGAACTTTTACGTGGAGGTGGTATTGCGTCCGCCGTGCCAACACGATGGCGCACGTCATCTACTGAACGGATGGGGTGCTTCAGCTTCGCACTGCGGCGGAATCATTGCGCTGCTATCTGCTGTCGTCCAGCGAGGCTTCATGGGGATGCGGGTCATAATGGGCCGAGTCGTGTGGATCTCGGTGCAATCCTGAAAGCCCGATCTTTCAAGCCCGCGAAACCCGACGGAAGGACCGCGGCACAAGACCGCGTCGCGGGTCAACCCGGGGTCGGCAGGGTGCGGCGGACGACGAACGTCGGGATGCGTTCGGTGCGTTCGAACTTCCGGCGGTACCGCTCGGCTTCGGCCTGCGACGCGAACGGGCCGACGCGAACGCGGTAGACGATTCCCCGATCGCCGCAGTTGGCGCGAACGAGGAAGGAGTCGTGCCCGCGCTGGCGGAGCATGTTCATGAAGGCGACCGCCTGGTCCTGCTCTTCGAACGAGCTGACCTGGAGGGTGAAAATGCCGTGCTCGCCGGCCTGGGCGAGCGGGGGAGTGATTTCCTCCTCGAACTGCGGCTGCTCCTGGCCGGCCGACCGCGGCGGCGCCATCGGTTCCCGCGCCGACTGCACCGGTGCGGCGGCGATCGGGACGCCCGGGGGCAGGGCCGGGATGGACGCGACGGCGGGGGGCGCCGCGGGCGGCGCGGCGGGCAGCGGCGCGGTCGCGGCGGAGGCACCGCGGCCGGGTCGCGGGACCGCGGGGACGTCCACCGGCAGCGGAGTCTCGACGGAATCCGCAGCTGCCGGCGGCAGGGTCTCGGCGGCGGCCGCGAGCGGCGCCGCGCCCGGCACGGGGTTGGCCAAGCGGTCGTGGAATGACAGTCGCAGGGGCGGCAGATCCGCCGGATCGGGCACGCCGACCGGTGCCGCCGGCTTCGCTGCCGCTGTCGCCGGCGTCGGGTTGGTGCTTTCCAGGCCTGCGAAGGGATCCTTGGCCTTCGCAGTCTTGCCGTCGTCCGGGCCCGAGCCGGCCACCGCGGTGCCGACGGCGAACAGGATTCCGCCCCCGATCGCCGTGGCGGCGATGATCAGCACCAGGTGTCCGGTGCGCAGCCGGAACTCCGACCTCGTCCGCAGCTTCTCGAGATCCCTCACCATCGTACCACCTCCTCCATCCTTCCCGCGAAGCCTATGCCTCGTCCTCCCGATCCCCATCTTCCGACCATTCCATCCGTTCGGGTGCTTGCACGCCTGCAATGTCGAGCGCGCCGCGCACGGCGGCGCGGATCGCGCGGATCCAGCGCAGCCGGGCTGCGGTCCGCTCCCAGTTCCACGCCGCCAGTCCCGGGTCCTCGAGCCTTGCGGGAGGCAGCACCGGATCGGCGTGGCGCTTCCATCGCTCCGTGTAGTAGCGCTGGAAAGCCTGCGACAGCTCCTGCACGAAGTACACGATCCGGTGCGGCTCCCGCGCCTCCGCGGCCTCGGCCACCTGGTCCGGCAGCGCCAGCAGCGCCCGCGCGATCTTCCTCTCCTCGACCAGTCCCAGCGCCCCCGGCGGGATGGTCGCACGGCCGCTCGTTCGGCCGAGGCCCTCCGCCAACAGCGCACGGGAGGACTCGGGAACCCGCCCGGCGTCGAGAAGCTCGGCGCCGCGGCGCAGGATCGCGCAGAGGCGGGCGTGTCCGTACTGCGCGTAGAACACGGGATTGTCGAGCGACTTCTTCTTCGCCAGCTCGATGTCGAAGTCGAGCTGGCTGTCGTGGCGGCGGGTCAGGAACATGTAGCGGGTCGCGTCGACCCCGACCTCGTCCACCAACTCGTCCAGGGTCACGAAGTCGCCGCTGCGCTTCGACATCTTCACCGGCTGGCCGCCGGCGGTGAGGTTCACCATCTGGACGAGCAGGACTTCCAGCGCCTTGGGGTCGCGGCCGAGAGCGGCGAGACCCGCCCGCATGCGCGGGATGTAGCCGTGGTGGTCGGCGCCCCAGATGTTGATCAGGCGTCCGAAGCCGCGGTCCAGCTTGTTCGCGTGGTACAGGAGATCCGTCGCGAAGTACGTCCACTCGCCGTCCGACTTGCGGACCACCCGGTCCTTGTCCTCGCCCTCCCGCCCCTCGATCCGCAGGAAGATGGCCCCCGCATCGCGGTAGGCCAGACTCCGCGACTCGAGCTCCAAGAAGAACGGCTCGACGTCCGCCGCGATCGCGCGCTCCGAGGTCTGATGCTCGAACGCCACGCGCAGCCGGGCCAGCGTCGCGATGATCGACATCTTCATCCGCTCGCAGCCGTAGTCGACGAACCGCGGATCGTCCGGACCCAACGCGACGAGTCCGGCCGCCGCTCCACCGGCCGGTCCGTTCCCCACCTCGGCCGCGAACCGGGCATCCGCCGCGGCGTCCCGCGCCAGATCCTTCACGTAGTCCCCTCGATACCAGTTCTCGCCTTCCACCACAGGGAGCTTGCCGTGCAGCTGCTCGTGCACCCGGATCCAGACCGACCGACCCAGCTCCCGGACCTGCGCGCCGCGATCGTTCCAGTAGTACTCCGCCGTGACCTCACGGCCCGCCGCGCGCAGCAACCGGACCAGGGCGTCGCCCACCACGGCGCCGCGACCGTGCCCGACGTGAAGGGGTCCAGTGGGGTTCGCGCTGACGAACTCGACGTTGATCGGGGCCCCTCCCGTCGAGGGCAGACGTCCGAAGCTCTCGCCGGCGGCGAGGGCCTCGTCGATACCGCGAACCCACGCATCGCCGCGAACGCGGAGATTGACGAAGCCGGGACCGGCAACCTCGGCGGCCTCGATGTCGGCGTGGCCCGACAGCTCGACGGCGAGAAGCGCGGCGATGTCGCGCGGCCTCTTCCGCTCGGCCTTTGCGGCGACCATCGCGAAATTCGTGGTAAAATCTCCGTGTTCTTCCGACTTCGTGCGACCGACGACAGGGGCAATGTCCGTCGCCAGGTCGCCACGGCGACGGAGATTCTCGACGGCTTCGGCGACCAATTTCTCGATTCCCTTCAGGTTCATGGCGACCTCGGTCCACCTACACGTAGGTATAAGTAACCCAAGGTATGACGGTGGTCAAATTCTGCGCAGAGGGGCGCGAAGGGGGGGCTGGTGGCTGGTAGCAGGTAGCTGGTTGGGGTTGCGAACCACGAGCTACGAGTTGCGAGCGACCAGCTGGTTCCGGAGCTACCAGATGCCTTCGGCGAGTCCGACCCAGGCGCCGAGGCGGGTTGCGGTGGGGCCGTTGGCGGGGTCGGGCATGATCCAGGGTCTGGGGATGGGGACGTGGAGGGAGACGTCGCCTTGGGGAGCGACTTCGATCATGGCGGCGGCGGCGACGCCGTCGTCGTCGTCGAGGTCTGCGGTGAGGAGTGCGCCGACGGTGAGGCCTGTGGCGGCGGAGGCGAGCATGATGGCGCTGTACCATCGTTTGTCGTCTTCGGAGGGGTCTTCAAAGATGAGGGGGGTGCCGAGGGATCCGCCGAGGAGAACGCCGAGGAGGCCGGAGAGGTCGATGAGGGCCATGCGGCCGCGGGAGACATCGACCCAGATGGAGGTGAGGACGCCGGCGAGGAGGCCGGCGTTGAGTCCGGCGAAGGGGATGGCGAAGTCGTAGTCGGAGGATGTGGTGAAGACGTCGCGGCCGAGGATGGTGCCGGCGGCGACGGCGCCGGCGAAGGTGCCCCAGGCCGCGGCGGAGTTGGTGAGGGCGACGTCGCCTTTGGTGAGGTCGACTGTGGCGGCGAGGGTGATCCCTGTGCCGAGGCCCAGGCCCCAGCCGAGGAGGCTCCAGGGGGCGACGGTGGAGAAGTCGTGGGCACCGGCGGTCTTGGCGAGGAGGGCGCCTTCGAGGAGGCCCCACCAGCCGCCGGCGGCCACGGTGGCGGCTTCGGCCTGGCCGATGGGCAGGTAGTAGTCGGCCAGGAGTGCGGCGGCGAGGCCGGCGCCGGCGCCCATGAAGAGGGTGGGGCCGATGATGCGCCAGTCATCGATCTCGAACGAGGAGCAGGCGAGGTAGGCTACGGTGAGGCCCTGGAGGGACTCGTTGATGGTGAGGTCGATGAGGCCGTCGTCGGCGGGGGGAGCGAGGCGGCCCAGGGCGGCGGGGTCGGTGCCGGCGATGGCTCCGGCGTCGCCGAAGCCGCGGGATTCGGCGTCGCGCAGCAGGTCTTCGGCCGTTCCGGCGGCGGTATCGGCGGCGTCGGCGGCGTCGTCGGTGGCGCCGCGGAAGATGCCGGTGGTTCGGGCGCGGACCTGGAGGAAGACGTCGGCATCGATCCGGCCTTCCTCGGTGGACGGGTAGAGGACGATGGCGACGGCGTAGGGCACGTCGAGGGTTTCGGTGAGGCGGGCGAGGACGTCGGGTCCCGGGCGGCCGATGCCTTCCTCGCCCAGAGCCTGTCGGACGTCGTCTTCGGGGACGCAGGCGAAGCCGCTGGCGGGGAGGGCGTCGCAGAGGATGGCGAGCGTGTCGGCACGGATGGACGGGTCGTCGAGCTGGTCCGCGGAAGCGACGACGGCGACGAGGATGGGGCCCTGGTCGGGGCGATCTTCCGGGGTCGTGGGATCGGTCAGGGCCGAGGCGCTGGGCGCGGCGAGAATCGCGGCGGCGAGGATCGGCGCGAACCGCATCGCTTCCGCTTTAGCACGCCCGGCGCGAGGGCGTCCAGCGCGAGCCGATTGACAGGCCGGGACGCGGGGAGATAATCTTTCCAACGCCGGGGACCGTCGCCGGGTCCAAACGATCAGCGGCGACGGGGATCGTACGATCGGCTCCGGCGCCGAGGGGCTGGTGCAAGGGGTTTTCAGGAGAGGCTTGGAGCGATGCCGCAGGACAAGGACGATTCGGTACGATCGGCTCTCGACGACATCCTCAACATCGAGTCCGACCGCGTGAAGGCGGAGGACGACGCGAAGCGCAAGCGCGAGGAGGAGGCGCGTCGCGCGAAGGAGGCCGCCGAAAAGGCAGCGCGCGACGCCGAGGAGCGGCGGGTGCGCGAGGAGGAGGAGCGGCGCGTCGCGGAGGAGCGGCGGCAGCGCGACGAGGAGTCGCGCAAGCTCCACCTGCGGCAGCTCGAGGAGCTGCGCGTCAAGCAGGAGTCCGCGGCGAAGGCGCATCTGCAGGAAGAGGAGATGCGGCTCAAGCACGAGCAGCAGCTCGCGGTGCTCGACGCGCAGAAGAAGAAGATCCCGATCTGGGTCTGGGCGGTGATCGGCGTGGTCATCGTCGGCGGCGGCGGGATCGGCACCTACCTCTACATCGACAGCCAGCGGCAAGAGGAGGAAGCGGCGGCCGCACTGAGAGCCACGCAGCAGCGGGCCGAGCAGCAGCGCATCGAGCAGGAGAAGCGGCTGGTGAAGGAGCGCGAGGAACGGCAGAAGACGGAGCGCGAGATGCAGGTGCTGATGGCGCAGCTCGCGGCCAACCAGCAGAAGACGGACGAGCTGAGCGCCCAGCTTCTCGCCGCGGCCGGTGATGCGGAGAAGACGAGGCAGCTTCAGGAAGAGATGAAGCGGCTGAGGGACGAGCAGGAGGCCCTCAAGACCCAGCAGGACAACATCAAGTCCGGGCGTCCCGGCCGGCCGGGTCGTCCGGGGACGCCGAGCGCCCCGGTCACGAGGACCCAGAAGTGCGTCAACCGCGGCACGCCGCTCGAGGAGTGCTTCATGTGTCCGGGGGATCCGCGCTGCTGAGCCCCCGCGCCCGCGCCGTTCCGCCCCTCGCCAGATCCCGCATGCATGCTCGTCCGTGCGAGTCCGCCGCCGGGAGCCGCCCGATCGCGCTCGCGCTGGCGCTGGCGGCGGGGGTCGTGTCCTGTCGCAGCGCCGTCGCCCCGCCTTCGGCACGCGATGCCGTCAATCTGCCGAGCGGCGTGGTGCTCACGTCTCCCGGGGACCTTCTCAAGCCCGACTGCCCGCGGCGCGAGTGTCCGCTTCCCGAGAACCTGATCGCGGAGCTGGAGGACCGGATGGTCGGGCGGCTGGCGGCGGAGCAGAAGATGTTCGAAGCCCGCTTCGAGCTGGTCAGGACCCAGCGGGACACCTGGATCGCGGGGTTGCGCGGGATCCTCGCGGCGCGGCGTTCCGCCGCCGCGTCCCGGAACGAGGCGCCGCTCGGCGACGGAGGCGGCGGCGAGGCCGGCGGCGGGGCGGACGCCGAGTCGTCCACGTCCGGCGACGAATGCGACTTCGCCGCCTCCGTGACCCTCGCGCTCCAGGAGGCGGTGCGGTGGCTCGAGCTCCCCTTGCGCCCGGCGGACGTCGCAGCGCTTCCGGCGCCCGAGTCCGGCGCCCCGGCCGAGGGCGGTGGTGGCCGGGACGCGGGCGGGGAGGCGGGCGCGGACGGCGGACCGGCTCGGGGGGCGTCATCGGCGGGGATTGCGGCGGCGGATGGCCCGCCGGCGCACGAGGGCGAGTGGATTCTGCCGGTGGTGCGCATGGTGGCGCGTCTGCGGGCCGGCTTCGAGGCGGTCGCGGCGAAACAGGCCGACACCGAATCGTTGTTGCGAGTGCTCGCGGCGGCGGAGGCGCGGCTGCGCGAGGCCGGCGCTGCGACGTCCTGCAGCGACCTGCGCGACGCGCTCGACGCCCTCTCCGCGGCCCGGCCCGCCGCCTGTCCCCCGCTCGACGGCACTGCCGTCTGTCGTCCGGTGCCGGTCGAGGTGTGGACCGGCGCCGAGTTCGACGACGTCGACCCGGCGGACCGGGAAGACGTCGAGCGGCTTCTTCGGCGCATCGATGAGTTGCTCCCGCCGTAGGGGGGGCGATAGCCGACAGTCGAAAGTCGACAGTCGGGAGTCGAAGGTCGTGGGCCGATAGGCTCGCGAACGGCCTGGCACAATCCGTGTCACGCGGTGTCGTGGCGGCCGGTGCCGGGTGATACGTCGCCGAGTTCGCACCGGTGCCCGCGGGATGGACGGAGTGACGAAATGTCCACGATTTCCGGGAAGTGGGTCCCAGGAACGACCGTTGTCCCGCGATGCAGGCCGAGTGGGCACGCGGCTTGCTCTGTGAACGGCCGGCCGGGCGTGTGTCGCGGTTGGCTCGGCAGGGAGGGTTCGAACATGACGGGCAGATTCTGGGACGGGCGGGTGCTCTTGGCGGTGTTGGCGATCGGCGCCGGAGTTGCGCTGGGTTGCGTGGGCGACGGGAGCGGCTTCACGCTGGGTGAGCCCGACCGGACGTCGTCGGCGTTGACGGTGGACGAGTCCGAGGTTGCGGCGACGGTCGTGGGCGAATCGGTCCGGATCGACGTTCCGGTGGGGCGGCCGCTCGGGGACGAGGCGTTGGTGGGCGTGGTCGGGGTCCGCCTGGTCGACGTCGCGGGCGCGGAGAGGGGGGATGCGGAGGGTGCGCTGGTCCTCCGGGCGGGCGAGACGGCGGCGACGGTGTCCTTGACCTTGCGCGGGGTGCCGGATGGCCTGACGCCTGGGGATCTGGCGGGCTTCGTGGTGCGCTACCGCGTGGAGGCGGGAGGCGCGGTGGTTTCCGGGAGTCGTTCGTTGTTCCGGATGGCGCGGCGCATCGGCAGTCTGGTGCTGGGGCCGAGCCAGCTCTTCGCCGAGGAGACGGCGCACTTCCGGGTGTCGGCGGTGAACCCGGGCAACGGCCGTCCGGTGGCGGGGGCGACGGTGGAGGCGTTCCTCGAGACGCCGGCGGCGGAGGAGGGTGCGGATCCGGTGCGCACGCCGGTCGGGACGGTGACGACCGACGAGTTCGGGCTTGCGGCGGTGGACATCGACGCGCCGTCCGTCGCGGGCTCCGCGACGTTGATCATCCGCACGCGGCTCGGCGAGCAGGCGGCCGAGAGCCGGCACGGCCTCACGGTGCAGCGGGCGCACCGCATCCTGCTCACGACGGACAAGCCGTTGTACCAGCCGGGCCAGACGATGCACGTCCGCACGCTGGCGTTCCGGCTGCCGCACAACGCGCCCAGCGCGGCTACTCCCGTGACGATCGAGATCTCCGACGGAAAGGGCAACAAGGTCTTCCGGCAGAGCGCGACGACGAACGAGTACGGAATCGCCGCGGCGGAGTTCACGCTCGCGCGCCAGGTGAACATGGGCCGCTACACGATTCGCGCGGGCATCGAGGATGCGATCCAGGAGCGGACGGTGACGGTGGAGCGCTATGCGCTGCCCAAGTTCAACATCGGGTTCACGGCCGACAAGGCGTTCTACACGCCCGGCGAAACGGTCTTCGGCCAGCTCGACGCGCGCTACTTCTTCGGCCAGCCCGTGGCGGGCGGCGAGGTCGTGGTGCGGGCGAGCCAGTTCGACGTGGACTGGGTGCAGTTCGCCGAGGTGCACGGGACGACGGACGAGGAGGGACGGTATTCCTTCGACGTCGAGCTGCCGGCCTATTTCGTCGGACTGCCGCTGGACCAGGGCGGCTCGTTCGCCAAGCTCGACATCACGGTCATCGACACCGCGGGGCAGACCTTCGCGATCGAGCGGCCGGTGACGGTGGCGCGCGGCGGCGTGGGGGTGACCCTGATTCCGGAGCGCCCGGTGCTGGTGCCGGGGGTGCCGAACGTGATGTTCCTCCTGACGGCGGACCCGACGGGGACCCCGCTGGCGAGCACGTGCAGCGTGACGGCGGGGGGCGGGACGCCGATCCCGGTGCAGACCGACGAGCGCGGGTTCGCGTCGTTCGAGGTCACGCCGGCGCCGGGCGCGACCCTGTCGATCGTCGTGGACGCCGACGACGGCCGCGGCGGCTCGGTCACGCAGTACTTCAGCTTCTCGGCCGAGGGCGCGGGAAACGACACGGTGCTCCTGCGGACGGACAAGTCGCTCTACGAGGTCGGCGAGACGGCGCATCTGACGATCTACTCGCCCCGCGCGCACGACCGCGTGTACCTCGACGCCGTGCGCCAGGGCCAGACCGTGCTGACGAAGATCGTCCCCATCGAGGACGGTTGGACCACCCTCGACCTCGACATCGCCGACGATCTTTCCGGCTCCGTGACGTTCTCGGTCTACTTCCTGGGTGACACGGGGGACATCGTGCGCGACCAGCGGGTGGTCTACGTCGAGGGTGCGGACGGCCTCAACCTGCAGGTCCGCCCGGATCGGACGACGTACCAGCCCGCGGAGACGGCGCGACTGGAGCTGGAGGTCACGGACGCGGCCGGGCAGCCGGTGCAGGCCGCCGTGGGGCTGCAGGTCGTGGACGAGGCGGTCTTCGCGCTGTCCGAAGTCAAGCCGGGGCTGGAGCGGATCTTCTTCGAGCTGGAGGACGACATCGCGGAGTCGCGCTACGAGGTGCACGGCTTCGGTGCGGGCGACATCTTCGGCGCGGGAGAGCCCGACACCGCGGACGCGGAAGCGCAGGAAGCGGCGCGGGTGCTGTTCGCGGCGGCCGGCGGGCGCGCGATCTACGGCGTCGACTACTCGAGCGAGCGCGGCCTGCTGGACGTGGTGCGGGGGCACGAGAACACGGCGGTCGGCTCGGACGCGCAGCGCATCGCCGAGGCGCTGACGACGTACCAGAGCGCGCGGCGGGACTGGTCGGAGTCGGTCGCGCAGCGCTGGATCGACCGCATGGTCGACGGCTGGTACGACCCGTGGGGCCAGCGCTACCAGGCGCGTTACGAGTGGTCGCAGATCACGCTCACCTCCGCCGGCTGCGACGAGATCTGGGGCACCGACGACGACGCGACCGGCTACGCCTGGGGCGGCGGGGACTGGGCCTTCGGGGGCGCGGAAGACGACACGAACGGCGGGCCTCGGGGCGAGGCTCCCGGCGCCGGCCGGGCCGACGCCGGGACGGATCCCAGCTCGCCGCCGTCCGATCCGGGCGTGACCCCGCCCGAGGTGCGCATCCGGAGCTGGTTCCCGGAGACGCTGTACGTCAACCCGGCGATCCTCACCGACGCGGACGGCCGCGCGGCCGTCGACGTGCCGCTGGCGGACTCGATCACGAGCTGGCGCATGACCGGCGTGGCCAACAGCCTGGCCGGCGGCCTGGGCTCCATGCTCGGCAACATCACCGTCTTCCAGGACTTCTTCGTCGACCTCGCACTCCCCGCCACGCTGACCCTGGGCGACGAAATCACGGTCCCGGTCGTGGTCTACAACTACCTCGACGAGGCGCAGACCGTGGAGCTGGCGGTGACCGAGGCCGCGTGGTTCACGCTCCTCACCCCGGCGACCGCGACGGTGACGCTCGAGCCGCACCAGGTCTCGTCGGTGCCGCTGCGCATCCGCGTCGAGGAGGTCGGCTGGCACGACCTCGAGGCCATCGGGCGCGCCGGAGAGCTGGGCGACGGGCTGCGGCGCCGAATCGAGGTCATGCCCAGCGGCAAGCGGACCGACCAGGCGCAGAGCGACATGGTCGAAGCGACGGCGGCGGGGACGCGGGTGCGCTTCGAGTTCGCGCCGCCGGCGGAGGCGGTGACGGGGGCGAACGAGCTCCTGGTCAAGCTCTATCCGGGCGTGTTCGCCCAGGCCATCGAGGGCCTCGACTCGATCCTCAAGATGCCCAACGGCTGCTTCGAGCAGACCTCGTCGTCGACCTATCCGAACGTGATGGCCCTGGCGTACATGCAGGCCAGCGGGACGACGACGCCCGAGATCGAGCTGAAGGCGCGGGAGTACATCAACCAGGGCTACCAGCGGCTGCTCACCTACGAGGTGCCGGGCGGCGGGTTCGAGTGGTTCGGCAGTCCGCCGGCGCACAAGATCCTGACCGCGTACGGCCTCATGGAGTTCAGCGACATGGCGCAGGTGCACGACGTCGACCCGGCGGTGATCTCCCGCACCGCGACGTGGCTGGCGGGCCGGCAGGAGACCGACGGATCGTGGACGCCCGACCCGGGCGGCATCGCCGAAGGGGCGATCAACAACTACCAGAACAGCAAGTTCCGCACGACGGCCTACGTGCTGTGGGCGCTGCTCGAGTCCGGCTACGACGGGCCGGCCGTCGCGCGCGCGGTGGCCTATCTGGCCGGTCACGTCGGCGAGGCCGCCGACGCCTACAGCCGGGCGATCGCGGCCCAGGCCCTGATCACCCACGACGCGGACGACCCGGTCGGCGCCGACCTGCTGGACCAGCTCGCGGCCGAGGGCACCGAGGAGTCCGGCGCCATGTGGTGGGGCGAGGAGGGCGGCGACGGCGGCCTGACCTACTCGACCGGCAACGCGCACATCCTGGAGACGACGGCGCTGGTGGTCGACGTGTTCTTCCGCGGGCGGGCATACCTGCCCGAGGCACAGAAGGGGCTGGCGTACCTGGTGCGCAGCAAGGACTCCTTCGGCAACTGGGAGACGACGCAGGCGACGGTGTACGCGCTCCGCGCCATGCTGCGCTCGATGGATGCGGCCGGCTCCGAGGCGGACGCGACGATCGACGTCTTCCACAACGGCGAGCTGGTGCACACGCTGACCGTGACGCCGGCCGACTACGACATCTTCCGCCAGGTGGACCTCAAGGAACGCATCGTGGAGGGTGGCCGCAACGACGTCGAGATCGTCATGACCGGGACCGGCTCGATGATGTACCAGGCCGTCGGCACGTTCTGGACCCCGTGGGACGGCGTGCCGCCGGAAGTCGCCGGCCCGTTGTCGATCGATGTCGCCTACGACAGGACGCACCTGGCCGTCGACGACAAGGCGACGGCGACCGTCACGATCACCAACAACACGACGGGCGATCTGATGATGGTGATCGCGGACCTGGGGATCCCGCCGGGGTTCGACGTGGAGACCGAGGATCTGGACGCGCTGGCGGCGGCGGGGACGTTCCGGCGCTACGAGCTGACGGGGCGGCAGATCATCGTGTACTTCGACCTCATCGGGCCCGGGGCACCGCTGGCGTTCACGTACGACGTCGTGGCGCGGAACCCGATGCGCGGTGAGGCCCCCCCCTCGGACGCCTACCTGTACTACGACCCCTCGCGGCGGCACATCGCGCGGCCGATCCCGTTCGAGGTCGAGTAGCGGAAGGAACCGCGCCGGTCAGTAGACGATCGTGGGGGGCGGCGGTCCAACGGGCTGCGGCGCGACGTAGACGGGCGCGGGGGCGGGCACCGGCGCCGGCTGCGTGTAGACGACGGTGGGCGGCGGCGCGGCGGGCCGCGCCACGACGACGGCCGCAGGCGCCACCGGATGCGCACGCACGAAGCACCCGCCCATCGCCCCGATCGCCGCGACCAGCGCGACCACGACGAACAGCACTTTCAACGCTCGCTTCATCTCCCTCTCCTTGTCTACCCCTCATCGGGGCACGACCACGCTACCCCATTCCCCGGGCACCCGCAACCGGACCGGCCGGGGAGACTCCAAGGCCGTGCTTCGACGCACGGTCCCCGTCCCGTATTCGACCGCCGCCGGCCGGGCTACTTGGACACGCACGTCAGCCCGGTCGGCCCGCCGACGACGCTCGTGGCGCCCCCGTCCCAGGCGACATCGAGCGACAGCATGACGTCCTCGCCGCAGCG
>JACRCZ010000002.1 GCA_016218765.1 Deltaproteobacteria bacterium | reverse complement strand
GCGGACGCCTCGCCGGCCGCGACCTCCGTCGACTCCGCTCGCGCTTCCGACGCCGGCGCCCGCGGAGGGCCCGACGCGTCGGTCGGCGACCCGCCCGGCGGCGACGGTGGCGCCCCGGCCGAGGCGTCGCAAGCGGACGAGCCGGATGCGTCTCCGACCGACGTCATCGCGGCCGAGGCGCCGGCCGCGGACTCCGCGCTCGGGGACATCGCGCCGGACGCGCCGGACGCGCCGCCGGCGCTGGAAGGCGTCCCGAGCGGGGCTTCCGCGGAGGAGCTGGACCGCATCGCGAAGCACTGGGTGCAGCAGGGAAACGCGGAGCTGCGCGGACGGCAGCTCGGGCAGGCGCGCTCGTCGTACGAGCGCGCGCTTCGTTTCAATCCGCGGAGCCGCGACGCGCGCATCGGCCTGGGCCGCGTCGCGTTCCAGCAGGGCCAGTTCGCGGACGCGGTCCGGTACCTCGAGCCGGTCTTCCGCGGGCGCGGCAACATGGAGCTGGGGATCGCCTACGTCCGGGTGGGGCGGCCGGCCGACGCCAAGGCGCAGTTCCAGAAGATCCTGGAGCGGGATCCGGACAACGCCGACGCCCAGCGCGCGCTGCGCTCGCTGCCGTAGGGCGCTACCGGTCCACGACGCGAACGAGCCACGGGGGAAGCCCGACGTCGATGGGCCGCGCGGTCGTCTCGACTCCGTCGAGCGTGAACAGGCGCAGCCCGGGCGCGTCGTCCGTGCGGTCGCAGACGGCGACCCGCTCCCCGGCGATCGGCACGACGCAGGGAAGCAGGAGGCTCGCGCCGCTGACGATCGCTCGTCGCGACCCGTCGTCGGGGTCCCAGCGCACGACCGACTTGACGAACGACGGGTCCGACACGACGAGCCATACCGACCCGTCGGCGACGGGCGCGAAGGCGGTCACGTCGCCCCCGAGCGTCGCCTCGTCGATCACCAGGCCGCCGGACGTTCCCGCGGCGACGTCGATCGCCTCGAGACCGCCGTCCAGGACGCCGAACTCCCCGACCGTGGCGACCAGCAGCCGACCGCCGGCGTCCAGCGCCATGTCGCCGTACGGATTCGACCCTGCCAGCTCGATGGTGCGCTCCAGCCGATCGGTCGCGGGGTCGATCAGGGCGAGTGCGCCGGGGCCGGTCGGGCGGTAGGCGTCGTCGTGCGCGAGGCGTTCGACGGCGACGACGACGCGGCCGCCGGCGACGAGCATCGCGGCCGGCTCGGGAAAGCCGTCGGCGTCGGCGAGCGAAGCGAGGTCGACCGTGCCGCGCGCGGCGCCGTCGCGCGGATCGAGGACCAGGAGTCCGGTGCGCTCCAGGCGGCTGACGTACGCCTTGTCGTCGGCGACGATGGCGATGTCCTGCGGATTGGAGCCGGGCTCGGTCGAGATCTGCCAGAGGACGGCGTAACCGCCGGCGGCGTCCAGCGCGGTGACGTTGTCCTGGCCCAGGCGGTTGACGACGTACACCCGGCCGGCGCGGACGCGGGCGGTGGCGTCGGAGTGGACGAGTCCGACGTTGACGGCGGCTTCCCCCGTGGCCGAGTCCACGATCGAGAAGGCGCCGGTCTCGAAATCGGTCGTGAGGACGAACAGGTCGCCGCCGATCGCCGGCTCGCGCACGGGCTCCGGCGCGCACCCCGCCACCAAGGCTGCCGCGATCGCGCATCCCGCCACCGCTCCACCGCTCCACCGCTCCACCGCCCTTCCCCTCCCCCATCGGTGTCCATCGGTGTCCATCGGTGGTTTCCTTCCCCTCCCCCTCCCCCATCGGTGTCCATCTGTGTTCATCCGTGGTTTTCCCTCTTCCCCGTCCCCGTCACATCCGCAACGCGAACGAGGCGAAGAGCGACCGCCCCGGCAACGGGTAGCGGAGCGCGTCGAAGGCCGGCGTGTCGGCCAGGTTGCGCCCTTCCAGGGTGATCGTCAGGCCGAACGGGTCGCGGTCGAGCCGCCAGGAGGCGCCGGCGCCGTGCAACAGTCGCGCGGGGACGGTACGCAGGTTCGAGCGGTCCAGGGGAGCCTCGGCGAGGTAGTCGGCCTCGTACCACAGCTCGACGCCCCAGCGACGCAGCGCGACGCGGCTCGAGAGGTCATGCGGCGCGCGGCCGGGCAGCCGCAGTCCGGCCCAGTACGGCGCGTCGCCCGTGTCGCTGGCTTCCTGGAAGGCGTACCGCACGTCGAGCGCCACGGTGTCGTTCCACGACAGCTCGAGCGTGGCTTCCGCGCCCAGCGTGCGCGAGGAGCCGATGTTTTCGGCGCGGAAGACATTCTGCGACTGGGGGACGAAGACGATCAGCTCGTCGGCGAAGGAGGCGAAGAACGCCGCGGTCGCGTGCAGCCGCAGTCCCGTCTCCGCGTCGCGCCAGGTCCAGGACGGCCCGGCGTCGACGTTCCACGCCGACTCGGGCCGCAGGCCGGGGTTGCCGACGACCGTGCCGCGATCGCCGAACAGCTCGCCGAAGGTCGGCACGCGGTGGAACCAGCCGACATTCGCCCGGAGGTCGAGTCCTTCGCAGGCCGTCCAGCGCACGCCCGCCGACGGCGAGAGCAACACGTCCCAGGCGGAGCCGTCGTCCCCGGCCGAGGGGAACACGGCGTCCCCGTCGAATTCATCGACATGCGTGTCTGCCCGGACGTCGGCCAGCAGGACCAGCGCGTCGTCGAGCAGCGAGACCTCGTAGCCGGCGCCCAGCCGCAGCAGCCAGCGCCCCTGCCGCGGTCCGTCGGCGGGCGCGGGGAAGTCGTACGACGGCCGGAAGCTCTCGTAGGACGTCTCGAGCCGCGCGCGGAGGAGGTGCGACCCGTCGCCCAGGAAGAAGGTCGTTGACGCCCAGGCGCCGCCGCCCGCGCCGAGGTCGTCCTCGACCTGCCGGCCGACTCCGAGCTCTCCCGCCGGATCCGCGAACCGGTCGGTCCGCAGCGAGGCGTAGGCTCCGAGCTCCAGTGCCAGCAGGCCGCCGGCCAGCGCCGGCGCCGCCGCCGCGATGCGGAGCCGGGTGTCGGTTCCCTCCAGGCGGGCGCGCTCCGCCTGATTGTAGTCGAGGCCCGGGAGGCCCTGGTCGTTGCGCACGAACGAGAGCGAGCCGTCGAGGCTCCAGTCGTCGAGGGGCACGGCGAGGCGGGCGGCGGCGGAGGTCTGGAGAAAGTCGTTGTTGGTGCGGCGCAGCGCGACGTCGTCGGAGGGCTCGAGCGGCGTGCCGTGGTCGGAGACGAAGGTGTAGTCGCCGGCGGTGCGCAGGGCGGCGAAGGTGAGCCGCAGGCCCGCGACGGGCTCGCCGGCCGTGGAGTCGGCGAGGGCGGTGCGCAGCGAGGCCCAGCCGCGCCATGTCCGGAACGAGCCGGCGGACATCCCGGTCGACAGCTCGGGCGCGCCGCCGTCGGGCGCGGCGCGGGTGACCAGGTTCACGGCGCCGCCGATGCCCGCGTCGCCGAGCGTCGGCGGTGCGAAGCCCCGGTAGACCTCGATGCGCTCGAGGTCGGCCGAGCCGAGCTGTTCCAGGCCGACCGCGCCCGAGCGCGCGTCGCCGATCGGGACGCCATCGACGAAGATGGGCACCTGGGACGGCGACGACCCGCGGATGGAGACGACGGCGAAGGAGCCCAGGCCGCCGTGGCGCCGGACGCGCACGCCGGCCACGTCTTCCACCACGTCGGCCGCCGTCTCCGCGCGCTCGCGCACGGCATCCGCATCGACGACCTCGACGAAGCGTGACGGGTTCTGGGCGACCGCCGCGGGAGCGGGCTCCTCCGGCGCCCCGACCTCGATCGGGTCCAGCTCGACCGTCTCTTCGTCCGCAGGGTCGTCCGCGGCGTGCGCCGCGGCCGGCGCGCCCAGCAGGGCCAGGACGAGCGTGCCGGCGCGACCGAGGTTCACTCGGGGCACGCGTGGACCGCCGCGAGGGCGTCGAGGTCGAAGCCGGCCGACGGGGGTGCGGGGAGGCCCAGGCGGAGATCGCGGATGCGGACGAAGGTCGCGCGGGCCAGGCCGACGTCGGCGAGATCGAACGCGTCCCCGCCCGCGGTATCGGGGTCCGTGGGATCGATGTCGTTTCCGGGCGCGGCCAGGACCGGGTGCCAGCCGGCGCAGCCCGTGTAGGGGTAGGCTTCGGAGCGGCAGGGGAACTCGGACCAGGTCAGCCCGTCGTCGCTCACCGCGACGGCGGCCGGCTCCGCGTACGGTTGTTCCGGGTTGCCGCCCGCCAGGAACGCGTTCTCGAAGACGAGCAGGTCCGGGCCCGGGCCGTCGGGGATCCCTTCGCCGTCGAGCGCCACGACGATGGTGCCGCCGGCGCCCAGGCTGAGGACGTCGGTGCCGCCCCGGTCGAGTCCGCCGCCGGTGGGGGCGCCCAGCACGATCCCGGGGAGGTTTTCGGCGCCGAAGCCGGCGCCCTCCCCTGCGGCGAGGGAGATCACGCGATCGGCGAACGGGTCGCAAGGACCCGCGTCGCCGTCGGTCGTGCAGGCCGCCGTCAAGAGCAGGGGCGCCAGGAACGGGAGCGAATTCCGCGCAGAGACGCAGAGGCGCAGAGGGCAGGACCGGTTTCGGATCTCCCGCGGTATGGCCGCACGTCGTGTTCGAAGCACGAGACACCTCACGGGCCGCAAGCGACCCGGAACGTCCCTGCTTCGTTCCGTGGCGGAATGGCGCGGCGCCCCGGCCCTCGGAGGCGCGGCCATGGATTCGTCGCAGGCAGGTCTTCTGGCTCCCGGATCGTCCCCCGTGCCGCGCCTTCCCGCCGCGCTGTTGCGCGGCAGTGGCCTCGTGCGGCCCGGAGTCCCCGGTCACAGCGGCGGGTCCACCCCCGACTTGCACGGGGTTCCCTTCGCCGGCCGACTCCTGCGGCAGGCGCCCAGTCGGGGCCTGCGACGCAGGACGAGGAGTACCGCGCGGGCCGCGAGGTGTCAACTCGGTGCGGTTGCCTCTCGGCGCGGTCGCCTCTGAACGGCTAGGTCCTCGGCCCGCGGCGGCGCTGGGCCAGGACGAAGGCGGCGAGGAGGAGGGCGGCGAGCGGGCCGCCGGTGCGGCCGGAGCCGCTCGCGGCGCAATCGCAGCCGTCGCCGCCGGCGCTTCCGCCGGCCGCGGAGGCCGGGACGCAGATGCCGGCGCCGTCGGCGCCGGGGACGCAGGAGGTCCCGGAGCGACAGTCGCCGACGGCGGCGCACGGTTCGACGCAGAGGACTTCGCCGTCGAGGTCGAGGCAGGTGCCTCCGGTGCAGGGATCGCCGACGGCGGCGCACGGATCGGGGGGCCGCGTGGCGTCCGGCCAGCACGCGCCCTCGATGCAGACGAATCCGGCCGCGCAGGAGCCGTCGGGCGCGCACGCCTCGGCGCAGCGTGCGGTGCCGCCGGGAGGCGCGAGGCAGGTCCCGGAGACGCAGTCGGCGTCGGCGAGGCAGGACTCGCCGGGGGCGGAGGGCGGTCCGAGCACGCAGAGGCCGTCGCGGCAGTGCCCGCCCGCGGGGCACTCGCCCGCGGCCCCGCAGGAGACGGCGCAGTAGCGGTAGGGGCAATCGTCGCCGCAGGCCGCGGGATCCCCGTCGGTGAGGCAGAGGCCCGAGGTGCAATCGCCGTCGGAGCGGCAGGGTTCGCCGAAGGCGCGGGAGCCCGGGACGGAGCTTTCGTCGAGGCAGGCGCCGCAGGTCTCGGTGATCCCGTAGCACACCTCGCCGGCCAGGCAGCCCAGGGTGCCCGGGGCGCAGGAGCGGGAGCAGGCGGCGGAGCCGTCGGGGAGGGGGGCGCAGTAGCGCGAGGCGCACTCGCCGCCGACGGTGCAGGGGGCGCCGAGCGGTGCGCCGCCGCCGTCGCCCGCGGGCCGGCAGAGGCCCTCGCCGCAGGCCGCGGCGTCGCAGTAGCCGGAATCGGGGCAGGGGGAGGCGCCGGACGCGGTGCAGCGCGCGGTGCAGACGCGGGTCCCGCCGCCGATGTCCTGGCACAGGCCGGTGGCGCACTCGGTGTCCGCGGCGCAGGGATCGCCGAGGCGGGCGCAGGGGTCATCGATGACGCCGTTGCAGTCGTCGTCGATGAAGTTGCAGGTCTCGGTGCCCGGGGGTGCGCCGCCGGTGCAGGCGCAGCCCGGCAGGTCATCGATCGCGGCGTTGCAGTCGTCGTCGGCGCCGTTGCACGTCTCCGCGCCCCTGGGCGCGGCGCCGTCGGCGCAGGCGCAGGTTCCTCCGAGTGCGTCGTCGGGGCCGTTCCAGCAGTCGTCGTCGGCGCCGTTGCAGACCTCGAAGCTGACGGGGACGCAGGCGCCGGTGTCGCGCAGCGCCTGGTTGATGAGGTCGGCGAAGCCGCTGACGCGGGTCATGATGCCGTAGCCGGTGCATCCTTCCTCGCCGCGGCTGACGATGCCTGCGACGACGTCGTTGAAGAGGATCGGGCCGCCCGAGTCGCCCTGGCAGGTGTTCTCGCCGTGGGTGATGAACTCGGTCGTGCCGGAGAGCGAGACGACGTTGCCGCCTCGCCGGTACTTGGTGCCGGCGCTGCCGGAGTCGCCGGGGTTCGTCTGGCCGTAGCCCACGGCCTCGATCGGGCTGCCGGCGCGGAAGCCGGGCCAGGGCAGGAACTCCCAGCGCTTGAGGGGATAGGCGAAATCGTCGTTGAGGATCATGACCGCGATGTCCTTCTCCTGGATCGACGATCCCGACGTCGTGCGCGTCTCGCGCACGGCGTACTCGGCCTCCACGTAGGCGTAGCTGCGGCCGACCATCACGTGCCAGCCGCTGGCGGGCATTCCTTGCACGCAGTGCTTGGCGGTGAGCACGACGCGGGGTGCGATGGCCGAGCCTGTGCAGCCGGCGCCCCAGTTGTGGTACAGGAGCACGACGCCGGGCTCGCCGGGCTCCCGCGTCCCGTCGACGATCGGCCATCGGTAGTTCGCCAGGTCGTCCTTCCAGTCGCCTTCGCGCTCGCACCCCGTTCCCAGGACGCAAGCCGCAACCGCCGCCGCCCCGATCCACGTCCGCATCTCGACCGCCCTCCGATCCCGCCCCGGCGGAAGTATGGGCCGCGCCGGATCAACGGTCAATCCCGGCGTTGACCCCCGGGGGGTTGCACGAACCCGGGTCCGGGCAGGAAGGGGAAACCACAGATGAACACAGATGAACACAGATTCCGGCCATGGGGACGACCCGGACCCGCAAGGCGCAGCGGTTGACCCTGGGTGTGGACGAGCGCAGGCGGCGGCTGGGTACGGCCAGCTCCGGCGCGGCCCGTGCCGCCCGCGGGTCGGTGACCGACGGGATGTCCTTCGGCCCCACCACGACCGGCTGAAGTCGCATCCCGCCCATCTCGATCGTCTGTGTGCACCATTCCGCGACCGCCCCATCGACCGCCACGACCAGGAGCCAGACCGGGCAGCGCAGCCGGCCCCACAGCGCCGCGACGTACTGGGGCCACGAGCCCTGCTTGGCCTTGTCCGGGGTGAGCTGGATCTCGACCACGATCGCAAGCTCGGTGCACGGGGCACCGACTTCGACGACGAGATCGGCGCGGTACTCGGGCGGGCGAAGCTGGGCGAAGGTCTGGGCCACGGCGCGGGCCGTGGCGGCCCCGTCGGGGTCGACCGGAAGGCCTGCGGCACGGCAGAGCAGCTCGGCGGCCAGCCTTCCCTGAGCCCCGAGCGAGCGAAGCGAGTCGAGGGGTCGAAGGGCGCGGGTCTGGTCCTGGTCGCTGCCGCGCCAGATCGTCCCCGGTTCGCGGACGATGCCCTCGACAAGTTGATCTACGTGCTCGCGAATCCGGTCTCCGCCGGCCTGGTCGACCATGCCAAGGACTGGACGGGGGCGACCACCGTGCGTTCGGGGTTCGGGGAAACCCGGGAGTTCGTGCGACCGACTGGGTGCTTCTTCGATCCTGACGGTTGCCTGTCGGAAAAGGTGCGGCTAACGCTGGCGCCGTTGCCGGGCCCCGAGGGTCTTCCGGCGAGTCAGCTCGACGAACTGGTGCAGGAACGGCTGATCGAGCGGGAGACGGAAGTCCGCGCCGAGTTCCGGGCGGCCGGCCGCACATTCCTCGGAATGGACGGCGTGATGCGGGTCGCCCCGACCGACCGGCCGGCTACGCACGAGCCGCGCCGTGGGATCAACCCGCGAGTCGCCGGCAAGGACACCGACGTGCGCGTCGTCGCCATCCGCCGGTGGCTGGCATTCCTCGAGGAGTACCGGCGAGCGTGGCTGCGCTGGCGGAACGGTGACCGAGGCGGGGTGTTCCGCTTCGGCACCTGGCTGATGTCGGTCCGGCATCACGCGCTTTGCGGGCCCTCCCCGAGTTGACTTCGGCAGGGGCCCTGGTCCGGCCGCCGGCACTCCGGCGACGGTGGCGGTGTGCCTTGCGCCCCGCGAAGTCCTTCCGGGACGTCGAATCGTCTCCCCGATCTCCCCGAACCGCACCGACCCCCGGTCCTCCCGAAGGGCAACCGCCGCCACCTCGAGCCACGCTCGGAAGAATTGCCTGGGACCGGCCGGCCGTCGGAACGGCCCGTCGAAGATCTCGTCCCGATGATCACGCAGGAACGCGAACAGCTTCCGCGTGCGGCGCAGCCGCCGCAAGATGAACTCTTCCTGCTTCGTGAACGACCGCCTCGGCTCCCACCGCCCGCACGCCATCCCGCACCTCCCGAAGCGAAACGAGCCTCGCTCCGGGACCGCAGAAGACCACCGCGGCGCCAGCCGCTCCACTTCCTGGCAGGACCACGCGCAACCGCTGGAAATCACGAGCCGGTCAAACCGGTCGGTGCTCTAGGGTTCGCCCTGGCACAACCGATTGTCCTCCACACAGTCCGCCCGACAGCGCAGCCAATCGAGATCTTCCGAGCCGTCGGGCCGCCTTGGGGCGCGACCGGGCGACCACACCTCCTGCGGAAACACGCTGCCGGGCGTCGCAGCCTCACCTGCACAACGCACCACACAAGACGCGAGCGAACGCCGACAATCACGTCCTGTCCTGCATCCAGCGGTCCACCCAACCTCTGCCAGCCCCACCACCATCACTGAGGCAGCCAACGGCATCAGCCATCGCGAGAGCCAGCAACGACTTGCACCACAGCCGGCCGCGTGGTCGTTCCCTTCGAGCGTGCACCAAACCATGGCGCGTTCGTGACGACTACATCGCGCCATTCGTCGAGGCGCACGCAGGCCCACGCTCGCGCGCGACGCGCCACCCTGCGCCCCCTCTTGTCCATCGCTAGTGTACATCAGGCTGTCCTCCCGCGGGTGCCCCAGCATCCGTGGGTTCCGGTTCCGGTTGCGCGGCTGTGGCCGGTTGTCTCTTGCTGCCGTACGGGCGAAGGTGCGGCGCCGCCCTTCCCACCGGGGCCGATGCGAAGAGACTTGGGCCACACCCAGGTCATCACGCCGACTGCCTCACACCGAGCAGATGGAAAGGTACGCGGCCGCGCGCGCGACTGTCAAGGGTCTGCACGCCGTCGTTGACCCCGACGGCGAGCTCTCCTACGGTCCGGGCATGCGCGACTCGCGACTGCTGCGGACCCTCGATGAACTGGGCGCCGCGGACATCGGCGGGCCAGCCCGCCCATCACCGTTTCGCAGAGGGGCACGCAACGTCCTGGTCGCAGGGTTGCCCAAGAGCGGCTCGAGCTTCGTCACGCTCGCCCTCGCCCGGTACCTCGACGCCCCCGTCGTCCCGGCGGCGCTCACCCGCGGCGGCGAGGTCCTCGACCACCGCCTCAACCTCGCGCGCCTCCTGCGGCTCAAGCTGGCTGGAGGCGACAGCGTCTCGGCACAGCACGCGGTGGCCAACGCCGAGACCCTGCACCTCATCCGCACCTTCGACCTCCGGACCGTCGTCACCACCCGCCCGGTGCTCGACGCGCTGGTCAGCCTGCGCGACCACGTGCAGCGGGACCAGCAGGACGTGCCCCGGCTGTCCTTGCCCGATACGCTCGTCTTCCTGCCGTACGCGCCGCCCCACTTCTATCGCCTGCTGCTCACGCACAAGGGACGGGAGCTGACGGACTTCATCGTGGAAGTCTTCGCGCCGTGGTTCTTCCTGTTCCTGCTCTCGTGGGAGCACGCCCGCCGGACGAAGGCGGCGCCGGTCCACGTCGTCCGGTATGAGGATCTGGCGCGGGACGAGGGGACGGAGATCGTCCGCGCGTTGGAGTACCTGGGGATCGAGCCCGATGTCTCGCGGATCGGCAAGGTGTTGCGGAACCTGCGCCGGGACTCGCCGCCGGCGCTGCTCAACGTCGGCGTCGCGGGCCGCGGCCGGGCGACGCTGACCCGGGGCCAGATCGCCCGGGTGCGGGCCATCGGCCACCTGTTCGCCCCGCGCCCGGTCGTCGAGGCTCTCTTGTAGTCGCCGATGGACGACCCCGGCGGCGGCGTGTACGCTCCTCCCGGATGAAGGTCCTGGCGCACGCTGCCGTCCCGGACGTCCGGCTTCTCGAGCCGGAGGCGAGCGGCGACGGCCGCGGTTTCCTGTTCGAGAGCTTCAACCGGCGCGATTGGGAGGCGGCGCTGGGCGCGCCGCTGGAGTTCGTGCAGGAGAACCACAGCCTTTCCACCCGGCACGTCCTGCGGGGGCTGCACTACCAGCTCGCGCACCCGCAGGCGAAGCTCGTGCGCGTCGTCCGGGGCGAGGCGTTCGACGTCGCGGTCGATCTGCGCCGCGGCTCGCGCACCTTCGGCCGCTGGAGCGGCACCGTGCTTTCGGCGGAGAACCGCCTGCAGGCCTGGATCCCGACGGGCTTCGCGCACGGATTCCTGGTGCTGTCCGACGTGGCCGAGGTGATCTACAAACTGTCGGACTACTGGCGGCCGGACGACCAGCACTGCATCCGCTGGGACGACCCGGACCTGGCGGTCGCGTGGCCGCTGGGCGGCGCCGTTCCGGTGCTCTCCGGCCGCGACGCCGCCGGGAAGCGGCTGGCGGAGTCCCCGGTCTTCGACGTGGAGAGGGCATGACGCGGGCGCACCGGCGGCCGGCGGCCCCGGCGCGGCCGCACCCGGAGTCGTGATGCGGATCGCGGTCACCGGCGCCAACGGACTGATCGGCGGCGAGGCGGTCGCGCTGCTCGCGGACGCGCACGAGCTGCTGGCGACGGGCCGCGGGCCGTGCCGGCTGCCGCGCGGCGCGTACCGTTATGTCGAGGCGGAGTTGGGGGACGGGGGTGCGGTGGAGCGCGAGCTGCGCGAGTTCGGGGCGGAGGCGGTGCTGCACGCCGGGGCGCTCACGGACGTCGACGAGTGCGAGGGGGACGCGGAGGCGGCGTGGCGCGTCAACGTCGGGGGCAGCGCGCAGGTGGCGCGGGCCTGCCGCGCGCTGGGCGCGCGCCTGGTCGCCGTCTCGACGGACTACGTCTTCGACGGCGAGGCGGGACCGTACGGGGAGGACGACCCGGTCCGCCCCTGCGGCGTCTACGGGCGGACCAAGTTGTGCGGCGAGGAGGCGGTCCGGCTGCTCGTGCCGGGCGCGGCGGTGGTGCGCGTGTCGGCGGTGTTCGGCGGCTTCCCGGGGACGAGGAGCACGTTCGCGGCGCAGGTCGTGGAGAAGCTGTCGCGCGGGGAGCCGGTGCGCGCGTTCTCCGACCAGCGGCTGTCGCCGACGCTGGCGTCGAGTGCGGCGAAGGCGTGCGTGGAGCTGCTGGTCGAGACGCGGCACGCGGGATTGCTGCACGCGAGCGGGGCGACGGTGGTCGACCGTGTGGAGTTCGCGCGGCGCGTGGCGGCGCGGTTCGGCCTGCGGGGCGAGATCGTCCCGGTGCGGACGGCGGAGGCGGGGCTGCGCGCGCCGCGTCCGCTGCGCGGAGGGCTGCGGGTCGAGCGTGCCGCCGGGCTGCTCCGCCACCGGCCGCTCGAGCTGGACGAGGCGCTCGACCGGTTCCAGGCGGAGTGGGCGGCGCGGCGGCGATGATCCCCAGGCCGCAGGCGTGGTCTCGCGGCGGCTGTGAGGACGGGGCGCAGGCGAGCAGGACGCGTCGACGGCCGACGACGGGGCTGGCGGATTGGCGGGCCGTTGCCTATCATGCCGCCGATGGTCGCCGCGAGCCTCCGGAGGTCTTCCCGAACGTCGCGCGCGCTTCCGGGAGTCTCCGAGCCGCAGGCGGTGGCGTTGCTGCTCAGCGAACGTTGCAACAACCGCTGCCGGATGTGCATCGCCCCGGACGCGCTGCGCGGGACGGACTGTTCCGGCGCGATCCTGCGCCATGGTCTCCTGCGGCACCGCGCCCGGGGCTTCACGGCGCTGGAGATCAGCGGTTTCGAGTCGCTGGTGCGTCCGGACGCGCCGGAGCTGATCCGCTTCGCGCGCGATGCCGGGTACGAGCGGATCCACGTCATCACCAACGCGCGCGAGCTGGCGCGCCCCGGTCTGGCGGCGAAGCTGATCGCGGCCGGGACCACGTCGTTCACGATCTCGTTCCACGCCTCGACCGCCCGCATGGAGGAGGCGGTGAGCGGGGTCCGGGGCGGTTTCGAGGGCAAGGTCCGGGGCCTGGGCAACCTCGTGCGGGCCGTCGTCGCGGCCGGCTCGGGGGTCCTGCTGCGGGCGAACGTGGTGATCCTGCGCGAGAACCACCGTTCGTTGCGGAGCGTGTGCCGACTCCTGCACGGCCTGGGGCTGCGGGAGGTCCACCTCTGTTTCATGAGCCCGTTGTCGTCCGATCTCGGTCGCTACTTCGCGCACGTCGTCCGGTACTCCCGCGTGGGCGCCCCGCTGCGGGCCGCGCTGCAGTACCTGCGCGACCGCGGGATGGACTACCGCGTGGTCAACGTCCCGCACTGCCGGCTCCGCGAGTTCCCGGAGGCATGGCCGCGCATCCGGCACGAGGCCCCGTCGCTCCGGGGCGCGCCGACCATCCCGCGGGTGCGGGAGGCGTTCTACCGCTTCGTCCGCGCCTCGCAGAAGGTGAAGCCCGCGACCTGCGCGTCGTGCCGCTTCACCGGCGCCTGCCCCGGTGTGGACGACTGCTACCTCGACCGCTTCGGCCCCGGGGAGCTGCGGCCGATCCGAGGTTCCGCGCGCCGGAGTTCTCGCGGAGGCGCGGGGTCGCAGAGGGTGCAGGACCGATCGTGGCGGGAGCCTGGGGGATCGGCGTGAGGGGAGGACGGGTGCCGCCCATCGTCGTCCTCTCGTCGTTCGACGCGGACCTCGTGTGGCTGGGGCGCCGCACGATGGTGCGCGACCTGCGCGCGGGCGTTCCGGAGAGCCTGCTGGACCGGTGCGGCGTCGTGGTGAGCGACGTGGAGGCGTTGTTGCCGCGGCTGGCGGTTGCCGGACGGGGCGAGCCGCTGCGGGAGCGCCCGGTGCTGCTCCTGGACAGCGTGGGACCCGCGCACCTTCCGGCCGCGTCCGTGCGCGCGTTGCGGCGGGGTACGAACGTGCGGATCGGCTACGGCGTGGCCGCGCACCGTGCCGGGTACCTGCGTCGCGGCCTGCCTGCCCGGCGACTGGTCCACCTCCGGCCGTCCACGGCGTTCTTCCCCATCATGTTCCGCGAGTTCCGCGAGCCGCGCGGGACGTGGGCGCCGCCGGCGCGCCCGCGGCTGTTCTGCGGCGGCCGGGTGTGGCGCGACTGGGGGGCGTTGAAGGAGGCGTCGGCGATCCTCGGGCGGCCGATCGAGGTCGTGACGGACCTCGCCCGCGTGCAGCTCGGCGAGCCCGGCGGTCTCGTGCCGCGCGACCGTCTGCCTTTCGCCGCGTTCTGCCGCGCCCTGGGACGGAGCAGCGTCGCGTTGATCCCGGTCCTTCCGCGGCGCAACGCGGGGCAGGCGACGCTCGTCCTGGCCATGCGCCTGGGCGTACCGATCGTCGCCACGGCGACCGCGGCGACGAGAGAGTGTGCGCGGCACGGGCGCGATGCGCTGCTCGTGCGGCCGGGAGACCCGCGGGCCCTCGCGGCGGCCGTGGGCCGGCTCCTGGATCGTCCGGACGAGGCCGCGGCGTTCGGGCGGCGCGCGCGGGATACCGAGGGCTGGCTGGCCCGGGAGACCGCGGCGGCCCTGGACCGGTTCTTCCGCCGGATGGGTGCGTGACGTGGTGTCGGGGAAGCCGATGCAGGGCCCGAGGCGACCGACCAGGCGGCGATCCCCGGCGACGCTCTTCGTGCAGCTCTTCGATCGGCACGACGCTTTTTCCTACTACTCGCCCGCGATCGCGACGCTCGCCGCGGTGCTCGGGCGCGCCGGGTTCCGGTCCCGGCTGCACGCGGCGGACGTCCGGGATCCGGACCGCCTGGTGGTCGAGGCGGCGCGGCGGAGCCGGGCGGCGGTCGTGGCGTTCTCGATTCTCTCCCCGTCCTGGCCGCACGCCCGGCGCCTGATCCGCGCGGTGAAGGAGGGGACGCGGGCGCTGGTGATCGCGGGCGGGCCGCATCCGACTTTCTGTCCGGAGGAGGTGTTGGCGCAGAGCCCGGTGGACGCGATCTGCCTGGGGGAAGGCGAGACGGCGCTCCTGGAGCTGGTGCGGCGGCTCGCGGCCGGGCGCAGGCTCCTGGACGTCCGCAACTTCTGGTTCCGCGACCCGGACGGCGGGCGTCGGATCGTCCGCAACCCGCTGCGACCGCTCGTCGCGGACCTCGACGGCATCCCGGACCAGGACCGCGGGCTGTTCCGCCGGGCGGAGCGGCGCACGGGCGTGCCGCGGGAGGACTGGCGGATGATCGTGCAGGCGGGGCGGGGCTGCCTGTTCGACTGTTCGTTCTGTGCGAACGAGGGCATGGGCGCGCTGTACGGCGGCTGCCGCGCGTTCCACCGCGTGCGCGGCCCGGCGCGGGTGGTGGGGGAGATCGCGGCGCTGGTGCGGCGGCATCCGGGCCGGGAGATCTACTTCTCCGACGAGGTCTTCCCGCTGGCGGGCGGGTGGTTCGCGGAGTTCGCGGACGGCATGCGGCGGATCGGCTCGCCGCGTTTCAGCGTCCTGGCGCGTTGCGAGGTGATCACGCCGGAGCGCGTGCGGCGTCTTCGCGAGGCGGGGTGCATCCGCGTGGCGATGGGGGTCGAGCACGGGAACGAGCGGTACCGGCGCGAGATGCTGGGCAAGCGCCTTGGGGACGCGGTCATCCGCCGGGCCTTCGCGGCGGCGAAGGCGGCGGGGCTGCTCACGCAGGCGTTCTGCATGGTGGGGCTGCCCTTCGAGACGGACGAGCTGGTCGAGGAGACGATGCGCTTCCTGCCGAGCCTCGGGCCGGACGCGACGACGTGCCAGGTGTTCAATCCCCTCCCCGGCTCGCGGCTCCACGAGCTGTGCCGGCGGCGCGGGCTGCTCCCGGTGCTCGAGCCCGACCAGGATCGGCCGGACATGCTGCACCTCATCCGCCACGTTTCGCTCTCCCCTGCGAAGCTGGCCGAGGCGTGCCGGTTCTTCCGCATTCCGGGGCTGGAGCGCGCGGCGGCGGGGTCATGAGCGACGTCCGACCAGCGGCCGTGCCGGCCCGGCGGCCCGGCCCGCCGCTTGCCCCGGGGGCTGAAGTCCTCCACACTGCGACCCCGGGAGGTCGGTGGTCGTTCATGGCGGACCCGGTGAAGACAACGACGAAGCGACCCGCCCGGGGTTCAACCCGCGCCGCGAAGACCGGGGGGGCGCCGTCCTCCACGGCGTTGTTCCTGACGGGGCTGTGCCCGAACGAGTGCCGGTTCTGTTTCGAGCGGAGCGAGAACGCGACGCGGTACGTCCGCGAGAAGTCCGAGGTGCTCGCGGCGATCGAGGAGCTGCGCGCCGCGGGGGCCGGCTCGGTCGATCTCATCGGCGGCGAGCCGCTCTTGCACCCCGACTTCGCGGCCATCGCGCGCGCCGCCGCGGGGGCCGGGCTGCGCGTCAACGTCACGACGAACGGCCTCGCGCTGGCCGACCGCGCCTTCGCGCGCAAGGTCCTGCCGCTTCTCGACGGCGTGGTCGTGTCGATTCACGCGGGCGACGCGCGCGCCTACCGCGCGCTGACCGGCAACGACAGCGGCTTCGCCACGTTGCGGCAGGCGCTGCGCGAGCTGCGCCGGGCGGGCTCCGGCGTCCGCGTGATGTTCAACACGACGCTCACCCACCGCAGTCTCGGGACGCTCGAGGGCATTCTGGCGCTGGTCGCGCCGTTCGCGGGGGCGCGCTGGGACATCACCAACCCGTTCCCGCTGGGCGGCGCGCGCGACGACTACGCGGCGATCGCGCCGCGGATCGGGGAGGCCTCGCGCGCCTTCGCCGGACTCGTCCCCCGGGCGCGGGCGGCCGGCGTCGTCGTCCGCTTCTCCTTCTTCCCGGCCTGCGCCTTCGGCTACGCGACCGAGCACAGCAACGACGTGGCGGAGCCGGCGCTGGCGACCGGGTATCGCGTGGACCACGCGCTCAATCCGGAGCACCCGGGCGACCTCGTGTTCCGGCGCGCGTTCGGCCGGCCGTGCCGGGCGTGCCGGCTGCGACGCGAGCGGCTGTGCTTCGGCGTGCCGGAGGCCTATCTGGCGGCGTTCGGCGACGCGGACCTGCGACCTCCGGGCAAGGAACCTCCGTGAGGGTCCTGTTCGTCTGGTTCAACTTCGACTGCCCGGTCGGCTTCAGCCACGGCCTGGCGGTCTTGTCGCACGAGCTGAAGGCGGCGGGCCATTCGGTCGGGCTGCTCCACCTCAACGAGGCGATGGGGACGCCGTGGAACCCATCATCCATCGCGCAAACGATCCACCGCAAGAATCCGGACATCGTGGGGTTTTCGTTCGGCACGAACCACGCGTGGGCCGCGCGGGAGCTGGCGGCGGCCGTGAAGCGCGCCCTGCCCGGCGCGGTGCTCGTCTGCGGCGGGATCCACGCCACGATCGTCCCGGAGGAGGTCGCCGCCTGGGAGGGGGTCGACCTGGCGTTCGCGGGCGAGGCCGACGACCACCGGCTGGCCGCGATCGTGGAGAGTCTGGGTCGTGGCTCCGTTCCCGTCGGGGCGCCCGGCGTGTGGACCCTGGGGCGGCGCGGCGTGCGCGGCAATCCGATGCCGCCGCCCGTCGACCTGGGGGCGGCGCCCCGCCGCGCGGACCTCGACCTGTTCGACCACCGGCGCATCCTGGAGCTGAAGCGCGGGTATGCGGATGCGATCAGCGGGCGTGGCTGCGCCTACCGCTGCACCTACTGCCACAACCAGCTCCTGCGCTCGCGCTACCTCCGCGACCTCCGGTGCCCGCGCGCGGGCGACCTGGGCTATGTGCGCAAGCGTTCGGTGGAGGACGTCATCGCCGAGCTGGCGGGGATGCGGAAGCGGCACGGTGCACGGATCAAGGTCTTCTCGTTCACGGACGACATGTTCATCACGGGGAAGCGGTGGTTCTACGAGTTCCTCGACGCGTACCGCGCTTCGTTCGACCAGCCGCTGGTCTTCTGCTCCACGGTGCACCAGATCGACGACGAGGTGGCGCGGCGGGCCGCGGGGGCGGGCGTGTACATGGTGCGGCTGGGGGTGGAGAGCGGGAGCCCGCGGATCCGCCGCGAAGTGCTCGGGCGTCCCGGACCGAACGACACGATCCGCCGGGCGGTGGGCGCGCTCAGGGCCGCCGGCGTGAACGTGCTGACCTTCAACATGCTGGCCATTCCCGGGGAGCGGATGTCCGACGTGTGGGCGACGTTCCGCTTCGCGGCGGACCTGCGCGCCGACGCGGTGCAGGTTTCGGTGTTCTGGCCGTACCCGCACACGGCGTTGTACGAGCTGTGTCGTTCGCGCGGGCTGCTGACGGACCGCGTGGCGCTGCGCGGCAACTACCTGAGCGTGAGTCCGCTCTCCTGGCCCCCCGGGCGCGCTCGGTTCTACAACCGCATCCGCGCCTTCTACGCCGCGGCGCTCAATCGGTTCCTCCCCGGCCCGGGCCCGACGCGCTTCGGGGCCGTGCTGCGCGACATGGCGGCGATGCCGGAGGACGAGTGGGCGGGCGGCGGCGCGGGCGCGCTCGCCGCCCACGCCCGGCGACTCGAGAAGGACGTCGGGCGGCGGGGCGTCGCGCTGTACACGACGCCCTTCCCCGAGCGTCCGGACATCCTGCTGCTGCGCGATCCGGAACGGGCGCGGCCGTTGATCAACGTGTGAACATCGGCTTGACGCTGGCCGGGGTTCGATGGGAACCTTGTTCCGCGGGCTTGTCGGAGCGACGCCCGTTTGCCCCGGTCCCGTGGAATCGGCCGCGGTCGCGGGGAATCCGGACATGCAGCTCGTGCGGCCGGACGGCTGCGGTTGGGGAGCAAGGATGACGACGACCGGCGAAGGCAAGCGCAGCTCGGGCATCGCCCTGGTGGGCGATCTGCCCTGGGGCACGCATTTCTGCCAGTTCTACACGACGCAGCAGGACATGACGGACATCGTCGTGCCCTACTTCCGCGCGGGGCTCGAGAACAACGAGCTGTGCATCTGGGTCACGTCGGACTTCCTGACCACGGAGGACGCGCTGCGGGCCCTCGGCCGGCAGGTGCCCGGGTTTGAGGGGTTTGTCGCGCGCAAGCAGGTCGAGGTCTTCCCGCACACCGACTGGTACCTGAAGGGCGGGAACTTCGACCTTCGGCGCACGCTCGACATGTGGATGGCGAAGCACGACGAGGCGCTGGCGCGGGGCTTCGCGGGGCTGCGGGTGAGCGGCACTCCGTACTGGATCGACAACAAGAAGGACTGGGACGATTTTGCCGCCTACGAGGCGGAGATCAACAACGTGATCGGCGGCACGAAGCTGCTGGTGCTCTGCACCTACTCGCTCCAGAAGTGCGGCGTGATGGAGATTCTCGACGTCGTCAAGAACCACGAGTTCGCGCTGGCGATGAACCAGGGCAAGTGGCAGGTCGTCACCATGCCCGCCCCCTGCGGCGGCAGGTGATCGGCCGGCGCCGATGCACGCGGCGGCGTGCGCCGTAGCCGCGCCGCCCGATCGGACACGATGTACACGACGGCCTTCGACCAGCGCCCCTCGGGAATCCCGGCCGCCGCCGCGCTGCCGTGGGGCAGCCATTTCTGCGTGTTCTTCGCGTCGCCGCAGGAGCTGCTCGACGTGCTCGTGCCGTTCGTGCGCGCCGGGCTGGGGGCCAACGAGCTGTGCTGCTGGGAGGTCCGGGCGCCGCTGACGGTGGAGCAGGCGAGGGAGGCGCTCGCGGCGGCGGTGCCCGACTTCGCCGCCCGCGTGGCGCGCGGTCAGCTCGAGCTGGTGGCGGCGCCGCCGGACGGGACGGCGACGGCGCCGGGAGGGGCCGCGGAGGGGCTGGAGCGGCGGCTGGACCGTGCGATCCTGGCCGGTTTCGACGGCCTCCGCCTGGTGCGGCACGCCGAGCCCGGTGCGGCGGGGCGGGCGTTGCCGGCCGACTTCGAGACCATCCGGCGTCTCAACGTGGTCGCGGCCGTGCCGTTCCCGCGGGCGCGGCTGGGTGCGGTGGCGCTGCTGCAGATCGTGCAGGACCACCGTTTCGCCCTCGTCTGCAACTCCGGGCGCTGGGAGGTTCTCCAGGGTTCCGAGGCGAACAGCGCCCGCGACGCGCTCCAGCGCAGCGAAGAGAAGCTGGCGTTGCTGTTCCGCAACATGTCGGAGGCGTTCGCGTACCACCGCATCCTGCTGGACGAGCGGGGCAAGCCTTGCGACTACGTCTTCCTGGAGGTGAACCCGGCCTTCGAGCGGCTGACCGGCCTGGCGGCGCGGGACATCCTGGGGCGGCGGGTCACCCGGGTGCTCCCGGGCATCGAGAACGACCCGACGGACTGGATTGGCCGGTACGGGCGCGTGGCGCTGACGGGGGAGCCGGTGCGGTTCGAGAGCCATGCGGAGCCGCTCGACCGGTGGTACGGGGTTTCGGCGTTCAGTCCGCACAAGGGCTACTTCGCGGTCACCTTCGCCGACATCACGGACCGCAAGCGGGCGGAGGCGGAGCGCGCGGCCGCCAACCTGCGCCTCGTCGAGAGCGATCGGCGCAAGAACGACTTCCTGGCGGTGCTGTCCCACGAGCTGCGGAACCCGCTCGCGCCGATCAGCAACAGCCTGTACGTGCTGGGGCGGGCCGCGCCCGGCGGGAACCAGGCGCAGCGGGCCCGGGAGGTCATCGAGCGGCAGGTCGCGCAGCTCACGCGCCTGGTGGACGACCTGCTCGACGTGACGCGGATTTCCAGGAACAAGATCCAGCTCCAGCGGGAGCGGGTCGATCTCTGCGACCTCGTCCGCCGCAGCGCGGAGGACCAGCGCTCGCTGTTCGACCGCAACGAGATCCGGCTGGAGACGGACGTCCCGGACGAGGCGCTGTGCGTGATCGCCGACAGGTCGCGGGTGGCGCAGGTGATCGGGAATCTCCTGCAGAATGCCGCGAAGTTCACGGGGCGCGGGGGGGCGGCGAGCGTGTCGGTGCGAGCGGACGACGAGCGGAGGCACGCCGTGGTGCGCGTGGTCGACACCGGCGTGGGCATGACGCCCGAGACGCTCCACGGGCTGTTCCAGCCGTTCGTGCAGGCGGAGAGGACGCTGGACCGATCCAAGGGCGGGTTGGGCCTGGGTCTGGCGCTCGTGAAAGGCCTCGTCGAGCTGCACGGCGGCGAGGTCCGGGCGTGCAGCGAAGGTCTGGGGAAGGGTTCCGGATTCACGGTCCGCCTGCCGCTCGAATCCGGGGCGGTCGCCGACCGTTGCCCCGAGCCGGCCGCCGCCGAGCGCCGCCGGCGGCGCGTGCTGGTGATCGAGGACAACATCGACGCGGCCGAAACGCTGCGCGAGGCGCTCGAGTTCGGGGAGCACGAGGTCGCGGTCGCGTACAACGGGCCGGAGGGGCTGGCGAAGGCCCGCGCGTTCCGGCCGGAGGTCGTGCTGTGCGACATCGGCCTGCCCGGCATGGACGGCTACGAGGTCGCGCGGGCGTTCCGGGGGGACGACGCGCTCCGCGACATCCGCCTCGTGGCTCTCAGCGGCTACGCCCAGCCCGAGGACCTGCAGCGGGCCCGGGAGGCGGGTTTCGAGCACCATCTGGCCAAGCCGCCGAGCCTGGAGCGGATCGAGGAGCTGCTGGCGAGCGTCCCGGCGGGGAGCGGCGCCCGTGGCATGCCGGACGTCACGCGGGGGTAGGGCTCCGTCCGGCCGGCCGCGTCCGGGCCGGCTTCACGGCGAGCGCCGCGGCAGCCCGGCGAACCGCGGATCGGGGCGGACGCCGTCGTGCAGGAGGCGCTTCCAGATGCCGCCGCACGCCACCCGTTCCGTGCAGCCGGCGCACTCGGGCACGTAGTCCGCCAGCCGGGCCAGCATGCGGCCGAAGTTCACGTGCGAGCCGTGGGCGAAGATCATCTCCGTGGACTGCTTGGAGCCGGCGAACTCCAGGCGGCGTGCCGCCTGCGGCGCCAGACACGGCGCCAGGTTGTGCACGACGAGTCGCGCCGGACCGGCGTGGGACGCGGCGCGGACGAGCGCGCGGCGCAACGGGGCGAGTGCCGGGAGGCGGAAGCCGGCGCGGGCCGCCCGTCCCAGCGGCACCGGGAACATGAGGTTGACCGCCCGGCATCCCAGCCGGCCCAGCAGGCGGGCCGTCGGGGGGGCGGCCTCGAGGTTGTCGGGCACGAGCACGACGTTGCCGAACAGCTCCAGCCCCGCGGCCTTGAGGTTCGCGATCCCCCGGGCGGCCTCGACGAAGCTGCCCGGGGCGCCGGAGAGCGCGTCGTGCAGCTCGGGCCGGTCGGCCAGGAGCGTGACGGCGGCGGCGTCGAGCCCTGCGGCGCGGAGCCGGCGTACGAACGAGGGATAGGCCGCCATCCGCGCGTTGGTCACCAGCGTCACCCGCTCGAAGCCCGCCTCCTTGGCGGCGCCGATCAGCCGCGGCAGTGCCGGGTAGAGGGTGGGCTCGCCGCCGTCGATGTCGAGCTGTCGGGCGCCGCGCCGGCGGGCATCGTGCAGGAGGGCGACGACGCGGCGCAGCGGCGCGTCCCGCCGCGGCATCGTGTCGGTGCAGCAGAACGTGCAGCGGCTGTTGCAGCGGTAGGACGGGGCCAGGAGCGCCTTCTTGTGCCGGGCCTGCTCCAGGCGCCGCGCCAGGGCGCCGGCGAAGCGCCGCAGCTCGCGCGGCCCGAAGGACGGGGTCCACAGGACGCTGCGCCCCGTGAACAGCTCGCCCACCTCCAGCTCGGCGGTATCGCGCCGCATCGCGCCCGACGCGCGGGCCTCCCGGTACAACGGCGTTCCGGGCACGGGCGTGGCGAACTGCAGCCGCGGCTCCGCCCCGAACGACTCGAACAGCGTCGCCGCGAGCTCCAGCGTGCGGTTGATCTGCGGGCGGGTTTCCCGCGGGAACCCGATCACGAAGTGCACGCGCGGCGGCATGCCGTGCCGCGCGAAGAGGCCGGCGGCCCGGACGACGGCCGAGGGTTCGAGGCCCTTGTGGATGAGGCGCGAGACGACGACCGGGTCGCCGGACTCGGCGGACAGCGACGGGGCCGCGACGCCGGCGCGGGCCATCGAGCGCACGGCCGGCCCGGAGAGCCGATCGGCCCGGAAGCCGTTGGGCGCCTCCCACGCCGTCCCGGCCGCCGCCAGCCCGTGCGCCAGGGTCTCGAAGCGCCGCCGTCCCGCGTTGATGCAGTCGTCCATGAAGAAGAACCGCTCGACGCCCCAGCGGCGGCGCAGCGCGGCGACCTGCCGCAGGACGGCGCCGGACGAGCAGGCCCGCCAGCGGTGGCCGAAGCCGGTGGCGCAGAAGACGCAGCGGAACGGGCATCCGCGGCTCGTCACCAGCGGCAGGAAGCGCCCGCCCTGCGGCACCTCGTGGATCAGGTCCCGGCTGGCGCCCTCGAGCTGGAGCCGGAAGTACAGCTCCATGTCCAGCAGGTGGAAGGCCGGGACGAGGTCGTCGAGGTTCCCGGCGAGGGGACCGTGCGCGGGACCGCGGCGGATCCCGTCCTTCGCGCGCCAGACGGCGCGCGGCAATCCCTGGAACGGCCGGCGGCCGGCCAGGGCCCCGAGCAGCCCCGGCAGCGCCGATTCGCCCTCGCCCAGGCAGACCGCGTCGAGGCGCGGGGCGCGGCGCAGCACCTCGGCCGCGTCGTACGGGATGTAGTCCAGCCCGCCGACGTAGGTGTCGGCCAGGACCAGCGCCGCCCGGGGATGGCGTCGCGCCAGCGCGGCCAGCACCGCCGGGATGCGCGTGCGGGCGAGCCGGCCCGGGTGGGCGAACATCGAGGCGCCGACGACGATCACGTCGGGGGCGGGACACACCTGTTCGGCCACCTGCCGCGGCTCGTCCCCCACGGCGATGCCGCCCGGGCCGACGGTGATGGGCAGGCGGCGCCCCGAGCCGAGGAACGAGTCGACGACCTGCACGCGCGCGCCGAGCCGTTCGACCTGACCCGCGGCGTACAGGAGTCCGAGCGACGCGAAGGTCGGGTAGTTGACGAAATTCGGCGGGAGGACGATCGGCGGATGGACGAACGCGACCGAGACGCCGTCGAGCGGGGTTGCCATGCGCGTCCCGCGCCGGCCTCAGCTCTTCCCCGTGCGTCGTCGGTCCCGCTTCGTCTTGCCGCCCTTCGCGGGCGGGGGGGTTTCGACGTTGCGTCCCTGGTAGACGCTGGAGCGGTCGCGGGACTCGGTCCAGCGGCGCAGCAGCTCCTCCATCCCCGGCTCGGAGAGCCGCCGGAAGAGGTGGTCGAACATCCCCATCTGGATGCGGCAGCGGTCGTTGCCCGCGCAGCGCGCGACCAGGTCGCCCTGCTCGACGTAGTTGTAGACCGGGCAGACGCCGCAGTACGGCGCGTAGACGCAGTCGGCGCAGCCGGGCAGGCACTCCAGGCAGGAGGCGACGCAGAGCGACTGGACGCCCGGATGGCCGACGATCTCGGCGTAGGTGTTCTTGTGCACGTCGCCGATGGAGAACAGGTCGTCGCCCATCGCGCCGACCATGCGGCCCTCGTCGCAGGTGTAGACCCGGCCGTCGTAGTTGTAGGCGAGCTGTCCGATGCCGGCGCCGCAGGGCGAGCGGAGGTCGGCGTAGTTGGGATCCTTGTCGGTCAGGATCCGGGTGAGCATGAGCGAGGCCATCTTCTCCATCATCTCGACGCCCTGCCGGTTCAGCTCGATGATGTAGTCGAGGGCCTCGAGGTAGAAGCGGAGGAACTCGTCGGCGGTGTAGCCCTCGCGCTCCCAGATGCGCTTGCCCATGCCGAAGGGGTTGAGCGGTCGGAGGTGGATGACCTTCTGGCCGAGCTTCACGTATTCGTCGACGATCGCCTTGGGTTGGGAGAGCGAGCTTTTCGAGACGGTGACCAGGGCGTTGACGTAGGCCAGGCCTGGGTCGAGCTTGCGCTTGCGGTAGGCGGCGGCGAAGGCCTTCATGGTGCGGAGGGTGCGGGCGAGGCTGTGGCCGCCGGTGAGGCGGCGGTTGTGGTCGTGCAGGGGGGCCGGGCCATCGATGGAGGTGCAGACCATGACGCCGTTGTCGGCGAGGAAGTCGATCTGCGCGGCGTCGAGGGTGGTGAGGTTGCTGACGAGGCTGAACCAGAGGCGGCGTGCGCCGTCGGCGTTGCGGCAGCGCGCCTCCTCGACGACCCAGCGCAGGACGTCGAAGTTCATGCCCGGCTCTCCGCCCTGGAACTCGATCGTCAGGTCCGGCGACGGGCTCTGGAAGATCACGTCCAGCGCGCGTCCCGCCGTCTCGATGCTCATGTCGTAGCCGCCGCGTCCGGCGGGCTGGCGGCTGGCGTGGCAGTAGAGGCAGCCGTGGTTGCAGCGCAGCGTGAGGATCAGGATGTGCAGCCCGGGTCCGGTGAAGACGTGGTGGCTCCGCTCGCGGACCCGCGCCGCCAGCACGGCCTCCGTGTCCTTGCCGCGGAGCATCGCCTTCCTGGCCAGCTCGCGCGACACCCGCTTGCCGGGCGCGAGCCGCCCGGCCATGAGGTCGTCGAACTCGCGGCGGTCGAGCCACACGTGGTCGCCCGCGTCGTTGGTCGCCAGGATCCGGCCGTCCAGCTCCCGCCAGCGCAGGGGCACCAGGCGCTTGTTGCGGACCTTCCCCGCAGGTCGAGTGGTCATGGATGCACCAGGAGGCAGCTCAGGGCGTAATTGCCGAACTCGTCGGGCAGCCGCGCGGCGGCGTCCGGCGACACCTTGGAGAAACGGACGAGGTGGTAGCGGCCGGAGCGGCGCACGGCGATGGTCGCCAGGCCGTCGAACGCCCTCCGCGCCCGTTCGATTGCCGCTTCGCTGTAGACCTCGGCATCCAGCCGGAGCTCGGCCGGAGGTGGACCGCTACTTCTTCCCGCGTCGGGTCGTCTTGCGCTTGTCGCCATGCTTCTCCTCCCAGGGCACCGCGATGCCCAGGGGATCTTCGAGGTAGTCCAGGCACGCGGCGTCGTCGGCCGCCGGGGCCGCCGCGGCGGCCTCCGCCGGCTCGGCCGAGAGCAGCGCCCGCCCGACGATCACCGCCCGGAGCTGGTCCGTCCGCTCGGAAACCTGGTGCCGCACGAGCTGGTTCACCAGCTCGTTGTGGAATTCCTCGCCGAGCCCTCGCAGCACGTCCTCGTCCAGCGGCGCCTTGCCCTTGAGGCGGACGGCGAGCCGCCGGCCGGGACGCCGTTCGAGCTGCACGTAGCACCGCTCCAGGAAGCGGTAGGCGGCGGCGAGCCCGACGGGCCGCGGGAAGACGCCCTCGTCCAGCACCACGTTCACCGCGTTCGCCTGTCGATCGACCTTCGGATCCATGTTCCTCGTTCCCTCTGCCCGCGGACCCGTGCGGTCCGCCGAAAGAGGCAGTTTGTCGGCCGTGCGCCGGGTTGTCAAGCGAGGTCGCCGCATGGTATGGAACACCAGTGGCCGTCGCCGGCAACAGGCCCGGAACCTCTCGCGCCGTCGTTCTCCTGCCGCCGCTCCTGCTCTCGCGCCACTTCGTCGACTACCCGTGGCTGACGCACCTAGGGGCCTACCAGGCGGCCGCGGTGCTGCTCCGGCGGGGCTGGCGGGTCGAGGTGCTCGACGGCTTCGCGCGCCCGCGCGCCGCGCTGGTGCGCCGGGGCGAGCGCGCGTGGCTGGGCGAGCCCGCGCGGGACTTTCTCGCGCGCCTCCGCGGCATCCGCGCCGACCTCGCCGTCGTCGCCGGCAGCCCGTTCCTCACCGTTTCGCCCGGCCGCGACTGGCTCGGCCGCCTCGCCGCCGCCGTTCCCGCCTCGGCCGGCGTCCTGGCCTACGCCGACATGGTCGTCGGCGGGATGCACTACGCGGAGTACGACGGAGAGGAGCTCCTCGCCCGGACCGGGCGGCTCGACCTGGTCCTGCGCTACGAGTGCGAGCCGCTCCTGGACCGCGTCGCCGCCGCGATCGAAGGCGGAGAAACCCCGCCGCGGGGAGTCCTGGAGAACCGCGTCGCCTTCCCGCTGGACGACCTCCCCCTCCCCGCCTGGGAGCGGATGGACGTGCCGGCGGCCTTCGGCTTCCTGCGGCGCGTGCTGGGGACGCGCTGGCGGCCCGGGCCGTTCCCGCCCGACCCCGCGGAGACCCTGCCCATCGTCACCGCCCGCGGCTGTCCCCACGGCTGCGTCTTCTGCTCGAAGAACCCCGGCCTGCCCGAGCCGCGGCGCCAGTACCGCGCGGTGCCCTGGGCGCGCCTGGAGCAGGCGATCGACGGCTGGGTGCGCTCGATGGGGGTGCGGCGGCTGGTCGTGCTGGACGAGGTGGCGAACCTGCGCGAGGAGCGCTTCGAGGCGCTGCTGGGGCTGGCGGAGCGGCGCGGACTGCGGCTGGAGTTTCCCAACGGGCTGCGCGCCGACCGCCTGCGCGAGGCGCACGTCCGGCGGCTCCGCCCGCTGGCCAGCGCGCTCAAGGTCTCGCTGGAGAGCGCGAGCCGGCGCGTCCAGCGCCGCGTCATCGGCAAGAACCTCGACCCGGCGGCGGTCGAGCGCGTGGCGGCGTGGTGCGCGGCGGAGAAGCTCCCGCTCTTCGTGCACGGGATCATCGGCATCCCCGGCGAGCGCCGGAGCGAGATCGTCCGCACGGTCCGGACCCTGGCCGGACTGCACCGGCGGCACGGCGCGGTGCCGCTGCTGCAGTTCGCCACGCCCATCCCCGGAACGGCGATGGCGCGGCGTTGCCCGCCGGCGGCCGGCGCGACCGCGGATTTCCACGAGGCGTTCCAGCACGGGGGCGTGACGACGAGCGAGTTCGACCCGGCGTTCCTGCGCCAGGCCGCGGACGTCCTGGCGCTGCACGTGGCCACGGCGCGCGAGCGCAAGGTCATCGTCAACCTCACCTACCGCTGCAACAACCACTGCGTGTTCTGCGCCGTGGGCGACCGGCCCGCGCGCGACGCCCGCACCGCCGACGTCGTCGAGGCGCTGCGGCGCCACCGCGACCGCGGCTTCGACCTCCTGGATATCGATGGCGGCGAGCCGACGCTCGACCCCGAGCTGCCGGCGGTCGTCTCCGCGGCGCGCGCGATGGGCTACCGCCGCATCACGGTCGCCACGAACGGGAGGCTCCTGTCCTATCCGTGGTTCGCCGACGCGCTGGTGCGGGCGGGCGTGATGGAGGTGCTGGTCTCCTTGCACGCGCCCGAGGCGCCGCTGCAGGAGCGGCTGACGCGGACGGCGGGGAGCTTCGAGCAGACGGTGGCGGGGATCCGGAACGTGCTGGCGGCCGGCGGAGGCGCCGTGGACGTCGGCGTCAACACGACGGTCGTGCGCGACAACGTGGCCGCGCTGCCCGCGATGGCCGGGTTCCTGGCCGGTCTGGGCGTCGCGCACTGGACGGTCCAGGTGGTGACGCCGTTCGGGCGGGCGCGCGCGGCCCACGTGCCGTCGGCGCGCGCGCTGCGCGAGAACCTCTCCGCGGTGCTCGACCGCGCCCCTGCCGGCATGCGCATCCAGGTCATCAACTGCCCGCCGTGCCTGCTGCCGGGGCACGAATCCGCCGCGCTGACCGATTTCGGCAAGGCCGAGCGTGCGATGGTCTTCGTCGGCGAGTCGGGCGTGAACCTCCAGGCGTGGTTGGCCGGGAAGCGGCGCCGCGACGCCCGCTGCCGCGACTGCGTCCACGCCGTGCTCTGCCCGGGTTTCTACCGCTTCGAGGGCGAGAGGCGCGCCGGGCGCAGGGGGACGACAGGCAACAGGAGACCGGCAACCGGCAACGGGCGATGATCAATGCCGGTGTCCGGCTGCCTGTGGCCGGTAGCCTGTGGCAACCGTGCGGGCGAAGCCTCGCTGCGGTCCGGCGCCGCGCAGCGGACGGATCGGTGATTCCGACGTTGCTCCGGGCTTGCCGGGTTTCGACGCGCCTTGATTCCATCGACTCGGCGTCCCGGCGGATCTCGGCCGCCCGAACGCCCAGGACGCGGGTCGCCCCTTCGTCAGGAGACCTGAGGCACTTCGCCCCCGGAGAGCACGTCGCCCACGCTCGCCGCCGCAAGCCCGCCGGAATCGGGCTTCAGAACAGGTCGCCGGCCGTGTTGCCGAGATAGGTGACGCCGGCGATGGAGGGCGACGAGGAGACGCGGTAGATGCCCCAGGTCGAGGAGTACCTGACCGTGCTGTTCGAGATCGCTCCGTCGCATTGGTAGAAGTAGACGTTCCCGAGGCCGTTGGCGCCGCCGTACTCGATGGTCAGCCCATCGAGCACGGTGGCCGCGTCGTTGCAGCGGTCTCCGAGCTGGAGTCCCTGCCAGGCTCCGGGCGTCCCCGGACTGGCGCGCGACGAGAAGACGACGCCCGCCGTGTGCCCGTCCACGAACAGCGAACCGTTGTTCCAACCCCCGACGATCATCCGCACCCCTGCGTCGAACCGGACGACCGCGCCATCCTCGACCGTCAACGCCGGACCCGACGCCCCCTCCACCAGGATCTCGCCCGATCCGAGGAACGGCACGTCCTGCGCCTGCCACGTCTGAGAGACGGACACCGTGTCGGCGAGGAGGCGGATGAAGTCGAAGGTGTTGCCCGTGAAGGTGGATGTGGAATCGATCTCCCCCGCGTAGTCCGCCGGGACGGACATCGCGTACTCGCCGTTCCGGGTCAGGACGTTGCCCGAGAACGTGGGGGAGGCGCTGCGGTCCAGGCCGCTGTTCGTGTCGAGGTAGATGCCGTCCTCGGCGTTGTCGGAGAACGTGGAGTTGCGGATGAGCGGGAAGGCGGTGACGCCGTTCACGCCGTCCCGGCTCGAGTGCCTCACCGTGACGCCGTCCAGCACGGGC
>JACRCZ010000022.1 GCA_016218765.1 Deltaproteobacteria bacterium | reverse complement strand
TTCGTCTCCACCGCCGCCTCCAGGATCGCCTGGATCTGCTCCATGTTGTTCACGTTGAGCGCGGCGACACCGTACCCGCCTTCCTTGGCGGCATCGAGCAACGGACGCATCGGCACCAGCGGCATGTCCTCCTCCTTCTTCCGGCGGGCGCCCTCCCCGCCCCGAATGGCCGTGCGCGAATGTAGCGCATCGATCGGCGACGCGCGAGTGCTAAGCTCGGACGGAGATCGAGCGACCGACGGAGGAACGGGACCGAAAGGGACCGGACAAAGAAAACCACAGATGGACACAGATGAACACAGATGGCTCCGCCCCTCTCCCTCATCTGTGTTCATCTGTGTCCATCTGTGGTTGCCCCTCCTCGGCGCCCTCCTGCCCGGGCGGGCCATGGCCCAGGAGGACGGCCCTCAACCACCCCCGACCACGACGACGACCATCGAGGAGCAGGGAGCCATCCGGGGGCAGGTGTTCGAGCGCGGGACGCGGGACCCGCTCCCGGACGCGTGGATCGAAGTCGAGGAGCGGGTGGAGTTCGTCGACGAGGAGGGGCGTTTCGAGCTGCACCTCGGCCCGGGAAAGCACGACCTCCACGCGATCCTGGAGGGGTTCCGCACGGAGGTCGTGTCGGTCGACGTCGAGGCCGGAGCGGAGTACGAGGTGGTCTTCCGGCTGGAGCGCGACACGGCGCGGCACCCGTACGAAACGGTCATCCACGGCACGCGCGACGAGCAGGAGGTGACGCGGATCAGCCTGGAGGACGAGGAGCTGCGCAGCCTGCCGGGGACGATGGGGGACCCGTTCCGCGCGATCGATTCGCTGCCGGGCGTGGTGCCCGTCCTGACCGGCGTGCCCTACTACTTCATCCGCGGCGCCCCTCCCGCCGGCACCGGCTTCTACCTGGACGGCGTGCGCGTGCCGCAGCTCTTCCACCTCGCGCTCGGCCCCGCCGTCATCCACCCGTCGCTGGTCGACCGCATCGACTTCTTCCCCGGCGGCGCGCCCGCGGAATTCGGGCGGTACGTGGGCGGCATCGTCAGCGCCGACACGCGACTCCCGCAGACCGACCACTGGCGCTCGGAGTGGGACCTGCGGCTGGTCGACGTCGGGGCGCTGGTCGAAGTGCCGCTCGGCGACGAGCTGGCGGTGGCCGTCTCGGGCCGCTACAGCTACTCGGCCTGGCTCATCCAGCTCTTCGATCCGGACGCGTACCTGCAGTACTGGGACTACCAGGCGCGGGTCGAATGGGAGCCTGCGCGGCACCATCGGCTGACGCTGTTCGGCTTCGGCTCGTTCGACGAAGCCGGGGAGCTGAACGACGACGGCTCGGTCGACGGGCCGCGGATCCAGTTCCACCGCGTCGACCTGCGCTACCAGTACCGCCTGGGCGGCGAGCTGCGCGCCGAGCTGGGCGGGTGGTTCGGGTACGACGCGACGCGGATGGACGAGGACGCCGAGATCGGCATGTGGGCCGGCGGGCCGCGCGCCTCCGTCGTCTGGTCGCCGGCGCGCTGGGTGGATCTGACCTTCGGCAGCGACCTGGAGGCGCGCCACTTCCCGCCTACGGGCCTCGCCGAATACGACGACGACAACCAGCTGCTGCGACAGCGCGACGCACTGCTCGTGGGCGCCTGGGCCAAGGTCACGCTGCATCCGACGGAAGACACCGACCTCGAGCTCGGCGCGCGGCTCGACGTGCACCGGGTCGATCCGGCGGAGGAGGGGTACGGCGCCCGCACGGACGTCTGGGGCGATCTGCGCTTCTCTGTGCGCCACCGGCTGACCGAGCGGCTGTGGCTCAAGGGCTCGGTCGGGACGTATCACCAGCCGCAATCGTTCGTGATCGACCTGCCGGGGATGGGCTCGTTCACGGTCGACCGCGGGCCGCAGTCCGCCTACCAGTTGTCGCAAGGGGTCGAAGTCGCCCTGCCCTGGTCGCTGGACCTGGACGTCCAGGTGTACTACGGCGATTTCCACGACCTGGCCGAGCCGCAGTGGGAGGACGGACCGTTCGGGGATCCGGTGATGGAGGACCCGACGCTCCGCGACGATCCCACGCAGGGCTGGTTTCCCCCGACGCGCGGACGCTCCTACGGGGTCGAGTTCCTCCTGCGCCGCAAGCTGGGCGAGGACGTCTTCGGGTGGATCGCGTACACGCTCGGGCGCTCGGAGCGCGACTACCGTCGGGGAACGGCGGCTTCGGACTTCGACCAGACGCACGTGCTGAACCTCGTGGTGTCGTGGAACGTGGGCGCCGGCTGGCGCCTGGGCGCCCGGTTCCACCTCCGCTCGGGCCGGCCGTACACGCCGTGGGAGTGTTCGACCTCGACCGATCCCCTGGGGCCGTGGGGCGAGGTGTGCGCCCCGCGACTCGACGCGCGGAACGAGGAGCGCCTGCCGCCGTTCTACCGGCTGGACCTCCGGGTGGACAAGAAGTGGACGTTCGAGACGTGGTGGTTCGCGCTGTACTTCGAGTTCATCAACCTCACGTTCACCGCGGAACCGTTCGAGTACGAGTGCAGCTACGGCGACGAGGGCCCGAGCTGCGGCGTCCAGGAGATCCCCTACATCGTGATCCCGACCCTGGGATTCAAGGGCGTGTACTGAGGGAGTGCGGGAAGTGCGGGAAGTGCGGGAAGTGCGGCGAGTGCGGGAAGCGGCCAGGTTTCCCCAGACTCCCGACCGCCGACCCCCGACCGCCGACCCCCGACCGCCGACCCCCGACCGCTCGACCGCTCGCCTAATAGATCGGCGTGGTGCAGCTCCAATCGAAGGACACGGCGTGGACGGTGGGGCTGAGGCCGTCGCGATCGGTGTAGAGACGGATCTCGATCTCGATGTAGTGGCCTTCGCTCAGGCCGGTCGGCGGGACGCCCGCCGGGATGTCCGCCGGCGACTCGTCGTCCGGGTCCTCGGCCAGGAGCACCCACCCCGCCCGCGCCAGTTCCTCGCGGGTGTCGCCGGTGCGCCCGCGGAAGACGACGCGCGTGCCCTCGGGGATCATGGCGTCCCACGAGATCCGGTTCCAGCGCACCGAGTACATCGGGCAGGTCTCGAAGACCTGCCGGTACCAGCCCTCGCGCGCGGTGAAGCGGCGCAGGTGGTAGCCGAGCATGTCCGAGTAGGTGTACGGGTTGCGGCCGACCTGCGTCATCTGCATCCGCTCGGGATGTCCGGCAAGGTCGACGACGGGCCGGCCGGACGCGCGGTCGACCCGGTACTTCGTGACCCACCCGTCCCCGTCGCCGCCGGCCCCGCCCATGCAGACGGCCCAGACGTTGCCGTCGAAGTCGACGGCGGCGCCGGAACAGATCGCGGTGGCGCGCCCGGCCGGGTCGTTCGTCGTGGGCAGCACCTCGAGCAGCGCGGAGGCGGACGGGAACGTCGCCGGATCGATCAGCCAGACCTCGGCGCGGTCGGTCGCCACGGCCCAGGCGTAGCCGTCCTCGTCGACCGCGATCCCGCGCATGTCGTCGAAGAAGCCGGGCGAAGGCTCCGCGAGGGCCTGCCAGCCCGCCGCCGCCGTATAGCGCAGCACCGAGGACGGCTCGGAGGGCATGGTCGTCGCCCAGACGCCGCCGTCGGCGTCCATGGCGAAGCCGTAGGGGTTGCCGGGGATGTCGGGGAGCGCCGTGACGCTGCCGGTGCGGGGATCGAGCGTGCTGATCGACTGCGAGTGATCGCCGTCCATGTCGCGGCAGCAGGCCCAGACGGTCATGACGTCCTCGATGCCCATGAGGAAGCCGTACGGGGCGCAGGGGGAGGTGTCGGCGACGGCCAGGAGGTCGCCCGTGTTGCCGTCGACCTTGTAGGCGCGCAGGTCGTCGTAGCAACCCACCCACGCGTGCCCGTTGAGCACGAAGTCCGGCCCGCTCTCGGGCGTCGCCGTGACCGCGCGCGCGCCGCGGCAGCCGAGCGGCGCGACCACGTCGGTCGGCCGGGCGCTCGACGGCTGGAAGTCGCGGGTCCACAGGACGCATTCGTCCGTCGATTGGCCGGCGGGAACGCCGCCCGAGCCGTCGGACCGCGGCAGCGGGGTGGAGCCGCGCGAGGTCTCGATCGTGCCGTTCTCGTCGCGGTCGAGGCAGCGCTCCTCGAGCGCGGCGATCTTGCTCACGCTGGAGATGTCGTCGGCGCCGGCGGGGTAGTTGTGGGCGCGGTTGGCGACGAAGACGTCGCCCGCCAGGTCGACGCTGGTGCGCGACGGGTCCGCGCTGTCGTCGTCCAGCCCGGTGAAGAACCGGCCGACCTCGACGGGCGGGTCGGCGAAGGTGTCGATCTTCGAGACCGTGCCCTCGCCGGAGTTGGCAACCCACAGGTACTGCATGCGGATGAGGCCGGCGTCGAGAATGAGGTCCCCGCGGTCGTCCAGGCCGACGCCGTCGGAGTTGTCGCGCTCCGGCGCGAACGGGTGGTCCGTGCCGGGCCCCATGTGCACGCCGGGCTCGAACGTCTCGTAGCCCTCGGGCACCTCGAACCGTCCTTCGCTGGCGCCGCCGTCGTCCCAGACGCAGTACCCGTCGAAGCAGATCTGGCCGGGGTCGCATTCGAAGCCCCCGGAGCAAGGCCCGCCCAGCGTCGGGCCCTTGCCGGAGCCGCAGTCGCACCCGCGGGCGGCGAGCGCGGTGGCGAGCAGACAGGCGGCGGACAGCGCGACGGATCGTGCGTTTGCGAACATCGGGTTCCTCCCTCCCGAGCGGCCCACCAGGGCAGTATACGCGAAGTGCGCCACTCCGCGGAAACGGCGCGCCCGGCGAGGGCGGGTCAGCGACTTGCGGCGTCGCAAGCACCGTCGCAAGCACCTCCGGTGGACCGATCGTCCGGCGTCGACTATGCTCGCGCGCGATTGGGGATTGGGTCGCGGCCCGTGACGGCGGGGGGGCCGCGGCGAAGGAGGCGGAGACCATGGCATCGACCACTCGCATCCGTTGCACCCGAGGGAGCACCGGCGCGGCTCTCGCGATCGCCCTCGTCCTGCTCGCCCTGCCGGCCGCGGCGCGGGCCCAGGCGACGCTCGACGGGACGTACATCGACTACGTCACCGTGCGTTCCAACGGCGCCTACAGCCTGACCGGGGCCGGCACGGGGCAGAGCATGCGCTACGCGGAGAGCGGCGCGGCGCCGTACTCGTGCGACCTGTACAACCCCGGCACCGCGGTGGACGAGTTCACCGTCGAGGCGACCGCGGGCGGCACGACGCAGCGCTTCTACAACAACGGCACGGGCGCGACGACGCAGATCCCGACGACGGCGGGACCGACGGCCGCCGGCTCGACGATCGTCTGGCAGGGGCGGGTGACGGGGGCGACGTTCAACTTCACGGTGGACCAGACGTATCGCCTGAACGACGCGGCCCGCTACCTGCAGCTCGACGTGACGATCACCAACAACGGCACGACGGCGATGAGCAACGTCTACTACATGCGCAACGGCGACCCCGATCACGGCTCGTGCACGATCGGCACCGTCTTCGCCACGGTGAACGACGTGGTGCGGCAGCCGCCGGCGATCGCGCAGGCGCTGGTCGTGGCCGCGACGGGGACCGGCGCGACGCCGCGGGTGGTCGTCGGCCTGGGCGCGTTCGACGCCCGCGCGCGCGCGCACGTCAACCCGGAGTTCACGTTCAACAACACGAACGCGTCGGGCACCTGGGCCGCGCCGCGCGACCCCGACGGCGCGGAGGAGGACGGTCCGATCGCGCTGGTCTTCCGCGAGAACTCCCGTCCCGCGGGCGCCTCGGTCACCTTCCGGCTGCTGTGGGTCTGGGGCCCCGACAACGCCACGGTGATCTCGCGCATGGGACTCCTGGCGTGCACGCTGGGGGGCGAGGGCGCCGGCTGCACCGCGGCGGGCGGCGCGACGGGCACCTGCCACGGCGGAAGCTGCTGCACGACCTGCTGGGACGGCGCGGCGTGCGCCGCCGGGACGAGCATCGACGCTTGCGGCACGGCGGGCGCGGCCTGCACGTCGTGCAACGACGGCAACGTGTGCACCACCGACGCCTGCACCACCGGCGTCTGCGGCCACGTGCCCCTGCCGGGCGGACCGTGCGACGACGGCTGGTACTGCACGACCGGCGACGCCTGCAACGCCGGCGGGCTCTGCACCGGCGCCGCGCGCGCCTGCGACGACGGCCTGGCCTGCACCACCGACGCGTGCGACGAGCCGACCGACAGCTGCGTCGGTACCCCCAACGCCGGCTCCTGCGTCATCGCCGGCGCCTGCTTCGCCGCGGGCACGCCCAACCCGGCCAACGCCTGCCAGGTGTGCGATCCCGCGCGGTCGGGCGTCGCGTGGAGCGGCGCCACGCCCGGCACGGCGTGCGACGACGGGCTGTTCTGCACGACCGCCGACGCCTGCGACGCGGCCGGGACCTGCGCCGGCACGGCGCGCGACTGCACCGACGCGCTGGCCTGCACGGTCGAGTCGTGCGACGAGGCGGCCGACTCCTGCGCCTTCACGCCCGTCGCCGGCACGTGCTTCATCGCCGGCACGTGCTACGGCCTGGGCGCGGTCAACTCGGCCAACGTCTGCGAGGTCTGCGATCCGGCCGTGAGCGGCGGCGCGTGGAGCCCCGCGCCCGCCGGACGCGCCTGCGACGACGGCCTGTTCTGCACGCTCACCGACGCCTGCGCCGGCGGCGTCTGCACCGGCACCGGCGGAAGCTGCGACGACGGCTTCCCCTGCACCGCCGATTCCTGCGTCGAGACCGACGACACCTGCTCCAACCTCGTCGCCAGCGGATGCCTCATCGGCTCCGCCTGCGTCGCCTCCGGCGCGCCGGATCCCTCCGACGCCTGCGGCGTCTGCGATCCCGCGGCCTCGACGACCGATTGGTCTCCCGCGGCGACCGGAACGCTCTGCGGAGATCCCGCGTGCGACGCGGGGATGCTGACGCCCGCCCCGACCTGCGACGCCGGCGGGACCTGTACGCCCGGCACGGCGACGCCCTGCACCAGCGGCACGTGCCGCGACGCGACGGCGTGCGAAGGCGCCTGCGGCGGCGACAGCGAGTGTCCCGAGGCCGAGTTCTGCGACGAAACGCTGCCGGGCTGCGCCCCCGATCAGGCGGACGGCCTGGACTGCGACCGCGACGCGATGTGCGCCAACGGCTTCTGCATCGACGGCGTGTGCTGCGAGAACGCCTGCGACGGCACCTGCGAGGCGTGCGACATGGCGGGCGACGAGGGCGCGTGCCTGCCGTACGCGGACGGCACCGATCCGGAGGGCGAGTGCGCCGGCTCCTCGTGCAACGGTGCGGGCGAGTGCGGCGGCGGCGGTGACGCCGACGCCGACGCGGACGGCGGCGGCGACGCCGACGCGGACGGTGACGGTGACGCCGACCTCGACGTCACGGGCGACGGCGACGAGGACGGGGCCGACGGCGACATCTCGCTCCAGGGCGGCGGCGGTTGCGGCTGCCGCGTGAAGGGCGGATCTTCGCCGCTCGGACTACTGGGGCTCCTCGGCCTGGCGCTGCTCGTGACGTGGCGGGCACGGAAAAACTCGTAGGGCCGGGCCCTCCCCCTCTTTACGTTCTTTGCGGTCCTTTGCGTCCTTTGCGCGAACTCCGGCCGGTCGGCGCCGGGGACGCACGTCACCACGGGGCGACTCGACGGGCGCGTCGCTCCAGTCGAGAACGCGCGCATCCGTCACCGAGTACGACGCCCCGTCCAGGAGGAAGAACCACCCTCCCGGACTCGGGTACGCCGGGTCCCGGCACACCTCCACCACCGCGGACTCCGGCCTGCGCCCGGCGTCGCGGAGGATGCGAACCCAGTACCATCCCTCACGCTCGGGCGGGCACTTCGTCCACTGCATCTCGCGCTCCTGAATCGCCCCCCGCCGGAGTTCGTCCGGACCCGCCCCCGCTCGTCACCGGCAGGCAACGTCCGTGCCGCCGCCCGACTTGACCCGTCTCGGGCCGCCGGCCGTCCGGGACGCGCGAAGCTGCCCCCAGCAAAGACGTTGCGCCGGCGGTGGAATTCGACGACGGAGGCGCACACCGGTCGCCAGGCGGCCCGTTCCGGAGCCTCGTCCCGCGAATCCGGACACGACCGGCCTCATGCGGGGGCGGCGCGTCCTGACCCCCACCCGCCGATGGAGCGCGCCGATCCGGGACGAAACCCCCCTTTCCGTTCCTGTCTCCCGCTGCTATCGTCCTTGCCGCAGCCGTGGTCCGGACCATCGCTCCGCGCCCGGCGGAAATGGGGGTCGCTGCCTGCACTCCGAAACGGACCGCAGGGGGGGTCCCCCGACCGGGCTTCCGCCCGAACCCGTGGACGGCACCGCCGGCGCGGACGGCGCAGGCGCGGTCGCCGCGGAAGGCACGGCCAAGACTGTCGACACGGCGGACCTGCCGGCACGCCACCCGCTCGACCGGCTCACCGCGGGAGGTTGGGTCGCCGGACTGGCGCGTCTGGCGGCGGGCGCCGCCCTGCTGGTTGTCCTCGTCGTCGTGGCCGGAACGGAGGTCCTGGAGCCCTTACTGCGGCCTGAGAACGCGGGGCTGCTGCTGGGCGGGGCCTTGCTGGTGTTCCTCGAGCGGCTGGTGCGGATCGTCAAGTGGCACGCGATCCTGGAAGGGTTGCCGCTGCTGCCGCGGACGTGGACCTTCCTCCTGCGCATCCAGCTCGTCGGGTTGCTGGCCAACCTGGTGATCCCGTCGTCGGAGCCGCTCAAGGTCTGGGCCGTCTGCCGCACGCGACGCGACATCGTGCTCGCCTCGGAGACGCTGGTCCTGGACATCGCCGCGCTCAGCGCCGCGGTCGGCCTGGGCGGGCTGGCCGTGGCCGCCGTGCTCACGCTCGCCGCGGGTGCGCCGGAATGGCTTCCGCTCCCGGGCGCGGCGGTGTTCGTTCTGTCGGCGGGCGTCCTGGCGGCGATCCGCTGGCGTCCGCGGCGCGACCCGCGCGCCGTTCCGCGGCTGCCTGTACGCGCCTGGGCGCTCTCGGCCGCGGAGGCGGGGTGCGTGTACGGGATCCACTACGCGGCGATGGCCGCGGCCGGGATTCCGATGGGCTGGGCCTGGGCCGCCGCGATCCTGCCGCTCCTGTACCTCGGCCAGCTCGTCATGCTGACGCCGTCGGGCCTCGGCGTGCGCGAGGCCCTCTTCGCGCTCATCTTCAGCGGCATCTCGACTTCGCCCGGCAAGGCCGGGATCGCCGTGGGCGTGTGCGTCTCGGCGATGTATCTCGCCGTCGCCGTCGGCGGGGGGGCCGCGGCGCTGGCGTGGCCGGGCGCCGGGCTCACCCCTCGGGCGCCGGACTCTCGAGCGCCCCGTCCTCCACCGCCGGCTTCCTCCTCCGCGGAGTCGTGATCGCCCACGCGGCGGGGAGCACGATCAGCGTGACCAGGAGGGAGGAGGCGAGGCCGCCGAGGACCACGAGGGCCACGGGACGCTGGATCTCGGCCCCGGGCCCGGTCGCGTACGCCAGCGGCAGCGCGCCGAGCAGCGTCGTGAGCGACGTGAGCAAGAGCGGCCGCAGGCGCAGGTCGCAGCCGGTCTTGACCGCGTCCATCGCCTCCCGCCCCTCGTTGTGGAGCTGCCGGAAGAACGCCACCAGCACGACCGCGTTCTCGACGGCGATGCCGAAGAGCAGGATGAACGCGACGGCCGTGGAGACCGAGAGGTTCGTGCCCGTCGCGAGCATCACGATCACGCCGCCCGCCACCGCGAACGGCAGCACCGCCACGACCAGCAGCACGTCGCGCACGGAGCGCAGCGCGAGGAAGAGGAAGACGGCGATCAGGCCGAGCGAGATCGGAACGACGACGGCCAGTCGCGCCATCGCCCGCTCCTGGTTCTCGAACTGCCCGCCGTAGGCGATGAAGGTGCCCGGCGGCAGCTCCGCCTCCAGCGGCGCCAGCCGCTCGCGCACCTCGGCGACGAAACCGCCCAGATCCCGGCCCCGCACGTTGACCTCGACGTTGACCCGGCGCATGCCCGCCTCGCGTCCGATCAGCGCCGGGCCCTCCACCTCCCGGATCGCGGCGACGCTGCCCAGCGTCACGCGCGCGCCCCCGGCGCCCTCGAGCAGCAGGCGCTCCAGGGCCGCGCGGTCGCGCCGGGCGTCCTCGGGGAAGCGCACCGTCACGGCAGTCCGCCGCTCGCCCTCGACCAGCGCCGTCGCCGTCGCGCCTCCCACCGCCGTCGCGATCAGCTCGTTCACGTCCGCGACGTTGATCCCGTGCCGCGCCGCGGCCGCGCGGTCCAGCTCGACGTCGAGCTGCGTGAGACCCGAGACCTGCTCGACCTTGACGTCCACCGCACCCTCGACCCCGCGGACGGCTGCGGCGACGCGGTCGGCGGTCTCGCGCAGCCGCTCCAGGTCGGGGCCGAACACCTTGATCGCCAAGTCGCTCTTCACGCCGGAGATCAGCTCGTTGACGCGCAGCGCGATGGGCTGCGAAAACGCCGCGCGGATCCCGGGAATCGCCTCCACCTCGAGACGGATCGCCGCCTCGAGCTGCTCGCGCGTGCGCCCCGTCGTCCATTCCTCGCGCGGGTGCAGCATGATCAGCACGTCGGTCTGCTCCGGCCCCATGGGATCCTCGGAGATCTCCGCCCTGCCCGTCCGCGAGACCACCGTGCGGATCTCCGGGAACGCGCGCAGGCGGCGCTCGATATGGGTCGAAACGGCCACGGAGCCGTCGAGCGCGGCGTTCGGCAGGCGCACGACGTTGATCGCCATCGCGCCCTCGTCCAGGGCCGGCATGAACTCGGTCCCCACGTCCCGGGCGAGCCAGGCGACGGCGGCGAGCGCGGCGAGGCAGGCGGGGAGGAGGACCCAGCGCAGCCGCAGCGCGGCGCCCAGCACGCCGCGGTACGCCGCCCGGAGTCCGCGCAGGAGCAGCGGTTCCCGCGACGCACGGGCCCGCACGAGGATGTCGGAGAGCACGGGAACGGCGACGAGGGCCACGGCGATCGAGGCGAAGACGGCGAGGATCATCGTCACGGCCAGCGGGCCGAACATCTTGCCTTCCATGCCCTGCAGCATGAGCAGCGGCACCAGCACCGTGCCCACGATCAGCACCGAGAAGAAGACCGGCGAGCCGACCTCGCCGACCGCGCGCGCCACCGTCGCGGCGCGGGACTCCCCTTCGCGCCGCAGGTCGAGGTGCCGCTGGATGTTCTCGCCGACGACGATCGTCGCGTCGACCACGATCCCCACCGCGAACGAGAGCCCGCCCACGCTCATCAGGTTCAACGTGAGGCCCCGCCAGCCCATGAGCATGAAGGCGAGCGCGAAGGTGAGCGGCAGGGCGAGCACGACCACGAGCGCGGTGCGGAGCGAGCCCAGGAGCAGGAGCAGGATGAGCACGACGAACAGGGCACCCTGGACCAGCGCGCCTTGCACCGTCTCGAGCACCTGGTCGACCAGCTCCGTGCGGTCGTAGTACGGGTCGAGCGTGACGCCGGGGGGCAGGGAGCGGCGGATGCCGGGGATCGCGGCCTTCACGCGCTCGACCGTCTCCTGGGAGTTGGCGCCACGGAGCATGATCGCGGCGCCCGCGACGACCTCACCGTCGCCGCCACGCGTGGCGGCGCCCTGGCGCGGCGCCGTCCCGAACTCGACGTCGGCCACGTCGCGCAGGAAGACCGGGCGGCCGTCCTGGGCCCGCAGCACGATGCGCTCGACGTCCTCCTTGCCGCCCAGCAGGCCGACGCTGCGCACGTAGGTCTGCTCCCAGCCGCGCACGACGAACGAGCCAGGGGCGTTGGCGTTGTTCGCCGCCAGCGCCTCGACCACCTGCCGCAGCGGAATCCCGTACTCGACCAGCCGCTCCGGGCGCGGCACCACGTGCAGCTCGCGCACCTTCCCGCCCAGGACGTTCACCTCGTTGACCCCGGGGATGTTGCGCAGCCGCGGAGCGATCATCCAGTCCTGCACGGCCCGCAGCTCCGCCTCGTCCACGCCCCGCCCGCGCAAGGTGTACTGGTAGATCTCACCCAACCCCGTGCTGATCGGCCCCAGCTCCGGCTCCACTCCCGTGGGCAAGGCCTCGCGCGCCCCGGCGATGCGCTCGAAGACGATCTGGCGCGCCCAGAAGATGTCCGTCCCGTCCTCGAAGACCACCACCACCTGCGACAACTCCGCGCGCGACAGCGAGCGCACCTGCGTCACCCGCGGCAGCCCGCCCAGGTGCTGCTCGATCGGGTACGTCACCCGCGACTCGACGTCGGCCGCCGTGAGGCCCGGCGCGTCGGCCAGGACCATGACCTGGACGTTGGTCACGTCGGGGAAGGCGTCCACGGGCAGGCCGCGCCAGGCCAGGAAGCCGAGGCCGAGCGTGGCGGCGGCGAGCAGGAGGACGGCGGCCCGCTGCCGGAGGAGGAACGAGGTCCAGCGTTCCACGGCCCGCCCCTAGTCCGCGCAGCCCGCGCCCATCTTGGCGCGCAGCACGTCGGACTTCAGCAGGAACGCTCCCCGCGTCGCGACCTCGGTGCCGGGCTCGAGACCCGCGAGGATCTCGCTCCAGCCACCCAGCTCGCGGCCCACCGTCACCGGCCGGCGCAGGAAGTAGCGGTCGGGCAGCAGCACGAACACGAACTCGCGGCCCTCGTCCCGCAGCACCGCCTCCTCGGGCACCACCGGGACCGCACCCGGCGCCGGCAGCTCGATGCGCACGTCCACGAACATCCCCGGCCGCAGCCGTCGCCCGGGATTGGCCACCGAGCCGCGCAGCCGCAACGTTCGCGTGGTCTCGTCCACCACGGCGTCGTGGGTGTCGAGGTCCACCGGGAACGAGGCGCCGGGGAGGTTGCGGCAGCGCAGGGTGCCGTGCAGGCGCGTTCCCACCGGCTGCTCGAGCACGCGGGCGATGTCGTCGCCGGCCACATCGACCCAGACCCACACCGTGGTCAGATCGGAAAGGACGAACAGGTGGCGCCCCGCCTCGACCGTCTCTCCCAGCGCGGCCTCGACCCGTGTCACGGTGCCCGGCAGCGGCGCCCGGACGGCGATGTGTCCCGCGTCGGGCCCGACCGCGTCGTCGTCCAGGGCCTCGATCTCGGGCTCCGGCAGGCCGAGCATCCGCAGGCGCGTGCGGGCCTCGAGCAGGGCGAGGTCGGCGAGGTTGTACGCCGCCTGCGCCGCCGTCCGGTCCCGGCCCGCCGAGACTCCCTCGCGCGCCAGGGACCGCTCGCGCGCCAGGCTCCGCGACGCGGCCGAGCGCTCCGCCTGCCGCAGGAGGTAGGCGGTCTTGGCGTCCGCCAGCTCCGGCGAGTCGAGCTCGACGAGCACGTCCCCGGCGACCACGTCGTGGCCGAGCCTCGCGGGCGTGCCGTGGATCACGCCCCCGGTCCGGGACGAGACGTGCACCGTGCGGTCGTCGGCCGCCACGACCTCGCCGACCACGTCGAGCACCGCCGGCGTTGCCCGGACCTCGACCCGGGCCGTGCCCACCAGCGGCGCGCCGCCTGCTCCGGCCGCGGTCTCCACGGGCGCGGGCACCATCCCGACCTCGTAGCGGCACTCGGGACACCGGTAGGTCGGAATCCCGTGCTCGCAGATCTCGGCACGCAGCTCCTCGACGGGCCGATCGAGGTCGGAAAGCTCCTCCTCCTCGTGCCCGCCGCGCTCGCCGGCGTGCGCGGCGGGTTCCTCCGCGTGCCCGGCAGGCTCCGCCGGCTCACGTTCCGCCGGCTCCGCCGATGCCCGTTGGCATCCGGCGGCGGCGAGACCGACGCCGAGGAGCAGCATCCCCGTCAACGACCCGGATTTCGTTTTCATCACGGCACCTCCGAATCGGCCAGGGGGCCGACGAGCGATTCGATGCGGGCGACGGCGAGCCAGGCGTCGAGCAACGCCTGCAGCTCGAGCGCCCGGGCTTCGACACGTGCCCGCTGGGCGTCGAGCAGCGCGAGGTAGTCGGCGCCACCCTCGCGGTAGGCGACTTCGGCGCCGGCGAGGGCCTGCTCGGCGAGGGGCGCGACGGTGTCGCGAATGACCCGCAGGCTCGCCGTCGCGCCCGCGTATTCGGCCAGCGCGACGCGGATGGCCGCGCGGACGTCGGCCTCCGCCGCCAGGACCTCGGCCTCCGCGCGCGCCCGCTGCGCCTCCGCCTCGGCAATCGCGCCCTGGTTGCGGTCGAAGAGCGGCAGGGGCACGCCCAGGCCGACGGTCCACAGCGACGCGGTCGGATCGATCGACTGCCCGTAGCCGGCGGACACGGTGAGGTCCGGAATCCCGTCGGCCCGCGCGACATCGGCGGACGCCTCGGCAGCACGCACGCGCGCCTGCGCGGCGCGGACGGCGAAGCTCTCCTCGACGGCGCGCGCCTCGAGACTCGCCGCGTCCGGCAGCACCGGCGGCTCCGGGCCGAGCGCCGGGCAAGGCGGCAGCGCGGCATCCGGAACGCCCATCGCGGCGGCAAGTCGCGCGGTCCGGGCCGCCAGGATCGTCTCCGCCGCCTCGACCTCGAACCGCGCCCGCTCCACCCCGGCCTTCGCCCGCAACAGCTCGATCTCCGGAACCGCTTCGGCCGCGACCCGGATCCCGGCCACCCGCGAGAAATCCTCCGCGAGCGACAGGCTGTCCCGGGCCAACTCGATCGTCGCGCCGGCCGACGACGCCTCCATCCAGGCCTCGCGGACCTCCGCGACGGCTTCCACGCGGCGCTGGAACAACTCCCAGGTCGCCGCAACCGCGTTGGCGTCGGCGGTCTCGGCGCCCAGCCGCCGCCGATCGGAGAGCACGATGGGCTGGGAGATCTCCAGCCAGAGCTGCGGCACCGGCGACTCCGCCCCGTCCCGCTCGACCGTCAGCGTCGCCTCGGGATTGGGATACGCCAGCGCGCCGATGCGCGCCGCCGTCTCGACGTCGATCTGCGCCTCGGCCACCGCAAGGTCCGGGCGGCGGGCCAGCGCAACGGTCACAGCGCCCTCGAGCGTCAGCTCCGCTCCGGCGAGGACCGACATCGTCGGATCCGTCCCCGCGTCGGCCTCCGTTCCTGAAGGCGCGGGCAACAGCGCGCTGCGATAGGATGCGACGTCCAACGGCCTTCCGGCGCGAGGCACGGCACAACCGAGGATGACGCACGGCAACAGTCCGGTCGCGGATCGCATCCAGCGCATCGCACACCTCCCCGGCGGCCCAAGGGCCGCCGGAAGCAACGCCCGCTCCGGGCGGGGCGGCGTGCCGCACCTTCCCGGAGCCTCCGGTGGGGATGTGGTCGCGCTAGGAACGCGGGGGACGGAAGACGCCGCCGCTCACGCCCCGGACCAGGCGGGCGGCGTCGAACACGAGCGGCGCGGAACGGACAGGCGCGGGCGCGATCCGGGACGGCGGCGCCAGCAGGGCCAAGCCGCCGCAGCAGAGGCAGCCGCCGTCGCCGCAGCAGGAAGACCCGTGGTCCGCCGGCACGCCGTGCACCGGGCAGTCGCTGTCGGACGCTCCCGCGGCCCCGGCGTCGTCCGGCGTGGTGTCCAGGTGCGCCGCAACCGAGCCGAGCTCGCCGTCGCTCGCAGCGTCGGGTCGATGACTCCCGCAATCCGAGAACACGGGGTGCGCCAGATCGAGCGCCAGCGGCAGGAAGGCCGACCAGAGCGCGACGGAAACGGAAGCCGAGAGCCGAACCAGCACGATCTGCATGATAACCGCTGCAAGAGGCGGCGGCAATGGGAGGGGGGAGTTGGTCGATCGGAGGAGTGGGAAGAAGGGGGGGAGTTGGTTGATCGGAGGAGTGGGTCGAGGGGGGGGAGTTGTTGGTCCGGAGGTGCGGTGCCGAACCGCATCGGGGCTTGACGCCCGCGGGCGGTCGCGGGAGGCTCGGAGCATGCGACGGATGATGTTCCGGATCGTGCTCCCGCCCGCCGCACTCGTATTGCTCGCGGCGTGCGCCAACGGGTACGACGACACCGCCGCGACCGACGTCGTGCGGGATGACGCGGGCGGCGACGGGGCGGCGGACGCCGACGGCGCCTCCGATGGCGAAACCGCCGGAGACACGGATTCTCCCGCCCCGGACGTCCCGGACGACGGCGCGGACGGCGACGACGCGGCCGAGGAGGGCGGGATGGAGGACGCGGCGGTCGACGAGGCGGCCGCCGAAGATGTGGTCGACGTCGACCCGGTGACGATGTGCCCGCCGCCGGGAGGCCTGGACTGCACGACTCCGGGGCCCGGGACCGGCGAGGGCGACGAGTGTTTCGACGGCGTCACGTGCTACATGGACGAGGTGCAGGCGGCGGTGCGCGGGGTCATTTCGGATCATCCCGAGTGGTTCGACACGAGCACGGGGTGCGAGGTGGTGATCGTCGACGCGGCGGTGTACCGGCAGGCGGTGGTCGACCGGTTGAACGCGCGCGGCGACGTCTGCGGCTACGCCGACATCAACAGCGTCGAGGAAGTCGTCGTACGCACCAACACGACCTACTCGGAGAACTTCGACATCCTGGCCTCGACCGGATGCGCCCGCTACGGCGGGGCGATCTACACGTCGACGTGCGCACCGGCGTGGCTGTGACGACGGGAGGAGGAGGACGATGACGGACAAGGAGCTGCGGACTCTGACCTGGGACGAGGCGGTCACCCTGACCTCGCCCCACCCCTACGTGCTGGCGTCGTGCGCGGACGCGGCCGGCCGGCCGAACGCGATCGGGCTGGGGTGGTGGACGATCTGCTCCTGGGAGCCGCCGATGGTCGTGATCTCCCTGGGCGAGCCCCGGTACTCGCGCGAGTGCATCGACGCGGGCCAGGAGTTCGTCCTGTGTTTCCTCGGCGAGGAGCACGCGAAGGGCGCCTGGATCTGCGGCACGAAGTCGGGACGCAAGGGCGACAAGCTCGCCGGCGCCGGCCTGACCACGATCCCGTCGCTCAAGGTCAAGGCGCCGACGGTCGCCCAGAGCGTCGTGGCGCTCGAGTGCGCCGTGCGCCAGCGCGTTCCCGCGGGCGACCACATCCTCTACGTCGGCGAGGTTCTTTCCATGCGCGGCATCCCCGGCGGCGCCAAGACTCTGTTCTCCCTCCACTACCGCAAGCTCATCGCCATCGGTCCCGACGGCAACGCGAGTCTCTCCGTCCCGTTCAAGTAGACCCCGGTGCTGTAGAGGCCGTCGACCGCGCGGAGTCTCTCGTGTACAGTGAATGGCCGGGAGGTGGCCGATGGACGCAGACCTGGGCAGGCGGGCGCCGGTTTGCGCGGCGATCGCCGTGCTGCTCCTGTCCGGGTGCGACTGCGGGGCGAGGAACCCCTGCGACGACGTGGATTGCTCGGGGTTCGGCCGGTGCGCAGCGCTGCCGTATGACCTTGGCGCCTACTGCGTCTGTCAGCCGGGCTTTCACCCGACCGGCGGGGGGCTCGAATGCACGACGAACGACACCTCCGACCCGTGCGAAGGCGTGACTTGCGGCGGGCACGGGGACTGCGAAGTATCGCCCGAGGGTCTGCCGTTCTGCGTCTGTGTTCCCGGCTGGCAGGCGGACGAGAGCGGCCTGTGGTGCCTTCCCGACGGGACGCCCGGCGACGGGGGCTCGCTCGACGACGGGGACGCGCTCCCCGACGCTTCCGGCGACGGCGACGCGGATGCGGACGGGGACGCGCACGACGTTCCGCGGCCCGACATTCCCCCGGCGGTTTGCGGGGACGGCGTGCGCAACCTCGGCGAGGGCTGCGACGACGGCAACGCCATCAATGACGACGAGTGCCGCAACGACTGCTCGCTGCCATCGTGCGGCGACGGCGTCGTGAGCGACGTCGAGGAGTGCGACGACGGTCCGGCCAACAGCGACACCGAGCCCGACGCGTGCCGGACCCGGTGCGTCCACCCCGTCTGCGGCGACGGCGTGGTGGACACCGGCGAGCGGTGCGACGACGGCAATCGAGCGGGCGGCGACTCCTGCCCCGCCTCGTGCTTCCCGGACGACGCGCCCCCGGCCGAGCCGATCGGCGAGCCGGTGGCGGCCGACGACGGGTTCAACACCGGCGGCGCGCCGGTGGTGGACTGGAACGGCGACGGCTGGGGCGTGGCCTGGGGCTCGCGCGGACCGCTCTACTTCCGGGCCCTGGACGCCGACGCCCGTCCCGTCGGGCCCCTGGTCACGGCTCCGGTCGAAGGCGGCAGCGCGGCCCTCGCCTGGGGGGAGAACAGCTTCGCCTTCGCGAGCGCGAGCTGGAGCCACCACGAGGTCTCCGCCGGAACGCTCGAGGCCCTGGGCGCCCTGCGCTCGGGGCCGACCTGGATGCCCGGAGTCGGGGAGAACCCCGGAATCGCCTGGTCCGGCGCGCTGGCCGGCTGGATCCTCGCCTATGACCGCGAGACCGACGGCGGCGAGACGTTGACCCAGATCGTCGCCGCTCGCATCGACGAGCGCTCGCGGGTCGTCGAGGGGCCCGTCCGGATCGGCGGCGGGCTGAACCCCGTGCCCGTCGGGTTGCGCTCGCGCGTCGCGATCGTCTGGTCGGGCGTGGGGGGGATTCGCTACCGTGGTTTCGTCTGGCCCTACGTGGCCTCCGGGACCGAGACGCTGGCGCTGCCCTCACGCGTCGTCCGTAGCGGCGCGGTGGATGCCGAGGCGTACGACGATTTCGTGCTCGTGGCCGGGATGGACGGGGACTCCGTCCTGATCGGCGTCGTCGATGCGTTGGCCGGAACGACGGCCGGCGGACCGTTCGCCCTCGGGGGCACGGGGATCGAGGATCGCCGGCCGGACCTCGAGGCCGCGCCGGGACGCGGGTTCCTCGGCCTGTGCTACGAAACCGGACCCGGCCCGGCGGGCGGCAGCGACGACGAGGACGGCATCGGCTTCCGCGTCCTCCGCCCGGACGGAACGCCGGTCGGGGCCGAGGTCCTGGTCGCCGCACGGCTGCGGAACGCGGGCGGCTGCGGCGTCGGCTGGTCGGGTACCGAGTTCGTGGTGGTCTACTGGTCGTGCGGCGGCGACGCCGAGTGGAACACGATCTACGCCCAGCGGGTCCGCCCGCTGCTCTGACCTGTCCTACCAGGCGACCCCGAGGCGCCGGTACGCCACGCCGCGGCTGGTGATCCACAGCACCGCGTAGGCGTCACCCTCCCAGACGACGGCGCCGCCGTCCGCGTACGCGTGGTCCATGCATGCGGGACCGCCCAGGAACGAGCACGTCGCCAGGGGCAGGAGGAGGTCCATCGGGGCCCCGTCCCGGCCGATGAGCATCGCCCCCGAAGCCCTGATGTCGTGCATTCCACCGAACGCGACGGCGAGCGCGGTCGAGCCGGAGCTGGAGGCGCGGAGCCGGCTGGGTTCCGGGCCCGCGCCTTCCGTCGTCGCCACGGCCACCATCGGTAGGGCGAGCCGTCCGTCGCTCGACCATCGCGCCAGAACCAGCTCCGCTTCGGGCCATATCGACGGGAGCAGGCCGAGGAGAAACAGGTCCGGACCCGCCGCCGCGAGGTCGCAGCCGTCGGGGCCGCCGCAGGCGGGCGCGCCGGACAACGGATCGGACGCGCGGGCGGAGCCGTCGCCACGCACGAACGCCAACCCGTTCTCCGTGGCGCACGCCGCATCGTCGCCGGAAACGGCGCAGGGGACCGGGGTGAAGTAGAGATTGCGGGCGAAGGTCGGGATGTCGGCATCGACGAACTCGCCCGAGACGGCGCCGTCGGGCGCGACGGCGTAGAGCCGGTCGAGGCCGCCGGCCCCCTGTCCTGGATCCAGCACGAACGCACCGCTTCCCGGACAGAGCAGGACCGGAGGCTCGCCGTGCCCGGCGGGCACGTATGTCGAATCCGATCCGAGCACCTCCGGCGGCCGAAGGACTGCCCCGGCAGCGTCCACCGCGAGCACCCGCAGGCCCACGTCAACCGTCGGCAGCACGGCAACGAACGCCTCGCCGGTCCAGCAGACCGAGTTGTACTCCGTGACGTCCGCGGCGTCGTCGACCCAGACCTCGTGCAACCCCTCCGTCCCGCGCTCGAACCGGAAGAGCGCGATCGGCCCCGGAGTTTCCCAATCGTCGCCGCGATCCTCGAGCAGCACGACGTAGGCGGCGCCGGACCACGCGGCCGGGAACGCGTGCCGGTGCATTCCCACCCTGCCCGAATCTCCGTAATCGAAGTACGTCTCCGTCTCGTCGGGCACCAGACGCGCGATCGGGCCGTCCGGCGGCGCGTCGAGCGCATCGGCGTCGGCATCCGCACTGCGGTCCGGATCGCCGTCCGCGCCGGAATCCGTGCCGCCATCAGGATCGGCATCCCCGTCACCGGCGGCATCGCCTTCCGGGCCGGCGTCCGCATCCGCGGAGGTGTCGGGATCCGGCGGCGCATCCCCCGCGACATCGGTCTCCCGGGTATCGTCGTGCCCGACAGCGTCCACGTCCTGATCGCCCAGGAGCGACACTCCCGAAGAGCATGCCAGGAGACCCGGAACGAACGAGGCGGCGGCAAGAAGGCCCGAAGCCGTCCGACGTGGTCGCATGCCGTTCACCCTGCCGCGTGCGAACCCCTGCCACCGTTCGACCTGGACCGCCTGAGGGGCCGCACCGGCGATGAGTACAGCACGCCGGCCGGATGCGCGCAAGGAACCGCGCGCGACGTTCCGGCGCCGTTGACCTCGGCCCGCCTTCCGGTGCCATGATGGCGCCATGAACGGACGATGGACGACGAGGCGCAGGCTGTTCGTCGCCGGCGGGGCGGCGTTCTGGCTGGTCCTGCTGGTTCTCGCGACGGTGCGGGCGTCGGCCCGCTCGGAAGGCTCCTCCCCGGTCGGCCGCGCCTGGAAGTTCGCCGGGGCCGAGCGTCGCACGGTCGGCGCGGAGATGCCGCGGGGATGGCTCTGGCCCGGGGACCGCGTCCTGCGCCTGGACGGCAGGTCGTTCCGCGCGTGCGGCGAGGTCGTCTCGATCGAACGACCCGTGGGAGGCGCCACGGTGACGCTCGCCCTGTATCCCGACGCCGGCCTTCCCGACCCGCTCCCGCCGGGCACGCGCCTGTCGCTCATGGACGAGCGCGGGACGCTGGAGTGGGCGCTCGGACGCGTCTTCTCTCCGGCGCGGCAGGAAGAAGTCGCGACGGAGCTGCGTGCGATGGTTTCCGAGCGCGAGGGCTGGCTGCGGCAGGCGTTCGGTCCGGTGCTCGAGGAGTTCGCGCGCGGCGTCGTCGCGGACGTCACGGCCGAGCTGACGACGTTCGTGCGGACGCACGAGGACGCGCTGCGGGGCCTGGGCGAGGACCTTCTGGACCGGGCCAAGCTCCGGTGGGAGCCGATCCTGCGCGACAAGCTGTGGCCGAAGATCCTCGCGCGGCTCGAGCCGCTGGGGGTGACGATCGGCAACGAGCTTTGGGCCGCACTGCCGCTCGCGGAAGTGGTCCAGGCCGGCGCGGAGTCCGTCGGCGGCTCGCTGATCAACTGGGCCCTGCCCTCCGACTACGAGCTGGACGAGAGCGAGTTCGACAAGTGGCGCGAGGCGTTCCTGCGCGACAAGGCGATCCCGATCATCGTGGGGCACGTGCCCGACGCGCTCGCCGCGGTCGAGCAGTCGGTGACGGAGCTGCTGGACGACCCCGCGGTGCAGGATGCGATGCGCGCCAGCTTCTTCGACGACGCGCTGGGGAACCCCAAGGTCATCGGCCTGGTGACCGAAGCGTTCGCGACGGCGGTGCTGGAGAACCGACGCCTGCAGGACCGGCTGGAGCGGCTGCTGGGCGACCCGCGAGTCCAGCGCGGCCTGTTCGACCTGGCCGAGCAGCTCGAGCCGCGCCTGATGGGCCTGGCGAGGTCCCTGCTGCTCGACGGCGAGGGACGGCTCCATCCGGAGCTGGCGATGCTCGCCCGCGTGCGTTTGATCGGCAGCGAGGGCAACTGGATCCTGCTCGAACTGCCGGCCGATGTGGACACGAAACCGTCCGCCGCGGGAGGCGTGCGGCAGGCCCCGGCTGCGGGCGAACCGGGCGCGGCCTCCGCGAAGCGAGGGCTGATCATCCTCCCCTACGAGGGCACGCGAGTCGAGCCGTGGGAGGCGGTGCGACCATGAGCCTCCCTCCGGACGGACAGCCGACGACCGGGAGCCAAGCAGCGCCGACGACCTGTCTGCAGGTCGACGGCTTCACGGTGCGCGCGGGAAGCCGCGTGCTGCTGGACAACGCCTCGCTGGCGGTCTGCCGCGGCGAGGTCGTGCTGCTGGTCGGGGGCAGCGGGACCGGCAAGACGGCGTTCCTGCGCTCGATCGCCGGACTGGCGGGCGACGACGCGGAAGGCATCGCGTGCGAAGGCGCCGTGCGCATCGAGGGGGTCGAGGCGCGCGGGCCGGGACGCGGGGGCGCCATCGGGGTCGTTTTTCAGGACTACGCGCTGCTCGACGAGTACGACGGCGCGCGGAACGTCGATTTCGCCGCGGACCATCGCCGCCCTCCCCGGGAAGGCGCGGAGCGTCGCGCGGCCCGCGACCGGCTGCTCGCCGAGCTGGGGGTCCCGGGCAACGTGCCGGTGGCGCGCCTCTCCGGGGGGCAGAAGCAGCGCGTGGCCATCGCGCGGGCGCTGGCCTACGACCCGCCCGTGATGCTCTTCGACGAGCCGACCAGCGGTCTGGATCCCGTCTCCGCGCACACCGTCGCCGGCCTGATCCGCGACGCCGCGGACAAGTACGGCAAGGCGGTCGTGGTGGTGACCCACGACTACGCGAACCTCGAGCGCGTGGCGGACCGCGTGATCGAGCTGATGCCCGCCGAGCGGGCGCTGGTCGATCGCACCGCCGGCCGGCCTTCGATCGTGGAGTTGCCGGCACCGGCCGCGGGTGCGGCAGGTTCTCAGTCGTCAGTTGTCGGTTCTCAGTCCGGACCAGACGGCCCCGCGGGCCCGACACCGTCGGCCGTCGCCACGGAACCGGGAGCCCAGTCCGCCGCGGGACCTGCCCGTGACGCCGGTGCCGGTTCCCCTCCGGAACCGAATACCGAAAACCGAAAACTGAAAACTGCTCTTCTCCAGGCTCTCGCGACGCTTCTCGCATTGCTCGAGTCCACCGGCCGCTGGGCCTGGCGGTTCCTGGGGTCGGTCCCGTCGGTCGGCGGCTTCGCGGCGTGGCGCTCGCCGAAGTGGGGGCTGCGCTACCTCAAGCACTATGCCTGGCTGTCCTCTTCCATCGGCGCCGTGGTCTACGTCGCGGCGGCGGGCGCGATGATCGGGTTCGTCTCGACGTTCTTCACGCTGCGCCACATGCCGTTCAAGGAGTACACCGAGCCGCTGGTGCTGGACGACATGCTGGCGGGCATCGGGTTCTCGCACTTCCGCATCCTGATCCCGGTGGTCGCGACGCTGCTCATCGCGGCACGCAGCGGCGCGGCCGTGGCGGCCGACGTCGCCACCCGCTCGCACTCCCATCAGCTCGACGCCATGCGCTCGATGGGGGCGATGCCGGCCGCGTACCTGCTGACGAACGTGATCTGGGGGCTGTTCCTCACGACGCCGATCCTCGTCTGGATGTCGGTCGTGGCGGCCAAGTGGTCCAGCCTGCTGGTGTTCGCGTCGAGCTACCCGGGAGACTCGCTCTTCACGTTCGACCGCGCCTTCCACCTCCTGCTGCGCGAGCCGGGCCACGCGCTGTGGACCGGAACCGGCTGGGTGTTGGCGAAGTGCTGGACCTGCACCGTCGGCACCGGCATCATCGCCTACCAGCTCGGCGCGACGCCCAAGGAATCGGTGAACGACGTCAATCGCGCGGTGACGACGGCGATCATCGCCTCCACGCTGTGGGTGCTCCTCACCCACTTCACCTTCGCGTTCTGGGAGTTCTAGGCCACCATCCCATCCCGCAACCGGATCGTCATCGCCGCGTCCCGCACGATCGCTTCGTCGTGCGTCGCCACCACCACCGGGCCGCGATCGGCTTCCTCGGAGAGGATGCGCATGACGCAAGAACGGTTCTCCGCGTCCAGCGAGGCGGTCGGCTCGTCGGCGAAGATCACCGCCGGGCCGTGGGCCAGCGCCCGCGCCACCGCCACCCGCTGCCGCTCCCCACCGGAGAGCTTCGACGGCCGACGACCCGACTTGTCCTCCAGGCCCAGCCGCCGCAGCAACTCGTCCGTCCGATCCGCCGACCCGGAACGCGCGAGCGCCGCGCACAGCCGCGCGTTCTCCCGCGCGGTCAGGTACTCGAGCAGGTAGTGGCGCTGGAAGACGAACCCGAAGCGCCGCTCCCGGATCGCCGCCCGCTCCGCCTCCGGCCGCCCCGAGAACGGACTGCCTTCGAGCGTCACCTCGCCTCGCGTGGGCCGGCGCAATCCCGAGAGCACGAAGAGCAGCGAACTCTTGCCCGACCCCGACGGGCCGAAGATCGCGATGAGGCCCTTGGGCGGCAGCGTCACGGAAACGGACTGCAGCGCGTGCGTCTCCCGCCCGCCGTCGCGGAACGTGAGCCAGACGTCGCGCGCCTCCAGCACCCTACCCTCCCCCCTCGTCGATCACGACCACGGGGTCGAAACGGTAGAGTCGAAGCGCCGCGCCGCCGACCGAGGCGACGAGCGCCCCGGCGAGCAGCAGCACGGCCGCGGTCACGGCACCGGGATCGAACAGGTCGACCACCAGCCCGTGGGCGTCGAGGTACAGGACGCGGAACTGCCATAACCCGACCATCGCCAGACCGAAGCCCAGCGCGCACGAGCCCGCCGTGAGGATCGCGCTCTCGACGCACGTGCGCAGCAGCAGGCGGCGGCGCGTCATGCCGCACGCCCACAGGATCCCGAACTCCCGCGTGCGCTGGAGGAAGTAGATGCGCTGGATCAGCCCCACCAGGAGCCCGATGACCAGGACGGCGCCGATGACGATGACCGCCGTGAGAACGTCGAGGTTCCGCGTGGCATCGTCGATCTGCTTCCGCACGCCCGCGGGACTCGTGACGTCACCCAAGGGACCGCCGAATCGCCGCTCCAACTGGGCTTCAACCTCGGCCTCTCGTCCGGGGGCGGTAGCGTTCCAGAACGCGAGCTTGTGGTCGAAGGAGGCTTCGGGGGAGTCCGCGGCGTCGAACGGGAAGAGGCCGAGGCGTGCGGGGCCGTCCAGGCGCCCGACGATGGTCAGGCCCTCGAGCCGGTCCCCCAGCCGCAGATCGCGCGACACCAGGATGTCCCCGGACAGCGCGACTTCCGGCTTGCCCGGCTGCGGGAGACGCCCCTCGCCGACGACCATCTGCTTGCGTTCCATCGCCAGCCGCATGCCCTCCGGCGAGAGCCCGGCGACCGCGAACTCCATCGTCCCGATGAAGAGCTCCATCTCGATCGGGAAGTAGGCCATGCGATGGCAGGCGACGACGCCGGGCACGGAAAGGAAGTCCTTCTCCTCCAGGACGCGGAACGCCAGGCGGTTCGTCTCGGTGACGAAGATCCCCTCGTCGAAGATGCCGACGTTCCGGTCGATGTTGGACTTGAGCGACCGGACGAGCGGCAGGAGCCCGGCGAGCAGGAACGTCGCCAGCGCGAGCACGCACGCCACGGGCAGGACGCGCGCGGGGTTGCGCCGGACGAACGTCCACGCGGAAGCGGGGGAGGCCACGGAACGCATTGTGGTGCCGCCGGGACGCTCGGGGCAAGCAACGCGAGGCCGGCCACGCCGGAGCGCAACCTGGAAGCCGCGCGATCCGGCTTCGGGGCCGCAGCGGGGAACGGAGCGGCGGCGGCGGTCTTCGGGCGGCAGTCGCGTGCACGGGCCCGCGCCGAGCACCACGTCGCGCGCGTGGCACGATCTGTCCGGCGGCCGCGGTCCGGTTCGACTCGCCGAGGTCCGGCGGCCGCCGCTGCTCCGCCGACGGTCCGCCGCAGAAGTTGAGGAGCGGCGGATCGATCAACCTTCATGTGCATCTTCATGGCCTCTTCCTCGACGGGGTCTTCCGTCGAGGCCCCGGCGACGTCCTCGTGTTCCGTCGCGCGACGCCGCCCACGCGCGAGGAGCTGACCGAGGTGTTGTGCGACGTTCGCGAGCGCTGCCTGCGATGGCTGCGGCGCGAGGGCCTCGTCGATCCCGAGGACGCGGGGGCGATCGGGCATTCGTCGGAGTGCGGCGCGCTCGAGGGTCTGGTGCAGGCCGCGATGCAGCGCGGGACCGTCGAGTCCCTCCCGCTGCCGAGCGTCGCCCGACCGGACGACGCGGACGACCCGGCGTTCGGGCCGCTGCCCGGCGGCCGATGGTCCGTCTCGGCCGACGGCTGGAATCTGCACGCCGGCGTCTGCATCCCGGCCGGGGATTTCGACGGACGGGAGCGGCTGGTCCGCTACGTCGCGCGCCCCTCCCTGGCACTGGGTCGGTTGAGCGAGCTGCCGGACCGGCGGCTCGCGTATCGGGTGCGTTGGGCGCGCTCCGCGTCCGGGCCGTACCGCATCCTGGAGCCTGTGGAGTTGATGGCCCGTTTGGCGGCGATCGTGCCTCCGCCTCGCTATCCTCTGCTGACATACCACGGCATTCTGGCGCCGGCCTCGCGGTGGCGTCCGAACGTCGTGCCCCGGGCGCGGGACGCGCCCTCCGGCTGCGCGCATGACGACGACTCCGGATCGTCGGGCAAGGGAGCACCGGGGACCCTGTCGCCGGGCGCATCGTGTGCCTGCCACAGCGAGCCCGAGCCGGCGGCGGAGCCGGTTCCGCGGCCGGCTGTCCCGCGTGCCGCGGTCCGCGCGGTGGGCCTGCTGGCGCGGTCGGCGGAGCCGGACGAGAGCGAGTACGACCCGGTCATCCCGCTCGAGCGGTGGAAGCAGCTCGCCGACGGCGCGCTCCTCGCGCGCGCCCCGAGAATCGACTGGCCGCGACTGCTCCGGCGGACGTTCGCGCAGGATGTCCTGGTGTGCCCCAGGTGCGTCGGTCGGCTTCAGGTATTGGACGTGGTGGCCAAGCCGGACGAGGCGCGGAAGGAGCTTGCGGAGCTTGGGTTCGACGTCGCCGGGTCCGGCGCGATCGAGCGGATCGTCTCCGGCCCGACGGGGCCGAGATCCCCCGGCGCCACCGACGCCGTCCCCGGCATCGCGCGCCGCCGCAACCCGGGGGGGACGCGGTCGCCACCCGCGCGCGCCGGACCGGACGCACCGGGCGCTTGCATCCGGTCATCGCAGTACCCCACGGCGCCAGGGTGCCCCCCGAACGGCGTGACCGTCAAGTCCTGGATACCGTTCGTCCTGCGCGAGTCGGTCTTGCGCCGGCCTGCCCGGCGTCGTAGATTCGATGTTATGTTTCCTCCGAGCGCTGCTGCCGTGTCGGCATCTCGCGCCCCGTCCGCCCGACTCGATGGCCGTGGGTTCGATGGGCCGCCGCGCTTGGACGAACTAATCCCCTCGATGCTCAAGACCCGTACGGTCGCACTGTGGTTGCTGGCGTGCTGCCTGGGAGGCTGCGAACGCAAGTCGTCGTCGCCTGCGTCGGGACCGCCCTCCGGGCCGGCCGAGGCCGGGCCGGCGAGGTCGGCGGAAGCCCCCGAGGAGCCCGTCGGACCGACGATGGAGTTCGACGCCGCGGCCAGCACCGAGAAGCTCCAGGGAACCTGGGTGATGTGGAACAGGGGCACGGCCGGTCCGATGGTCTGGTCGATGGCAGGCGAGTCCGCCACGGTGATGACATCGGAGGGCCGGCGCGAGGAATCGAGGTTCCGCGCGATCGCACCCTGCCGGCTCGAGCTGAAACAAGGCGACGAGAGGGCGGAGAGCATGGAGTGGGAGGACTTCGCCTTCGCCGGAGATCGGCTCTACTCCACGTACGACGTCGGGATCCGCCAAGGCGAGAAGACCTGGGCGTGCCTGGCGGCGGGCGTGTTCGTCCACGACGGCCGATCGTGTTCGCTGTGGCGTCGCCACGACGTGTTCGCCGCCGGCCCGGCGCGGTGGCAGGTCGTCCCGGCGAAGTGCGGCTACGAGGAGGACGGCAAGGTCTTCGTCGCCGACGACACGGGCACGGGCGGCAGCTCCACCTACGGCGAGTCGAGGTTGTCCGTCCTGGGCGACCTCCTGCTGCGAACCGACCCGGAGAACGCCGCGGCGGAACGGGTCGGGAGCTTCGAGGCCGGGCTGGCCCGTCGGCAGGAGATGCTCGAGGAACGGCGGCGGGCCGAGGAGGCGCCGCAGCTTCCGTTCGCGCCCTCCGCGCCGGTTCCCGCTCCGTCCCTCAAGGAGGGCGACCACGTCTTCGCCGCGATGATGAGCCGCGGCGGGGAATGGTCCGTCTTCTACAAGCGGATCGCGCGCATCAAGGACAACGTCGTCGAGCTCGGCGATGGCCCCGACTGGGCCCCGTTGGCGTTCGTGCACCCGCTCCCCGACATGCGGGGCGTCCGGGAAGGCGCGCCGGTGCTCCGCGCGGGCCAGCCCCCGTCCTATGCCAGCTTCGTTCGGCTCGAGGAGGACAAGGTCGTCCTGGCCTGCTCGCCCAGCGACTTCTGCGGGCCGCCGTTCAAGGACGACCCGGTCTTCCTGCTCGAGGCCTCCGGGTCGTGGTCGTTCGGCGCGCCGGCGGCGTACCGGGACGGCGATTGCTGGAGGGGGGCGACCGTGCTGCACGCCGACGGCGACCAGATCTACGTGCTGGCGGGTCGGAGCGTCCTCGTCTTGCCGCGCGCCGACGTCGAGCTGATCGACTTCGGCCGGACCTACGCCGTCGGGGATTCCGTGCGCGCCTTCCCCTGGGTCCCGGACGAGAACGGGCGGCTGGGCCCCGGCTGTCTGACGCCCGCTCGGGTCGTGGAGGTCGGCCCCTCGCAGGCGTGGATCCGCGTGGAGTTCGAGGACGGGAGGAGCCCCAATCTGTCCTTCTCGGGGGTCACTTCCGCCGCACCCTGACCCGCGCCTGCAGCCGCGCCGCGAATTGCAGACGAGCGCGCGGATCCGCGGCTCGACGATCGGCCCGCGCGCGGGTTCGGCATGCGGAGAGGCAGGGCCGCTCCCGGGCGGCCCGCCGCCGGCAATCCGAGGAGAGGCCGCGCCGGGCGCGGTCGATTTCCGCGCCGTTGGGCGAGGGTGTAGATGCTACGGGCCCTCCGGCGGCGGAATCACGCCCGACGGCGGCTCGCCGGGAGTGCACGGCAGCTCCGGTCGCGCCGGATCGCACTCGACGTACATCGGCTGGCGACCCGGAATCTCGGGCTCCGCGACGGCCATCGTCGTACCCCACGGTGCCAGGGTGCACCCCGAACGGCGTGACCGTCAAGTCCTGGATACCGCGAGCCATCCGCGCTGCGCGCGGAGCGCGCGCCGGTCGGCGCGAGACGCACGGCCCGGTGAGGCGATACCCCCGCGAAGCGCCGGATTCCGGTGGACAAGGTCCCCGAACCGCCCGCGCGGCGTCGGAAATACCCCAGCGGGGCCGCCGCGGCGCGATCTTGCGTGGACGGCAGTTCTCGGCGGTCGGCTTTGGGTCATTCGGCTACCGTGCTCGAGCTCGGGCACCGGATCGCGAGGCTCGGTCACCGCGCTCGGGCTCGGGCGCCGGGTCTCGGAGCTCGGGCGGACTCACCTTCCACGAGCGCGCGGAAGAAAAAGCAGGGCGTGGTCGATTCTGGGAAACAAACCTCCGGCGTCATCGATTCTACGGTTGCGAGACGCGAACGACGACTCCGGAGGGATCGATGGCGAAAATAGCACAGAAGAGGCTCTTCACGTGGAAGCAGATCGACGCCGCCAGCGACCTGGACCGGCTGCGCTTGGTGCTGGAGGCGCTGCCCGACGAGGAGTTCGTTCGTTTCCTGGAGCAGCGGCGCGATCGCGGACGCGACGACTACCCGATTCGCCCGACGTGGAACGCGCTCATCGCGGGGATCGTGTTCCAGCATCCGAACGCCGCGGCGTTGCTGCGCGAGTTGTGGCGCAACGCCGAACTGCGCCAGATGTGCGGCTTCGAACCGGACAAGGGTGCCGCCGCCGTGCCGTCGCAGGATGCCTTCGGGCGGTTCCTCAAGTTGGTCTGCGTCCACCGCGAGCGACTGCTGGCCATCTTCCACCGGCTGCTCGACGAACTGGCCGAGGTGTTGCCCGACCTCGGACGACGGACGGCCGGTGACTCCAAGGCGATTCCCTCCTTCGGCCGGCCGGTGCGGGACGAGGAGAAGAAGCGCGAGGCGGATGGCAGGCGCGACACGGACGCCGACTGGGGAGCCAAGACGTACAAGGGTCGCCACAAGGACGGCACGTTGTGGGAAAAGGTCGTCAAATGGTTCGGGTACAAGCTGCACCTGCTGGTCGACTCGGTCCACGAGTTGCCGCTCGCCTTCCACCTGACGAAGGCCTCGGCGGGGGACGCACCGGAACTGCTGCCGCTGGTGGACCAGCTCGCCGAGCACCACCCCGCCGTCGCCGAACGCTGGGAAGCGCCCGGAGCGGAATGCGCCGCGGACAAGGGCTACGACTCGAACGAGAACAACGCCGGCCTGTACGACGACCACGCCCCGAAGGGACTCGGCGGCTCTGCCGCCGAGCACATCACGCCCGTCATCGACAAGCGCACGCTGTGGAAGGACGGCGAGAAGACCAAGCCGCTTGTCGCGAACCGCGCCGACCATTTCGTGTACGACGAGGACGGTCGGGTGTACTGCGTCTGCCCCGCCACCAGCGAGCAACGGGACTTGTTGTTCGTCGGCTTCGAGCGCGACCGCGGGACGCTGAAGTACCGCTGCCCGGCGGCCGCCTGCGGCCTGACGTGCGCCGGTCGCCAGGAGTGCGAGCGAGCGGCTGACGTCGGCGCCTTCGGTCGGGTGATCCGCGTCCCGCTCGACCTGGACCGCCGCATCTTCACTCCCATCGCTCGCCCGACCGCGAAGTGGAAGAAGGCCTACAACCGGCGGTCGTCCATCGAGCGCGTCGCCCCGAAGGGA
>JACRCZ010000024.1 GCA_016218765.1 Deltaproteobacteria bacterium | reverse complement strand
GGTGACGCCGTTCACGCCGTCCCGGCTCGAGTGCCTCACCGTGACGCCGTCCAGCACGGGCTGCGAGTTGTACAAGTACAGGGTCCCGAGGCCGTTGCCGCCGCCGTACTCGATCGTGAAGCCGGTCAGCGTCGAGCCCTGGTCGAACAATCCGATCTGCAGCCCCTGCCAGTCGCCGGGCGCCGGCACGGCCGCGCCGGACCCGAACGTGACGCCGGTGGAGGCCCCGTCGATGATCAGGGAACCGTCGTCCCACCCGGCCACGATCATCCGGACCGTCGGGCCGAACAGGACCGTCGCACCGTCCCCGACGGTCAGCACCGGGGCCGCGACGCCCTCCACGAGCACATCCCCGTCCACGAAGTAGGGCACATCCTGCCCCAGCCACGTCTGGGTCGTCGCGACGGTGTCCGCAAGGAGCCGGATGCGGTCCGTGGCGTTGCCCGTGAAGGTCGACGAGGAGTCGAGTTCGCCCGCGTAGTCGGCCGGGACGGACATCGCGTACTCGCCGTTCCGGGTCAGGACGTTGCCCGAAAACGTGGGGGAGGCGCTGCGGTCCAGGCCGCTGTTCGCGTCAAGGTAGATGCCGTCCTCGGCGTTGTCGGAGAACGTGGAGTTGCGGATGAGCGGGAAGGCAGTGACGCCGTTCACGCCGTCCCGGCTCGAGTGCCTCACCGTGACGCCGTCCAGCACGGGCTGCGAGTTGTACAGGTACAGGGTCCCGAGGCCGTTGCCGCCGCCGTACTCGATCGTGAGGCCGGTCAGCGTCGAGCCCTGATCGAACAATCCGATCTGCAGCCCCTGCCAGATCCCCGGGGTGGGCGTTGGGGAGGCGGACGTGAAGGTCACGCCGGCCGACGTGCCCTCGACGACGATCGTCCCCGTGTTCCATCCCCCGACGATCATGCGGACCCCCGCCTCGAACATGACGAGCGCCCCGTCTTCGACGGTGAGCGTGGGGCCCGAGGTTCCTTCCACGAGGATGTCGCAGGTGACGACGTGCGGCGCCGACGCGTCCCACACGGTATCGACGGTGATGTCGCCGCAATGGCGGACCGCGCACCCGTCGTCCGCGGTCCCGTCGCAGTCCTCGTCGACGCTGTTGTCGCAGATCTCGACCTCGCCAGGGTTGACGTCCGGAGCGCCGTCGTCGCAGTCGGTGGAGTCGGCGAGGTACCCGGCCGGCTGCTCGCACCCGATCTGCGAGACGAGCGGATCGCCGTACTCGTCCGAGTCGCCATCGAGGTACCAGGTGGACCGATCGACGGCGTCGCTGTCGGTGACGGCGTCGCAGTTGTCGTCGAGGCCGTTGCATCGCTCGTCCGCGGCGGGGTGCACCTCCCCCTCGGAGTCGTCGCAGTCCGTGGAGTCAGTCACGGTCCCCGGCGGTTGCTCGCAGGCTTGCCGGGCGGCGTCCGGGTCGCCGTACCCGTCCGTGTCGCCGTCGACGAACCAGGTGGCCTGGTCGGTGGCGTCCTCGTCCTCGGTCCCGTCGCAGTCGTCGTCTGCGCGGTTGCAAAGCTCGTCCGCGCCGGGGTGCACGTCGGCGTCGGCGTCGTCGCAATCCGTAGAGTCGGCCACGGTCCCTGAGGATTGCTCGCAGGCCTGCCGGGTGGCGTCCGGGTCGCCGTATCCGTCCGAATCCTCGTCGGCGTGCCACGTCGCGGCGTCGACCGCGTCCTCGTCCTCGGTCCCGTCGCAGTCGTCGTCAACGCCGTTGCAGAGCTCGTCCGCGCCGGGGTGCACCGTCGCGTCGTTGTCGTTGCAGTCCTCTTCGGCCGCGAAGCCGTCTTGGTCCTCGTCGACCGCCTCGCCCCCGGTGCCGCCGCCGCACGCCTGCAATCCGATTGCCATCGCCGTTGCGAGAGCCGCCGCCACCGACAACCGGCCGCCCGTGATCCGTCCCGTCATCGGTCCCACCTCCGTCCCCTCCTCGGACGTTTCAAGCACGCTTCCGGCCGTTCCGCAAGCGTGGAGTCGCGTCGCGGTCGTACCGGAACCGCCCGGCGGGGGCCACGCACCGCGCGCAACGGCACGAAGGCGGCGCCGCCCCGCACGGCGAGGTAGTCGGCGCGCGGGCCGAGGCAGCGCTTGCGCGCCGCGCACGCCGCACAACCCGGAAGGTACGCCCCACCCTCCATCGGCGTCTGCGCGGCGAGGAACGGCGGGCCGCCCGGAGGCACGACCAGTACGTTCCAGTCGCCCGCATGGCGGTAGCGCTCGCGGTACGGCGCCCGCAGCACGCACGGCGGCGTGTGCAGGCTCGACGCCTCGACCCCCAGCCCGGTCGCCGCGTCGAAGGCCGCCTCCAGGTGCGGCGCGACATCACGCAGGTCGGGAAGCAGGTCGGACAGCTCGTCCCCGTCGAACCCGTGCCGCGAGAAGAGCCGGAAGAGGAACGCTTGCGCCCCCAGCGACGAGAACCGCTCGACGATCCGCGGCAGGTGCCGCTCGGAGCGCGTCGTGATCATCACGTCGGCCTCGACCCGGGCGCCCGCGGCCGCGAGGATCTTCACCCCATCGACGAGGCGCGCGAACGAGCCCGGGACCTGCGTGATCGCGTCGTGCGCGCGAGCGTCGACGCCCTTGACGGAAACCGAGATCTCCGTCGCGCCCGCTTCCAGGCAGGCCCGGGCGAAGGCCGGGTAGGAGAAGCGCATCCCGTTGGTCTGGATGCGGATGCGGCGGTATCCGAGCGCGCGGGCACGTGCGACGAGCGGCACGAGGTCCTGCCGTGCCGTGGGCTCGCCCCCGCCGAACCACGCGCCGGCGATGCGCCGGCGGCGTCCCTCCTCGAGCCAGCCGGCGACTTCCTCCGTGCTCATGCCGGCCGACGGGGGGAGCCTCTGGCCGGTGCAGACGACGCAGCGGCAGTTGCAGCCGAACCACGGCAGGATTTCGATCCACGACGGCGGCACGACAGTCTGCTCCTCGCGGCCCGCATCGGGCCCGCGCCCATCCTAACGCATTCGCGGAAGGCAGGCGATCAGGGCGGGGAGACGCCGCGCGCCGAGTTGACGGTCCGGCGCGCCTCGACGGCGTTCGCCGCGGACTGGGTCGAGACCACGTCGTAGCCGTTCTCGAAGTAGGACCGGATCGCCGCGATCGAGAGCGGCGTTGCGCTGTCGTAGGTGAACGATCGAACGCCCGCCGGGTGGAGGCGGTCCGGCGCGAGCGTCGAGACGTCGATGCCCGGGTCGAACTCGAACAGGAAGGCGCGCGGGTTGCGCACGACATCGAGCAGCGTGTCCACTTCGGCCAGGTTGTCCGCGATGTTGACGAGGTACCAGACGGAGTCGGCGCCCTCGAGCGTCGGGACGAGGCTCCGCAGGTCGCTCGGGTCCAGCTCGATGAAGGCGAAGTCCTCGGCGGCCTGGTCGTGGATCTCCCGGATCGTGCGCTGGATGTCGCCGGAGACCTTGACGCAGAGCTGGACGACCATCTTGTCGCGCAGCCAGCCCAGGACGTCGTCGAGCCGCTGGAACCGCTCGGTGAGCGACGGCAGGCGATGGCACGCGGTCACCTGGGCGGCGGTCATTTCCTCGATCCGGCGGCCGCCGCAGTCGAGCGACTCGTAGTACTCGATGGGGCTCGAGTGCGCGATCACGGGCACGTCGTCGGCCGTCACGCGCACATCGATCTTGACGCCGTCGCAGCCGAGCTCGTGCGCGTTGGCGAGGGCGGCGTCCGAGTTGTAGGGGGCGCTCGCGACGTTCCAGGCGCCGCCGTGGGCGATCGCCATCACGCGCGGGCAGGCGGCGTCGGTCCAGCAGGAGGCGAGCGATCCGGGAACGTACTCGTCGCCGTCGGGCGCCTCGGGTCCGGCGTCGTCCGGCCCGGCCGCGTCGTCCGGGTCGCCGGCGTCGTCGGGCTCGCCCGCGTCGGCGAGCTCGGCGACGTCGTCGGGGGACTCGACGTCACCCGGTTCCGCGTCGTCGGGCTCGGCCGCGTCGTCCGGCGACCCGACGTCGCTTTCGACCCCGTCCGGTACGACGACGGCGTCGGCGGGGCCCGCCTGGTCGCCGCAGGCGGCGGCGACCGCGCCCAGGAACAGTATGCAACTGGGGGATGCGCGCACGGTGGGGATCCTAGCGCATCTGCGCCGGGGTTTCATCCGGCGGGCACCGGCGGGGCCAACACCTCCCTGACGCGGCCCAGCCAGCGGCCAAGGGACGCGGCGTCGTTCGGGACTCGCGCGATGCCGTGCTCGCGGATCAGCTCCACCTTGGACTGGCAAGTTTCAAGACCTCGCCGCTCCAACTCGCGCTTCGGGTCCGGCAGCCGCTCGGTTCCCGCCTGTCCCAGGAGCGCGAGAAGCCATGCCTCGACCGCTTCCGTGGCGATTCCTCCCGCGACTCCGACGTTCTCGAGATCGGGGCTCTCGCCGGCCAGCCGGATCCCGGCTTCGACGTCCGCTTCCCGCTCGGCCGAACCGTCGCGATCCCTGATGAAGAGCACGGCCCCGTACCCGCCCTCCCGCGCAGCGAGGACGACGCCCAGCACATTTCGAGTCTCGGCGTGACGGTGTTCCCCGGAACGGTACTTGCGGATGGAACGCCAACAGACGGCGTTCCCGACGGTCCAGCCGCCAGCGGAGACCTCGCGCGCAAGCGCCTCGACAACACCAGGAGCGCACGGACTCGTGCGCCACGCCGGTTCCTTGTGCCAGTCGCCCAGTTCGGTCGCGCCCTCGCCCGCCAGGAGCACTTTCACGAGGGATGTTCCTCGCCACGCAGCAAGGGAGCCTCGTCGCTGCCGTTCGCGTAGGCGAGCCACAACTCGCCCAGGTTGTACACCTTCGAACGTTCCGCGAAACGCGGCGTCGCAGAGATCGGGGTGACGATCGTGCCCTTCTCCGGATCGCGCGTGAATACCGTCACCTCGTCCGGCCGCAGCTCGTTGATGACCAGGGGGCTGTGGGTTGCCATGACGACCTGGGTGCCCTTTCCGGAGATGGCGCGCAAGGAACGAATGACATCGGCAGTTCTCGCCGGGTGCAAACCGTTCTCCGGTTCCTCCACGAGCAGGAGCGACGTGGGTTCGAGATAGCCGACGGCGGCGTATCCGAGGTAGTAGAGCAGCCCTTCGCTCATCTCGTCGGCCGTGACCTTCGTCCCATCCGCCAGCTCGATTTCGATTTTCTTCGCCGAAGCAGACACGGCCTTCAGGCGCAGGTTCTTGACGGTCGGGAAGAGTGCCCTGACGTCGTCGGCGACCTTGCGGAACGAGTCGTCACCGCGGTTCATGATCGCGTCGTAGACGCCGGGCAAGCCGCCTCCCCGCTCGTCCGCGAAGCCGATCGACGAGGCGTCCGGAAGCAGGGTACTCGGCAGTCGCAGGGCATCCGGGTCGAGCCGCAGCACCCGGACGCCGCGAAGTTCCTGCCGGAGCCGACCATGAGGTTCAGTCGGCGCATCGCGGGTAGAAAGCGGCGACACATCCAGGTCTCGGAGAGGTGCACGGCCGCCCCCTTCGCGCGCTGGAGCTATCTCCTCGAAGATGCCCTCTGCGTTCCGGGCGACGGCGTAGGACGCGCCGGCGGGGATGACGACCCGAACCGCCCGCTCCACGGTGGACGGGGCCGAGAAGCGCTCCATCGCGGTTCCACTTCTCATCGGGCGTGTCGGGGAACGACTCGCGAACCTCACGGCCGCTTCCAGCGCCCGCAGCATCGTGCTCTTGCCCGTGTCGTTCGGCCCGATCAGGGCATGGAGCGGGGTCAGACCTGCCTTCACGGCGTGCAGACACCCGAAGTTCGCCACGTTGACCTGTTCGATCACGCCGGCCTCCCGCCCGGTGGCCGCCCTGCCGGGGCGAGATGATCCGTAACATGGCCCGACGCATCGGACAAGCGGTCCGCGCCCCCCGCGATTCCCCACCCTGACGGCCCCCTCCACGACGCCGCTCCCGGAGGAGGTCCGCCACGAAGCGATGCAGGAGGAAGGGCGTGGACATCGGCGCCGGGATTCGGTCGGTGTTGCGGAGCCGATTCCGGCGGATTGCCGTCCTCTCGGGGGCGACCGCCATCGCCTCGTGCGAAGCCGTCTGCGCACCGCCCGGCTGGTAGTCGTCCCGCTATGAAGGCGGAGGCAGGAAGCTGAACGGAACGCGGACGATGAAGTCGCCGCCCTCGGGGGGAGCGTGCGTGAAGCTCAGTCGGCGCAGTTGGCTCGCGACGCACGAAACGACGCCGGTCGCGTCCAAGGTCGCGCTCGACTCGGCAGGCTCGACCTTGACGCCGCCCCGCTCGTTGATCCGGACGAGGAACACGGCCTCGCCCTGCAGCGCGGCGTCCGCAGAGAGGGCACGGTCGTAGCAATGCTCGATTCCCTCGCGGAGCTGCTGCAGCTTCTGCTGGAAGACACTTCCGCTGAGGCGCCCGCTTCCTCCGGCCGCGCTGCCGCCCGAGGTTCGGACGTGCCCGTGGGGCGGCCCCTGGGCCGCGGCGTCGAACGCGGCGCCTCCGGCGCTCGCGTTGTCGGTCGGAAGCGACCGCGCCCCGCACGGATGCCGGAACGAGCATGTCCAGTCCGGGGGCGAAGGCGGTGCGTCGCCGGCGAGCAGCTCCCGCCACGCCTCGTCGGTCAGGCGCTCGGTCATCGGATGCTTGAACTCGTGGTACGAGAAGACCGGACCCGCGGCCACGAAGTACTCCCGGGACCCGGGGATCCGCAGGACGGCGACGAGCAGCTCGAGAGCCCCGCTCCCCTCCTCCAGCACCTCGCCGGTCGCCAGGTCCGTCTGCACGTCGGCGACCACCGTCGTGGGATCCTCGCCGGTCATCCAGCACAAGCCGTCGAGCCGATCGGCGAACCCTGCCAGGAACTCGTCGTCTTCGGGCGTGAAGGGCCGGTCCTCGAGTTCGGACACCGCCAACGACTGCAGGCGCGCCAGCAGCCCGTCGAAGCCGGTCAGCGCCTCGGCCAAGCGGGGCGTCGTCGCGAGCAGGTCGAGGTCCTCAAGACCGCGCCGGGTCATCGCCCCGAGCGCCCTGAGCCTGGAATACAGCTCCGGGTAGGGGTCGACGAAGCCGGCGGGCGAGTAGCGCCCGCCGAGCGCGTACCCGCCCCCCATGTCCGCGTAGAGGATCGCGTCATGCCGCAGCTCGGTCCACGAGACGAGCGCGGTGTTGAGCAGCCGGTCCGTCCACGCGTCCGTCGTCTGCAGCGGCTGCGTCGCCGGGGCGCTCGGCGCCAGAAGCTCCCGGAGCACATCGAGCCACGCCAGGTACAGCGTGCCGTGACGGCCGGGGTCGGAGGGTCCAGGGAACGCCGATCGAGCCTTCTCGAGCGCCGCTGCGAAGCCGTCGTAGGCGGCATCACCCAGCGACTCGACGATCGTGCCGGCGCGGGTCGAGCCGAGCAGGGTCATCACGTCCAATCCGCGCGCGAACCCCCGTTGACGCACGCTGCCCCATGGAATCGCCGTGAACGGAGCCGCCCCGGTGAGCAGCGGCCCGACCCACGGCGCGACGAGCCGGTCCATCGCTTCGGCATCCGGCACGTACCGCTGTCCGAGGAAGCGCATCCCGGCAGTCGCTGCCAGGGCGTCTTCCCTCGCGACGCCGACTGCCCCCGCGGCGAAGAAGGTGGGGGTGGGAACCGGCAGGATCCGGGATTGACGGTCGGCATGGATGGCCTCCCGCAGCGCGTCCAGCTTGTCGAGGTCGGCGAGATCCTCGGGAGCCCACGACGCGCCAAGCACGCGGGTCGCCGCAGAGTAGACTTCCGCCGGCGTCAGCTCGTCGGCGAAACCGACGAAGAACGCCGTCGCGCGGTAGATGCGCTGCCAGGCGTCGCGGGCGGGTTGCCCGTCCACGGAAGTCGAGTCGAGCCAGCGGGCGAGCAATGCCGATTGGGCCGCGAACCTCCGAGCCGCCGCGAGCGAGACGGATCCGAGCGGCTCGGGGTCCGTGTCGGCGCGCACGAGGAACGTCATCCGGCCCAGCCACATCATCGCCCGAAAATAGCGACCCAGCTCGCCGTCGCGCGTGTAGTGGCCACGGGGCACGTACTGCGTGTAGTCCTCTGCGTAGCCGAATACGGCGCTCGGAGCGACTCCCGCGTGGGCTTCGATGGCGGCCACTTCCGCCTCGACCTGCTCCAGGACTCCGTCGTAGACTGGCGCTGCGGGATTCAGCAGCCTCTGGACGACTTGTACCACCGCGAGATTCGCTGCGGCGGCCTCGCCGGCGACACCGGGAAGCCCGAGCGCATCCCGTGCCGACTCGCACAGACCCGCCATCAGCGGTCCCAGCAGCGACGCCAGCCGGTCCTTCTCGATCGACGTCAAGGCGTGGTCGAACAACTGGTGGTACAGATGGAGCACGGAGTCGGCGGTCACGTAGACGGGCGCGTCCATGAGGATGTGGCGATAGGCTGGGCCGAACTGGTCGAACCATCCACCCGGCCGTTCGGCCGACGGTCGAAGGACGACGAATCCTTGCTTTGCGAGTCTCTCCAGACCGGCATCGTCGAGGCCGAACTGTTCCCGGAACGGTCCGAACCCCGAGCGTTCGCGACTGACCTCGATGGCCTCCAGTCGCGCGGCGAACTTCTCGACCGGGATCGGAAGCGCGTCGCCCGCCGTGGACGCGCGGTAGGCGGGCGGCGAATACGAGTAGAAACGGTCGAATCCCGACAAGCGGGCGCCGCGACCGACGTCGGCGCCGCTCGTCCCGCCGACCGTGCGCACATCCGACACGCCGGCGAGTGCGTCCGACGACCCGGCCTCCGACGGGCCGGCCGCGCCGCCCCCGGCGGAACGTCCGTCCGTCCTCGCACGCCCGCACCCGGCGCCGGCCAGCGCGACAACGAAAAGGAGAAGACCGACCGCGGCTTTCCGCGGAGACTTCATGTCCGGCCTCTCGACGTGACGAACGGGAGGGATACCGGGCAGTCGTTCAGGCTCATGGAGCGTCCCTCGCCTACCCGTCGCCCGGGTACCCGCCGCAGAAACCCCAAGACGGGACGAGGAAGAAGACGTCGCGGGAGTCGAGCGGGACGTCGCGACTCGAGCGCGCCTCGAGTGTGACGCGGAAGATCTGCGGAGCGCGTTCGGGGGGCATGGTCGTGTTCATGCGCGGACGGAGACGGAAGCAGACGGACGTGCCGGGGAGCACGGAGGGGTAGGAGTCGGCGAGCGTGTCCCCGTCCCCGTCCGCGGGCGGCAGCACCGTGCAGATCCGCGACGTCGCGGTCGCGGGATCCCACACGGAAGCGCCGGACGGATCGGGCTCCAGCGTGTCGAGGAAGCCGGCCACCGCGTCCGCGCCGTCCGCAGGATCGTCGATCGCGACCAGCCGGACATCGCCCGACACGTCGCGCGAGTAGTCCTCCACGGCCTGGATGACCGCGGCGCCGAGCCCGACTCCCGTGTCGGGGACCTCGCGGACGATCGGCCCCGACGTCGTCACGGCCCCCGTGTCGGCGACGAGCTGCTCGAGCTGCGTGCGCGCCGCGGCACTCCCGCCGGCCTCGATGCCGAGCACGCGGACGCCGCCCGCGACGAGGGCGGCTCGCGCGTCCTCGTAGGTCGTGCGAAACGCCGCGCAGTCGCCGGTGTCGAGCATGCCGTAGGGGTCGGTCTCCCCGGGACCGGAGTGGAAGGTCGAGTCGGTGATCAGCACGACGAGCGGCACGGCCCCGGTGCGGAAGCACGGGTAGCCGCCCGTGACGCAGAAAGGGAGGGCGGGGCGCGGGCAGACGTGGTCGTTGCGTCCCGTCGCGAGCGTGTAGAGCGCGGGCACCTGCGCGTCGGGCTCGTCGCCGCCGTCCTGCGCGGCGAACGAGTCGGCCGCGGCGCGCACGGCCGCCGGGTCGCTCGTCATCGGCACGCCGTTCGCGTACGCCTCGTCGCCGGACGCCCCGTAGGGTGCGAGCGGGAAGTCGGAGAACCGGCCCAGGCCGAACCACGAGTCGGGGATTGCCGCCCGGACGCCGGGAATGATGAGTCCGAGGACGGAGTCCCGGAAGGCGGCCCTTTCCGCGGTCATCGAGGCGCTGGTGTCGAGGAGGAAGTAGACGTCGGCGCGCTGGAGCGAGGTGGAGAAGACGATCGTCGCGTCCGCCGGCCGCGGGGCGTCGAGGTAGGGTTCGAGAAAGATGATGTCGCCTCGACGCAGCGGGTTCTCCGTCGGGTCGCGCGGGTCGCTGCCGCACGAGACCTCGATCAGGTCGTCGGCGCCGTCGCCGTCTGTGTCGAGCAGACAAGGGTCCGAGTCGTGGAGAGCGACCTCGTCCAGGTCCCGCAGGCAGTCGTTGTCGCTGTCGGTGTCGCGGTGGTTGGGCAACGTGTCGCCGTCGCAGTTGGCCGGCGGGGTCGCGAGGTCGGCATCTCCCGCCTCTTCGGCGTCCGGGAGCCCGTCGGAGTCGGAATCGCGATCGAACCGGTCGGGAATCCCGTCGGCGTCGGTGTCCACGTCGTTCTCGTGGAGGTCGGAGATCGTGTCGCCGTCGGCGTCCGTGGCCGCCCCGTCGAGGCAGCCGCCGGAGACGAGTCCGCAGGCCATCCCCGGAGGGCACGCGCCCGGTTCGGACGGCGTGCACGGGAGGAGGCAGCCCACGACGGGCGTGCCGGACGGGTCGAGCAGCTCGTGGCACGACAGTGTCGCCGGACAGCCGGACTCGACGGGAGGAACGCGCGGCGTGCACGACGCGACGCAGGAGAAGCCGCCCAAGGGAGCGAACTCCCAAAGATCGGCGCAGACGGTCCCGCCCGGGCAGGCGCGTCCGGGAGCGTCGCAAGCGTCGAGCGTGCAGACGCCGCCGGGAGCGGCGTGGCCCGCGGGGGCGAGGAACCGGCACCAGTTCCCGGCGGGGCAGTCGGTGTCGTGGTTGCACGGGTCGCCGAACGCGCAGTCGCCCCCGGCACACCCCTCGTTGCCGCACCGCCAGGTCGCGGGGTCGCAGCGGTTCGAGCAGACCTCCGGCGGGAGCAGGACGACCTCGTCCCACTGCCGGACGTCGTCCGCGGGTCCGCCCTCGCCGTCGACCCAGATCTCGCAGCACTCGCGGCTGTTGGAGCACCCCTGGGTGCAGAGGCCGAGGCCGAGCGTGCACTCGTACCCGGTACGGCAGTCGCAGTTGTCGGCATGCGGCCGGCCGTCCGAGGTCAGCGGGTCGCAGGCGTCGAGGCAGCCGTAGGCGCGCCGGCCCTCCGGAGGCGGGGCGGTCCCGAGGTACGCGCAGACGGCTCCCCGTCCGCAGGCTCCGGGATCGCCCGGGTCGCAGCCCGCGTCCTCCCAACCCCACGCGACGCAGTAGCCGCCCGGCCACCGGTAGTACTCCAGGCCGTCGAAGACATCGACCGTTTCGGTCCAGCACACGAGGCCGGGCTCGCAGTCGGTATCTTCCAGGCACGGCGTGCCGAACGCGACGGGGCCGACGGGCGGGTCCTCGCACAGGTCGGGCGGGGTGACGTCCTCGGCATCGTCGGTTGCGTCGCCGTCGTCGTGGCCGTCGTCGCCGTCGTGGGCGTCGTCGCCGTCTCGCGGGAGCGGCGCGTCATCGGCCTCGCTCCGCTCGGACGAGCCGTCGTCCGTCGCAGTGACGTCGTGCGGCCCCGAGTCGCCCGGTCCTTCCAGGCGGCGACCCGGCGGGCAAGCAAGGAGCGCGGCAGCGAGCGCGACCATGAACGCGCCGACGCGGACTGGCGGCGATATTCCAAGCCGCATGGCCGCAGTGTCACCTCCGACCCGGAGTGTACCTTCCCCGGAAGTGTTGGGCCACCCTCGGCATTCGAGCGTGCTCCACCCGACCCCGTCTCACGTCCGGCCGTTCGATCGGACGTCAGGGACGGCCGGCCGGGCTGATGGGATGTTGGCGACCGTCTGCCGGCGTCCCGCCGTGCTACAGTGCGCCGGTGATGAGGAACATCGAGATCAACATCGGCATGGTCTGCAACAACCGTTGCGTGTTCTGCGTGAACTCGCAGGTCAACGCCGCGGGCCGCCGGTGGGTCTCCAAGGAACGCGTCGTGGCCGAGATCGATCGCGCCGCCGCTCGCGGCTACCACGCGCTGGGGTTCCTCGGCGGCGAGATCACCTACTACCCGCGCGCGGTCGAGGTGATCCGGCTCGCCCGCGAGAAGGGCTTCACCCGCATCTCGCTGTGCACCAACGGCCGCCGGCTCGCCCGGCAGGAGGTCCTGGACAAGCTGCTGGAGGCCGGCGTGACCCGCTTCGCGGTCTCGATCCACAGCCACGAGGCCGCGGTCGAGGACCGCATCAACGGCCGCAAGGGCGCGTTTGCCGAGAAGCTCGCCGGGATCGACAACCTCGTCCGGGCCGCGGCGGCGGGACATCTCCGCGACGGCGTCTCGCTCAACTCGTGCATCCACGGCCTGAACTGGAACCGCCTCACGGAGATGGCGCGGTTCTTCCGGGCCCGCGGCATTTCCGACATGCGCTTCAACTTCCTGCGGCCCGAGCACCAGGCGGCGGGGAATCGCGAGCTCGTGCCGCGGCTCCCGGACGCCGTGCGCGAGGCGTTGCGCCTGATCGTCGAGAACCACCGGCATCTGCGCATGACCATCACGTTCGGCGACATCCCCGTGTGCCTCTGGCCGCCCTCGTTCCTGGCCAACGCGGCGTTCGCGCGACGGTACATCGGCGAGTTCCGGGACCTCGACACGGACGTCTCCGAGTTCCGCGACGCCGTGGTGCCGCACCGCTTCAACTGGCGCCGCACGCGTTCGACGACGCTCAAGGCGCGCCTGCCGGTCTGCGAGGCCTGCGCCGCCGCCCGGATCTGCGAAGGCCCGTGGACGAAGTACGTCGCGATCTGGGGCGCCGACGAGTTCCGTGCCGTCGGAGGGGTCAAGGGCGCAGAGGGGGCAAAGGGCGCAAAGGACCGCAAGGGACGCAAAGGGGGGGGGACGGCCAGGGAGAGGGGCAAGGTCGCGCGGGGGACGCGCGCGTGAGGGCGCCGGGGCATCTCGCGTTCCGGGCCGTGCGACGCCTGGTCGCGTTCGACGTCGCCGACTGTCCCTGGCGCAAGCCGGGCCGCCGGCCGCTGCGCGGGCCGGATCACGTCGTGACGATGGCCGGGGGGCCGGCACGGCTGTGGCGGCTCGCGGGACGCGCGGCCACGCCCGTGCTGCTGCACGCCAAGCTCGCGCACGGCCAGGTCTGGCTCGCCGCGGGCGGTCAGCACCCCGCGCCGCTGGGGCTGGCCGCGCCGTGCGAGGGGTGCCACCGGCTCCACGAGTGCGCCGCGTGCTTCGTGCCGTTCGAGCCGGACGGCGGCCGCAGCGGGCCGCGGGGCTTGGATCGGCCTGCGGGGATTGCGGTGCCGGTGCGCGAGGTCTGGCTGCTCGACGAAGGGGCGGCGATGCCGCGGCGACCGGACCCTGGGGAGCCGGTCGAGGTGCTGCGTGCGCTGCGTGGGCGGGGGTTCGTGCCGGTGCGCTACGAGCTGCCGTCGGAGGGGCGCCGCGGGGGGTTCCGTGCTGCCGTCGTGGCGGCGGAGGGGGCGCAGAGCGGGCTGGCGGCGGTCCGGCACGAGGGGATGTCGCTGCAGGTCACCGAGTCGTGCATGTGCCGCTGCCTGATGTGCAACCTGGTCGGCTACTTCAAGCGCCCGCACATGCCGCTGCGGGAGGTGCTGCGAACGATGGAGGAGGCGGGGCTGCTGGGCGTCCGGATGCTGGACGTGTTCGGCGGCGAGGTGACGCTGCGGCGGGACATCTTCGAGCTGGTGCGCCATGCGCGGTGGCTGGGGATGGGGTGCATGTTCATCACGACCGGGTACTACGTGACGCCGGCGTACGCGCGGAAGCTGCGCGAGGCGGGGGTGAGCCGGATCGTGGTGTCGATTGACGGTTCGCGGGCGGAGATCCACGACTCGATCCGGCAGCTCCCGGGGATGTTCGACCGGGCGGTGCGTGCACTGCGGGCGCTGGCGGCGACGAAGGGCATCGAGGCCTTCGCGAGCACGGTGATCCTGGAGCAGAACCTGCACGACCTGGTGGACCTCGTGCGATTGAGCGGTCGGCTGGGGATCCGGTTCCACGAGTTCTTCCTGCCGATCAGCGGGCCGGTGGCTTCGACCTTGCCGCGCTGGCCGTCGCGGGGGCGGGCGCGGGAGCTGCTGGAGACGATTGTCCCGGCGATCGAGCGCGAGGCGGCGCGGCGGGGCGTGCACGTGGACTTCCGGCCGGAGTTCCGGTCGTGGGACGTTTCGCGGGAGGCGGCGATCGGGCTGATCTCGTCGGGCTGCTACAACACGCGCCAGGCGAGCCGGGCGAGCCGGTGCCTGGCGGCGGGCTGGAACCTCTTCGTGACGGTGAACGGCGACGTCTACCCCTGCGACATGCCCTCGCTCATCCGCAAGGGCGGCGGGCTGGGCAACCTCCACGACGCGACCCTGCTGGACGTCGTCACCTCGTCCGCGATGGCGCGTTTCGAGCGCGAGGCGGGGCGCCACGGCGGGTGCCGCATGTGCGTCGGGCGCTACGAGGCGGTGTGCGAGCCGGGGGTCCGGGGGCGAGTGCGCCGATGACGCTCGGCAACGCCCTGCGGGCGGCGGCGCGCGTGCGGCCGCACTTCTTCAACTCGTTCTACCGGCGCGTGCGCGTGTTCCGCGAGGCTCCGCGCGCGATGGGCGCCGCCGCCACCGTCGACCTGACCCACGCCTGCTCGCTGCACTGCCCGTTCTGCATCGCCGCCGGCGTGCGGGACCGCGCCGCGATGCCGCTCGGGACGTTCCGCCGCGTGGCCCGCGCGCTGTCCGGCGTCGAGCGCCTCACGCTGCTCGGAGGCGAGCCGTTCCTGCACCCGCAAATCGCCGCGGTGTCCGGCCTCGCTTTCCGCGCGGCGCGCGAGGTCGAGATCTTCACCAACGGGCTCGCGCTGGGCACCGAGCCCACGGCGGCCGGGGCACGGATCAACGAGCGGCTCGGCGATTCCGGATCGGACCGGCTCACCGTCGTGCTCTCCGTCGATCCCGAGCACGCGGGCCAGATGAAGCCCGGGCGGCTGGCGCGTGCCGTCGAATGCCTGCTCGAGGCCGAGCGACAACACGTCTGCCGCGCCCGCTTCAGCATCACCCACCCTGCCCTGCCCACCGGCCGCTACATCGATGCCGCGACGGTGCGCGACGCGATCGCCGAGGTATCCCCGGCGCTGGGCGACCTGTTCGTCGAGCGTCTCGTGACGGGGGAAGCGCAGGACGCCTTCTACTTCAATCCCGTCGTGTGCTCGCGGCCCGGCGAGGGGGGGGGCGCGGCGCCCGCTGCGGAGCTGCTGCGGCTGGAGGACCTCGTGTTCTCCCCCGAGATTGCCGTGACCTTCGGTCCGCGCGCCGGCGCCCCGATGTTCTCCGCGCTCGCGTCGGTCTGGTCGACCGATCCGCCCGGGGCGACGCGGCTCGGCGACGCCCTCGACCCCGGCGCGGCCCGCG